>JAFGDE010000007.1 GCA_016932255.1 Candidatus Saganbacteria bacterium
AAAGCGGCGGCTGATGTGGAAAAAGGCATCAAATACGCCTGCACCCAGATGAAGTCGATGTCGGCGGGCAAGATGGGAATGTCCACGACCGAGGTCGGGGATACTGTGGTCGGCGCTATTTAGATCCCCAATATTTTTTCCGAAAAGTGGAATTTCCCCCGTTTTCCTTTGATATTAATGTGTATGAGGGCCCTCTTAGTTGAAACCACCATAAGGAATTCCGGGCAGGGCGCGCGCCGCTATGTACCTGAGCCGGCACATCTTTTGGGCATGTACCATATTTTAGCAAAAAAGGGGCACCAAGTAAGATTGGCGGCCGAACCATCAGCCCGATCTCTTTCCAGCTTGGTACGGGATTTTTCTCCCCATTTTGTCGGTTTTACCTCTTACCGTCTGCATTGCAACACGCCTCTTTCCCTGCCGGATCATCCCTGCGTTGATTCTTTGCAGGAACACGCCTTTTTGATCCAAGCTATGCAAAGGCAGGGAATAAAGATAGGGATCGGCGGGCGCGGAGCGACCCTCAATCCCGGTCATTTTGCCCGGGCTTACCGCCCCGATTTTATTGTCAAAGGTTTAGGGGAAATACCTATGATGGTCTTGGCGGGATCCGGCTTTGACGGCAGGGCGATCGAGCATGAAGATGTTTATTGCGGGAATATCGAAGATACCGCCATCCTGCAGGCTCCGCGGGGAGAAAAATGGATCGAGGTATCGTTTGAACGGCCTTATTCTCTTGAGAACCATGCCAGCACAGCGCGCGTCTATGTTCAGATCGGCTGCTTTGGAAGATGCATCTTTTGTGCGGAGGACCATCTGGTCAACTATCGTCCCCTGGAATATGTTTTAGATGAATTGTAGCATGTCGTAAGAAGAGGTGCGGCCCAGATCTTTCTGGACGGGCCGGATTTTACCGCCCGCCCTTCAGAAGCCGCCGGAATTATCGAAGGCATCAACCAGATTGATATTGGCCCGGGGAGTTATTCCATGCATGCGAGAGAGGATAATTTGCATTGCAGCATTTCCGGGAATGAGGGCCCCTGGCATGATTTTTTAAGGTTCAATCGGGCGCGTTTCTCTATAGGTCTGGAAAGCTTTATACCGGAAAAGACCCTGGCGCTGGGGAAGTACCCGAACATTGAACGGGCCCGCAGTGCTCCCGGTCGGCTCGAAGAGATCGCAAAACTGCTCCATTCCTCCCGCAATGAACTGGATCTGTATTGGATCCTGTTCCGGCCGCAGGGGACCATGGCTGAAGCGAAGAGGGAAATAGACAGCGCTGTTCGCTTTTTCCGTTCCTTTCCCGGCACGGCACAGATCTGGCCGCTGGGGATCTTTAATAATTTACAGGTAATGGATGGGGCTGAATTCAATGGCCATCCCGCCGGGGTGACCGAGGTGCCTTACGCTCTTTTTTGGGTCTGGGCGCAAGCAATGCATACTTTGAGGATAATGCCGCGCTATCAAAGCGGTCGATGGAAGTGGGAAGATAGTATTGCCTGGCTTACGGCGGCTCGGCGTTATATTGATCAGCTGGATCGTCGGACATATCTAATGGATCTAAAACGAGGAAATATATATCAAGATGTGATGACCGAAGGGATGCGCCTCCCGGGCTTGAAAATAATCGATAACAGGATCTTTCTGGCCGATATTAATGGCGATCGGCGCGCGGCAGATGCTGTTGGATGAGCTAGGTGAATCAAAAGCGGCGGCTGATGTGGAAAAAGGCATCAAATACGCCTGCACCCAGATGAAGTCGATGTCGGCGGGCAAGATGGGCATGTCCACGACCGAGGTCGGGGACACTGTCGCGGCTAATATCTGAGACCCTGAAATCCTGCCCTGTTTTCGTCGAAGATAGGGCATGAACACGCTCACTTTGCTCAAATCCTGCGAAAGATACGCTTTACCGCAGCTTCATGCCCGCGTGGCTCCGGCCCGCGTCAGGCATGTCCGGGCGGTCAATAACGCTTTTTCCGCCCTGGTCAAAGGTGATTTTCCGCGTATCTATGACGCTCTCCAGCCCAATGTCAGGGAAGCGACCGACTTAGGGCGTTATTGCTGGACACTGGCTGGTATCCGCCGGGAATATCTGTCTTTGACAGCCAAACAGAAACAAGAGCTGGCTGTCGCTGTGGCTTTCCACGATATCGGCTATCTGGAAGACGACGGGATCATGCATGGGGAGGCCGGCGCCAGACAGCTGTCCGGACATTTCATGAGGGCCGGGATCCGCGGCATTGACCGCATGTCAGTTTCCGAACTGATCAGGTTCCATGGCATTATGCTGGACGCGACCGCCCAGTTCCTGCCGACAGATCTTGAGCGTTTTTCTGAGGCCCAGAAGACGCAGCTGCTGGTCCTGGGACTAGCTGATGCGATCGGCAAACCATCCGGCAACAACGTTTCACTGCGGGTCCTTGACACGCTGGTCAAAATGAGGCTTGGCTGCTATGAAACCACTTCAAGATATTTTAACCTGCGCCTGCGTTCCCTGCTGGGGCCGACCAACTACAGCTATATCGAGAGCCAGATCACATACGACAGCCTGACCGACGCTATAAAATACGGTCTTTCCCCGGAGGACCGCCACAGCCTGGTCAGGAACGTTGGCGAGCGTTTTCGCAATCACTGCTGGCCTGTCTTTCAGGAGCTAGTGCTGAACAACAATGGCGTCAAGGCCTACCTCGATCTCCTGGTCAGGCTGAGCCGGATCGCTGACTCGGAATACAAGGACAAGGAAACCATCGACCTGGTCTTTCAGCCGGATTTCTTCAAGATGCCTTCGGAGCGCAGGCAGCCATATATCGATGCTTTAAAGCGGGACCCGATCGGTGATTTTGTGGTCACTACGGAGAACGGCCAGCGCGGGACTATGCTGATCAACCTGGGGATGGCCCTACCTAGATGAGCGCCTGATCTGCTCGATGAGGCCGCCGGCCTTGATTATCTTCTGCATGAACGGCGGGAACGGCTGGGCGTAATAGATCATTTTCGTGGTCAAATTCTTGATCTCACCTTTAGCCAGGTCAACCTGTATCTCGTCGCCCTCTCTTATTTCGTTGGCTGCCTCAACGCATTCCAGGATCGCCAGGCCGATATTGATCGCGTTGCGGTAGAAGATCCGGGCAAAGGACTTGGCAATGACCGCCTGGATGCCGGCCGCCTTGATGGCAATAGGGGCGTGCTCTCTGGATGAGCCGCAGCCAAAATTATCGCCAGCCACGATAAAGTCGCCTTTCTGTTTTTTGCTGGCCCAGGCCGGGTCAGCATCTTCCATGGCATGTTCAGCCAGTTCTTTGGGGTCAGAAGTGTTCAAATACCTGGCCGGAATGATCAGGTCAGTATCAATGTTATTACCGAATTTCCAGGCTTTGCCTTTCATTAAAGCGCCTCCGGACTGATGATGCGGCCGGCCACGGCCGAAGCCGCAGCTACGGCTACGTTCGAGAGGTAAACTTCCGACTTAGGATGGCCCATTCTGCCCACGAAATTCCGGTTGGTCGTGGCGATCGAGCGTTCGCCTTCAGCCAAAATGCCCATGTGACCGCCCAAACACGGCCCGCAGGTCGGGGTAGAAACCACCGCTCCAGCCTTGATAAAGGTCTCGGTCAGGCCTTCCTTGATCATTTGCATGGAGATCTCCTGAGTCCCGGGCAGGATGATGCACCTGAGATCTTTGTGGATCCTTTTGCCTTTGAGCACTTTAGCCGCCACTCTCATGTCCTCGATGCGGCCGTTGGTGCAGGAGCCGATCACTGATTGATTGATCTTAACGCTTCTGCATTTGCTGACCGGCTTGGTATTGCTGGGCAGGTGAGGGAAAGAGACCTGCGGTTCGATCCTGCTCACATCCCATTCGTAGACAGCCTTATATGCCGCGTCAGGATCTGAATGATAAACAGTTCCTTTGCCGGCTTTGACTTTCTTAAGAAAAGCCAGGGTCTTGGCGTCAGCCTCAAATATGCCGTTCTTGCCGCCGGCCTCGATCGCCATGTTGGCAATAGTCAAGCGGCCCTCAACGGAAAGGGCTTTGATCACCGGGCCGGTGAACTCCATGCTCATGTATCTGGCGCCGTCAACGCCGATCTGGCCGATGGTGTAAAGGATCAAATCTTTGGCCTCGACCCATTTTTTCAGCTTCCCTTTGAACACGAACTTCAGCTGTTCAGGCACCTTGAGCCAGACCTCGCCCGTGGCCATGGCCGCGGCCATGTCGGTTGAGCCGACGCCGGTCGAAAATGCAGCCAGAGCGCCGTAGGTGCAGGTGTGCGAATCTGCGCCGATGACCAGGTCGCCGGCCTTGATCGCGCCCATCTCGGGCAGCAGGGCGTGCTCAATGCCCATACAGCCGATCTCAAAGAAATTGACAATGCCGTACTTTTTAGCGAAGTCGCGCATCATCTTGACCTGCTGGGCTGATTTAATATCCTTGGCCGGGGTAAAATGATCCGGCACTAGGTAAATTTTCGTCTTATCAAAAACTTTCCTAACGCCGATCTTCTCAAAAGCCTTGATCGCCGGAGGAGTGGTGATATCGTTGCCCAGGACAGCGTCAACTTTGCAATTGATCAGCTGGCCGGGCTCGACTTTTTTCAAGCCCGCGTGTTTAGCGAGTATTTTTTGAGTTATCGTCTGTCCCATAGGCAGATAATAGTATCAGATTTGTGTTATAATGGCAATAATGACGCTGAAAGGGGTTTGGATAATGAAAAAGTTAATTAGCATGTTGCTTGTCTCGACATTTGTTCTTTCGTTCGCTGCTGCAGCCAGGGCTGAGATTGGTATAGGTTATGAGGCTCTGACGATCCTGCCTCACGCCTTCACATTATATTACAAGCCGGCTGACCATGGGTGGGGAGCTAAATTGTCCTCTGACTTCGGTTTTTCAGCGTTCTCCAACATGGTGAAACTGGTCGGGGTCATTGCCACGCTCGGGTTGGGGGATTTCGATGAGGTCTATTTTTATACCCTCAGCGTGACCAAGGACATGTCATACGATGAAATGTCCCGTTCATATCTTAGGTTCGGCGCGATGGTCTTCAACGGGAAGATAGCAGGCCAGACTTCTACCGATATTGTGCCCAGCATCGGTTACGGCTGGGAGTGGCAGAAAGGTCTTTTTGGCAGTCTGACCGGTTCAGTTGAAATGGGTTTTCCTGAGCTGTTGACCCTGGGGTTTAGACACTATTTCTGATGACCCAAAGAGAAGCAGCGCTTAAAGGCAATATTACCGAAGCCATGGCCAGGGTGGCCAGGGACGAAGGCCGCTCGGCTGAGGAGATCCGCGTTGGCCTAGCCCAGGGTACGATCGCCATTCCGCTCAATCCCTTGCACAAGAATTGCAGACCTGTCGGCATAGGCCAGGAGCTGCGCACCAAGGTCAATGCCAATATCGGCACTTCGGTCGATTTTCCCCATGTTGCTGATGAACTGATCAAGCTAAAAGCCGCTCTCGACGCCAGGACCGATGCTGTTATGGACCTGTCGACCGGTGGGGATATCATGGCCATCCGGCGCAGGATCATTGCTGAATGTCCGGTCACTCTCGGTACGGTCCCGATCTATCAGGCAGTTGCCGAAAAGAAAATGACCGCGGACGGCATGTTCTCCGTGGTCGAAGAACAGGCTAAAGACGGCGTTGATTTCATGACCATCCATTGCGGCGTGACCTTTGAAACGATCGGCCGCTTGAAGAAACAGCCGCGTTTGATGGAAGTCGTGTCCCGCGGCGGCGCTTTGCTCATGAAGTGGATCCTGGACAATAAAGAAGAGAACCCTTTTTACGCGCAGTTCGACCGCTTGCTTGAGATCGCCGGGAAATATGACATCACGCTTTCCCTGGGTGACGGCATGAGGCCGGGCAGTATAGTTGACGCGGGCGACCAGGCCCAGATCCAGGAACTGGTCGTACTGGGAGACCTGACCAAGCGGGCCTGGGAGGCTGGGGTGCAGGTCATTATCGAAGGTCCGGGCCATGTGCCTTATGACCAGATCGAATCGCAGATAAAAATGCAGAAAGAGGTCTGTAAAGGCGCGCCGTTCTATGTGTTGGGCCCTCTGCCCACTGATGTTGCGCCTGGTTACGACCATATAACTTCAGCTATCGGCGGCACACTGGCTGCTTCAGCTGGAGCGGATTTTCTCTGCTATGTTACGCCGACCGAGCATCTTGGCCTGCCTGAGGCCGAGGATGTCAAGGCCGGAGTGATCGCTTCGCGCATCGCGGCCCATTGCGCTGATATCGTTAAAAAAGTTCCAGGAGCGAAGAACTGGGATATTGAGATGTCCAAGGCGCGCAAAGAACTTAACTGGGGCAAACAGATCGCTTTAGCCATTGATCCTGTGCGGGCAAAAGAGATACATCAACGACGCATCGGGACGAGGGACGACGGACGAGGGACGGTTGATGTCTGTTCCATGTGCGGCGAGTTCTGCGCCATGAAAGTGTCGACAGAAGCATTGGGGAGGCGTTCTTGATTATTGAATTGTCGTGATGTATAATTAAATGTGTGAGGAGGTGGTGATCTTATGACAAAAAGGAAAAATAGCTTGGTCCAATTGAAGCAAGTTGAAAAAAGGCTTTCTGCAGCGGAGAAAGCAGTGGTTGATGCGAAGAACGGTCTTAAAAAGCTTCGGCGCAGTGTAAATATAGGCGGCGGGATAGAGAAAATCGCGAAAAGCTATAAACCTGCCAGATAGAAAAATATTTTCCAGAAAAAGAAGAACAAAGACGATTTTGTTCTTCTTTTTTGCTATATTGAGGGTAGGAGAGCAGATTGTCTAGAAAAAAGCCAGAGAGATCCAGTGGATTTAAGTTGTTCGAGCAAAGCGGTGACAGAATGGTCACTCCGGAATTGACGGCCGAAGTCGCGTCAGAGCACATCAGCCGGTTAAAGGATCTGCGTTATTTTAAGATCAGACCGCTAAAAACGATCATATCGGGCGTGCGCTGTTATGTGTGCAAGAGCGATCGTTTAGACTCTTACGGCAAAGGTGTTACGGATGCACAGGCGCGGGCCAGCGCCCTGATGGAATTCTGCGAAAGATATTCACACATCAATTTCAATTACAAGCGTGCTCCGGGTTACGTAGTCAAGTCGTTTTCTGAAATGTCCCGGGCAAAGGCGGATGTGGTGCCACGTTCCTACTTCTTAAGCAATTTTTTTGACCTGGCCAATGTCCGGAATTTATTGGCTGAAATAGCGGGGATCAGGCTGAAATGGATCAAGGGACGTTCTTTGATAAGCGGCCGCGATATTTATTATCCGATTAACTGGCACAATTACATTTTTACATCTACTGGACTGGCAAGCGGCAATACGTTCGAAGAAGCGATCCTGGCCGGGCTTTGCGAAGTTATCGAAAGAGAGAACATTTATCGTTTCTTTGTTGATCGTCGGAAGGCGCCTGATGTTGATTTGGGCAGTTTTAGCGATCCGTTGATCCGCAGCATGATCGAGCAGGCCGGCAAAGCCGGCATCAGACTAAGGGTGAAGGATATTTCGTTCGATCTGAAAGTGCCGACATTTATCCTGCAAGGAAGATGCGAAAAGCGCAGAGGATTGCTTACCGGTAAAGGTTCTGGCCAGGGCTGTCACCCTGACCCGGACAAGGCGCTTATGCGCTGTCTTACAGAATATTTCGAGTCTTTTGCCGCACTGGAAGAGATCGAGCGAACCCCGGTCTGGTTCGGCTGGGATGAATTGATCTCATGCCTGCCGAGAAAGAACTTCGGGTTTATTAATCGGTTCAATCAGGGGATGTTCGATCGAGCGAGTTCAAGCGTCGCACGGTCTAAATTCAAGAGTATTAGCAGGAAAGGCGGGTTTAAAGAATTGCGCTGCTTGTTGAATGTTATGAAGCGCAAGAAATTTGATGTTATTATTGTTAATAAAATCCATCCCAAAATTAACATCCCTGTTGCCAGGGTGATTGTGCCGGGCATGCGCTCGAACATTAGCAATGAAACAAATGACATCCGGCGCATTTTAAGCTTGGTTTATCATGAGGCAGACGAACACAAGGCTGCGATCGACTCATTAAAAAAATCACTGCTGGCCAAGAAGTACGCCGAATATTTTTCAGGAATGGGGGATAAAATAGATTTTTATGACGTTGATTATCTTAAAACATTAGAGGCGCTTGGTGACAAAAAGACCAATGTTTTATTCCTCAATAATGGCTTGACCTTGGGAAGATGATGTTGCAGCCGCGTTGTGGTTGAATGCTTGACCGAAACACATCGCAAATCGGCCGATCGTAAGCTTGTTGCCTAAATTCCGCAAGAAGCCCATTCATGATATAATCAGCTTCATGAGGCTTTCCCAGCTCGGCGAGTTCGGCCTGATCGAACTGCTCAAAAAGTCATCTGCTAAACGTAAAGATACCGTCATCGGTATCGGGGATGACTGTGCTGTTTTACAACTTAAAACTCAAGGATCAAAACGCAAAACTAATGAACTAATATTAGTAACTACAGATACATTGGTTGAAGACGTGCACTTTCGTCTCCGGGATGTTTCTTTTTACGATCTCGGCTACTACGCCTTATTCATCAATATCTCTGATATTGCCTCGATGGGCGGCCAGCCCACGCACGCGTTTGTCACGATCGGCGCGCCGGCCGATACCAATGTGCGCAATATCAAGTCGCTCTATCATGGGCTGGGCCGGCTGGCCAAAAAATATAAACTAGAAATTACCGGTGGAGATACGATCGCCTCGGACAAACTGATCGTTTCGATAACTTTACTGGGAACAGCGTTAAAGAGATATCTGCTGACCAGAGCGGGCGCTAGGCCGGGCGATATGATCTTGGCGACCGGCCAGTTCGGCGGGCCGGCAGCCAATAATTACCGCATTCCTCATTCAACGCAATTGGTCCCCAAAGTTGAGCTGGCGCAAAAGATCGCCAAAAGCAAGCTGGCGACCGCGATGATCGATTCCAGCGACGGCCTGGCCAGGTCTGTTATGGAGCTATGCTGCTCAAGCAAAACTGGTGCCTTGATATTTGAAGACGAGATCCCCAGGGCCAAGGGCGCCAGCCGGCACCAGGCCCTGCACGGCGGCGAAGAATATGAGCTGGTCTTTACCGCGCCGGCAAATAACGTCAGCAAGCTCAGCCGGTTATTGAAAGGAACAGAGCTTTCGGTCGTGGGGCAGATCCGGCCGCAAAGCAAGGCTGTCTGCTTGCTGGCCAGCGACGGCCGCACGGTCAAATTAACCAAAGCCGGGTTCGAGCATTTTAAATAATATGGGTTCTGGGCCTGCCTGCCGGCAGGCAGGTACTAGGTTCTGGGTACTAGGATGATAAATAAGATAAGACTAATTAACACTTTTAAAAAACTGGTCAGGATCGACAGCCTGTCGTATCACGAGGGCAGGGTCATGGCCTTTATTAAAAAAGAGCTTCGTTCCCTGGGATTGAAACCTTACGAAGCCGGCAAACCAAAAGAAGGCCACGCGGCTAATCTGGTCGTTGACCTGCCGGGCAGGCGTCCCAGGATAATACTCAATGCCCATGTTGACACGGTCACTCCTGGCAAGAACATCAAGCCTGTTCAGCGGGGCAATAAGATCTTCTCAGATGGGGCGACCGTACTGGGTGCTGATGACAAGACCGGGGTGGCTGTGATCCTTGAGATCCTTCGCGTGCTCAAGAAAAGAAAAAAACCGCATCCATCACTGCGGGTGATCTTTACTGTGGCTGAGGAGATCGGCCTGGTCGGGGCCAGGGCATTGCCTAAAAAACTGCTTTCGGCGGATTTTGGCATCACGCTGGACCATGGTGAGATTAACCGGATAATTAACAAGGCGCCGGCCCAGGTCAACCTCATGGCAACTATCACCGGCCGGGCTGCCCACGCGGGTATTCATCCGGAACGGGGCATCAATGCGATCAAGGTGGCTTCCGTTGCCATCGCCAATATGAAGTTCGGCCGTATCGATAAAGAAACGACCAGCAATATCGGTGTGATCAAAGGCGGCAAAGCGACCAATATCGTGCCGGATAAGGTCGAGATAAGGGGCGAGGCCCGCAGTCACGATCCAGCCAAGCTCTGGGCACAGATCAAACAGATGCAGAAGGTCCTTAGCCGGACCAGTTCAAAATACAAAGCAAAGCTAAAGATCAGGACGACCAAGATCTATGGTTCTTTTGAGGTCCATAAGCGGCAGAAAGTGGTCAAGCTGGTGCTGGCCGCGGTAAAACGGGCGGGGTTCAAACCGCAATTGATCCCGACTGGTGGCGGCTCAGACGCCAATATACTCAATGCCGCTGGCATCCCGACTCTGAACATGGGCGTGGGCATGCATCGCGTACATACGAAACAGGAATTCGCCGACATTAGTGAGATGGTCAGGGGCGCGGAGATTGTCCTGGATATCATAACGGAGTGTGCCAAATGACCGAACTCAAGGAAAAAACGATTAAGACAGAACGTTTATATAAAGGCTCGCTGCTGGGCCTGAAAAAAGACACGGTGGAATTACCAAACGGCAGACAATCCACGAGAGAGATAGTCGAGCATCCAGGCGCGGTTGCTGTCGTTGCCGTGACCAAGGACCAGGAACTGGTCCTGGTGCGGCAATACAGGATGCCGACCAAGGAAATTCTGCTGGAGGTGCCGGCTGGTGTGCCGCTTAAAGGTGAAAAAGCTGAAGCAGCGGCGCTGCGGGAGTTGGAGGAGGAGACCGGTTACAGGGCGAAAAAAGTCAAAAAGATCTGTGAAGGCTATGCTTCTCCCGGCTATTCGGATGAATTGATCCAATTCTGTCTGGCCCTGGACCTTGAGCAGGTCAAGCAGAACCTGGACGAAGATGAGTTCGTTGAGCCTGTGCTGATCGATCTTGAGGCAGCGGCTGATATGCTCGAGCGCGGCCAGGTCCGGGATAATAAGACCATGGTCGGTATCCATATCGCCCAACTGTATATCGAGGGCAAACTGGATGAAAGAACAAGTTAAGGATTTTCTGGAGTTCATCAAGATTGAACGCGGTTATTCCGAGAACACGGTCCGCTCATACCAGCGCGACCTTGATAATTTCATGAAGTTCGCCAAGGGCAAAGACGCAGGCAAGGTCGACCGCCAGACCATTAAAGATCATCTTGAGCACCTCTACGAGGCCGGCTTTTCCGTTGCTTCGACCGAGCGCAAGCTGGCTTGTCTTAAATCATTTTTCCATTATCTCTTGAGAGAGGACAGGATCAAGGTTGATCCGACATCTGACATCAAACTGCCTAAAAAAGCCAAGAGGCTGCCTAAAGCCCTGAGCATCAGCGAAACGATCAAGCTGATCTCCGCGCCCAGGGAAAAGAACTATCTGGCCCTGCGCGACGCGGCCCTGCTGGAACTGCTTTATGCTTCCGGCATGAGGGTGTCCGAAGCCGCGGGCCTCAACGTTGCCGACATCAACTTTTCCGTGTCCTTTGTCAAATGCCTGGGCAAAGGCTCAAAAGAGCGCATCGTGCCGCTGAATAAGGTTACGCTTAAGGCTATTCAGGAATATCTGGACAAGGCCAGGCCGCAGTACCCGCAAAAGGACAAGGAAGCCTTGTTCCTGGACAAGAATGGCAAAAGATTGACCCGCCAGGGCATTTGGCTGGTCATCAAAAAATATGTTAAGCTATCAGGGGTCAAAGGCAAGACCTCGCCGCATACCTTGCGGCATTCATTTGCCACGCATCTTTTGGAAAAAGGGGCGGACCTGCGGTCGGTCCAGGAAATGCTCGGGCACGCTGACATCGCGACCACGCAGATCTATACGTCGGTCTCGCGGGAGCGGTTGAAGAGGATGTACAAGAAGGCACATCCAAGGGCGTAGCCGGGAAACCTGCGAATTCGCGGTTTCCCGGAGCCGCGACGTTCAGTCGCAGGCTCCCAAATAAGAGGAAAAGATGAGTCTATTATTTTATATTTTGATCGCCGCGATATTGCTTTATTCGATCATCCTGCATGAGCTGGCTCACGGCAAGGTCGCGCAGATGATGGGGGATAACACCGCGGAAATGTACGGCAGGCTGACGCTCAACCCCATACCGCACCTTGATCCGTTCGGCACGATCCTGCCGATCCTGCTGGTCCTGATCGGTTCGCCGATTGTCTTTGGCTGGGCCAAGCCTGTGCCGATCAATCCATATAACTTCAATGATTACCGCAAGGGCATGATCTGGGTCAGCGCGGCCGGCATCCTGACCAATCTGTTCGTTGCCTGGGTCCTGGCCACGGTCGTTAAGCTGATGCCCGCGGCAACTGATAATCTGACTTATGCGATACAAACTGCGCTGATCTTTGGCGTGCGTATTAACATTGTCCTGGCGATATTCAATCTGATCCCGATCCCGCCGCTGGACGGCTCGCGCCTCCTGGCCATGTTCCTGCCGTACCAGTATTCCCAGTATATCGCCAGGATGGAGCCGTTCGGTTTCTTTATCCTGATCTTTATCCTGATGTTCCCGCCGACCCAGGCTTTGCTTTGGGGTATAATTAGTTTTGTTTACGGCTTGATGATGATGAAGTTATTATAACCTCACCCCTTTCTTGCGACTAACGTCGCAATTCATTCCCCTCTCCATCTCCGATGGAGAGGTGTGTCCGCCGAAGGCGGACGGGGTGAGGCCGGGAAAAAGATGGACTATCTGAAATATTTATCATCCCTGGAAAAATTCGGCATGAACCTGGGTTTGGACCGGATCCGTGCTATTCTGTCCAGGCTTGGCCATCCGGAAGTTGATTTCCAATCCATCCACATTACCGGGACCAACGGCAAGGGCTCAACAGCGGCCATGATCGCTTCGATCCTCAAACAAGCCGGCTACAGGGTGGGGCTTTATACGTCCCCTCATATCTATGATTACACTGAACGCATCAAGGTCAACGGCCAGGAGATAAGTAAACAGGCCCTGAGTTCAGCTTTACAAAAGGTCCGCCGGGCTGCCCGCGGGTCCAAAGAACAGCCAACTGTCTTTGAGGTCCTGACCGCGGCGGCATTTTTATTTTTTTCGCAAAAGAAGATCGATATTGCGGTGCTTGAAGTGGGTTTAGGCGGTCGGCTGGACGCGACCAATGTGGTCTATCCGCTGGTTTCGGTCATCACTAACATCGATCTGGAGCATACAGAAGTGTTGGGCAAGTCGCTCAAAAAGATCGCCACGGAGAAGGCTGCTATCATCAAACCCGGCGTGCCGGTCGTTACTGCTGAGAAAAAGGCCGAGCCGCTCAATGTCATCAGACGATCGGCCCAAAAAGCCGGCGCGACCCTGGTCCAGGTCCAGGGTTATGATTCAGCCAGGATCCCGCATCTGCTCGGCCAACACCAGAAACTCAACGCTGCCTGCGCTGTGGCCGCTGTCAGGCTTTCAGGTGCTATCGTCACCCGCGCCCAGATCAAGCGGGGATTGCAAAAGACGCAGTGGCCGGGACGCTATCAGATCATCTCGCGCAAACCCTTGACCATCATGGATGGCGCGCATAACCCGGCCGGGATCAGGGCCCTGGTCCGGACCATCAAGGATAACTGCCCCGGCAAGTACACGGTCATCTTTGGCTGCCAGTCGGTCAAGGACTTTAAGGTGATGATAAAGGAGCTAAAGCCGGTGACAGGTGAGCTAATCATCACCAGGTCAAGCCATCCCAAGGCTGCTAACCCGGCTAAGTTGGTTAAGGCTGCCAGGGCGCTGAAGCAGCCGGTCCATGTAGCACATTCCCTGGCCGAGGCCCTGGAAAGGGCAGATGCTGCAACTCCACTGCTGGTCACTGGTTCGATCTTCCTGGTGGCTGATTTCTCCAAGCTGCTACAACCTTAGACCTTGACAGTGAATTTCCCTCCCTTTTATACTATATTGAACAGGATTAAAAATGATCTTTAGAACTTTTTTGCCGCTTGTTGTGCTCTGTATATTACAGCTGTCATCTTTTGCTGAAAGCCAGGTCGTGCCGCTGCAGCGGAGCGGCAGCGAGCCTTATTTCGCCAGCCCCAGACTGATACTGGACGCGATCGAATATGACACAGCCGTATTGCAGATCGATGCCCGGCAGCCCGGCAATGCCAGATTGTTCTTTGCCACATCGTATGACCCCAGGTTTGAGCCGTATAAAAGCCTGGCTTTTACCTTGAAGCAGGGGACGCATACGTATTATTTAGATTTTGGCGGCCGCAGCCGCGAATGGATGGGCTGGATCAGCGGTCTGGTCCTGGTCCCGGAGATCGACCCGGCTCTGATTAAGATAAGATCGGCCAGCCTGGGAAAAGGCGATATTTTCACGGTTTGTTTGGCTGCCTGGCAGGAATTCATGCAGCTGGAAACGATCAAGGGCCTGACGGTCAACTTGATCAGGGGGCAGACGGTCAGGGGCAGGCCGGTCAATTATTACGCCTATAGCTTGATGGTTCTGGCTTTCTTTTTCATAATGATCCGGAGCGGGGTCCTGGCATATAAGCAAGGCTGGGCCGCTTTTTGGCCGCGCCTGAGGGAGCGGCTGGGATTTTTAGTGCTTGTGGCTCTGGCAGTGCTGGCCGTTCTTGAGATGCGGATGTGGTGCGATCATCTGAAGATCGCTGGCGCTGACCGCGCACAATTCTGGGGCAAGACACTCGATGAGAAACGCGACCTGACCATGGGCGGGAATTATTATGAATTTATGAGATTTAGTAATAAGGTCCTGCCTGAGCGGGTCGATGTTGCTGTGTCGGCGGCAGGTGATTTTTACCGCAGCCGGGGCCCTTATTATCTCTATCCCCATCGGGTAGTGCCTGACGCGCCGTATTTGATCGTATTTTATAAGCCTGCGGAGAAGGAGCAGGATTACGCTGTCTTTGCCAAGTTCGCTGAAGGCGCGTATATACTGAAAAAGAAATGATGATCATTTTGCTTGGTTTGAGCTTGCTTTTCCCTTTACTGCTGGGTTACTGCATAGTAGCCCTGGTCTTGCGCAACAGGACCATCAGCCCGGCGCTGGAGCGTTTTGCCTGGGCTTTTGGCCTTGGCACGGCTTTCCTAACCATGGTCATGTTCATTTTGGTGCTGTTAAAAGTGCCTTTAACATTGGCCAATATAATTTTGCCCTGCTTAGTCTTGCTCTGTCCGGCCCTGTTCCTTATCATTAAAAAACGTTATCCTTTATTCGGCCTTTTTAGCCTGTCGGCGACGTTTAGAAGCGTGTTAATAGCTGACAAGGAGCAGGGCAGGCTGGTCTACTGGAGTGAGCGAACATTACTGCTGGCGGTCATCCTGAAGATAGGTTATGTGTTCTTTGAGGCCTTGATCAAGCCGGTGGTGGCCTGGGATGCCTGGACCAGCTGGGCGTTCAAGGCAAGGATCTTCTTTATCGACAAAGTGCCTCTGGTCTCATATTTCGAACGATATCCTATTGGCATCAAGGATTACCCTCTGCATATCCCGTTCCTTGAGACCTGGATCTACAATTGTCTTGGTGTGTGGAATGACCAGGTGGTAAAGATCATTTTCCCTTTATATTTTGTCTGTTTGCTGCTGATCTTGTACTACGGTTTACGGCGCCTGTTGCCGCGACTTAATTCGCTGATCTTCACTTTTGTGCTCTCAGCCCTGCCGTTTTTGACCTATCACGCCACGATCAGCTACGCTGATTTTCCTTTGGCTTTTTATTATTTGGCCGGCCTGATGCTGCTCTATCTCTTTATGGCATCAAAGGATAAAAGCTTCCTGCTGCTTTCCATGCTCTATCTGGGTTGCCTGCCCTGGGTCAAAAAAGAGGGCATGCTGCTGCTGGCGGTCGTGCTCTTTGTCTATTTGCTCTATCTCTTCTTTGAAAAAGATGGGGCTTCATTTAAAGATAAGCTGCTAAGCGACTTGAAGTATTTGGTCGTGCCGCTGTTGCTCAGCGCTCCCTGGGCATTGTTCAAGACCGCTATGGGCATCGGCGCCAACCGCGACCAGCGGCCGTATTTGCCGGCTTTTTCCGTTCTGGCCGAGCGCCTGGTCAATTTGCTGCGGATCTCCGGCGAAAAGATGTTCTTCAGCGGCAACTGGAACATACTTTGGGCATTGTTCTTTCTGGTCGGGGCGATATACTTTTGGCGGATCATCTCCAGCAAGGCCAAATATCTTTTCCTTACAGTGCTGCTTAACCTGGCCGCCCTGGCCGCGATCTATCTTTTTACCGATAGTTATAAATACCTGCTTGACGGTACGACCCTTAACCGCAATATGCTCACTTTTATCCCGTCGCTGGTCCTGTGCCTTGCCGTTGGTGTGCCTGCTGCGCTGTTCGGGACGGAGCGTTCATAATGGCGGCAGCAACCGGTCCCAGGGTCTTGGTCATCATTCCAGCATACAACGAGGCGGCCTCGATCGCCGGCGTTGTGGCAAAGGTTTGCCGGACGCCTGTTCAGGCAGATCTGCTGGTCGTCAATGACGGCTCCCTTGACGCTACTGCCGGATTGGCCAGGCAGGCGGGCGCTGTTGTGCTGGACCTGCCTTTTAACCTGGGGATCGGCGTGGCAAGACAGACCGGTTACCAGTATGCTGAAAGCAAGAACTATGATATAGCAGTGCAGATGGACGCTGACGGCCAGCATGATCCGGACGATATCATGACACTGGTTGAAGCTTTGCTCAAAGACCGCCAGGCCGATATCGTTATTGGTTCCCGTTTTTTTGACCGGCAGGGTTACCGGTCAACGATTTTTCGGAAACTTGGCATCGGCATCTTAAAGGCCCTGTTAAAATTGTTCTTTGGCCTCAAGGTCGGTGACCCGACATCCGGCTTTCAGGCGGTTGACCGGCAAGCGATCGAGCTCTTCAGCCGGATATATCCAACGGATTTCCCGGAAGTTGAAGCTCTAGCTTTGGCCAGACGCCACGGCTTAAAGATCACTGAAGTCCCTGTGAGCATGCTGCGCCGGCAGGGCGGGAGCTCGTCCATAACGCCGCTTAAAGCGGCCTATTATATGATAAAGGTTCCCTTGTCTTTGTTCATTGCTTTTATCAAAGGGGAGCCGCAAGGAGGGGACAATGGATAGGATACAGATATTGGCTTTGTTGACCAGTGTTGCCTTGATCATTTTTGTGCTTGGCCTGATCAAGAAACGAAGGCTTAAGGAAGAATATGCTTTTCTCTGGCTCCTGATCGGGCTGGTCATTGCTGTTATTTCGGTCTTTCGCAACCTGCTTGAAGTGCTGGGGGATATACTGGGCATATTTTATTCACCGGCGGCGCTGCTGCTGCTGGCGGTCCTGTTCATTCTCCTGATCCTGTTCCACTTCTCGGTCGTTATTTCCGGTTTATCTGAAAAGATCCGGCTGCTAGCCCAGAAGACAGCAAGATTAGAGCAGGAGCTGGAAGAACGCAAGCCGGACGCAAATAAGCCTTAGAAAACCATGGCTTGGTAAAATTGCGCAGGTTGCCAAGTGTTTGAGCTTTCGGTATAATTTCATTCAATGAAAGAAAAACTGCGTCTGGTTAGGACTCTTTTGGAGAAGCGCAGGGCTAGGAGATCTGAAGGCCGGTTCGTGGTGGAAGGGCCGCACCTGGTGGAGGAGGCGGCTGGGCAGATAGATTTCGTGCTCTATGCCGAGGACCTGCCCCTGATCTCAAAGCTTCAGGATATCGGGGTCAACTGCCTAAAGGTCTCGAAAAATGATTTCCAGCAGCTCTCTGAGGTTGAAACGCCCCAGTGGGTCCTGGCGGTGGTCAAAGAGCGGCAGTATCAGCTCGATCACATAATGGAAGCGGCCAGCCCGCTGATCGTTTTCTGCGTTGAGGTGCAGGACCCTGGTAATCTGGGAACGATCATCAGAACAGCTGACGCGGTGGGAGCCGCGGGAGTGATAACTTCGCGCGGCACGGTCGACGTTTACAACAGCAAGGTCATCCGCTCGACCATGGGCTCTTTGTTCCATTTGCCGCTGGTAGAAGCGGAAGACACGCTCAAGATGATCGAGCAGTTGAAGAAGTTCCGGGTCCAGATCGTGGCAGCCGATATCAACGGAGTGGACGATTACTTTTCCGCTGATTTCAACCAGCCGACGGCTTTGCTGGTCGGCAATGAAGGCGCGGGCTTGCCGGCGAAAGTGGTTGAGCTTGCCGACAAGGCGGTCAGGATCCCGATGCCCGGCCGGGCGGAATCGCTCAATGTCGGCGTTTCGTCAGCAGTGATCCTGTACGAAGCGCTGAGACAGAGGATATATGGAAGAACAAGTTAATCAGATAGAACAGCAGGCTTTAAAAGCGATCAGCAGCGCGGCTGACCTGCACCAGCTTGAAGATGCCCGGGTCAAGTACCTGGGCAAGAAGAGCGAGTTCACCGGCCTGCTCAGGTCGCTCGGCTCGCTGTCGCCGGAAAAACGGCCGGTCATGGGCGCGCTGATCAATAAGACCAAGCAGAAGCTGCAGCACGCGCTGGTCAACCGCAAGACCGTTCTGATGAACGCGGACCAGCAGCAAAAGATCGAGGCGGCAAAGCTTGATGTTTCACTGCCAGGCAAAGGCGTCAAGCTGGGCCGGCTGCATCCGCTGACCCAGACCATGCATGAGGCCAAGCAGATCTTCATCCGCCTGGGCTACGAAGTAGCTGAGGGGCCGGAGATTGAGCTTGATTATTACAACTTCGACGGGCTGAACATCCCGCCGCATCACGCTTCGCGCGACGCTTTTTCGACCCTGTTCATTGACGAACACCTGCTGCTGCGCACGCATACCTCGCCGGTCCAGGTCAGGGTCATGGAAAAGAGAAAACCGCCTCTGGCCATTGTAGCACCCGGCCGGGTCTACCGCCGCGACACGCCTGACGCGTCGCATTCACCGGTCTTTCAGCAGCTGGAAGGCTTCCTGGTCGATGAGGGGATAACTTTCGGCGACCTGAAAGGTACGCTGACCGAGTTCACCCAGCAGATGTTCGGCCGCGACCGCAAAGTGCGTTTCAGGCCGAGCTTCTTCCCGTTTACCGAACCATCGGCTGAGGTCGATGTTTCCTGCATGCTCTGTAACGGCAAAGGCTGCCGTCTGTGCAAGGGCAGCGGCTGGATCGAGATCCTGGGCAGCGGCATGATCGATCCGAACGTGTTCAAGGCTGTTGGCTATGACCCGGAGAAATACAGCGGCTTTGCTTTTGGCATGGGCATTGAACGTATTCACATGCTTAAATTTGGGGTCGATAACATTAGACTTTACTACGAGGATGATCTGAGGTTTCTAGAGCAGTTTTAACTGTCTCAGGAACCAGCGAGTGAACCTCGCGGTTCCTGAGACTCGAAACCGCGACGTTTAGTCGCAGGTTTCGATCAAATGAGGAGAATAATGCGCGTTCCAATCAATTGGCTTAAAGAATTGGTCAATTTCAAACAGAGCCCGAAGCAGCTGTCCGAGCTGCTGACCATGGGCGGCCTTGAGACCGTGATCGAAGAGGGTGGCGCGCTTGAAGTTGACATTATCCCTAACCGGGCTGACTGCTGGAGCATACGCGGGATAGCGCGGGAAGTTTCCGCTCTGGCCAAAGCGCCTCTGGTCCCGGCCAGGTCCGCGCTGGTCGAAGCGGACAAAAAAGCCGCCTCGGTCGTTAAGGTCGAGGTCAGGGACAAAAAACTTTGTCCAAGATACATGGCCAGGGTGATCGAGAACATCAAGATCGCCCCGTCGCCTGACTGGCTCAAACAGAAACTGGAAAGTGTCGGCATCCGCTCGATCAACAACGTGGTCGACGTGACCAACTACATGCTGATGGAACTTGGTCAGCCTATGCACGCGTTCGACGCCGGCCTGATCTCCCAAGGCACGATCGTTGTCCGCCGCGCTGAAGCAGGCGAAAAGGTCAAGGCCCTGGACGAGAACGAGTACGAGCTGGGCAACGAGATGCTGGTGATCGCTGATCCGGAGAAGCCGGTGGCCATTGCCGGTGTCATGGGCCTGGCCAACAGCGAGGTCAGGAGCGATACTTCGACCGTTATTCTCGAATCGGCTTTCTTTGACCGTGTTTCCATCCACAAAACATCCACGAACCTGAAGCTTCGTTCTGAATCATCCGTTCGCTTTGAACGGGGCGTTGACTGGGTCGCGGTCGAGGAAGCGCTTGACCGCGGAGCAGCCTTGATCGCGGAGCTGGCCGGAGGCCAAGTGCTGAAAGGGAAGATCGATAAAAAGGCAGGCAACCGCAAGCCCAAAGTAGTGACATTGCGGCCGCAAAGAGTAAATCAGCTGTTGGGCGCGAAGATCAAACCGGCTGAGATGACCGGCATACTCAAACGTTTGGGGTTTGGCATTAAGGGCAGCAAGATCAGCATTCCTTTGTACCGGGCCGCTGATATCGAGCGCGAGATCGACCTGATCGAGGAGATCGCCAGGGTCTATGGTTATCACAAGATCGAAGCGACCATGCCCAATACTTCATTTGCCGGCAAGAAAGTTGACGTGCTCGATCTGTTCCACGAACAGGTCAAGACCATTCTGACCGGCTGCGGCCTGACCGAGGTGCAGACTGACAGCATGGTCGGCCCGGTCGATCTGCAGAAAGCCGGGCTTGACCCTGATGACGCGGTCAGGATAGCCAATCCTCTGGTGGTTGACCAGAGCCTGATGCGCACGATGCTGGCGCCCAGCCTGCTCAAGGTCATCCAGCATAATAGGAACCGCCAGATCGAAGATGTGTTCATTTTTGAGCTGGGCAAAGCATACCATCCGGACAAGAAACAGCCCAAAGAAAAGTGGGTCTTAAGCGCGGCAGTGACAGGCTCGCCCTTCCTGAGCGCGCTGGACAAGATGCAGGCTGATTATTCCTATCTCAAAGGCGTGCTGGAGAACCTGCTGGCCCGCTTTGGCCTTAAAAATGTTCAGTTCGAGCCGGCAGAGGACCAGTTGTTCCAGCCGGGCAGGACAGCGCAGCTGAAAGGCCTTGGCCTGCTGGGCGAGCTTCATCCTGAGGTCGCGCGGCAGTACGACCTGGAGAAGACCGTCTGCCTGTTCGAGCTTGATCTGGACGCGCTTTTTGCAATGACTAGGGGCAAGAGCAAGTACCGCACTCTGCCTAAATTCCCTTCGGTCAGCCGCGACATCGCCATGTTTGTGCCGGCTGAAGTGAGCTATCAGATGATCGTCGACCTGATCAAGAAGACCGGCGGTTCTCTGGTCGAGGAGGTCTTTCTCTTTGACCGCTACAAGGACAGCCAGGCGTATCGTATCGTTTTCCGCGACCCGGCAAAAACGCTGACCGATCTTGTTGTGAACGAGAAACATCAGCAGATCGTTAAGGCCATCGAGTCAAAGCTGCAAGTAAGGATCCGAAGGTAATCCTCAGATTTTACAACCTGCGGCTGAACCTGCCTGCCGGCAGGCAGGCGCCGCGGTTATTATCAATTATGCACTACCACTATATTTTTAAGACTTATAAAGGCAAATCAACTTTATTATTAGAGTTTAAGGACAAAATAGGTAAGGACTTTGCTTTAATTGATCAAGAGAAGGGTTTTGCTCTTATTGCCCATGCCATTCTTGAAGATCATGTTCATTTATTGCTCAAGCAGCAAAAACTGGATAAAACTGATTATGTTATGCGGATGTTTAAAGGGATATCTTCTCGTAGATTTTTCAAAGAATTCCGTTCAAATCGGTTGGATCATCGCAAATTGTGGGGGAGGGGCTATTTTGCCCGTCCTGTTCCTGAAGCAGAAGTCCCAAAAGTGGTACAATATATCAAGGAACAAGTTAATGCTCATGGATTTGATAAACGCTACTGATCTTGTGAGAGCAAGGAACCGCGAGGTTCACTCGCAGGTTCCTTGCATAAAGAGGACGATTGGAACCGCGAGGTTCACTCGCAGGTTCCTTTCTTGGGTATCAGGAGATAACCATGGCTGAAGTCACCCCCATGGTCAAACAGTATCTTTCCATCAAGGAAAAGCACCAGGATGCTATCCTTTTCTTCAGGCTGGGCGATTTCTATGAGATGTTCTACGATGACGCGGAAAAAGCGTCCAAAGAGCTCGATCTGGTCCTGACCGGCCGGGGCAAGGATGAGAACCGCATGCCTATGTGCGGCATACCGTTCCACGCGGCGGAGAACTATATCGCCCGATTGATCGATCGCGGTTATAAAGTGGCGATCTGCGAGCAGGTCGAAGATCCTAAGGATGCCAAGGGCGTGGTCAAGCGCGACGTTATCAGGATCGTCACGCCCGGCACGGTGATCGAAGCCAATCTGCTTAAGGAAAAGACTAATAACTACCTGCTGGCCGTGTCAAAGGAAAAGAATAAATTCGGCCTGGCTTATGTTGACGCGTCGACCGGTGAGTTCCGTTTGACCGTGCTTGAGTCAAAAGAAAAGGTCCTGGATGAAGTTAATCGCGTGGCGCCCAGCGAGATCATCCTGGCCGACCTGCTGGAAAAGGAATTTCATTTCCAGCAGCCGACCAGCCTGTTCAAGGATATCTATGACGCGGAAGCGGCTGAAGATAAGCTGAAACGCTTCTTCAGTATCAAGACCCTGGAATCTTTCGGTCTGGCCGAATATCAGGCAGGCTGGGGCGCGGCAGCGGCCATTATCGACTATCTCAAGGAAACACAGAAGACCGGGTTGCAGCAGATCAGAACTCTCAAGGCTTATCGTACTTCCGCTTTCATGTTCATTGACGCGGCAACGCGGCACAACCTTGAATTGGTCCAGACCATCCGCGACAAGACCTACAAAGGCAGCCTGCTCTGGGTGCTGGACCGGACCAGAACGTCGATGGGCGGCCGGCTGCTCAAACAATGGCTGCTCCAGCCGCTGCTGGAAAAGGGAGCGATAAAAGCCAGGCTTGAAGCCGTGGCTGAACTTAATAGCAACGCTGTGCTGAGAGCTGAGCTGGGGCAGGAAATAGCCGAGATCGCTGACATTGAGCGGGCCACGGGCCGCATTGCCTCTGCCACGGCCAATGCCCGTGACCTGATCGCTTTAAAAGAGTCGTTAAAAAGGCTACCAAAGATCCGAATGATCTTAAAGGATAGCCGGTCAGCATTGTTGGAACCGCGGCGATTAGCCGCAGGTTCCGAACAAGAATTACTCGATCTGATCGCCAAGGCGATCGTTGATGACCCGCCGTTCGCGCTCAAGGATGGCGGCTTGGTCCGCTCAGGTTATGACGAAGAACTTGATATAGTAAAGCGCACAGCACTTGAAGGCAAGGACTGGATCTCCAAGCTGGAGAACGAGGAGCGCAGGCGCACAGGCATCAAGTCACTTAAGGTCGGCTACACCAGGGTCTTTGGTTATTATATTGAGGTGACCAAAGCCAACCTGTCCCAAGTACCGGAAAATTATATCCGCAAGCAGACACTGGTCAATGCTGAACGATTTATCACCCCTGAGCTCAAGGAAAAAGAATCGCTGATCCTTAACGCGGACGAGCGGATGAAAGATCTTGATTATAAGATATTCTGTGACGTGCGATCAAAAGTCGCGGAAAGCACGGCAGAGCTCCAGGCCATGGCCAATATACTGGCCCAGCTGGATGTGCTGCTGTCGCTGGCTGAGGTAGCGGTCGAAAATAATTATTGTTGTCCAAAGATCCAAAATCAGAAATCCGAGATCCGAACAATGAGGATATCAGGATCAAGACATCCAGTTGTTGAAAAGACCCTGGGCGAGCACCGCTTTGTGCCTAATAATGTTGATCTTAACGATCTGAAGAGTAGATTTCTGCTGATTACCGGGCCGAACATGGCCGGCAAGTCGACTTACATGCGCCAGGTCGCTTTGACCTCTCTGCTGGCGCAGATCGGCTCGTTCGTGCCGGCCAAAGAAGCTGATCTTTGCCTGGTTGACAGGATATTTACTAGGATCGGCGCCATGGACGATATCTTTTCCGGGCAATCGACCTTTATGATGGAAATGACCGAGACGGCCAATATCCTGAACAACGCGACCGAGAACAGCCTAATCATCCTGGATGAGATCGGCCGGGGTACAGCGACCTTTGACGGTATGTCGATCGCTGCGGCTGTGGCTGAATATATTCACACGAAGATCAAGGCGAAAACGCTTTTTGCTACGCACTATCATGAGATCACTCAATTAGCTGAAAAACATAAAGGTATGAAGAATCTTAACGTTACGGTCAAGGAAGAAGGCGACCATGTCACGTTCCTGCACCAGATAGCCGAAGGCCCGGCTGACCGGTCCTATGGCATCCAAGTGGGCAAGCTGGCCGGCCTGCCGGCTGAAGTGATCAAGCGGGCCAAAGAGGTCTATGCCACGCTGGAAATGGTGGAAAATGATATGGGGAAATTCAGAGGCCAGGGGCCTGTAGCCGGTAGCCAACGGAAAAAGACGAAAGCATCGGATCAGAACCAGGTCAGCTTATTCTAAAAAGTGGTTTTACGCTCGTGGCTGGTATGGTAAAATATCAATAAGTTCGATTAGGAGGTAGATCATGAAAAAACTGATTTTGTCCGTGTTGGCTCTCTCTGTCCTTGTCAGCTCTTGTTTTGCCATGACCCCGGCGGTTATTGGCGGGATCCGCGACGGTCTGGCCATCGGCCTGATGGCTGACAATCCGATCGCCAAGAACGTGGCCCTGCGCTTTGGTATCGAAGCTAATTCCGGCAACCAGCCTCTGGTGGCTTTCTTCGGCGGGAAATTCTATCTCGGTGCGGCAGGCAGTATGCCTTTGTCCCTTGGGCTGCATGGAGTGGCTTATTCCGGTAATAATAATACCGATATTGGGTTTGGCTTGTCTGCTATCTTTGACCGGGCCTTTGGCGTTAAGCCGATGTTCATGGAGATCGGCGTGGACGTTGCCAGTAAGGCCAGGCTGCAGTTTCAGCTGGGCTATAAGATCTACTAAACAGATCCCCCGGGCTTAGCGCAGATCGACCAGGGTCGTTTCAGCGCGCATCATCTTGATGTCCTCAAGAAGGGACAGGCCTATCACGCCTTCCGCTGTCCGGACCCATTTCATGTCCAGTAATTCCGTTGCCAGCTCTTTCGATCTATTATGGTCGACAGGTTTGCCTGAGAGATGTTCTGCTTTCAGGTCATCAAAGCGGGCACTGGTTATTAATATCTTCATTATCCGGCTATAGGCTGTGTCCGGTCTGGAACTGAAACAAAAACGGAAACCGCGCAAAGCGAGGTCATTGCCAGGCTGCTTTTGTTTAAAGCCTGTGATACAGGCAAAGGGCATGGCTGAGAGGCCGTTCGAGATGGTTTCTATTATCGTGTGATAATAGGACAGGACAGCTGTTGCTTCAGTTTCCGAGCCAAGATCCGGGATGAGGCAATTGACCAAAATAGCTTCCCTGGGAAAATCCAGCGAATCGACCAGGTTAAAGATGACCTGCGGAGTGAAGTATCTGTCCTGGCCGGCTAAAGCTTCCAGGTTAACAAAGATCGCTGACGGTGTTGCGCCTTTGATAACAAGGTCGAGATTAAGTCCAAGCAGGCTAAGGAAATCCCAGGCCGCTTCCGGTCCGTTGATCTGACGCAAACGCTGGCAGGCTGGTCCGGCAATGGTGCGGCTGAGCGAGCGCTGGTTAAGTCGGCCCAGCAAGGGATGGGAATTTACAATGCTCAATCCTTTTATCTTCATGTCCAATTCCTGTCCGCTCTTGTGCTCATCAGCGCAGATCCCTTATTTTTAGTTCGAAGTTGACATCAGGCCGAGCAGGAGTCTTGACCTTAAGTATGATATAGCAATCCAGATAGAGCAGGGGGGCCAGCTTGAACACGGTCTTGCCCAGGCTTTGCCCCTTAAGCGGATGATGACTGGTCAGGTGACGGATAAGAGCGCGCAGGCCTTTAGCCAGCGCCTGTTCAGCGTCAGCGCGATCATAGTGAACGGAGCGGACATAGAGGTTCAGGTCGATCGCCCTAATATTAAAACCGGTCAGGGCGCTGGCGATATCCTGGTAACCAAGCTGTCTTATTCTGGACAGGATTAGGGTATTGCGCCTATGGCCGTTAAGCAGCAGATCTTTGGCCAGTGTTTGAGAAAAAGGCTTTAGGCCTGTCAGCCGCTCGTGCCTGGCATCGTATAAATAACCCAGTCCTCTGAGGAACAGGTCAAAGGCAGGCGATATCCTGTGCATGATTACCCCGTTGATTTATCCGTCTTCTGCGCCGATAATTTCATTTACAAAGGATTGTTTGATTATATAATTAGTAAGCGAAACTCAAAATAAGGAGATCATCATGGCTATAGTCCAACTGATCCTTGGCAGTGCCATCTTTGCCGCAGTGGTCTTTTACTTTATCAAACGCAGTAAAAAACTGGATAAGATGGAGATGGAAGAGCGGTTGAGGGATGAGTACCGTTAATGGCCAAAGAAGTTATATTTCCCCTCTAATATCAGGTGTGCTCAAGCCAGAGCGTCGCGTGATCCTGAGCACCAGGCCGTGATTGCCCTGCAGGATGATATCGAACCTGGAAAAGAGCGGGGCATAGAAGCGGCGGTAAAAAGCGAGCTGTTTAAGAAGGTTCCAGGAGCGTCTGGACAACCCATTTACATTACTGCCCTCGATATTGAGGAATTGCATGAACATCGTGCCGCCGGGAGCAAGCACCCTCTTTACTTCATTGATCGCCCGGACCGGATCTTCCAGGTTGATCAGGCTGGGCCGGGCAAAAACAAAACTGAAGTGGCCAGATTTGAACGGGATTGCCTCGATCACTCCGGGTACGACCTCAGTTGTATCCATTGGCGGGTCGAATTCCAGCAGCTCCTGGGGATAGTCAACGATATCAAGACAGATGACCTGAAGGATCTCCTTGTAAAGATGCTGGAACTGGCGCGCAGCCACGGCAAATCCAGACGAAATGAACAGGGCGAAAGCCAGAGGGGCTTCGCCTGAGCGAAGCTGCTCCACCAGGCGGGGGTCGGTCAGGTCAAGATGGAACTGTTCGGAGTATTTGGCCAGGTCGTTGGCCAGGGCGCGGTCGATCAGTTTATCCGGCTCCAAATGGAACAGCTCTGCCAGAGCAGCCTGAGTTGTTGCAATGCTGTCCTGGCGGGATAATTTGCCTTGCGGCTCTTCAGGCAGACGGATATCAAGCGGCCTGACCCGATACTTCTGGCATTGTTCGAAATAGGGCCTTCGGATCAGCTTTGGCAGAACTGTTTCACGAATCAGCATTAGTAGCCTCCATATATCCTGGGGTAAGGCAAAGAGCGGACCCTGACGGACATGGCAACGTTTTGTCCCTCGCTCGAAGTGATGGTCAGCTCGCTTTCCAGGACCTGTTCTGTATCGCCGTGATCAAAGAAAAGGCATTGAGCGGCTGGCGCGGGTCGGCCGTAAGTGGCCAATTCGCGCAGGCCGGCCTTAAAGGAATCTAGGATCAATCTGTCCAGCTGCGAAGGGCCGGGCAGAAAGGTATCGTTCTTTAGAAAAAAGTGGATCTCGCTGACGCCTTTTTCTTCGATCGCCCTGGTAATGGCGGGGAAGCCGGCCTTTATCTCTGAGAACCTGACCCGGCTTTGCCGTTCCATATCGATCCGTAAAGATTCGCCCAGCAGTCCGGCAAAATGGTTCAGTCCTTTAAGATAACGTGTTTCACCGGATACCAGTCGGGAAGCGCGCCTTAGCAGGGTGAAGCAGGGCGATATTTGGCTGTAGCTTGAATATATCATGGCGGCTATAATTTGTATCAGAGAAATGCCGGCCGAATTTCAACCGCGTATCATAAAAAACCGGCTGAATTTTTATCTCCAGCAGCCAGGGAGCGGGCATGACCTTTCGGCTGCCGGAAGCCGGCAGAGTAAGTTAGAACTTCTGCCTGATCTCCTGCCAGTTGCTGACCCTGACGATATTGGGCTTGCTGACAGCCTGCCTGTTCCAGGGGTGATCGACCAGAAAGACACGTTCGCAGTGATCGGCTAGGACCTCACATTCACGGATATTGTCTTCAATGAACAACTGGCAGCCGTTGGCTTTCTCGTGCTTTGTCAATTCTTTTACGTGATGCAGCTCATGGAAAGGGATCTGATTTTGACTGAGCCACTGCCTTGTCTGGCGCTTAAAAAGTGGCAGGCGGCTGGTGACCAGGCTGATATCGTGGTCATTGGACCAGTCCCTGATCGCTTCTGCAGCGCCGTCGATCAAGGGGATCTTGGTCATTATCTGCCTGCGCCAGGCCATGAAGTAGTAGCGCAGGAGTTTCCAGCGGTTGCGCCGCATGGTTTCAGTGACCTCCTGGGCCGTATGTTCCCGGCCCATGAACCGGTTGTAAAGCGGTATCAGGCTGTTAAAAGTATCGGCTATTACATTATCGATATCGATACAGATCCTCATAGCCTTGATTTTATCATTGTTGAGGCGGTTTTGCTAATATGCTAGAATCGCTCTTATGCAGGTCATCCTCGCGGGCTACAACGTTGACAAGGACGTCCTGGAAGAGCTGAAAAGCTCCGGCCGGCCCAGGTCTGACGTAACGCCTGAGACATTATCAGCCTCTTATGCCAGGATCTCACGCGATCCCAGGCCGATCAATGAACTGCGCCAGGTCGCCCGGCAGGAAGTGGAAAAAGCCCGCAAATCCAATTCAACTATCATCTTTAAAATGGGCCATCATTCGATCGCTGAACACGCTGTTTTTAACTTTGATATCCTGGGAGTATCGCGCCTGGCCCTGGAAGAGATCGAGAAGTTCCGTCTTTGCGCTTATACTGAAAAATCCCAGCGCTACCAGAAACTGGGCGATGATTTTGTCATGCCTGAGGAGATAAAGGGCACGGACAACGAAAACCGTTTTAGCGACACGGTCAAGCAGCAGAACGCTTTCTATCATGAGTTAGTAGGCAAGGGGATCGAGCCCGAGGACGCGCGCTATATCACTTCTCTGGCCACGCAGGGGCAGGTCGGCCAGACGATCAATGCCCGCAATCTTGAATACCTTTTCCGCCGTTTTGCTTCGCATCGCCTGGCCGAGGTAAAGCAGCTGGGACTGGAAATGTACCGGCTGGTCGAACCGATCGCCCCTTCGATCATCCTGTTCACCGAAGCCAATGCTTATGATCAGCAAACAGGCGTTGAACTGGCTCAGCTGACCTCTAAGTTCAATAGCGGAGCTAAAAAGGCTAAAAATGAAGTTGAACTGGTCGATTTTTCCCGTGACGCCGATAATAAACTGGTCGCGACACTGCTCCATGCGAGCACTGACCTGACATTTAAAAAATGCCTCAAGCAGGCCAAGCTGATGGATGAGCCTGAAAAGCTTGAGCTGATCAAAAGCTGCTTCAAATATGCTGAGTTCTATGACCGGGCCAGGCGCGAGTTCGAATTCGTTGACCTGACCTATGACCTGGTGGTATCCGCGGCCTGTTTCGGCCAGCTCAAGCGCCACCGTATGGCCTCGCTCATCAGCCAGCCCTATGACCCCCGCCTCGGGGTGACGATACCTGAGGCGATAACCAGAGCCGGCCTGGCCAGGGAATTTGAGAAGATAGTAAACATCACCAACAGGACTTATAATAAACTTGCAGCCGGCGACAGGTCGGCCGCCCAGTACGTCTTGACCAATGCCCACCGCCGCCGTGTATTAATAAAAGTTAATGCCCGCGAGCTATATCACGTTTCCCGTCTGCGCGAGGATAAACATGCTCAGTGGGACATCCAGAGGATCGCAGCTGGCATGTCCGCGGCCGCCAGAAAGGTCATGCCTTTGACCATGTTGTTCATCGGCGGCAAGGATATCTATCCGGAAGTTTACGAGCGGCAGTTCGGTCAAAGACCAAAAGTTGAGCCGCAATACTGAACCGGTGAGGGGAGATCTTCCTGTTGAATAATAGACCACTGACCGCGCAGTTAACGACTTTTACGGCTTCGGTCCTTTTCGCGTTAATGGCTTTCTGTGTCAAGCTGGCCAGCGCCGGACTCTCCGGACCGGAGATCCTGTTCATTCGCGCCATGATCAGCATTGTTGTCATCGGTGCTGTGCTGTCCTTTGTTTATAAAGGCCGCGTCAGGATCAGGAATCTCAATCTATTGGTGGTCAGGGCGGTCTTTGGCGGGCTGGCCGTGCTGTTCTATTTTATCGCTATATCGCGGATCCCCCTGTCAAGCGCGGCCCTGCTGGCAAATTCCTATCCGCTGTTCGCGGTCATCTTTTCTGCGGTGCTGATAAAGGAGCGGACCAACCTTGATTCGCTCTTGGCCGTGCTGCTGGCCCTGGGTGGCATGGTGCTGGTGCTTGAGCCGCGTTTCGGCAAACTGGACATCGGTTATTTCCTGGCCATTGCCTCGGCTGTAGTCGGTGGCGTGGCGGTCACCTCGATAAAGGAATTACGCAAGACCGATTCTTCCTGGATGATCGCCCTGTTCCAGATGATCGGCGCGGCAGTACTCTCGTTGTTCCTGACCACCGCATCCTTCAGGATCCCGGACGCCGGACAATGGTTGCTGCTGCTCCTGATCGGTGTGCTGGGCACGGGCGCTCAACTGGCCTTTACCAGGCCGTTCAAAGCGCTGCCGACCGCGGAGGGCAGCATGGTGGCTCCGCTCTATACGGCGATTGTCATGGTGCTTTCAGTCCTGTTCCTCGGGGAAGTCCTGACCATGCGCATGGTCTCAGGCGCTCTGCTGATCTTCGGTAGCATGATCTATCTGATCGTCCGTGAAGAGTTCAATATCCGCCGCCAGATCATATGAAATATCTTAAGCGTTTTATCATCCTGTTCGTCCTGTTAGACAATCTGCTGACCAATCTGCCGGGGAGATACATGTTTAAGAGCCACTGGCGCATCGAAGGCCGCTGCAAACAATGCGGCATTTGCTGTCAGGAAATATATCTTAAAATAACCCCTGCCCAGATGAAAGGCAGATTGTTCCGCCGTATCGCGGTTGCCTGGATCTGCTGGCTGTTCGATTTCATCTATCTGCGAACCGATTATTCCTTTAACTGTATAGTTTTTACCTGCCGGCACCGGCTTAGCGACGGCCGCTGCGGCAATTATTTCTGGCGGCCCAGCGTCTGCCGTAACTATCCGCTGACCGATTATTTCACTGAGCCGAAATTGCTGCCCAATTGCGGGTTTAGGGCCGTGCCAAATGACTGATCTTTTGCTATAATTGCGCCGTAAAGGGGGGCTAAAATGCGCAAGGGATACATTGCCTGGCTGTTATTAATCTGTCTGCCGCTGCTTCTGTTTGTCGGCTGTGCCTCGTCCAACGATACGACCACTACGACACTGAGCCCCGCAAGCACAACGTTGACCACGCTGGCCGGTTCGACCACCACGACGACGAACGTTTCCACGACCACCAGTGCCGGCGGCGCGACCGATCCGCCGGCCGCGACCGTTAAGCTGGCCTTTGTCCATCATTCCTGCGGCGAGAACTGGCTGAACGACAGTGACGGCGGCCTGGGCGTAGCTTTGCGCGATAACAACTATTTTGTTTCGGATACGAACTATGGCTGGGGCCCGAGCAGCATCGGCGATAACACGGACATTGGCTGGTGGTATGAATGGTTCAGGGGCGCAAGCAGCTCCACGTACCTGAGCGCCTTATATGCGGAAAGTGGACAGAATTGCACATATTCGCGCCTGGGCAGCGATCCCGGCGGCGAGAATGAAGTGATAATGTTCAAATCCTGTTTTCCGAACTCGACCCTGACCGGCTTAACCGGCGATCCTGTTCCGGCTATCGCCAGCAATCCTTTGCGCGGCGAGAATTGGGACCAGGGCCACCATTCGGTCGCCAATGCCAAAGGCATCTATATCGATCTGCTGAATTATTTCGCCACCAGGCAGGACAAGCTGTTTATCGCGGTAACGGCGCCGCCGCTGATCGACGGGACGTACGGCAGCAACGCGCGCTATTTTAACGACTGGCTGGTCAATGACTGGCTGGCTTCGTATACCCATAATAATGTGGCGGTCTTTGATTTTTACAACGTGCTGACAGGGCCTGACAATCATCACCGCTGGTCTGGCGGCGCGGTCCAGCATTATACGGCTGCCGGCAGTGCGAACACGGCCTATTATCCGACAGGTGATCCCCATCCCAATTCAACAGGCAACCAGAAAGCGACGACCGAGTATCTGCCGCTGCTCAATTATTATTATAACCGCTGGAAAGGCAACATCTGATGCGCCGCCTCAATCTTGTTTTCGGCGTTTACTGCCACCAGCCGATCGGGAATTTTGAACATGTATTCGCCCAGGCCCATGACCGGGCCTACCGGCCGTTCCTTGAGGCAATGGCCGCGCATCCCCGGGTAAAATTTTCCGTCAATTATAGCGGTGCGCTTTACGACTGGTTCAAGGGCCAGCGGCCGGAATTCCTTGAGCTGCTGCAGAAACTGGCGAGGCGCGGTCAGGTCGAGATACTGGCTTCAGGTTATTACGCGCCGATCCTGTCTCTTATCCCTGATGAGGACAAACTGGGCCAGATCGAACTGAGCAGCAAGTTCATCAAGGAGCAGTTTTTGTCCGTACCCCGGACCCTTTGGCTGACCGAACGGGTCTGGGAACCTTCGCTGCCGAAAGCGCTGGCCAGGGCAGGGATCGAACACGTTTTGCTGGATGATGATCATTTTTTGCGCGCCGGCGTCCCTGAAAGGGAACTTAATGGGTATTATAATACGGAGGACCAGGGTGAAGTTGCCGCTGTCCTGCCGCTCAGCCGCCGTTTGCGCGAACTGATCCCGTTCCATTCAGTGCCCGAGGCCGTTGAATATCTGCGTTCATTGGCTGATGAGAGCGGTGAAGCGCTGGCGGTCTTTATGGTCGAAGGCGAAAAATTCGGCCTGCGGCCTGAAGAGCACAAGCGTGTATTTACTGATGGATATTTAGAGGAACTGCTCCGGTCTTTTGAAGCCAACCGGGACTGGCTTAACCTGACCACGGTCTCCAACCATGTTGAGGACCACGCGCCAAAAGGACTGCTTTATTTACCTTCAGGTTCATACGCCGAGATGTCGGAATGGGCCCTGCCGCTGGACTTTGATCAGGACGGGGACGGCTATTTCAGGAATTTCCTGGTCAAATATCACGAGGCAAACCTCCTGCATAAGCGCATGCTGCTGGTCAGCAAGAGATTGAGCGCTTTGGCCAACGCCCGGGACCTGTTCGGCAGGCCCAGCCAGGCGCCTGAACTCGGCCGGGCAAAACTCCGGCTCTATCAGGCTCAGGCCGGGGATGCTTACTGGCATGGCCGAAGCGGCGGTCTTTACGCCAATAATCTTCGTCACGCGGCTTATCAGAACCTGATCAAGGCGGAAAAGGAACTGACGAAATTGAGCCGCGGCGATAAGCCGTATGTGGAACTGCATATTAGCGACCTGGACAAGGATGGCAATGATGAAGTGCTGCTGGGCAATGACTTGATCGACCTTTACTTTGCGCCGGCCAGGGGCGGGGCTCTGTTCGAACTGGACTATAAGCCAAAAGCCTTTAACCTGGTCAATACGCTGGCCCGGCGCTGCGAAGCCCATCATCACGCTGGTTTGCCTCACGACAAGCGCCCGCGTTGCTGCCTGCAGGATCATTTCCTCTCACCGCAAGCAACGCTGGAAAGTTTTGCCTCAGATGACCAGGGGGAGATCGGCACGTTCGTATCAGCGGCTTACAGCTCACTACCGAAAAGACTGCCTTCAGAAGTGGGTTTGCTCCTGTCCTGCAAGGGAACGGTCGAAGGCTGTCCGGTCAAGCTCGAGAAATCGATCTCGCTCCTTCCCGGACAATCGCTGTTCACCGTTGAGTACGCGATCGTCAATCAGGCGGCGGAGCCGGACGAGTTCCTTTTCGGCGTTGAATGGAATTTTAGTTTGTTGGCCGGCAGCGCGCCCGACCGCTACTATTGTATCGACGGGAAAAAGCCCGAGAGCCGGGGGCTGGCCAGCCGGGGGGTGGTCGATCAAGCCGATCTGATACAGCTTGTTGACGAGTGGAGCGGGTTTAGGGTATCATTAGTGCCGAGTAAATCAGCCGCGCTCTGGCGTTTTCCCGTTGAAACAGCCGTGGTCTCTGACGGGCGCCGTGAGCAGGTGTACCAAAGCTCAGCTGTCATGCCGGTCTGGCGTTTCCGATTGGGGCCGGCAGAGAGCTGGCAGGTCAAGATAACTCTCAGGATCGAAGAGTGAGACTAAGGAGGAAAAATGCCTGAACTGAGAAAAGACCCGATATCCGAAAGGTGGGTCGTTATTTCTACGGAACGAGGTAAGCGTCCTACTGATTTCAAGATGCCGGCAGTGGCCGATGAATCGGTCGACAGCGGCGGGGCCAAATGCCCGTTCTGTTCCGGCAACGAAGGTAAAACACCGCCGGAGATCAAGGCCTGGCGTAAACCAGGCACTATGCCTAACACCGAAGGCTGGGACGTGCGCATTGTCAGCAATAAATTCCCGGCCCTGACCTCGGAGGGTGATGTCAACCGGACCGGTATGGGCGTTTTTGATATGATGAGCGGCATTGGCGCTCATGAGGTTATCATTGAAACCCCGAATCATGAGATGAATCTTCCGGATATGCCGGACGAGCATGTTGAAAAGGTACTTTGGGCATACAAGCAGCGGATAGTCGATCTTTCGCAGGACAGGCGTTTCCGCTACACGCTGATCTTCAAGAATTACGGTAAAGCGGCCGGCGCATCGCTGGCGCATCCGCATTCGCAGCTGATCTCAACGCCGATAACGCCGCGCTACGTCAAGCTGGAACTGTCGAATTCACGCGAATACTTTTTAGAAAAAGAACGCTGTATCTTTTGCGACATTATCCGGCAGGAGCTGGGGTCGGGGGAGCGGGTCGTTTATGAGAACGAGTTCTTTGTCGCCTTCACTCCCTTTGCCTCGCGCTTCCCGTTCGAGATCTGGATCATGCCGCGGCGGCACGAATACGCTTACGAGATCATGCCTGATGAGGAAAGATTGCTGCTGGCCCAGTGCTTGAAGGAGATACTCAGCCGGCTGCGCAAGTGCCTCAATGACCCGCCGTATAATTATGTGCTGCATACCTCGCCCAATCCCTTGCCCAGGCCGGGCAAGCCGGATTATTGGGGCACCATCCAGTACGATTTTCACTGGCATATGGAGATCATCCCGCGCCTGACCAAAATGGCGGGGTTTGAATGGGGTTCAGGCCTTTATATCAACCCGACCTCGCCGGAGCAAGCGGCCAAGTTCTTAAGGGATGTAGCCTGAACAACGAATGAAGATCCTTTTTGCTGCCTCAGAGGTCGTGCCGTTCGCCAAGACCGGCGGCCTGGCTGATGTTGCCGGCGCATTACCCAAAGCGATCAAAAAGCTCGGCCACGACATACGTATCGTCCTGCCGCTTTACGGCGGCAAGATCGATCGCGCGAAATGGGGCCTGAAACAGATCATTGCTAACCTTGAGATCGAGCTGGGCGAGAATGCCGAGCTTGTCAACATCTTTGAATGTTTGTTGCCAGGGTCTGATATCAGGGTCTATTTTGTTGATTCCCGCTTTTTCAGCGATCGTAAAGAGCTCTATATGCTGGGCGGCAAGGATAACCCGCAGAATTTTGAGGCTTTTCTTGTTTTCAGCAAAGCGGTCGTTAATTTCCTCAATGAGTTGAAATGGCGGCCTGATATCATCCACTGTAATGACTGGCAAAGCGGCCTGGTGCCGCTGTTCGTGAAACTGCAGCGCAGGAAAGATCCGGCTTACAAGCGGACGGCCACTGTTTATTCAGTGCACAATATGGCTTATCAGGGGCTATTCCCGGCTGAAAAATTTGGGCTGTTGGGGCTGCCAGAGACCTACCTGGGAGAGGACGCGTTGGGCTGTTGGGAAAAGATCTCTTTTGCCAAAGGCGGCTTCCTTTACGCTGATGTCATCAGCACGGTATCGGAGACTTACGCCAAAGAGATCCAGACCAAAGAGTACGGTGCGGGCATGGATGACCTGCTGCGGCAAAGAAGCAAGGACCTCTATGGCATAATCAATGGCGTTGATTATGAGGTCTGGAACCCGGCCACCGATAAGAACCTGGTCCGCCGCTACACGCGGAACACTTTGTCCCTGCGGCCGGAGAACAAGGCGGCTCTCCAGGAAGACATGGAACTGCCGCTCGACCCTGATACCCCGCTTTTCGGTATAGTTTCCCGGCTGGACGCGCAAAAAGGTTTTGATATCCTGGATGAAGCGGCCGAGGACATTATGGGGCTTGACCTGCAGATGTGCCTGCTGGGCACGGGTGATCCGCATTACCATGATCTCTTCCGGCGTTTGAGAAAAGAACACCCGAAGAAAATGGGTGTGAAGCTTGGCTTTGACGCGGCGTTGGCAGAAATGATCTATGCCGGTTCCGATTGTTTCCTGATGCCATCCCGCTATGAACCTTGCGGCCTGGGCCAGTTGATCGGTTTTAAGTACGGCTGCGTGCCTGTAGTGCGCCTGACCGGCGGTCTGGCAGATACGGTCAAAGAATATAACCCGAGAACAGGCAAGGGGGATGGTTTTGTTTTTGAGGACTACTCCGCCAAAGAACTGTTCAAGGCCATTGAACTGGCGGTCAAGGCTTATCAGGACCAGGCCAAGTGGAAAAAGCTTCAGCAGCGCATCATGGCTTATGATTTTTCCTGGGATGCTTCGGCAAAAAAATATATAACATTATATATGAAGGCGATAGATAAGGTTATCTGACGTCAACAGCATCAGTAAGGAAATCAGTCCAACTTGAGGAGTAAAGCCGGGTTTAGCGACCAACAACCACTTTGGCGGGTCGGCCAAATTCCTGCAGCAATTGGTTCACTTCTGCCAGCTCAGCTTGCGCCTCTGGCGTGCTCAGGTCGTCGCCGACATTATTCTTGGCCTTAAGGACCCTGAGATAAAGGAAGGCACTGCCGGCCCTGAGCAGGGCGTCGTCCATGGGTAGATTGAATTTGGTGGCAGCTTCGCGGAAGACCATTGTTAATATCTCCATCAGGACGGAAGTATGCCACGGCTCGACATGCGGTCTCCAGTCGCTCCACTTCTGCCAATCCCTGATCGGCTGGCCCATGCCCATGGCCCTGGCCTTTTCCTGGGTAAAAGCCAGGATCTTATCCAATGTGTCAAGCTGATAGGAGGCGAATAAGTGTGACCTGGGATTTATTTCGTGAAGGAGCTCGTCCCATTGGTCATATTGCAGCGGGCCGATGCGCAGGTTAGGCGGGATCGGCTGACGCAGATCGATTCTCCGCGGCCTGACAAGCCTGGAGAATGAGCGGACGGGTCTTAGAATGACGCTGCATATCTTCATACTAATATATATCGTTAAAAACAGTGAAGTATTGCAGCCCTGAAGCGAAAAATATCTTCTCCCAATCATGTTCGGACATTCCAAATGGTCGACCATTGATGAGATCGCTTATGAAGGGGACGGACCTTCCGGAGTGGCGATAATGATCGAGGCAATGACCGATAACAAACAGCGCAGCGGCCTTGCTTCAGGCGGTAAAAGAGCGCTGGAAACTTATCAAGATGAAAAAACATGGAAAAGATGCAGGGAAAAGCAATGAGTTATGGCTATTCCTGGGACGCTTCGGTTAAAAAATATATTTCGTTGTATGCGAAGGTTGTGGATAAAGTTATTAAATAAAGACTTAATCTCGGCTTGCTAACCATCGCACAAAATCTATTATTTCAGAAGGGATTAAATTCAGAATAACTGGACTTGAGATCGGCAAAACATCGGCAGCGCTGCAGCCACAGCCTCTATGTCTTACTCTTATTCTTTCCAATTGAGCGTTCAATCTTTCCTGCTGTTCTCGAGCCATTCTAATATCTGTCCATAGTTCTCCTTGTTGCCTTTGTAGATCATGTCTTTGCTCCATCAGGCGCGTGCTTTCTCTTTGTAATTGGTGGCATCTTTGTGATAATACATCTCTTGATGTTTGAAGTCTTAGGAGTGCTTGCCTTATTTCTTCATAATGTTGCGGTTCAAATGTTGATCGCTGAAGCAATTCCCGTGAAAGGCTGTGAGATCGCAGTATTTGATGGTGCGTCAGCGCTAATTCAGAATTTACTTCCAGTTCTTGTTGTTCAATTCTGCGGATTTCCTGTCTGATTTCTGTTAATCTGCGTTCGTTATAAGAAGGCTGTCTAATTCTTAATTGATCTGATTCTTCCGGTTCTAATCCTTGCTGTTGCTGCATTGATCTAATCGCTTCTTGAAGTGGGCGTGGATCAGATTGTGGAGCAAGTGGATTCTTGGCGCATGGCATGCTTAATGCTTGTCCGCTTATATTAAAAAGGTCACACATTGAATATTCTTCCCAAGCCTTTATCAGTAGCATTTTTGGGGAATTTCACTCTTTTATAGAGAAAAATATTGTGCTAAAATTATAAAGTTATGTCCGGACATTCCAAATGGTCTACCATCAAGCATAAGAAAGCCAAGACCGATGCCGTGCGCGGCAAGGTCTTTACTAAGATCATCCGCGAGATCGTTTCGGCGGCCAAGCAGGGCGGCGGCGATATTGAAGCCAACCCGCGGCTGCGCCTGGCGGTCGATAAGGCCCGCGAAGCCAATATGCCCAGCGATAATATCGATCGCGCTATTGCCAAAGCAACGGGTACGGGCGAGGGCATGACCATTGATGAGGTCACTTATGAAGGGTACGGGCCTTCCGGAGTGGCCGTCATGATCGAGGCTATGACCGATAACAAACAACGCACAGTGGCTGAGATCAGGAACATCTTTACTAAGGCTGGCGGGAATATGGGTTCTTCAGGTTGTGTTTCCTATCTATTCAACAAAAAAGGCAGTCTGGTCTTTGATAAGGCCGGCATTGACGAAGATGCTTTGGGGCTGGAAGCGATCGAGGCAGGGGCAGAGGACCTCCATTCAGAAGAGAGCACGATCGAGATCGTGACTTCACCTGAGAATTACCAAAAGGTTAAGGACGCGCTCAAAGCCAAAGGTTTTACGCCTTCTTCATCAGAAGTGACCATGGTGCCGACCACAACGGTCAAGGTCACAGGCGATGACGCGCCAAAGGTCATCAAGCTGGTCCAGACACTTGAGGACCATGATGACGTACAGAACGTATACGCTAATTTCGATATTCCTGACGATATCCTCGAAAAAGAAAGCCAGTAAGAGCCGTTTTCTAGCTGCCCGGCTTTGTGCTACAATAACCGCATGAAGATAGCTGCTGATCTGCATGTGCATACGATCTCATCCGGTCACGCGTATTCGACGATTGAAGAATACGTTGCCCGGGCAAAAAAGATCGGCTTAAAAGGCTTTGCCGTGACCGATCACGGCCCGGCCATGCCCGGCGCGCCGCATGCTTATCATTTCCAGAACATGCGCATGATCCCAGAGAAGATGAACGGCGTCAGGATCTACCGCGGGATCGAATCGAATATAATCAGCGCTGACGGCGACATCGATCTGCCTGAAGAAACCTTCACCAGGCTTGAGGTCGTCATGGTAGCGATGCACCCGCGCTGCGGCTATCCCGATCATGGCGAGGAACGCAATACCCAGGTACTGCTCAAGGCCTTGAGCAAGAACCCGCGCATCAATGTTATAGCGCATCCGGGTAATCCCAAGTACGCCATTAAGATCAGGGAAACCGTGGCCGCTCTTAAGAACCGCGGCATCGCCCTGGAGATCAATAACAGCTCATTCACCAGCCGGGTGGGCAGCTGGGAACGCTGTCTGGAATTCGCCCGCGAGATCAAACGCCAGGACGGCCGGGTTATCCTGACGACCGACTCACATATCTCGACCATGCTGGGCGTGATCGATAAATCGCTTCAAATAGTTAAAGAAGCCGGCTTGAGCGAGAAGCATGTGATCAATACTTCGCTCAAGAAGATCGAGGACTTCATTGCGGGAAAAAGCGTTTGAGCTGACCGAGTTCGAAAAAAAGGTCTATGCGGCGGTCAGGCAGATCCCGTGGGGTGAGGTCAGGACATACGGCTGGGTGGCCAGGAAGATCGGCCGGCCTAAAGCCTGCCGCGCGGTCGGCAACGCTCTGAACAAGAACCCGTTCGCGCCCAAGGTCCCTTGCCATAGGGTGGTAGCGGCAGGCGGTTTGGGCGGGTTTGCCGGCGGCCTGGCGGCAAAGAAAAGGCTTTTAAGGGCAGAGGGATACAAATGTTAGCTAAAAGGATCATACCGTGTCTGGACGTGACCGAGGGCCGCGTGGTTAAAGGGGTCAAGTTCGTTGACCTGATCGACGCGGGCGACCCGGTCGAGCTGGCCGCGTTCTATGATAAGGAGGGCGCTGACGAGCTGGTCTTTCTGGATATCACAGCTTCGTCTGATAAGCGCTACATCATGCTGGACGTAGTCAAAGGTGTGGCGGAAAAGGTCTATATACCGTTCACGGTCGGCGGCGGCATTAATAATGTTGAAACAATGAGGCAAATCCTGGCCGCTGGCGCGGACAAGATCTCGGTCAACACTGCGGCGATAAATAATCCCGACCTGCTCAAGCAGGGCGCGGAAAAGTTTGGTTCCCAGTGCATTGTGCTGGCGATCGATGCCAAACGTAAAGCCGACGGCTCCGTTTGGGAAGTTTATACACATGGCGGCAGGACCCCGACCGGTATTGACGCGGTCGAATGGGCCAAAAAAGGCGTGTCTTTCGGGGCGGGCGAGATTTTGCTCACCAGCATGGACCGTGACGGGACCAAGATTGGCTATGATCTGGAACTGACCAGGGCGATCGCTGATGCGGTCGCAGTCCCGGTCATTGCTTCAGGCGGAGCAGGGACTAGCGAACACATCTATGAATCGTTCGTTAAAGGCAAAGCGGACGCGGCCCTGCTGGCCTCTCTGCTGCACTTTCGTGAATTGACCGTGAAGGAGATCAAGGATTATCTTGTCGATAGAGGCATTACTGTCAGACAATAAACGGCTGGTAGACCGTGCCCTGGATCGCTATCTGCCGAAAAAGGGCAAGCTGGCCAGCGCCATGCGATATTCGCTCTTTGCCGGCGGCAAGCGCTTTCGTCCGCTGCTTTGTCTGGCAACTGCCAGGGCCTTGGGCAAACCGGCCAAAAAGGTTTTGCCTGTTGCCTGCGCTATAGAAATGATCCATACATTTACCCTGATCCATGATGACTTGCCGGGCATGGATAACAGCGATAGGCGCCGAGGCAAGCTTACCTGCCACAAGAAATTCAATGAAGCCACGGCCATCCTGGCTGGGGACGCACTCAACACACTGGCTTTTGATGTCCTAGCCCGGGAAACAGGCAACAGTGAGATCATCTCTGAGGTCGGCCGGGCGCTCATGGAAGTGGTTGAGGGCCAGGTGCTTGATCTTGAGTCAGAGGGCAAGCGGATCGGCCTGGCCAGGCTCAAGGCTATTCATCAGCTTAAAACAGCTGCATTATTGCGAGCTTGTGTCCGTGCCAGTGCTCTTGAACTCAACGCGAACAAAAAACAGCTCAAAGCCCTGAGCGGTTTTGCCGGACATATTGGTCTTGCTTTCCAGATAGCTGATGATATACTGGACGCAACTGGCACGGCCAAAGAACTTGGCAAACCGGTCAAAGCCGATAAAAGTAAGGGTTTTCCTTTTATTATTGGTCTGGCGCGCTCCCGCTCAATGGCCGAAGCGGAAAAACAGGCAGCGCTCAAATGCTTGCAGCCATTCGGCAAGAAAGCAAAAATATTGCGGCAAATAACCGAATTTGTCGTAGCCAGGAAAAAATAAATGTTCTATCCATCTGAAAAAGAGTTCATCAAGCTGGCTAAGAAAGGGAATCTTATCCCTGTTTACAAGGAGATCGTGGCTGACATGGAAACGCCTGTGTCAGCTTATAAAAAGATCGAGGGCGAGTATTCCTTTTTACTTGAGTCGGTCGAAGGCGGCGAAAAGGTCGCCCGCTATTCTTTTCTGGGAACAGGATCAAAAAAAGAACTGTTCGCTTTTGATTCTTTTGAGGCGATCCGTACGGTCCTGCGCCAGTTCAAGCCTGTTACAGCCAAGGGTTTGCCGCGCTTTCACGGCGGCCTGGTCGGTTATGTTAGCTACGATATGGTCAGGGAGATCGAAGACATTCCTAATTCTAACCCTAACGACCTGGACCTGCCGAAAATGCTCTTTTTGCTGACCGATACTATCCTGGCCTTTGACCACGTCAAGCATAAGATCATTATCATCTCTAATGCTAAGGTCCAGGGCAGCCCGGCCGCGGCTTACAAGGCGGCCTGTGCCAAGATCAAAAAGCTGGAACAACAGCTCAAGACCCCGCTTAAACTGACCAAGGAAGAATTCGAGCTCAGGTCAGAGAGCAGCAAAGAACTAAAGTACAGATCAAATTTTACCAGGGTTGGTTTTGAAGCCGCGGTCGAAAAGGCCAAAGGATACATCAGGGCTGGGGATATTATCCAGGTAGTGCCGTCCCAACGGTTCGCTGTCAACTGTCAGGCCGATCCTTTTAAGGTTTACCGCGTTCTGCGCACGGTCAATCCGTCGCCTTACATGTATTACCTCAAGTTCGGCCAGGTCAAGATAGTTGGCGCTTCGCCTGAAGTCATGGTCCGGCTGGAAAGCGGTAAGGCTATTGTCCGGCCGATCGCCGGGACCAGGCGCCGGGGCAAAGATGAGACGGAAGATGCTGCGCTGGCCAAGGAATTGCTCGCTTCTGAAAAAGAGCGGGCCGAGCACATCATGCTGGTCGACCTGGGCCGCAACGACCTTGGCCGGGTCTGCCGGCCGGGCACCGTTAAGGTGACCGAGGAAATGGTCATCGAGCGCTACTCTCACGTTATGCATATTGTCAGCAATGTGTCCGGCGAACTGAACAAGGGCAAGGATTCCATCGATCTGCTCAAGGCGACTTTTCCGGCCGGCACTGTTTCCGGCGCGCCCAAGGTCAGGGCCATGGAGATTATTGATGAGCTGGAGAACATCCAGCGCGGGCCGTACGCCGGCTGTGTCGGCTATTTCGGCTTTTCCGGGGAACTGGACTCTTGCATTACCATCAGAACAATAATCTTCAAGGGGCAGCAAGCCTATGTGCAGGCCGGGGCGGGCATTGTGGCGGATTCCGTGCCGGTTGAAGAGTTCAAAGAGACCCTCAATAAGGCGACCGCCATGCTCCGGGCGATCGAACTGGCTTCATGATCAATTTCCGCATGCTCAAGCTGTCCGATCCCTGGCTCTGGGGTTCGGCTGCCGTTCTGGTCATTATCAGTTTGCTGGCGATCTTCAGCTGCACGTTCACCCTGCAGGGGAAACTTGGCGCAGATCAGTTCTTCTATGTCAAGCGCCAGCTTTTTTCGCTGTTTATCGGCCTGCTTGGCCTGGCCTTGTTCACCTATCTGGATTATCATCATTTAAAAAAACTGGCGCCGCCGCTCTATATAATAATGTTGCTGATGCTGGCAGCCATCATTCTTTTTAGCGGTACCGGCGAAAGCGCGGCCCGCTGGTTCCAGCTGGGCCCTTTTTCCTTTCAGCCGTCCGAACTATCCAAACTGATTATGGTCATTTCCCTAGCGGTCTTCTTTGCCCAGAGACAGAAGGTCGACGGCCTGATCGATACCGGCGCGCTGCTGCTGATGGTCGGCGTGCCTTTTTTGCTGATCTTCAAGCAGCCGGACCTGGGCACGGCCCTGGTATTTGTTTTTATTCTGATAGGCATGCTGGCGGCCAGCGAAACGTCGCCAAAATTGCTGACCCTTTTGCTTACACCGATGATCTCAGCCCTGCTCAGGCCGCTGTTACTGGTCTGGCTGCTTTACCTGGCGGCGATCATTGTTATCCTGTTCCTGACGCGCGCTTCGGTCTGGGATTGGCTGATGATCCTGGGGGTCAATATCATTGTCGGGATCGCTGTGCCTTATATCTGGGGCATGCTCAAACCCTATCAGCAGCAGCGGATTGTGGCCTTCCTCAACCCCGGGGCTGATCCTCATGGGGCCGGCTACCACAGTCTGCAGTCGAAGATCGCCCTGGGCAACGGCGGCTTTTTTGGCCGCGGTTTCATGCGCGGCACCCAGACTCAATTGCACTTTATCCCGGAACAGCACTCTGACTTCATTTTTTCCGTGATCGGCGAGGAATTCGGTTTTCTGGGCGCGGGTTTGGTCCTGGCTTTGTTCGGAATCATGCTTTGGCGGGCTTTCACCATAGCTGCCGGAGCGGCTGACCGGTTAGGCAGCCTTTTGGCTGCCGGTATCGGGGTGATGACGGGTTTTCATGTAGTGGCCAATATTGGTATGACGCTGGGGCTTTTACCGGTCGTGGGCATGCCGCTGCCTTTTGTCAGTTTTGGCGGCTCATCGCTGATCATGAACCTGATGGGGCTGGGCATTCTGCAGAGCATTGACATGCGGCGGCAGAAAATAATCTTTTAAAGCTTGAACTCAGCCTCGACCGAGCCAACAGCCCCGAAGGTTTCGTCCTTGACCGAGATCACCACCTGCCTGGCGCTGACCCATTCATCCATCTTTTTCAGATAGACATTGCCTGAGAGCGTCAGCAGTTCGGTGTTATCGTCATAAACAGCCTGATCGGCCTTGGCTTCCCTTGTCTGCTGCGTTACCAGAACGTGGCCGTCAGCCTGGGCATTGCCGCTGCGAGTGAAGATAATCAAGGAATCAGATGTCAGGACTGTCTTTTCTTTGAGTATTCTGGTCGCTTCCTTGTTCCTCAGCTGCTTAACCGTGCTGTCCTTGAGCACGGCCGCGGCCTTTTCAAAGACAGCTTTGACATTGCCGTTGAGAAGCAGACGGCCGCTTGGCTGCGAGTAGATGCCGTTGTCGCCGATGGCCAGTTTTTTGCCCTGGACTGCTTCAACATTGCCGACCAGGACCATGTCCCGGTTCATGTCCGAATAGAAAGTGGCATGGTCAGCCCTCATCCTGGTCTTCAGCTTTGTTTCGGTAACGTTCAGATCGATATGGTTATCGGCCACCAGTTTCTCATCTGGCCCATAGTAGCGTAGTTTGTCACAGGTCATGCGTCCGTCCTGCCGGCGGATACTGATGTTATCATGGATCTCGGCCACGCGCTGTTCGTGGTCGATCCTGATCTTGTCAGAATAGATCGAACTGTCCTTTTTATGGAGCTGGACCGAACCGCTCAGCTCGGTCGCCTTGTGCTGTGGCAGGTACTTGAGATAGTCCGCCGTGATGCGCGCCCATTCGCTCAGGCCCTGCCGCTGGGTCGAGATCTTGCGCAGATCAAGCCTGGCATGTAGCAGGCTTTTCCCTTCTGTTCTGCCCTCGGGCCTGCCGTAGACCTCGATCATATCGGTCCGGCGGTAAGCCTTGGCAAAGGGAGCCGAAAGTTCAGCCACGACCAGCTGCTCATCCATGAATATTTGGCCGTGGCTCACGTCGTAGAGATAATTGATCTCGTGGTTCTTGCTGGTCCAACCTTCTTTGACGGTAAGTTCCCAGACCTTCCTGCCGGTCTTGCGGCCTGCCAGCCGGGCGTCCTTGAACTCGGCGATCTTATCCGTCTTCTCATCGGTGAAGTAGGGGGATTGGCTGGGAGAGATGAACAAATAAGCCACGACCATGATGATCAATGAGAAAATAGCGGCGATATAGATGATCTTCCAGGCCAGGTTCTCGTCCATGGTCATGAATTATAGCACGGTTGACACCCCTTGCCCAATAATGTATAATTTTCGCTTGTTGTTCGTCGAGAAATAAATAAACCCTCTCGGAGGGTATAAGGAGGAAAAAGAATGGCGATCAAGGTAGGGATCAATGGTTTCGGACGCATTGGCAGGAACGTGGTCAGGGCGGCATTGAACGATAAGGAGGTCGAGTTCGTTGCGGTCAACGACCTCACGGATGCGAAAACCCTGGCCCATTTAATGAAGTACGACTCGGTCCACGGAGTATTAAAAGAAGAGGTCAAGGTTGACGGTGATTCCATCGTGGTCGGCTCCAGAAAGATCAAAGTCCTTTCGGAAAGGGATCCCGGCAAGCTGCCCTGGAAAGCGCTGGGGGTTGATGTTGTGATGGAATGCACCGGCTTGTTCCTGGACCCGGCCAAGGCAAAAGCCCACCTGGATGGCGGCGCCAAAAAAGTCATTCTGTCCGCTCCGGCCAAAGGGGACTGCAAATTTATTGTTGTCGGCGTCAATGACAAGGAATACGATCCTAAAGCCGATAACATCGTTTCCAATGCGTCCTGTACGACCAACTGTCTGGCTCCTGTCGCCAAAGTCATTCACGATGCTTTTGGCATTAAGGAAGGCTTGATGACAACAGTTCACTCCTATACTAATGACCAGAGAATTCTGGACCTCCCTCACAAGGATCTAAGAAGAGCCAGGGCTGCGGCTATGTCGATCATCCCGACAACCACTGGCGCGGCCAAGGCTGTGGGCAAGGTGATCAAGGCATTGAACGGCAAGCTTAACGGTTTTGCCATGCGCGTGCCGACCCCGGATGCATCAGTTGTTGACCTGGTCTTTACTGTGGAAAAGAAAACCAGTGTTGCGGACATTAACGCTGCGGTCAAGAAAGCGGCCAGCGGACCGATGAAAGGCATTTTGGAATATACCGAAGACCCGATCGTTTCCACTGACGTGATCGGCAATCCTCATTCATCGGTCTTTGATGCGCTGATGACCATGCAGATCGGCGAGAGCATGTTTAAGATCCTGTCCTGGTATGACAATGAGATGGGCTTTTCCAACCGGATGGTCGATCTGGCCAAGATCATGGGTAAAAGTCTCTAAGGAGCGCATAAATGGCCAAAAAAACCGTCGCGGATATCCCGGACAAGGACCTTAAGGGTAAAAGAGTCTTTGTCCGCTGTGATTTTAATGTTCCGCTGGATGACAAGCAGAACATAACTTCGGACAAGCGGATCAAGGCAGCAATGCCGACGATCGAATATCTGATCAAAAAAGGGGCCAGGGTTATTCTGGCCTCTCATTTAGGCAGGCCCAAAGGCCAGGCCAAGCCGGAATTCAGCCTAGCTCCAGTCCAGAAAAGTTTATCCAAACTGCTGGGCAAAGAGATCAAAATGGCTCCGGACTGTGTCGGCCCTGAGGTCAAGAAACTGGTTGACGGCCTGCAGGACGGGGACGTCATTCTCCTGGAAAACCTTCGTTTTCACAAGGAAGAGGAAAAGAACGACCCTAAGTTTGCCAAAGAGATGGCTTCCCTGGCTGATATCTATGTTTCCGATGCTTTTGGCACTGTTCACCGCGCGCATGCTTCAACTGAAGGCATTACCCATGACCTGCCGGCCTATGCCGGATTTCTGATCGAGAAAGAACTGGAATTTTTGGGCGGGGCTTTGACCGAGCCCAAAAGGCCTTTTGTGGCCATTATTGGCGGGGCCAAAATTTCCGGCAAGCTCGAGGTCTTAAAGAGTTTGCTGACCAAAGTGGACAAGTTGATCGTTGGCGGCGGCATGGCTTATACTTTTTTCAAGGCCAGAGGCACCAAGGTTGGCAACTCCCTGGTCGAGGATGATCTGATCAAGGACGCAAAAGAGATCCTTAAAACGGCAATTGACCGAGACGTGCCGTTCCTGCTGCCGCTGGACCATGTAGTGGCGGATAAGTTCGCGGAAGATGCCAATGTCCAGATAGTACCCAGGACCACGATCCCTGATGGATGGATGGGCGTGGATATCGGGCCAGAGACCATAACCAAGTTCAAGAACGCGATCAAGGACGCCAAGACCATTGTCTGGAACGGCCCTATGGGTGTTTTTGAAATGGAAAAATTCGCTAAGGGCACGATCGAGATCGCGAAAGCCGTGGCTGAAGCAACAGCTAACGGCGCGGTTTCTGTCATTGGCGGCGGTGATTCTGCCTCCGCGGTCAAGAAGGCCGGGCTGGCGGACAAAATGTCCCATATTTCCACTGGCGGTGGAGCATCCTTGGAGTTTCTTGAAGGTAAAGTTTTGCCGGGGATCGCCGTTCTGCAAGATAAATAGTCGTGAGTTGTCAGTCGTTGGTTATAATGGGGCTGTAGCTCAGCTGGGAGAGCGCCTCGTTCGCAACGAGGAGGTCGTCGGTTCGATCCCGATCAGCTCCACAAGAATGGTGTAGCTCAGTCCCGACGACATTAATATGATAAAATAGTGGAAAGTCGGGACTGGGAGAGCGCCTCGTTCGCAACGAGGAGATCGTCGGTTCGATCCCGATCAGCTCCATTCTTTAAAAGGTGTCAGAGTGGAATCGACCCTGGTAATAATCAAGCCGGACGGTCTTAAAAAATCCCTGACCGGGAATATCCTCACCAGGTTGTCCGAGACCAAATTGCGCATTATCGGCGCCAAGGTCCTGCGCGTTTCCCGGGAACTGGCTGAGAAGCATTACGCTCATCTCAAGGATAAGCCTTTCTTTGGTGACGTGGTCAAGTACATCACCGGTGAGCTCCATGGCAAACAATATGCCAGGGTCATGGCGCTGGTCTACCACGGCAAGGACGCCATCTCCAAGGTCAGGCAGCTGGCCGGCACGACCAATCCTGAAGAGGCCGAGCCGACCAGCATTCGCGGCCAGTACGGCAGGCTGACGACCAACGGCCTGTTCGAGAACGTGCTCCACTGCAGCGCCAATGCCAAGGAAGCGGAACAGGAGATCAAGCTCTGGTTCCAGCCTGACGAGCTTGTTGATCCGATATACAAAACGAAAGATGTCGAAGAAAAGACCCAAAAGCGTGTTTGGGCCTGATCGGTCGATCCCATCTAGTAAATAGGAGGAGTCACTATGTTCGAAGCGTTCTTTTGGCCCGTGTTCATTATCGTCATTTTTCTGGCCTTGAGAGGTCTCAGGCTGCTGTATCAGTATGAACGGGGGGTCCTGTTCACACTGGGTAAATTCACTGAGGTCAAGGAGCCGGGCTTAAGATGGATCTTTCCCATCATCCAATCGATGAGAAAGGTCGATATCCGCATCAAGACCGCCGATGTCCCCAGACAGGAAGTCATGACCAAGGATAATATTCCGCTGCTAGCCAATACGGTCGTCTATTTTAAGGTCGAACGTCCGGCCGATGCGGTCATCAAGATCGAAGACTATGAATTCGCCGTCAGGCAGTATACCCAGGCCGCCCTGCGCGATGTCGTCGGCAATTCTGAGCTTGATTTTGTCCTGACCGAGCGTGAAAAGGTCGCTTCCAGCATCAAGGAGATCGTGGATGCCGAAACCTCGGGCTGGGGCATTGATATCGAGTCGATCAAGATCCAGGAGATCGAACTGCCGGCCGAGATGAAGCGGGCCATGGCCAAGCAGGCTGAGGCTGAGCGCGAAAGGCGCGCGGTCATCATCGCGGCAGAAGGCGAATTGAAAGCCTCGGAGAACTTGAGTAAAGCGGCTGATAACCTGGCTAAAAGCCCGATCGCGGTCCAGCTCAGGACATTACAGACGATCCGGGATATTGCGGCCGATCCTTCTGAAAAGATCGTGCTGTTCCTGCCGTCTGATATGAGCGAGATGATCAAAAAGATCACCGGCCATTAGAATATTGTGCTGCTGGAAAAGAAAAAACGTTACCTGCAAATAGCTTTTAACGCCGATCTCTGGCAGGCCCAGCAGTTATTGCCATCCATCCCATACGATCCGCGTATTTTTATAGAAGCTGGGACTCCATTCATCAAACGGGAAGGGACTGCCGGTATCAGGCTGATCTCGTCCACTTGGCCTGGTGTGGTCGTGGCCGATCTCAAGGTCACTGACGGCGCCGCGGGCGAAGTCAAAATTGCCAGGGAAGCCGGCGCTTCAGCCATGACCTGCATGGGCAGCGCGCCGATCGAAACGATCAATCTTTTTATCAGGACCTGCAAACAGCATAAAGCGATATCCATGATCGATATGCTGGGTGTAGTTGAGCCTCACCGCGTCCTGCTCAAGTTAAAACAACCGCCGGATGTGGTGGTCCTGCATAAAGGCAGGGATGAGGAATCGACGCGCGGCAAAGTTATTCAGTACAAGCATGTCAATAAGATCAGGAGCAAGTATGACGTGCTGATCTCGGCTGCCGGAGGTGTTGATCTAAAAGAAGCCAGGAGCGCGATCTTCAACGGTGCCAATATCGTTGTGGCGAACATCGTTTCGCCTGAGGACCCCTGGACCGGGATCAGATCAAATGAAGATGTGGCCAAGATCTCACAACAGTTCCTGGCAACGATCGCCTAAGCGACCAGGGTCTTTGCCGTCATGTCCTCTGGTTTTTCCAGCCCCATCAGGTCAAGGACCGTTACCCCGATATCAGGGATGATGCCGGTCTTTTTCAACGTGATCGCATTGCCCAGGACCCAGAAGGGGACGGGATTGAGCGAGTGCTGCGTGCTCTGGACCATTTTATCGCCTTTTTTAATCTCCATTTCATCGCAATTGCCGTGATCAGCGGTGATAATGAAAAGGCCGCCGGTCTTGGTCCAGGCCGGAACAAGCTGCTCCAGGCATTTGGATAGATGGCTGATCGCAGCCGTGGCAGCTTCGATATTGCCGGTATGGCCGACCATGTCGCCGTTCTGGAAATTGTGGACGATCAGCGAATAATTATTTTCTGCCATCGCTTTAAGTGAATAATCCGTTTCAAGATAAGCGGTCATTTCCGGGACCCAGTCGTAGTGCTTGCCTTCCTGGGTGCGTTCTTTCAATCTCAGGTCCTGGGCCAGATGCCGGTCCTCACCGGGAAAGGGCTCGGTGCGCCTGCCGGAGAACCAGCCGGTCACATGGGCGAACTTCTCAGGACCGGCCAGTCTGAGCTGTTTCAGCCCGGCCCGGGAAACGATCTCTCCGACAGTATCAGGGATCTCTTTCTCCGGGAAAGCGGTCAGGGCGTTTAGACCGGGGTAATATTCCGTCATAGCAACAAAGACAATATCCATGATGCGCGAGCGGATCTGCTGGATCTCGTTGTAAACGCTCTCATTGATCGGGTTTGTGCCTTTCTTGTAATTGAAGAAATTGTGGTCCTGTTCGCGGAAGGCCATGGTCAGTTCCATGCCGCGGTCCTGGCGGAAATTCCAGAAGATAACGGAATCTTTAGGGCCGATGCCCTTGTAGTCCCCGATGATGCTCGGCCGGATGAACTCGTCTGTCTCATTCCTGTCGTATGAAGCTTTGATCGCTTCGGCCGCTGAACTGGCTTTGTACTTGCCTTCACCTTTAGCCAGGGCTTTAAGCGCGACCAGGATCTTGTCCCAAGCCGTGTCGCGGTCCATGGCTACTTCGCGGCCCATGACCGATCTGATCTTAACGATACTGGTCATGGCCAGCTCGGAGATATTTTTATGCAGCATCGGCAGGTAGATCTCGCCGGCGGCTTTCGGGTTCGTGTCCCTGCCGTCGGTAAATAAATGGATGTCGATATTTTTCAGACCGGCTTGTTTGCCCAGCTCAAGCAGGGCGAACAGGTGTTTGATACTGCCGTGGACCGTGCCGCCATGGCCCTGCAGAATGCCCATCAGGTGCAGGGTTGAACCGTTCTTTTTGCAATTATTGACGGCCTGGAGCAGGGCATCATTCTTGAAGAAGCTTTGGTCTTCGATCGCCACATTGATCCTTTCGATCGATTGATAGACGACCCGGCCGGCCCCCATGTTCAGGTGGTTGACCTCTGAATTACCCATCGTGCCTTCCGGCAGGCCGACAGCCCGGCCTGAACATTCAAGGCTGGCGTAAGGCTGTTTATTGAACAATTGCTTGATAAACGGGGCCTTGCCCTGAGCTATCGCTTGATAAATAGCATTCTCATTATCTTTTTTGCCGATCGCGAAACCATCCAGGATACAAAGATAAACAGGAGTATTTGTCATGATGAACGTTATTTTACTATATTATTATCCATTTGACAAAGAGAAAGGTCTGGGTTAAAATTAAACCTGAAATGAGAGGATTTTTACTAATATTGCAGCTTATATCCGCCTTGGCCCTGGTCGTGGCGGTACTGATGCACGCAGCCAAAGGCGAGGGTTTGGGCGGTATTGGTGGCGCGGCCAAAATATTCGGCACACCAAAAGGCATGGAAAAAGGTCTTGACCGGGTAACATGGGCCTGCGCGATAGCGTTCCTTTCGATCTCAATATTAATAATCGCCCTTTAGATCGCTGATGAACCGGGTGAGTTCACCCAAAAGGGGGTAAATATGACGATTGATACGCTAGCTGCTTCTTTGGTCTCTTCCTGGTCCATTATTGCTCCGCTTGTCCTTCAGTTACTGGTCGCTTTGTTCCTTCTGCTGGTTGGTTTACTTGTTGCCCGCGGTCTGGAAAATATCTCTATCATGCTGATGAAAGTGATCCAGCTTGATAAAGCTTCTGATCAGATCGGGTTTGACGACCTGCTGGCCAAGGGTGGGGTCAAGAAAGATGCTTCTGAACTGGTTGGGGCTTTGGTCTATTGGATCACGGTCCTGATAGCAGTGGTCGCGGTGGCCGGTGCCATGGGACTGCCGGTCGAGATCGCCGTTCCGATGGTCTTCGCTTATATGGTTGTTGTCCTGCTGGCCGCTTTAATCCTGGCTTTGGGCGTATTCCTGGCAGGTTTGATCTCCGGCATTATCCGTGTCATCATGGCCAATCTTGGACTTGAAGGCGCCAAGCTCCTGCCGAGATTGATCTATTATATAATAATCATTTTCTCCTTTTTGGCGGCATTGGCCGAGCTTGGCTTCCGGCCGAACTGGGCGCCGCATATCGGCATCATTCTGGGCATGCCAGCCTTAGCTGCTGCTATTGCTTTTGGTCTTGGCTGCAAGGATATGGCGGCCGATTTCCTGAACAATCTGATCCGGGGAAAATAATCGATAAAAGACCCCTGGAGTCTTACTTCAGGGGTCTTTTTATTTGACTGACCCTTAAATCTGTGTTAAATTCTCTGCAAAAGGAGGTGAAATGAATGAAAAAGATCATTGCTATTTTAGGCCTGGTCACTTTAGTTGCCACCGCTTCCTCTGCTGTCATGAGAGTCGGCGTGGAAGATGGCATCCCCTATATGGGCTGGCAGCTGACCGAGATGCAGGCTCTCGACGTTGGATTGGGTTATACTTCGACCAATGACGGGAATAACACTAACCTGAACCTGTTCGGGAAGTACACCCAGAACATCGTTGAGGCCAAGAATGTTAAACTGAATTGGTCTGGCACACTGGGACTTGCTTCAACCAAGCAGGCGGCCGGCGTGGCTTCAGCGACCTGGACAACCATTTCCCTTATCGGTTCTCTGGGTGCGGAGTATATGATCAATGATGTTATTGCCATTTATGGCGATATCGATCTGTTAATGCTTCAGAGCATGAGCGGGGATGTCACAGGAACCAATATTTGGTTGGTTACCGGCTCCGGCAACTGCTACTCAGGCATCAGGATCTATATTTAATATCTAGGATCCAAGATATTATTAAAAAAGCCCCCGGGTATTACCCGGGGGCTTTTAGTTATCCGGCATTATTATTGTTAAGACGATAAAAAAGTGATAAAATATTCAAGTGCTGTACAAGTTATTCTTTTTCTTCTCAGCGGCAGTTGTTTCATTCCTGATAACTTTTCCATTGGTCAGGATGTTGCGTTTTTTCTGTTTAACGCAATCGGTCAGAAAAGAAGGGCCGGCTTCCCATCAGGGCAAAACAGGTACTCCGACCATGGGCGGTATAGGTTTTGTCCTGGTCATGATCGCTTTGCCCCTGATCTTTATCAGTTTTGAGTTCGATCACAGTTATCTGGCTCTGGCCGCTTTGGTAGCGGCATTCAGCCTGATCGGCCTGCTGGACGATCTGCTCAAGATATTTAAACAGCAGAACCTCGGCCTGACCTTCTGGCAGAAGATCTTGCTGCAGACGTTTACCGGCGGCATGTTCGCTTTTTATCTTATCAAGCTGGGGTATCATCTGACCGTCGGTCCGGCCTTGAGCTGGCTCGGTCTTGCCGATCCTGTCCTGTTCTGGGCTTTTGCCGTATTTTTGATCGTCGGCGGAGCTAACGCCACAAATCTGAGCGACGGTTTGAACGGGCTGCTGGCCGGCAGCGGCACGATCGCATTGCTGGCTTTTGCCGTTCTGGCCAATAGGCTCGGCATGGCAGATGCTGTCACTTTTTGCCTGGTCGCGGCCGGCGCGCTGGTCGTATTTCTGTTTTTTAATTTTCCTAAGGCCAAGGTCTTTATGGGTGATGTTGGTTCGCTGTCGGTCGGCGCGGCCCTGGCCGGCATCGCTCTGATCATGCACCAGGAATTGGCCCTGGCCGTTATCGGCGGGCTGTTCGTGCTGGAAGCGCTTTCGGTCATTATCCAAGTGACGAGCTATAAACTCTTCAAAAAGCGCGTTTTTCGTATGGCGCCGCTCCATCATCATTTTGAAATGCTTGGCTTTACGGAGCTCCAGGTAGTTCTGGGTGCCTGGCTGGTCGCTCTGGCGCTGGGCCTGATTGGTAACATGTTGTGATCAAAGAACAGCGCATAGCGGTCCTTGGTCTGGCTAAAAGCGGTCTGGCTGCGGCAGAAAGGCTCAAAGGTCTGGGTAAACAGGTCTTTCTGTCGGAAACAAAGCCTCGTTCTCAGATTTCCCCGGCCAGCCTGAAAGCCCTGGCTGAGCTTGGCCTGGAAGCTGAGTTCGGCGGCCATTCGCAGAAGGTCCTTTTAGCTGACTTGATCGTAATAAGTCCAGGCATACCGCTTGATATCCCCATTGTCAGGCAGGCTGCGGCAAAAGGGATCCCGGTCATCTCGGAAATAGAATTGGCCTATCGTTTGCTGACCAAACCGATCATTGCGATCACCGGGACGAATGGCAAGACAACGACTACGACCCTGATCGGCGAGCTGCTCAAAGCCGCGGGCAAAAAGGTCGCGGTTGCCGGTAATATCGGGGAACCGCTGGTCCTGGTCGATGATACAGCGCTTGATTATATTATTGCAGAGATCAGCAGTTATCAGCTGGAAACCATTGTCGATTTCCGGCCCTGGATCAGTGTGATCCTGAACATACAGCCCGATCATCTGGTACGTCATGGCGATATGTCCGGGTATATCAAGGCCAAGGCCAGGATCTTCATCAACCAGACGGGTGATGATTATCTGGTCTTTAATGAGGACGATCCGGCGGTCAAAAAGATGGCCAAAACAGCAAGCTGCCGTTTAAAAGGCTTTTCCAAGGATTGTTTTAAAATCATCACCCTTGACCCAAAAGAGATCAAGATCCCAGGCCGGCATAATCTGGAGAACTCGTTGGCAGCGGCCACTGTGGCTGATATTTGCGGTGTTGATAAACAAGTTGTGGCCGAAGTACTAAAGAACTTTCCCGGGGTAGAGCACCGTATCGAAATGGTCGCTGAAGGCAATGGCGTCACGTATTATAATGATTCAAAAGCAACCAATCCTGATTCGACACTGGTCGCATTAGAAACATTTGCCGGTCGCGGGATCGTTCTGATCCTCGGAGGGAAGGATAAAGGAACGGAGTTGGCAACGCTTAGTAAAAAGATCAAGGAATTTGTCAAGTTCGTGGTCCTGATCGGCGAGGCGACCGACCGGTTCGCTGCTGCCCTGAAACAAGCCGGCTATTCGGCCGTTAGCCGGGTAAACGATCTTGAGGCTGCGGTTAGGACCGCCGGGGCTAAGGCGGTCAAAGGTGATATTGTTCTCCTGTCGCCGGCCTGCGCCAGTTTTGACATGTTCGCCAATTTTGAGGAACGAGGCAGGGTCTTTAAACAAATTGTAAAAGAAGTGGTGGGAGGCTCGGAACCATCACCCAGTTTTAAGTGAATTGTGAGGATTTTCACAAGAGACCCTCTCACAGAGGGAAAGGGTCAAATGAGGGAGAGTAAGCAAGTGAGAAAAAACTGGGTGATGGCATTGTGAGTTCAAACAAACAACACATTGATTATATATTCCTCTTTACCGTGATGGCCTTGAACGCTCTGGGCGCTATCATGGTCTTTTCCGCCAGCCCGACCATGGCGCTCAAGCTTGGGGATAGTTATTTTTATCTTAAACGGCATATCCTTTATCTCCTGCTGGGTTTTTCCGCTATGTACCTTGGTGCCCGGCTGGACCTGAAGGCAGTTAAAAAATGGTCCGGCCTGCTGCTGATAATCTCGGTCTGTCTGCTTTTTTTGGTCTATATCCCGGGGGTCGGCCAGCGCATCAGCGGGGCGGCTCGCTGGATCAATCTGCTGATAATCTCTTTTCAGCCGTCAGAACTGATTAAGTTTACTGTGGTCGTTTTCCTGGCCAGGATGCTGGCGGCGTCAGGTCAGCGCATCAAAAAATTCCTGTTCGGGCTGTTGCCGCCGCTCTTACTGGTCGGCGTGGTCTGTGCTCTGATCGTTTCCCAGCCTGACCTGGGCACGGCGATCGCTATAGCCGCCACTTCATTTATCATGATATTCACGGCCGGAGCCGAACTCTGGCACCTGGGCATCCTCGGCCTGGCCGGTCTGGCCGGCGTCATCGCTTTGTCTTTGTCCAGTCCGTATCGCTTGCGCCGTCTGATGGCTTTTATCGACCCCTGGCAGGACCCGCAGGGCGTGGGCTTTCATATTGTGCAATCACTTTTAGCCGTTGGTTCCGGTGGCCTGTTCGGCCTCGGCTTGGGAGCTTCACGCCAGAAATTCTTTTATCTACCACAGCAATTCACCGATTTTATCTTTGCCATCCTCTGCGAAGAGCTTGGTTTTATCGGAGGCACCGCGGTCATAGCCCTGTTCTTATTATTTGCTTTGCGCGGTTTTCGTATAGCTATGACAGTAAGCGACCGGTTCTGTTCGTTAATGGTCACCGGATTGGTCAGCTGGCTGATCATCCAGGCATTGATTAATCTAATGGTGGTGCTGGGACTGTTACCTACGACCGGCATTCCGCTGCCTTTCATCAGCTATGGCGGGACCGCGACGATCATTAACCTGTTCGCTTCGGGTGTTATCCTCCGGGTTTCGGCTGAAAGGGAGGCCGTAGAGCGATGAAAGTCTTGATCGTTTCTGGCGGCACTGGCGGACATATCTATCCTGGACTGGCCGTGGCTGAAGAATTCATGAACCGTGGTCCCGGGACGCAGGTCCTTTTTATTGGCAGCGCCGAAGGCCTGGAAAAGGAGATCGTGCCTAAAGCCGGATATGAACTTAAATTGATCAAAGCACGGGCGTTGCTGCGTAAATTATCTTACAAGGCGGTTTCCGCGCCTTTTGTCTGCGCGATGGGGTTCTTGCAAAGCCTGGTCCTGGTCCATTCGTATGCTCCTGATGTGGTCATTGCTACCGGCGGCTATGTCAGCCTGCCGGTCGTCTTGGCCGCCCGTTTCTGGCGCAAGCCTGTCTGTCTGCTGGAGCAGAACGTACTGCCGGGTGCGGTTAACCGCCTGGTCGCGCGTTTCGCCAGCCAGCGCTTCCTGGCCTTTGAGGAAGCACAAAAGTATTTATCCGGTAAAGTTGTCGGTAATCCTGTAAGGCGAGCGATCATCGAAGCTGACAGGAAAAGGGCGAGGCAGGAATTGGCTGTTGGTGACAGGCGGGCCGTGCTGGTCATGGGCGGCAGCCAGGGAGCGAAAAAACTCAATGAGACGCTGATCTCAGTGCTTGACCGTTTGCCGGAGAACGTTTTTGTCCTGCATATTATCGGCAACCGTGACTATGCCTGGGTCGACCGGCTGCTTGAGGGCAAGCGGATAGCAAACTATCGCGCCTTGCCATATCTGCATGATATGTCACAGGCTCTGGCAGCAGCCGACCTGGTAATCAGTCGGGCAGGGGCCACGGCCATTGCTGAGTGCCTGGTCCGGGGCCTGCCAATGGTCCTGGTGCCTTTCCCGTATGCGGCTGAGGACCATCAGAAACTTAATGCCAGTGTGGTGGTCAGGGCCGGAGCCGCGATCATGATCGAGGATAAAAACTTGACGCCGGAAAAAATGCTGGAACTGCTTGGCCAAAGTTTGCTGGATTATGATAGAATGAAAAATGCTGCCCTGGCGCTTGCCAGGCCGGATGCAGCCAAAAGGATAGTCGATGCCGTCAAAAAAGACTGAATGGAACATGGAGCGGATCAAAACGATCCATCTGGTGGGGGTGGGCGGCTGCGGTATGTCCGGTCTGGCCAAGGTCCTGCATGAAATGGGCTACCGCGTCAGCGGTTCGGACGTCAGGGAAGGGCCTAATACCATTCGTTTGACCGATCTGGGCGTTAAGGTCTATATCGGCCACGAAGATTCGCATGTGCGCGGCATCGATCTGCTGATCTATTCCTCTGCCGTGGGTAAGGATAATCCCGAGCTGAAACAGGCCAGGACCAACGGTATCCCAGTGATCAAACGGGCTGAAATGCTCTCCTGGATCATGAACCAGAGCAAGAACCGCATTGCGGTCGCCGGCACCCACGGCAAGACCACGACCTCGGCAATGATCGCCAAGATGCTCGATTTCGGCCAGCTGGCGCCGACCTATTTTATCGGTTGCGATATGGATTACATCGAAGGCAACGCGCGCCTGGGCAACGGCAAGTTCTCTGTCGCCGAGGCCGATGAATCAGACAGTTCCTTCCTTTTTCTTTCCCCGACAGTTGGTATTATCACCAACATCGAGAGCGATCACATGGAGAAGTTCGGTACCATGACGGCCCTGATCAGGACGTTTGAACAATTCGCCAAGAACATTTCCCCTGAGGGATTTCTGCTGGTCGATGCTAATGATCAGAACAATCAGCAGCTGATGAAAAAACTCAAAGCCCGTTTCATTACTTACGGCCTTAGCGGCAGTGCTGAATACACGGCCAGGGACATGAGGTTCAAGGAATTTGGCTCGCGTTTTACTCTACTGCGCTCAGGCCAGGAGCTTGGCCAGGTTGAGCTGATCGTGCCGGGCTGGCAGAACGTGCTCAACTGCCTGCCGGTCTTTGCCATAGGCTTTGAGTTTGGCCTTGATTTCAACTCGATCGCCGGCGCTCTGCGGACCTTTGTTGGTGCGCGCCGCCGCTTCCAGACCGTCGGTGAGATCAATGATATCCTGATCGTCGATGATTATGCCCATCATCCGACCGAGATCAGAGCAACCCTTTCTGCTGCCCGTTCGGGCTGGCCTGATAAGCGTCTGATCTGTATCTTTCAGCCGCACCGCTATTCCCGGACAATACTGCTCAAGGATGAGTTCACCAAAGCTTTTGATGATGCGGATAAGATCGTGATCACCGATATTTACGCTGCTTCGGAGAAGCCTATTCCGGGGATAAGTGGCCAGACGATCGCTGACGGCATCAAGGGCCGGGACGTGCTTTACGTCCCGAAGAAAGAAGGCATTGTCGAGCACCTGATGCAGGATATCAAGCCGGGCGACCTGATCATGACGCTTGGGGCCGGCGATATCTATACTGTGGGCAAGGAACTGTTTGCCCGTTTGAAGCTGCATAAATGAGATTTCAAAAGAAAGAGCCACTTAAAAAACATACCTCTCTCAGGATCGGCGGACCGGCCGATGTCTTGTGTACGCCAAAAAGCGCGGCTGATATCATCGCGGCCCTAGACTATGCCAGACAGAATAAGCTCAAGATCGCGATCATCGGAGCGGGCAGCAACCTGCTTGTGCCGGAGACAGGATTTAAGGGCCTGGTAATTAAGTTAGGCAAGGGTTTGAACTGGCTCAAGTTAGAGAAGAACAGTGTCCGTGTCGGGGCCGGCGTGATGCTGCCTGATCTGGTGGTTAAAGCTGCAAAGGCGGGATTTTCCGGCTTGGAATTCCTGGCCGGCATTCCCGGTTCCGTTGGCGGCGCGGTGGTCATGAATGCCGGAGCCTGGGGCGAATCGTTAGCCGATCATCTGATCGAAGTTAAAGCGCTTGACCGTTCGGGCCGGGAAAAGACCTTTAAAGGAGAAGAGCTTAAGGCTGAATACCGCAGTAGTTATTTTCAAGGCAGGAACTGGATAATCATAGAAGCGTTATTAAAGCTAAAGACCGGGAACAAAAAAGTGATCAAACACAGGATACTGGAGCATCTGACGCGGCGCAAGAGCAAACAGCCGCTAGGTACCCCTAATTGCGGCAGCGTGTTCAGGAACCCGAAGAACGATTTTGCCGGCCGCCTGATCGAAGCTGCCGGCTGTAAGGGAATGCGCGTTGGTGATGCCCAGGTCTCGACCAAACATGCGAACTTCATCGTTAATCTGGGCGAAGCCAAGGCCGAGGACGTGATGAAACTGATGAAAAAGGTCCGGGCTGCAGTCAGACAGCGGTTCAAGATACGCCTTGAGCCGGAGATAAAGTTCATGGTAAAATCATCAACATGATCTTAAAAACGGCCATCCAGGAGCTTGAGGACAGGGCCAGGCAGCTGCGGCAGCATATTATCGCGATGACCTGCGCGGCCGCTTCCGGCCACCCGGGTGGTTCTTTGTCCGCTGCTGATATCGTAACAGTGCTTTATTTCCATCAAATGAAGCACCGCCCGGATGATCCTGGCTGGGCCGAGCGCGACCGGTTTGTCATGAGCAAGGGCCACGCCGCGCCGGTACTTTACGCCGCTCTGGCGGAGGCCGGCTATTTTTCTGTCAAATATCTCAAGACCCTGCGCCGGATCGGCAGTTCCTTGCAGGGGCATGTCGATATGTTGTCCCTGCCGGGGATCGAGATGTCGACCGGCTCGCTGGGGCAGGGCCTGTCAGCGGCCAATGGCATGGCACTGGCGGCCAGGCTGGACAAAAGAAATTACCGTGTTTACTGTCTGATGGGTGACGGCGAATGCCACGAAGGCCAGATCTGGGAAGCGGCTATGACCAGCGCCCATCATAAGCTGGATAATCTGGTCGCTTTTGTTGACCATAACAAGTATCAGATCGACGGTCAAATTGATGAGATAAAGAGCCTGCGGCCGTTCGCAGATAAATGGAAGGCGTTCGGCTGGAAGGTCCTGCGCTGTGACGGCCATGATATAAGTTCGATCATCTCGGCGCTGGACAAAGCCTGCAAGGGCACCGGCCGTCCGACTGTCATTATTGCCGATACTGTTAAAGGCAAAGGCGTTTCTTTTATGGAGGAAAGGCCGCTGGACTATCACGGCAAGGCCCCGACCCCGGAAGAAGAGAAAAAAGCGCTGGCTGAATTGTGTCAGCTGGCCAGACCGAAAGAGCGGTAAGGAGACCGAGCGATGATCGAAAAAAAGACCATGGCCACGCGCGATGCCTACGGTAAAACGCTGGTCGAACTGGGCAAAGAGAATAACGATATCATCGTCTTGGACGCGGACCTGGCGGTCTCGACCAAGACGGCCTTGTTCGGCAAGGAATTCCCTGACAGGTTCTTTGACATGGGCATTGCCGAGCAGGACATGATCGGCACGGCCGCTGGCCTGGCCGCTTCGGGCAAGATAGTCTTTGCTTCGACTTTCGCGGTCTTTGGCTCAGGCCGGGCCTGGGACCAGGTCAGGGTCTCGGTCGCTTATACCCGGTTGAACGTCAAGATAGTCGTCACGCACGGCGGCATTACAACAGGCGAGGACGGCGCATCACACCAGGCCAACGAAGATATCGCTATCATGCGGGCTCTGCCTAATCTGACGGTGCTGGTGCCGGCTGACGGGACTCAGACCGCGGCCTTGATCAGGCAGGCGGCCAAGTTCTATGGGCCGATGTATATCCGTTTGAGTCGGCCCAAGACCCCGCTGATCTACCCCGAAGGCAAGCATGATTTCAAGATCGGTAAAGGGATCGTCGCCAGAGAAGGCAAAGACGTGACCATCTTGGCCTGCGGCATGATGGTCAGCAAAGCACTGGAGGCGGCCGAAGAACTGGCCCAAAAAGGCGTAGATTGCCGCGTGGTCGATCTTTTTACGATTAAACCCATTGATAAGCAGTTGATTGTTAAATGCGCTGAGGAAACAGGAGCAGTTGTAACTGCTGAAGAGCATTCGATAATCGGCGGCCTGGGCGGCGCTGTGGCCGAGGTCCTGGCTGAGAATGCCTGTGTGCCCATGGCGCGGGTCGGGATCAAGGACATGTTCGGCGAATCAGGCCAGCCGGATGAGCTCCTGGTCAAGTATGGCCTGGCACCGATCGATATCATCGCAGCGGTCAAGAGCGTTATCAAGAGGAAGAAATGAACAGGCCAAGCTGGGACGACTATTTCATGAAAATAACCGAGGACGTGGCTGAGCGGGCGACCTGTGTTAAACGGTCTGTCGGCGCGATTATCGTCAAAGACAACCGGATACTTTCTACTGGTTATAATGGCGCGCCAAAGGGTTTCAAGCACTGTGCCGAGATCGGCTGTATCCGCCAGGAAATGAACGTGCCTTCCGGACAGCGCCATGAACTTTGCCGGGGCTTGCACGCGGAGCAGAACGCGATCATTCAGGCCGCGGTCCACGGAGTTGAAATCTCAGGCGGCACCATGTACTGTAACTATCAGCCGTGCGTTATATGCGCCAAGATGATGATCAATGCCGGTATTCAGCGCCTGGTCTTTACCGGCGGCTACCCTGATGAGCTGGCGGTTCAGATGCTGGGCGATAGCAACATCCAGGTCGTCAGGTTGCAAAAAAAGAAGGAGGCAGTGGCATGAAAATAGGATTTCTCGGGCCGGAAGGCACTTTTTCTGAAGAGGCAAGCAAGGCTTACGTTAAACGTTTGCCAGGCAAGAACGAACTGATACCCTATACCGCTTTTCATGACTTGCTGTTCGCTGTTGATAAAGGCAAGGTAAAAGAAGGCATCCTGCCGATCGAGAACTCGATCGAAGGCACGATCGGGGTCGTACCTGACATGCTGGTTAAGGATGTTAAATTAATGATGCGCCAGGAGATCGTCCTGCCGGTCTTCCATTATTTGATCGCGCAGCAGAGTATTAAGCTGAGAGAGATCACGGACGTCATCTCGCATCCTCAGGCACTGGACCAGTGCAAGGATTTTCTAAGAAAGAAGCTGCCCAAGGTCAAGCTGCATCTGGCTTATAGCACCAGTAATGCCGTGCGCCAGGTCGCCACATCGCTGGGCGAGAAGATCATTGCTAAGAGCCATGCTAAAGGGAGTGTTTTTGCGGCTATCGGCACGGAGAATGCGGCCAAACTCTACGGCTTGAACGTGTTGGCCAGGAAGATCAATGCTAAGGAGAACCAGACCCGCTTTGTTGTCCTGGCCAAAAAGGACCACAAACGGACGGGCCGTGACAAGACCTCGATAGTTTTTTCGATCCGCATGGACCGGCCGGGCGGCCTGCATGACGCTTTGGCTGTTTTTGCTGAGCGTGATATCAACCTGACCAAGATCGAGTCCAGACCGTCCAAAAAGGCCCTGGGCGATTACTATTTCTTTGCTGATATGTATGGCCACAGGCAGGACAGGGTGGTGGCCGAAGCTCTGCGCGAAATGAAGAAAAAGACCTCTTTTCTTAAAGTCCTTGGGTCATACCCAAGAGCCCGCCTGCCGGTCGGGCAGGCCAGAAAATAACGTTGCATCTTGCATGAGGCAGGAGTAGAATAGCGGCATGAGCGAAGGTCGGAGTTCACATTTTCTTGAAGGCTTGGTCCTGGGCGGCCTTTTGGGCGCGGCCCTGGGGGTTGTTTTTGCGCCGTTCGCTGGGGAAAAGACCCGGGAATTGATCAAGGAGAAACTAAAGGATCTTGAGCTTGACGATATTATCGAGCGGTTGGGCGAGGCTTTTGACGAAGGCCTGAAAGAAGCGCAGCGCGCTGCCCAGGAAGGGGAGGAATAATGCAGGAAATACTCATTAACGTGCTGATCTTTTCCGGTATTCTCCTGCTGCTGGCCCTGTCAGTAGCGGTTGTGATCGGGATCATGATCCTGGTCGATCTCAGAAGGACGACCAAAGAGATCTCCGGTAAGATCAAAGCGGTCTCTTCAGCTCTGGATATCGTCGGGTTGCTTATTAGCGGCCTGACCGGCGCCAGAGGCTTAAAAAAAAAGATAAGTGACGATAGCTCGACCCTGGCTGCGTTCGCTGCTGGGATCAAACGCAGTTTGGAAGTCCTGTTGAAGAAAAAATAGCACAAGGAGGAAGATCATGGCCAGATTGTTCAGGACATTGACGATCGGCGGCATAATTGGTTTTATTGCCGGTTTATTGTTTGCCCCTAAACGTGGCGAGGAGACCCGCAAAGACCTCAAAGATTCCCTGGATAAGGGTAAGGAGAGGTTCGAAGAGCTTAAAGAGGAATTCTCCCGCAAGGAAGAAGAGTAAGCCCTAAAACAATGACCAGGGACGAGATCGCTTCCCTGCTTAGCTCTGTTCTAGCAGAGCTTAAGCTGCAGCCTGATATCTCTTTTCGTATCGATATTCCCCCGCGTAAGGAATTGGGCGACTATGCGTCCAATATCGGCATTCTGGCCGGCCGTGCCCTCAAGACCAATCCGATCAAAGTCGCCGAGCAAATAGCGGCTAAGGCCGCGGAGATCGATAGCGGCCGCAATTTCGCCAAGGTCGAGTTCGCCAAGCCGGGGTTCGTCAATTTTTTCCTTAAGCCCGAATATCTTCAGAAAAATCTTCTGTCCATTGAAAAACAGGACCATGACTACGGCAAGAGCGGGGTCAGCAATGAAAAGGTTCTGATTGAGTTCGTTTCCGCCAATCCCACGGGTCCGCTCCACGTTGGCCATGGCCGCTGGGCTGTTGTCGGCGATATTATCGCCCGGCTTCTTAAAGCAACGGGCAATAAGGTCGAAACAGAGTTCTATGTCAATAATGTCGGTGCTCAGGTAGAGAAATTCGAGGCTTCGGTCCTGGCCAGGCGCCAGGATGAACAACCGCCTGAAGGCGGTTACGGCGGCAGTTATGTCTCATCTGTCAAAGGGAATACCCGGGCCGAAATGCTGGCCTGTATGCTGGAGGAACAGCGCCAGACCCTGCATCAGGCTGGTGTTGACTTTAATAATTGGTACGAGGAGAGCAGCCTGCATGAAAAGGACAAACTGCGCTGGGCGGTCGAGAAGCTGCACGATCTGAGGGTGACCTTTGAAGAAGAAGGCGCGATCTGGTTCAAGTCAGAGGCGCTGGGCGATGATAAGAACCGTGTGTTGATGCGTGCCGACGGCCGGCCGACCTATTTTACCGCTGACATTGCTTATCACTTGGATAAGTTCGAACGCGGGTTTGACCGTCTGATCAACATCTGGGGCACAGACCATCACGGTTACGTCAGCCGCTTGAAAGCCGCTCTTAAAGTGCTTGATCTGCCGGTGGAAAATTTTGAGATCATTATTGGTCAGCTGGTCACGCTTTACCGGGGAGACCAGCCGATCCGGATGTCTAAAAGAACCGGGGAAATGATAACTTTTAAAGAGGTCATTGAAGAGATCGGGACTGATGCCACGCGCTTTTTCTTTGCCGCTACCGATGTGAATTCGCATCTGGACTTTGATCTTGAACTGGCCAAGAAAAAGAGCAATGACAATCCGGTCTATTATGTCCAATACGCCCATGCCAGGATCTGTTCCATCCTGAAAAAGACCTCAGGGGAGGCCAGCAGCACCAAAGTCGACCTTTCTACCCTAATGCATCCGGCCGAGCGCGACCTGATGTTCAAACTGTTGACCTGGCCCGAACTGGTGGCCGAGGCCGCCCGCCTGCGCCATCCCCACCGGGTCACGGAGTACGGCAGGGAACTGGCGACCGTATTTCATAAGTTCTACGAGCAGTGCCGGGTACTGGGTGATCCGGCGAGGCTTAAACTGGTAAATGCTTCTCGAATCACCCTGCGTAATGTGTTAGAATTGCTCGGTATAAACGCGCCGGAGGCAATGTGATGAAATTTGCGTATTTTAAAGGTGAAATAGTCCCGTTCGAACAGGCGACCATCAGCATCATGACACATGCCTTTAACTATGGCACGGGCGTGTTCGAGGGTATCCGGGCCTATTACAATCCCGAACAGGATAAGATGTATATCGTGAAGCTGCGGGAGCATTATGAACGGATGATCAGGTCGTGCACGGCCATGCATATTGACGTGGATGAGAGCATAGAAGACCTGATGAAAATAACGGTCGAACTGGTCAAGATGAATGATTACAAAGAGGACGTGTATATCCGGCCGCTGGCCTATAAATCAGAAGTGAAGATCGGTTTGGGGCTGCATGGGATTGAGGATGACGTAGCCATCTACTGTGCGCCTTTCGGCGCTTATCTGGATATAACCAAGCCGATCAAGGTCTGTGTGTCAAAGTACCGGCGGATCAGCGACAAATCCATGCCCCAGGGCGCTAAACTGACCGGGACATATTTTAATTCGTCCCTGGCCAAGTCAGAAGCGCTCAAAAAAGGTTACGCTGAAGCGATAACCCTGTCCCATAAAGGTAATGTGGCTGAGGGCAGCGGCGAGAACCTTTTCATGGTCAAAAACGGCAAACTGATCACGCCGCCATTATCCGACGATATCCTTCCCGGCATAACCAGAGCAGCGGTGATGAAACTGGCCAAGGATGAACTCGGCATCAAGACGCTGGAAAAGTCTTTTAAGCCAGCCGCCTTATATAAGGCGGACGAGCTATTCTTTACCGGTACAGGGGCCCAGATAGCGCCGATCGGCCAGGTGGATAAGAAGAAGATCGGCAATGGCAAGATCGGTCCGGTGACCAAAAAATTACAAAATATTTATTTTAAAGCGGTCAAGGGAGAATTACCCAAATATAAAAAGTGGCTCACACCGGTAACTTGATTTGCGCAAAATAATCATATCTGCCATTATCAGCGCAAGCATTTTCTGCGGCGTCTCAGCCGCGGCCGATTACTACGTTGATGCCTCGACCACAGAAGGCAATGTCGTTGGTGACGGCTCTTCCGGCAACCCCTGGCAGACCATTACTCATGCTATAAACAACTCTATTGCTGGCGATACTATCAATGTACTGCCAGGTACTTACAAAACAGGCATGACCGGATCTTCGGAAAGCTTCCCTCTGACCGTGACCGGGAAAAAACTGCTGGCCACCTCGACCAGGCTGGCGACCATTGAAGAGAATAGTGCAGCTATCACTATCCTGAGCCTGGGAACAAATACCACGATCGAGGGTTTTTATATCAAAGGCAACGGCAGTCACCGGGTCATGGATATCACCGCCGACACTGTCTGTGTCAGGAACAACACGATCAACGCTGACAATTACAGCAATGCGATATATGCCATGCTGCGCTCCAGCGTTTTCGTGGATGACAATATTATCCATTCGATGGAACAGGTCGGAGTGGTGCTCGATAGCGTGAATACCGGTTCCCTGGCCAGGAATGAGATCCGCGATGCCGCCTCGGGTTTATATTTTGCGGTCTATGCCGTTGGCCAGGGGATCGTGATCGACCGTAACACCATAGTGCGCAATTATAAAGGTCTTTATGTGATGGCTTCCGGCGGCACTATCACGGTCAAGAACAATATCATCTCTAATATGCCAAGGCTCAATGATGATTTTAGTCAGGGGAATACCGGCATTCAGGGAGGCGGCGGAACGATCAATTTGAGTTATAACAATGTCTGGAAAAATTCCACGAACTACACCTCGATCACCGCCGGAGTGACCGATATCAGTGAATTCCCCGGGTTTGTCAGTCCGGAATCGAATGATTTCCGGCTGCAGGCCAGCAATCCATATTGGACCAATCCCTGTATCGGTTCGGGTGAAGGTGGGGTCGATATCGGCTGTTACGGGTCAGTTGAAGCCGGGGTGCCTTACCGTGCCGAATCATATGTGAACGGCAGCGGCAGCGATTCGACCGGCACAGGGACCTCTGAAAGTAAGGCTTGGCGGTCCCTGACCAGGGCCAATAAATACACCGTCAACGTGATCAATGTCGGTAGCGGTCTGTACAATGCAGCCGGCGGTGAGACCTCGTTCCCAATGAAGTTCAGCATCAACAGATATGTCAAAGGGGCCGGACGGTCATCGGCGACCATTGAGGCCGGCAGCTCCCAGAGTTTGATGGATCTTAACCGCTACAGCAGCATTGAAGGGTTGACGCTTAAGGGCGGTTCCGGTTCGTACCTGATCCAGCCTTTCGGCAGCGTTATTATTAAAGATTGCTATCTCAATGGCGCCAGTTACACCTACGGCATCTACGGTAATAACTATATGAATTATGCGACCGTTGAGGCTTGCCGGATAGCTTCAGCCAGCTATGGCATGCTGTTCAACAGTCTAACTTACGGCTGGATCATCTCCAACGAAGTGGTCAGCTGCACTAATCAGGGCTTGCGGATGATCAACGGCACCGCGTTGATCAAGAAGAACCTGATCAGGAACACGACCAACACGGCGGTTTATTCCGAAGGCGCCACGCTGACCGTTCAGAAGAACACGATCGTCAAGAACCTGACCGGGGTCTGGGCCAATAGTTCCGGGAACGTGACTATCTCCAGCAATATCATCGCGGCTGCGGTCGGCGGTTACCCGGTGGCCGGCACCAAGGGGATCTACAAGTCAGGCCCCACGGTCACTTCCAAGTATAATGATGTTTACGCCAATGCGACAAATTGGTCAGGTGTTGCTTCGGGGGAAGGCGATATTACCCGCGATCCAAAACTGTTAGATGCGACCAATAATGATTATCATCTGTTGTACAATTCCCCTTGTATCGACTCCGGTACTGGCGAGGCTGATCCAGACGGCTCCCGGGCGGATATGGGCTGCTATCCCTTCGATCTGAGCGTGTCGGGAACAATGGCGGTCTATGTAAAAGAACCCGACGGCGGCGAAAGCTTGACCGGCAATGCCACCTACGAGATTACCTGGTACGCGACCAAGGAAGGGACGTCGATCGATCATATCGAGTTGGCTTATTCGATCAACAACGGCTCGACCTGGGTACCGATCACCGGCAATACCACCAACGATGGTTCCTATATCTGGACAGCGCCTAATGTTACTACGACCGAAGGGTTGATCAAAGTGACCGCGGTCGGTTCCCTGGCAACTGACGAATCGGACAACCCGTTCAGCATTACCTCTTCGATCTGGCCCGGGCCGGATTATTATGTTGATGCTTCAGCCACGACTGGGAACCTGACTGGCAATGGTTCTTTGACCACCCCCTGGCAGACCCTGACATTTGCACTGGCCCAGGTGGGCGCCGGCGACAGCGTCTATGTTCTGCCCGGTGCTTATAACGAGAGCATGTCAGGTTCTTCGGAAATCTTCCCGATCGTTGTGCCGAATTCGGTCGAGGTCGTTGCCATGGTCACGCATGAAGCCACTGTCGAAGCTTCCAGCGGCCGGGTCTTTACCCTAAGCTTGTGGTCCACGATCGAGGGTTTGACCGTCAAATCACCCGGCCCGACGACCAATGATAACGGTGCGATCTACCTGAACGGCCGGTATGCCCATGTCCTGACCAATATCCTCACCTGCAGCGCGACCAGCGCACGGGGTATTTATATACCAAATACTGCCGGCAACAGCCGGATCATCGGGAATCAGCTTTATCTGGAAAAGAGCAGTACCAAGGGCATCTATTCTTATGATTCTTCCCAAACATCATATCTGACGATCAGCGATAACCTTATTAAGGTCGGCAGCAATGATAACGCAGTGGCGATCGATCTGGACAGGGAAGAGTATGTTCTGGTTTCCAATAACACGATCGAGGTCGGCGTAGATGCTTCGGGCATCGAATCAGGCACATATTCTTCTCATTATACCATTACAAATAACAGGATCCGGAGTCCTGGCGGGACAAGTGTTTATCAGACAGGCGTTAGTCTGGGCTATCAATATAACGGGACATCGGTCACCTCAAATGAGATAGTCGGGTTCTTAATAGGGATCAAGGCCGGGCTATATAATCAGATATCCGGTTCTTATTCCCAGCAGATAATCCATAACACAGTAGTTGATTGCCAGACCGGCATCTATTGTCAGTCGCGTTCCAATGATCCGGACAATTATTTTACCGTAAAAAATAACCTGGTCAGCAGAACTAAATTGTTGGGTGAACTGAATAGCGGTACCAATATCGGTATCCATCGCCAGTCCGGTTCGGTCACGGCTACTTACAACGATGTTTGGAACTTTAATATCCCTTATTATGATGAGAATCCCGGGGTTTCGCCGCCGCTGAGCCAGAGCAGCAATATTTCGCGGTATCCCAGATTCGTTAATGCGGCAGCCGGCGACTATCGGCTCTGCTCGGATTCGCCTTGCGCGGCGGCCGGTGAGGCGGGAACATATCAGGGCTGTTATCCGGCCAGCGGGATTGCTTCAGCGGTCCTGGCAGAGAGCTGGGTCGATGCGGTCGGCGGCAATGATGCCACAGGCAATGGTTCTTCCGGTTCTCCCTGGAAATCATTCACCAGGGCGCTGTCGTCGACAGAAGGCACTGTCCATGCCAAAGCGGGCACTTATAACACGGGCATATCGGAATCATTTCCGTTGCAACTGTCTGAGAACCAGCAGATCCACTCCGAGGCCGGGACCAGCGCCGTCATTGATACGGCCAATCATACGGCCGTTGAGCTGGGTCACCTGACAACGATCGAAGGGATGATGATCAAGACCTCGGGCGGCAACAGCGATTATGGGGCGGTCTATCTTCGCTCGCCAAGCGATGTCCTGACCAATACGATCAGCTGCAGCGCGACCAATGCCCGGGGTGTTTTCCTGACGTCAAATGCTGATCGGGCACTGGTCAAATACAACACGATCTGGATGGGTGGGGATAATTATCGCGGGATCGAACTCTATAATACCTGTAATTATGTGACTGTAGAAGCCAATACGATCGAAGCGGTAGGTGCGGGGACGATAAATTATGGCATTCATTTATCGAGCAATGCGGATCATCCTCGATTGGCAAATAACAGGATAAGTGTTGGAGCGAACGCGGACGGCATCTATTTATACGATTCCGTGTCGGATTACTTGATATCAGGCAATATTATCCGTGGTGTTGGGGACACGAACAATTCAGGCATACACTGTCGTGATTATATGGGCAATGGGGCCATCAGCTGTAACGATATCAGTGATTTCGGCTACGGTCTGTATGTTGAAGATATCAACGGAACAATGGCGGTCGAGAACAATACCCTGGTCGATGCCCTGATCTACGGTATCTGGTCCAGTTACGACGGTACGATGAACGTCAAGAACAATATCATCAGCCGCTCAACGCTTGGCGGGACTTATGGTATCTATCATGATGCCAGCGGCGGGGCGGTCAATTCGACGTATAATGATATATGGAATTACACAACGCAGGTTTCGAATTATGTAACTACCGGCAACGGCACTAAATCGGTTGACCCGCGCTTTGTCAATGCGGCAGCAGACGACTATCATTTAAACTATAATTCACCTTGTATTGACGCGGGCGACCCGGCCGGTGCGGAGATGGGCGCGTATCCGTTCACAGGCAGCATGGCTGCTTATGTCATCCAGCCCAACGGCGGTGAGGCCCTTACCGGTTATGACAGCTATTATATCCAATGGTACGCCACCAAAGAAGGCTTGCCTTATGATCACATAGAGCTTTATCTGTCTACAGATGGCGGGGCGAGCTTCCCGGTCACAATCGATAATAACACGGCTAATGATGGTTCCTATCTCTGGTCGGTGCATAATCTGCCCACAATAGAGGCAAGGATCAAGTTGATAGCAGTAGGTTCATCAGTCACAGATGAATCTGACGGCGACTTTACTATCCTGAACGGCGATCTGGCCCCGCCCAGTGTTGAAGTAACGGTGCCCAGCGATGGCCTGGTCTGGCCGGGCGGCTCCCAAAGAGATGTGATTTTCTCATGTTTTGATAACCGCGGGATTAAAGCCGATTCAATAGACCTTTATTACACGACGGGAGAGGGCTGGGTCAGCATCGACACCGACCAACCGACGAACGCTGCCTATGCCTGGACCCTGCCTTTATTGAATACCGACGAGACAAAGGTGCGGATAACGGTCGAGGATATTAATGATAATACCGGCACAGGAGAGAGTCTCGGCTTCTTTACGATCGATTCAACCTCGCCGTCAGCCACGAGCATTATCCTCAGGGACCTGTCTTCAGGCCTGACCACGGAAACAAATGAGCTGACGGTCAGTGTTGAGGCTGTCGGCGTGGTTGACGGGCCGGTGCTGATGCGTCTGGCCGAGAACAGCGGCTTTACCTTGAATTCAACAGGCTGGGTCAGTTATGCGAACCCGACGACCTTTGCCTTCAGCTGGGGCAACGGGACCAGGGAGGTCTATTATCAGCTAAGGGACGCTGCCTCCAATGAAAGCCAGATCTATAGCGGCAGCATCATTGTTGATATCCGGGTCTTTTATGTCGATGCGATAAACGGCAGCAATTCAAATACCGGCAGCATTGAGAGCGACGCGTGGAAAACGATAACTTATGCGCTGAGCACGACTGAAACAGATAATATAATACTGTGCAGCGCTGGCACATATGATGCCAGCAACGGCGAGACATTCCCGTTGAATATCGATGATAATAAGCTTGTTTCCGGTGAATCGGCCGCAGTCTGTTTTATCATCGGCAAAGGTTCGCCGCCGGTAGTTCTGAGCGGCGGCGGCGAGATCAAGAACTTTACGATAATGAGCACCTCACTGACAATAGGAGATGCGGCGGTGCTGGTCAATGGAGCAGGCAATGTGACCGGCAATAACATTACCTGGTACGGCACAGCGCCAGCAGAGACGATCGGCGTAAAATATGATGCGGGCTCCAGCGGCATAGCTTCGCTCAATACTATATACGAAGTCTCGACAGGCATGATGCTGGATACAACAGGCGGCGTAACCGCTGACCATAATACGATCGCGTCGTTCGATGAAAATGGCATATTGATGGACAAGGGGACATTCACGATCACCAATAATATTGTCTGCGCGTCACCGAATTTGGATGAGATCTCCGATAACAGTATCGGCATAAATAATACAGGCACCGCTCTTGTCAGCGCGGATTACAATGATGTATGGGGCAACACCACGGCTTATAAGGAAGTTGATGCAGGCGATAATTCCCTGAACGCATTTGCTTGTTTCGTTGATCCGCGCAACAATGATTACAGGATCTATGATTCGACGATCTACGCCTCATCGCCGTTAAAGGATGCTGGCAGCGACGGCCAGACCATCGGAGCGTATACGGATACGCTGATCGGCGGCAGTGTCTACCGCGACACGGGCTATGTTGACGCTGTCAACGGTGCGGATGATATCAGTAAAGGCATCGGCACAGGCAGCAACGCATATGCTACTCTTGATTTTGCCAACCGCTATATTATCGACGTGATCGAAGCGGCTGAGGGGACCTATGATCTAGGGGCGAACACGCTGGCGTTGGCTGACGGCAAGTTGCTGGACGGAGCCTCGCATAACAACACTACGATTACCGGCACTTCCGGGACTCTTCTGGAAATGGCTAATGACGCCGGCCTTAAAGATGTTGCTATTTTCAGCAGCGCGAATGTTCCTGATGCCAAGGTTGTTGAGGTCAATGGTGATAATGTCAATGTAGAGAACAGCAAGCTTTCATTCAATCCCACGAATATCCCGGGAAATAGCACCTTGATCGTTGTGACGGATCAAGCTGACGGTACGAATATTTCAGGCACAGACCTGCGCTATGCGGACAGAGCGGTCTTGCTCAACAAACCGGCAACACTGGACAGCGTAACGATCACTAATTTCAATGATTATGGCATACTCAATAACAATACAGGGACATCCAAGCTTAAGGACAGCATCATCAGCCAGTCGCCGAACACAGCCTCTTCTCTTTCCGCCACAGCGGTCGGGATCGAGATCGATCAGGGAGAGGTTGAACTGGCCCGGGTAAATTTTGACCGCACGATCAATAAATATGATGGCCAGATCAAATTGCTGGATAAGATATATCATCTTGATCCATTGTTTCTTGATCCGGCGACCGGCGACTTGAGCTTGAAGAGCAATTCACCGCTGATCGGGCTGGGTGAGGAAGGTTCAACGCTGGGTGCGTGGCAGCCTGATTATTCCAATGATTTTATCGCTTGCCATATCACTGCGCCTGACGGCGGCGAGATCTTGAGCGCTGGCGAAAATTATCAGATAACCTGGTATGCGTCCAAAGGTGTCACACCGATTGACAGCATCAGTCTCTATTATTCATTTGACAGTGGAACTACGTACACGGACACGATCGCCACTGATCTGACCAACAGCGGCGGAACGAATTCAGCTGTCACCGGTGTGTTCGATTGGACCGTGCCAAATGTTGAGACGACCACGGCCAAGATCAAGGTGCTCTCATTTGTTGGTACCGGAACTGCCAGCGATGCTTCAAATTCAGATTTCAGCATCCGCCAGGGCGGTGAGACCGAACCTCCCAATATCAATGTCAGGGTGGGCGGCTTCACTATTATTAGTAAGGATTATATCGACCGCAACACGACATTTGACATCTACCTGACCGACAATACGTCCCTGGCCGTCAGTTCGACCAATGTTAACCTTGATGGTTTGGCAGGCAGTTATATTGTGGTCTCTGATAAAGGCAGTTCAGCTCATTTACAGCTGGTGGCCAGTGCCATGGATAACGGGGATCATGATCTGAAAGTCGAGGCTTATGACATCTACGGCAATGTGGCGACAAAAGAGATAAATGACCTTAAAGTTGAAAGCGGGCCGGCGCGCGTTATCGGCCCGGTGCTGGTCCAGCCAACACCTTATGCGCCAATGACAGGTCAGCCAGCCACAATAGCCTATCATCTTAATAAGAATGTTGATACCACACTTTATATATATAGTCCGGTAGGGATCGAATGGACACGAAAATATCCAGCAGGGCAGAACGGCGGGAAAGCTGGTTATGATGCAGTGGATTTCTTTGCTTTATCGGATAAAAGCGGCGATTATTTTGGCAATGGGATCTATGTGATAAAATTCGTGGCTGAGAATAAAGTAATCGGGAAAGGATATGTTGTAATCTATGATTGATTATTATATAATTCAGAAAATGTTCTTAATCAGAACCAGCTATAAACAGGGCCTGACCGTATTCGCTGTTCTTTTTCTGCTTTTTTGTCTTCAGCTTGCTTCTTTTGCCGCGACCAAGGTGGCTAATGATCCGACCCGTATCGGTGTTGGTGCGCGCATCCTGGGCATGGGTAAGGCTTATATCGGCCTGTCAGACGATCTGAACGGTATATTCATCAACCCAGCCTCGTTGGCTACGGTTGATAAATGGCAGGCGACCAGCATGCAGGGAAAATTTATCAATGAATACAATTATCTGAACCTGGGAACTGCCGTGCCCACTCAATACGGTAATTTCGGCGTGGGTTACGTTGGCAGTAATATCAGTTTCACTGCTCCGGCAGCGACCACGGAAGTGGTTGACGGTGTCCGCATCATCCCGTCAACTACCGAAGGGGTCAGTTACAGCTTTCTTGACGCAGTGATGCTCTTTTCCTGGGGCAAGGACCTGAAAGGCCTGCTGGGTAAAAATTGGTTTGATGACGTTACCGCAGGCGCTACGATCAAGATCTTTGCCCTTGACCTGTCCGGCCCGGGTATCAGCCAGGGCAAGGCTTCGGGCACAGAGCTTGATCTCGGCGTTACCTACCAGCCCAATCCGATGTTCAAGGCCGGACTGGTCCTGGCCAATGCTTTGCCGGCGACAGCCGGCGGCAAGATCAAATGGGATAACGGGACCGAAGAGACATTGCCGTCAATGCTTAAGCCGGGTATCAGTATCAGGCTATTAGGGGAAGAGGGCTGGCAGAAGCTGGGCGGGCACGAGGTCAGCCTGAACCTGGACGGCGATATTGCCTGGCTCAGGCCGGAGATCCCTTATCTCTGGCATCTAGGGCTGGAGTGGTGGCCGATCGAGCTGCTAGCCATACGCGCCGGCATTGATCAGGATTATGTCGGCAGCGGCACCGGCATAGGGCTTGACCCGACCAATAACCTGACCGCTGGGGTCGGCCTGTTGATCGGCCAGTTCCGTTTTGACTACGCTTACCATCAGTATAACCAGGTCACTGACAATGACACGCATTACTTTTCGTTGACCTACGGTGTTGGGCCGGAACCGGAACCGGAAAAAGAATTGCCTTCTTTCAGCCTGTTGCCGCCGGACAGAACGGTGGTGTTCACTTCGGAAGTTACGGTCAAGGGCACGGTCAACAATAAGAAGATAGAAGAAGTGACCGTTAAGGCAACGCCTGTCCCCCTGGCGGCCGGAGATTTCAGGGCGATAGTTCCGCTGGAGCTAGGCAAGAACCTTATCGTTATTCAGGGCTTTAGAAGCTTGCAGATGATCGATAGCGATAAGATCCGGGTCTTGCGCTTGCTCGATTTCCGGGATGTTGCGCCCGATTACTGGGCGGCCAAGCCGATCGCTATCCTGGCAATGGATGGTATTATTTCGGGCTATCCTGACGGCACATTCAGGCCGGATGGGCTGATAACTCGGGCAGAGTTCACCAAACTGCTGATGAGTGCGCGCGGCATCGGTGATTTTAGCCCTTCGGGCAAACCGTACGTTGATATCAGACAGGATCATTGGGCAGCTGACTATATCGGGTTCGGTGCAAAATACGGTTTTGTTAAAGGTTATCCAGACAGGACGTTCAGGCCGAATAACCCGGTGACCAGGGCAGAGGGCGTATCGATGATCGCTCGTTTTGCCGATCTGCCTGAACCAAGGAATGTGGAAGTGCCTTTTTCTGATGTGCCGGGCCGCTACTGGGCAGCCAATGATATTATCAGAGCGAAACAGGCCGGGATACTTAACTATCTTACTGGCGCATTATTCGAGCCCCAGCAGCCGCTGACCAGGGCAGAAGTGGCTGAAATGCTCTCCAGGACCCCGCCGCTCAATGCAAAGGTTGAGGAGATATTGGACTGGAATAAGGGTTACTGATAGCAAATAAATAACAGTTAACATCTGCGGCAACAACCCCTCGAAATTTTCTTGATTTTATGCTAAACTCTTAACGGAGTAAGTCTATTTATAAGTTTGTGAATTAGATACAAAAATCCTTTAGAGAAAGGCCTGGTATAGTGCGGAAGATAGGGCTTATCTTCTTGAGCTTTATTTGTGTATTTTGCGGAGCCACTGCGGCGGTTGCCGCAACGGATTATTATGTGGATGCAAATATCGGAAGTAATAGCTATGACGGTCTGACTTCGGAAGTATCAGGCAGCAATGGGCCCTGGAAATCGATCACTTACGCAGCTACCCAAGCGGTTTCAGGCGACACGATCAATATTGCTGCCGGTCTGTACAAAGATTACGAGACTTTTCCGATCAGCTATAGCGCCTCGACAGAGATAATCGGCGCGGGCAAGGATCTGACAACGGTCGAAGGTAATAATAGTTGTACGATCTTTCAATTGAGCGCTGACAGTAGCGTAAGCTCTCTTAGTATACAAGGCTTTTCCGGCTCTGCAAATTACTGCGGTATTTACATTTCCGGCAATCATGTGAATATTTCTGATGCAAGGATATTGGGCGGCGGTTTTGCTGCTTCTAAAGGCACACCAATATATTTTGACGGTGCCAACGGAACAGATACCGGCGGCAAGGTGACCAACTGCGAGGT
>JAFGDE010000001.1 GCA_016932255.1 Candidatus Saganbacteria bacterium
CGATGAACCCGGGCAGGCCTTTTTGCTTCTCTTCCCTAATAATAAAATCGCAAAAACCTTCTCCCGGCCCCTGCAGTTTCGGCCGGATCCCTGAAGTGTCCGGACTGAGATCGGCCAATTCAATGAAAGGAAATAAAGACCGGGCCGCCAGATAAAAATCAGCAGCTTTATCCGGGTTGATATCATAGGTCAAGGCATCCCGTGGAATATACGTGGCATCCGGCCCCAGCCGCAATTCCCCCTGAAGATTAAAAGTGGCATGGACGCCCAGGCCGCTGCTCTTTTCCTGCGGCACGGGATAAACAAGGTGCTTGAGCCGCGACTTTTTGTTATTGCCGACGCTGAAGTAATCGCCTTTACAGGTCTTGATCTCGTAGTCTCTGATCCCGAGCAAAGCAGCGATCCGGTCGGATTCCAGCCCGGCGCAGTTGATCAGCCGGCTGCTGAAAAAGGAAAAGCGTTCCCCGTCCGGATCGGTCACGGTCACGATATAACCGTCAGCAGACCGCTCCAGCGCCGTGACAGTGGAAGCGCAGGACAGCTCTGCCCCGCCCTGTCTGGCTTTTTCATAATAAAATTTCATTAATGAATGGGCGTCAATGATGCCGGTGGACGGCGAATAAATGCCGGCAACCGCTGCGATATCAGGTTCAAGCTGTTTGACCTCAGCCTGGCTCAGCTTCTTAAGATCGGCAACTCCGTTGCTCCGTCCCAGCTCAAATAATTGCTCCAGCCTGGGCAGTTCAGCCGCCGCTACCGCAGCAATGACCTTGCCGATGCGCTGATGAGGCAGGTCGTTCTTCTGACAGATATCATAGAGCAGCCGCCTGCCCCTGACGCAAAGCCCGGCTTTGAGAGAACCGTTCGGATAATAAATACCGGCATGGATCACTTCGCTGTTGCGGCTGCTGGTTTCCTGGCCGTAGGCCTCATGACGTTCAAGGATGAAGATCGAGCGCTTGTTATCCGCCAGAGCAGCAGCACAAGCCAGGCCGATAACCCCTGCTCCGATTATCGTTATATCGACTTTTTCCAGGCTCACAATAGCATTATTTTAGCAAAGATTGACACTCCCAGCCAGTGGTGGCAGAATATGACCATATGCTGGACCGCTCAGCCAAGGTCTTTATCGGGATGTTGGTCCTTTTCTGTCTGCTGGTCATCTGGCTTAACTGCCAGCCGGTCCAATTGGCCCGGCCGGAACAACAAGCCTTGCTCTCCTGGCCGATCGCTCTAATGACCGTAACCATGGGCTGGCTGGGTTATTTTCTTTCACGCAAGCTCGACATCCCTGATCTGTTCGACAAAAATGTCAGCACAAAATGCCGTTTCATCATGCCGGCTTTGATCGGCATTGGTTTTGGCATGGTCCTGGCACTGCTTGATGTGATCTTTAAACTGCCGGCTGATCTTAATATCGCCTGGCCCTATTCTGTCCCTTATTACCTGCAGGGCGCGATCTTTGCTGACATCCAGCACTTCTTCCCTATTGTATTTCTGGTCTGGCTGGTCTCCAGCCTGATCATGAAAGGCCGCTGGCAGGCCCGGATTTACTGGACAGCGGCCGTGCTTATCTCTCTGGTCGAGCCCCTGCAAATGACCAGGCTGACCGCGACGGCGGGGCCGGTCGGAGCGTTCACTATCGTTCTGGCCGTTTATATCTTTGCGGTGAACTTCATGCAGGCAGTCTGTCTTAAGCGGGCGGGTTTTCTTTCGATGCTGTCGCTGCGGCTGGGCCAGTATCTCGTCTGGCACATCATTTGGGGAGCTTTACGCCTGCCCCTTATTTTCTGAGCCAGGCTGCTTCTGGCGGAACAACAGCTCGCGGGTCAACAAGCCCATCACCCTCAGGCCGGAAACATCATACAACAGCATCCGCCGCCTGACCGGCTCCACCGGCCTGACTTCCTTGACATTATAACGGATGAGGACCGCGGTAAAAATACGTCCGGCCGCAGACAGCAGCAGCAAGAGATAAAAGCTGTGGCCGAATAAGGCCGGCAAATGGTGGTAAAGATAGCCGCCGATTAGAGCGCCAAGGCCTAACCCGATCCCGGACAGGAAATTATAGTATGAGACACAACGCTCCCGCTTGGCCGAGACCACTGCATCATAAATAAAATTCGCAGTGGCCAGGTTAAAACCGGCCCAAACGATGCCGGCCAGCAGTTGGATCACTATTAAGTACCACATCCGCCGGGAGAATAACCAGAGCAGCGGCACCACCGCAATAAGAACGGCGTTGAGCAGGAATATCTTGCGGTTGCCGTAACGATCGGCAAACCCGCCCCAATACTGCTGGAAGACCAGCGTGGTAAAGACCGAGGCGCCGATGACCAGAGTAAAGCTGAAATAATCATAACCAAGGTCACGCAAAAGGTAGACCGCAAAGAAAGGCGAAACAAGCGCGACAAAAAAATTGAACATCGCGGCCAGAACGGAATATTTGGCAAAATTGCTGACAGGCAAGCGGCCGATGAACTGCAGAAAAGTGAACGAATCCGTTTTTTTCACTTGCCAGGCCGGCTCATAAAGCCTGGAGATAAAGACCCAGGACAGGAACCTAGCCACAGCAGCAGCGGCCATCAGCAGAAAAAAGCCCCAAAAAAGCCCCGGCCCATGAAAGAAATGCAGCAGCAAACCGGCACAGAGCACTGCGGCGCTATAGACCAGACCGAGTGTTGTTCCCCGCCAACCGAAATACTCCCCCCGTTTATTGGCCGGTATGTATTCAGAAACGAGTGAAGCCCAGGCCGGTGTCGCCAGCATGTTGACCGACGAGGTCAGGGTAAAGAGCAAGATGAAGACAGGCACGCGCAGTTCAACGAAGAGGAACGGTATCAGGTAGGTCGGCAGCCAAAGCAGCGCAGCAGCCAAGACACATATCATGATGAAACGCTTGCGGGAACCCAGGCGCTGGGTCACGAACGAGGAATATATCTGTACGATCGAAACGAATGAATTGCGCACGAAGTTAAGCACGCCTATCCAAACGCTGCCCGCTCCCAGAAAAAGGGCCAACGGCGTAACAAATTGGTCGACAATCCCCATCTGGATGGCCGCAAAGAACCCGTCCCAGAAGGAATATTTCAGCGATAGAGGGTGGTCTTTGGGAATTTCTGGCGATAATGGTGCCATATCTTCATTATCTCAACTTCAACGGAATAATTCAATCGAACCTTCTATCATTATCCATTGACATTTCCCGATTGACAGACAAGAACAGCAATGTAAGAATTGGACCATGAAACGGCAGCAAGTGATCCTGGCCTTGGCGACCGTAATCACCGGTGCCACTATACTGATACTGGCCTTCTATGTCTTTCCTGAATACCGCAACCAGAACTTGCTGATCGATTCAGGAGACCTGATCATCGACATCAAATATCCGCTGACTGGGCAAACAGCGATCGATAATGACATTAAAGCTTTCATCAATGAAAATGTCCGCAAGGTCAAACAATTACCGCCCTCTCCCGCTAATGACCCGCGCAACTGGAAGAACGAACTGTATATCACTTATGACAAGCCTTATATTAACCCTAAATATGTCAGTCTTGTTTTTTATGTCATGGTCTACAGCGGTGGAGCCCACCCCAATACGATTGTAGTGACAAAGAACTACGATAAAAGGACCGGCCGCCAACTTAGGCTCTCCGATATCATCTCGACGGGCAAGGAGCAGCTGCGCGCCATGATAAAAAGTAAGCTTTATCAATCACTTGATCAGCCAAACGTCAAATGGGTGCGCCAGGGTGTTGACGCTAGCGACCTCGAGACGTTCAGCTTCAACCTGTTCTCCATCACTTTCTATTTCTCCCAGTATGAAGTTGCGCCTTACGCAAATGGTATCCAGAAGGTAAATTTCAGCTTGAAAGCCCTGCAGCCAGATTAAGCTCTGATTTTCCCTAAGAAAGTGCTATAATTGGAGAATGAACGAACAAAATAACCATCCTTCATTTTACGGCCTGGGCCTGGCGCCGAGCCTTATGGAACTGCTTGACCGTCTTAAATTCAGGACCCCGACGCCAATCCAGTATAAGGCCATCCCCGTCGGGCTCGAAGGCCAGGATATCATCGGTATCGCCCAAACCGGTACAGGCAAGACCATGGCCTTTGGCCTGCCAATGATCCAGCAGCTGTCAAAAACCAAAGGCCGCGGCTTGATCCTGGTGCCGACCAGGGAACTGGCCTTGCAGGTTGACGAGGCCCTGCATAAGGTAGCGCAGACCATGAATATGCGCAGCGCCGTCCTGATCGGCGGAGCTTCGATGAATAACCAGGTCAGGGATCTGCGCCGCCATCCCAGGCTGATCATTGCCACTCCCGGACGGCTGATCGACCATCTGGGACAGCGTACACTGAAACTCACTGATATAGAGATCCTGGTCCTGGACGAAGCTGACCGCATGCTGGATATGGGCTTCGCGCCGCAGATCGAGCGCATTCTTCAGCATGTCCCCAAGGAACGGCAAACCATGCTATTCTCCGCGACCATGCCGGAAAAGATCGTCCAGATCGCTGCCCAATACATGAAATTGCCGGTCAGCGTGGAGATAGCCAAATCAGGCACTGCGGCCAAAGATGTTATCCAGGAATTGTTCATTGTCAAGCGCGATGAAAAAAGCCAGCTGCTGGTCAAACTGCTGGAGCAGTACCGCGGCACAGTGCTGATCTTTGCCAGGACCAAACGCGGCGCTTCCAGGATCACTCGGGGTCTGCGCCGGCTTAACTTCAACGCGGCTGAGATACATTCCGACCGCTCGCTTAACCAGCGGCGCCAGGCCCTTGAAGGTTTTAAAAGCGGCCGTTTCCGCATCCTTGTAGCAACGGATATAGCCGCCCGCGGCATCGATGTCAAGGGCATCGAGCTTGTCATCAATTACGACTTGCCGGATGATACAGAGAACTATGTGCACAGGATCGGCCGTACCGGCCGGGCCGGCCAAGAGGGCTTGGCTATTTCCTTTGCCACACCCGACCAGCGCGGTGAGGTGGCAGCTATCGAAAGTCTGATGCGTGTCGCCTTGCCCATTAGCCGGCATCCGGATCTGAGCCACGCTGAGTTCGAATCGCCCAAGGTCATGAGCTTTAAACCCCGGCCCAGGTTCGGCCGGGCGCGTTCCCGCGGCAGCCGGCGCGGCAGGAGAAGGTAAATATCATCATGAAAAAGTCAGCCATCGCCTATTTATTATTGATCCTGATGCTGATACCAGTCTCAGCCATGTCCACCCCGCCAAGCAATCCGCTCCAGGCCTTGCAGGCGAAAGTCGAGATGGAACTCAACTCAATGGACATCGACCTGTCCCAGCTGGCTAGGGACCTGACCGGCCAGGCCCTTGCCGCGCCGGAGAATAATACAACTTTGTTCAATCTTTATAATTCCCACCCCTCGGTCATCGATGTCGTGATACTGGACAAGGAGGGCACGATCCTGATGGTCCAGCCGACCAAATATCAGTCAGCGGTCGGCAGGAACATCAGCGATCAGGAGCATTTCCGCCAGCTGCAAAGGATGAACAATCCGGTCATGAGCGAACTGTTCAAGACCGTTGAGGATTTTCACGCGGTCTCACTGGCCTATCCGATCATGGCCAGCGACAACCTTGAGACGATCGGCTATCTCAGCCTGGTCTTCCAGCCGCAGGCCCTGGTCAGGCGTGCGGTCGAACAGGCTGGCATTGACACAAAGACCGTTGAGATCATGGCTTTGCAGGAGAACGGCCGGATCATCTATGACAAGGACATCATGCAGGTGGGCAACATGACCTTCTCCGCACCGGCTTACAAGGACTACCCATCTCTGCTGGAACTGGCCAAGCGAATCGTCAACAACGACAGCGGCACAGGCACCTACGATTTCCCGACTTTGGGCGGCAAACAGGCCGTTCAAAAAGAAGCCGCCTGGACAACCGTTGGTTTGCATGGTACCGAATGGCGGCTGGTCATTGCCAGGGAGATCTAGAAAATCAGGGACCGTCTTAAGTTCAGCAAAGAATTGCCACGGAAAGCAACGCCAGGCCTTGCTCTATTGGGCTTACGACTCAAGGTGGTTGTAATATGGACAAAAAGAGAGCTCAGCTGATTTGGGCAGCACTGGTCCTGTTAGTGATAATCTGCTTTGGCATTTTCATGGTCATCACTGTTCCTGAAGCCAACACGGTCGAAGAAGTACAGGAGTTGGAAGAGGTACAATAATGCCTAAAAAATACTGGTCAGGCAAGGTGACCAAGGAAAGCAATGCTCTGGACCTGGACAATGGCGTCTTCACCTGGAAGGACCCGAAAAGGATCGCCCGGTCATTAAAGCGCTCGGCACTAAGCAGCGGCCGGCGTAAAGCCAGGCCACTGCAGTCAGCCATGAGCATGCTCAATTTCTATATCAACCGGGCGGGCAAGAACCTGCCCCAGAGCCGCTTGAACGTCCTGAACAAGGCCAAGGATGAGCTGAGGAAAGCTTTTAGCCGGAAGCGATAAAATTGGATAAAATCATCTGCTATGACAACTATCCGCCCTTGTTCGCGCTCGCAGCGAACCTGGTGACCTTTGCTATTTATGCCCTGGGCGCTGTGATCCTGAGCGGTCTTGGCCCGCTCTACGCTGTTATCTTTCTGCTCTACTGCCTGGCCCTGGAAATCAGGCTAATGAAAAAGAGCTGTGTTGATTGTTATTACTACGGTAAGCTCTGTTTTTCCGGCCGGGGCTTGCTTTGCTCGCTTTTTTTGCGCCGGGGCGATCCCCAAAGGTTCCTGAGCAAACAGCTGGCCTGGCAACAGCTTATCCCTGACTTTTTATTGACCCTGGCGCCGCTCTGCGCCGGCATCGTCCTTTTCATTATGGACTTCAGCTGGACGCGGCTTGGCCTGATGGCCGCACTGCTTGTACTGGGCTTGCCTGTCACGGGCTACATCCGGGGCTGCCTGGCTTGCCTGCACTGCAGGCAAAGGGGCCTGGGCTGTCCTGCTGCTGATCTTTTTAAACAGGGAGCGGGCTCAAGCTGAGCTAATGATCCGATCAGGCCAAATAACGGCTATCTCGCCGTCAGATCTGTGACCTGCTCCTGTCCCGCAGCCATGTTATAAGCAGCTGCTTGCAACGGATCGACTTTTGTCAGGTCGATCATTCTCATGGCCGCGTTATCATATGTTGTAAAATAAAACACCTTATTCTTCAGGTCCCTGAAGGTCGTCCACTGCGTCCATTCACTGTAGATCTCTTTTCCGGAAGCGTCCCTGTCGATCGCCAGCCCCTTCGGGATATCGACATTGTTCATAATATGGCGACAGAGCTTAAGCGCTCCGGCCGCGTCTTTCGGCCGGTCAGCAAATTGGGTCAGCACGGCGATCTTAACGAATCTGCCGGGCGGCGTGATATCGCCGGGCAGGCCTATCATGCCGCTGCCATGCCCCATCGGCTTGAGCTGGACGCCGGCATAATCGGCTGCCGGGGGCTGCTCCGGTTGCATGGCGATATAGTTGCGCAGGTTGGTCAGGTGCCAGGGGAACTCAGGCGCATTAGTCATAACGCCGAGCGGATTGTCATAAACATTGACCCTGCCGTTATCGAACTCAACCACGACACATTTACCTGAAGCGTCATAGACCGCGAAATGCATCGGCGGCACCTGTTTCATCTGCGGTATATAAAGGCCGTAAATCTCAACATCTTTCAGCGCTGCCTTGACCTGATCCACGCTGGAAAAGTTGCTCAGAACCCAGGAACCGAGAAACATATGGGCCAGGGCTTTAGCATTCCCCCCCCTGGGCACGGTCGGCCACTGCATTGTGCTATCATACCAGAGAGCGCTGAAAGCCAAGCCAGCTTCGTTCATGCCGTCAAAGACCGCGTCGCTGTCATCAAAAGCATCGATACCGACAAAAGTGTATTTACCCTGCCAGGTCAAGCCCTGAGAATTATCCGGCGCCGGGCTGGCAAACGTCCTGCCCCTGGGCACGACCGCGACCTTTGACTCCACATCGTAACCAAATTCCATCGTTCTTGAAGTGATAACGGTCCCATCCCCAGCCGTGACATTAAAGACAGTACAAGCCATGACATTAGCGGCAGACAAGATAACGACCAAAAAAGCGGTAATAATATTTTTTGACATTTACGGCACGCTCCCTTTTAAAATGATCCGGGACCGGTCCTGATCAGTGCGTGGGGGATAATTTGACGCTGACCGATCTCTTTGGGCCAAGCTTGACCTGTTTATTCTGCACTTTCACGCTAACCGCTTTGCCCTTGAGCAGTTTGAGCGTGATGCTGCGGTGGCTTAAGCGCACACCGATACAACTGCCCTGCCAGTAGCAGGTATAATTGAGCTCCTGCCAGCGCTTGGGCAGCCAGGGGTCAAAGCAAAGGTCGTTTCGCCTGATCCTCATACCGGCAAAGCCATGAACCACCGTCATCCAGGCGCCGCCGGTGGCCGCACCGTGAATGCCGTCAGCCGCATTCTTATTGATGTCCATCAGATCGATGTAGGACGTTTTCATGAAATAGTCATATGCCCGCCTGTGGTCACCGACATCCAATCCGGTAATGGCGTAAATGCAGGGGGAAAGCGAAGATTTGTGCATGGTCCTGGCTTCATAGTATGTGTAGTTCTTGCGCTTCAATTCCGGGCTGAAGCGGTCGGGAAAGAGATAAAGGAGCAGGACAACATCCGCCTGTTTGATCAGCTGAGTCCTGTCCAGAGCCTCTTCGTCCACGCCGCGAGGGAATGCCGGCATGCCGCTCTTGTCCATCTTTCGGATAGTATGGTTCTCTAACGTGAAATAACCCTCGAACTGTTCGATCAATTCCGTGCGCTGGTCATAGGGCAGAAAGATCAGCTTCGAGACCTTGGCCATTTTCTCGATCTCTTCCGCTTTTAGCTTGATCTTGCTCATCAGGGCTTTCAGCTTTTGCGGCGCCTTGCCTTTCATCTGTTTATAAACGCTGACGGCGTATTCCAGGTGCCACATGACCAGATAATTGGTAAAAGCGTTGTTATCAACATGCTCGTGGAATTCATCCGGACCGATCACCTTTCTGACCTCATAGCGGTCGCGGCGCTGCTCGACCCGGCTTAGCCAGAACCGGGCGCTCTGCAAGACCACCTCGGCCCCGTACTTATAGAGGAAATCAAGGTCGTTGGTCGCGCGCATATACTTGTAGATCCCGTGCACCACATCGGAAACGATATGATGCTCTTCATCGCCGGTGAATATCTTGACCGCAGAACCGTCTGCCCGCAGCCCGAAATCAGGCGTTGTTTCATGTCCGGTATCCGCGCTCTCCCAAGCAAATTTGGCGCCCTGATAGCCCATTTTACGCGCGTTGTCCAGGGCGCCGTCAAGCGTATAATAGCGGTACATCAGCAGATTGCGGGCGTCCTCGGGGAAATTAAAAACATAGAACGGCAGCATGAATACCTCTGTGTCCCAAAAAACATGGCCCTTATAGCCCTCACCTGTCAGGAACTTGGCCGCAATGCTCACCGTAGGATCATGATGCGGTTTCACGGCCAGCAGCTGATAAATATTAAAGCGGATGCCCTTTTGCGCTTCGCGGTCGCCGCGGATCTGGATATCCGCCGTCTGCCAGAGGGCATCCCTTTCCTGGATGTGCTTGCGCAGATTGTGATCAATGCCTTCATACATCATGTCGCGCAGCAGGTCAGTAGCCGCCGATTCCAATTGGCGCTCATAACCTTCACGGCTGGTAAAGATCGTCACCCACTTGGCAAAGTCATAACGTCTGCCGCGCTTTGCTTCAAAAGTCAGCTCCTGCGCGAATTTTTCGCCGTACATACGATTGACCTTGATAACGCTCAATCCCTGCCCTAAATAGACCGTATCAGCCGCCATAGCGATCCTGACCTTGTCATCACGGGATTCCATTTCCAGATAGATACGGTCCTCATCGCGCTTCATGGCCACCACGTTTAAATGCTTGATGCGCTCTTCCGGAAAATAGCCGTGGTTGGTCACGTCGCCGTTCAGTCCGCTGATAACCTTCAATCGGCCGGAAAAGTTCTCCGGCGTGACAGAAACGCACATCAGCCCGGCCCTGACCTGGTGAGCAAAGACGACCCGCTTTGTTTCGAACCTGATGATCTTGTTATCACGGCTTTTCAGCCTGGTCACCCGGTGCAGGATACCTTGGCGCAAGTCCAGCACTCTCTTATGGCTTAGGACGCGGCAATTATCAACCGAGAATTTTCTGCCTTCGTGCCAGATGGAAAAATCGTTCCAGACTGGCGCTTTGACTATCTGCCTGATATAGCTTTCGGACTTATCGAATATTCCCGCGATATACATACCGCGGTAGCTGCCGTGCGGGTTCTCTTCCAGCGCGCCGCGCATGCCCAGATAACCATTGCCCAGCACGAACAGGCTTTCATAGGCCGCCTGTTTATGCGGATGGAATTCTTTCTCCTCGATCAGCCATTCATCAGCGCTCAGATCGAAATATTTTGAGAGTCTTTTACTGGTCATCTATGTTCATAATCCTTTCGATGCCAAGTTCACTCAAATCGTCAACAATAATATTCGCTTTGGCCAGGGGCCCGGCATTATCGTGCCGGTTGATGCCGACCGCAAAGAAACCGCCGCTAACAGCCGCCTCGACCCCGGACCTGGCATCCTCAAAAACGACCGTTTTTGCCGGAACAATCCCCAGCCTTTTGGCCGCAGTCAGGAATATCTCAGGGTCTGGCTTACCTTTTTTAAAGTCCGCACCGGAAACATTTGCCTCAAAAATATCATATAATCCGATCTTTTTCAAAATGCGCGTGGCGTTCTTGCTGGAGGAAGCCGCTGCCAGCTTGACCCCGCGATTCTTGAGCTCCTTGATCAATTTGATGGTACTGTCAAAGATCTCAATATCTTCGCTGTCCAGCATTTTCAGATAAAAGCCCTGTTTAATCTCGCCGGCCTTCTTGATCTCTTCGGGTGAAAGTTCGGTCAGGATGGCCCCGGCCCCTTCTAAGCGGGGCCGGCCGTCAACCTTAGCCAGATAATCAGCCATAGTAAAGTTATGGCCGTATTGCTTGAACATTTTTTGCCAGGCTTTGAAATGGAGCGGCACAGTGTTGACGATAACGCCGTCCAGATCGAATATCGCCGCTTTGATCACTAGATCGCCATCTCCTCTCTGGCAATGAAGAACTTGCGCTTTGGCCGGGACTTCTTCTTATGGCCCCTGTGGTATTCCCTGATCGCCTGTTGATAGACCTTAAAGATATTCTGGGCGTAGATCCGCTTGGTGTACAGGCTCATGACCTGTTCCCTGCCCGTGCGGCCCAGCTTGGCGCTGAGCTTGTCGCTGGCCAGCAGCTTGATGATCTTTTCCGCCAGGACCTCATGATTGTTCTTGGGAATGACGTAACCATTGATATCATTCTTGACGATCTCCGGCATGCCGCCCGCCTCAGTCACGATGATCGGCTTGGCCGAGGCCATGGCCTCAAGCATGGTCAAGCCGAACGGTTCCTCAGAACTGGAGGGATATACCACTACATCAGCTAAACGGTAAAGCTCAGGCATTTCCTTGTCCAGGGAATATGTATTGATATAGACGCTGTCTTGCAGGCCAAGATGTTTGATCAGGCTGGCAAAAAAAGCGATATCCTTGTTCTGGGTCAGGCCCCAGTCAATGATGTTACCGCTGCCCGACATGAGCAGGAAAGCGTCGGGAAATTGTTCTTTGACCAGCCGGAACGCCTCGATCGTGATGTCACAACCCTTGGCAATACCGATACGGGCGGGATGGAAAACAATGCGTCGTTTTTTCTTGATGGCGGGGTGGTCCTTGAAAATGAACGGCTTGCATTTACCGGGAGTGAACTTGCGCTCGTCAATGCCGTGATGGACAACATCCACCTTTTCCTCAGGCACGCCGACAGCGACCAATTCCCTTTTAATATAGTGGCTGATAGCAATGATCCTGTCCCAGGCCACTTTACAGGTAAGGTCAAGGTATAGCTTGTCTTTCCAGGCATTATGAGCGGTCAGGATCAGCGGGACCTTGTGCTGCAGGGCCCAGTATTCTACTACCCTGGTATGGTAGCGGCTGAAATAATGCATATTGTGGCAGTGAATAACGTCAGGCTTGGCTTTGTTCAGAAAACCGCAGGTAATATCCCAGACATTGTCATCGACTTCCTGGAAATTGCTCTTGAACAGCCAGTTGAGGTCATAATACTGGTTGCGGACGATCCTGACGCCTTTAAAATCATAATGTTCCGGATACCCTTCAGCTGAGCCGGTCAAAAGAGAGACCTTGTGCCCCATCTTGACCAGTTCGGGCATTAATGATACCAGGTGCGTTTCAACCCCGCCAATGATCGGCGGAAAACCCCAGTGCAGCTGCGCGATTTTCATAAGGAAGTCACACTCCAAAGAGATGGATAAATAAAATTATGCTATTAAAACAAAAAAAAGTCAATCAGGATTTGACGGACTATAAGAGGCTTCTTTCAATAGCAGATCGCGTTCTCTGGCATTAAGGTTGCGGTATTGGCCGGGCTTCAAGCGGCCCAGCTCCAGCGAAGCCAGCCGAACGCGCTTAAGTTTTAACACCTGGTAGCCGAAATTGCCGAGCATCCGCCTAATCTGGCGGTTACGCCCTTCTTTCAGTATGAATTGATAGATCCGGCCTTGCAGTTTCTTGACCTTGACCGGCAGGGCCTTCTGCCCCTGGATAACGACCCCCTCCCGATACCGGCTGATGATGCCCGAGGAAATGTTCTTGTCCACTGTGACCTCATATTCTTTCTCATGCTCGAATTTCGGTGAGGTCAGGCGGTGGACCGCGACTCCGTCATCAGTGAACAGCAACAGCCCCTCAGATTCTTTATCCAACCGGCCGACTGGTTTAAGGTTTTTCATGTCCGGCGCCAGCAGCTCCAGGGCCTCTTTTTCATCCCCTTGCGGCAGATTGGTCACATAACCGGGCGGTTTATTGAGCAGGACATAACGGAAATGCTTCTTGGCTGCTTCAGCCTCCGGCAGCAGTTCCACTTTATCTTTGGCTGGGTCGATCTTTGTGCCCAGTTCGGTCACGACCCTGCCATTGACCCTGACCCAGCCTTTCTGGATATATTCCTCAGCTTTGCGCCGGGAGGCCAGGCCGTGTTCAGAACAGTATTTTTGCAGGCGGATCAGGCCCATGATCTCACTCTCCCAGCATATCGTTAAGCAGCTTGAGCGCGTTCTCCTGGCTTAATCGTTCCAACTGATTGCGCTCAAGCATTAGCTCCCGCATGAAGTTGTGGAACAGTTCCGGGTCCTTGATCACAAAGGTATTGAAGTCCTTGAGCAGGGCTTTGCGGATATTAGACAGCTTATCCCAGTGTTTCTTGAGCGTGCCGTAATGGTGCGCGTATTTCTGGATCGTGACCACGTATTGATACGTATCATATTGCAGGCCCATGATCTTCTGCGTGTTGATCTTAAGCTCACCTGAGCGCTTGTAGGCCAAACCCTCATCGAGCAGCAGTTTGATATCAGGATTGGTTAGTTTTTGCCCGCGCAGGACCTTATTGGCCACGATCACGTCCATGGGCAGAGCGGAACCCTCCTCACTGGAAAGTTTAAGGCCGAAATAAAGGCGGTAGGCCGCCCGCTCCCTGGCCTGGATCAGATCGGTGCGCGAGGGGTCATTAATAAAATCCCAGCAGATCTTGTACAGCTCAAAATTCTGGCTGTATTTAGCGCATTTCTCGATCTCGTCATGCGGCGCGGTCAGGACCTTGATCAGGTCGTTGACCAGCTGGCGCTCCTCCATGATCAGGTCGCCGGAAGAGTGGATCAGCTCCGGCCAGGCACTGCGGCCGTCCTTGCTTGTTTGAATGGCGTACTTGCCAAAAGGATGACTGCCCCAGCGCATGGTCACGACCTCGCCGCTCTGGTCACGGGTTATATCGTAATAAGTATACTCGGTATCTCCCAGCGGCTGTTTCAGGTCCTCGGCCACCATCGCGGGCATGTCTTTCCAATTGCCCTCCTTGTCCTGAAAAATATACTTATTTTTTTCTTTGACCCACTTGATGATACCGCCCATGGGGATGATCGTCGTATCATGGTAAATATTGGAAACATAGCTCTCGACCTTACGGAAGATATTATAATCCCCCGGCGTCGTGGGATAGGCCAGGACCTGCTCAAAAAGCGGCTTGCCATCCTCACTCCTGCCCTGCAGTTGATAAAACTTGGTCTGCGGTCCGCCGCGGATCCGCAACCGGGCAAAAGGCCTGTCCTTGACATAAATGATCCAATCGCCTGAGTACGGATAGACCGCGACCTGGACCTCTTTGGTCACGCTGAAATTTTTCGCCAGCCTGTCAAGGTCTTCCCGGAAATTGACCATGTCAGCCAGCCAGGGAATGCTGGCCAGCGCTTCCTGGCTGACGCGCTCCTCATACTTATAGACCTTCATCGCAGCGCCGACCGGCAAAAAGTCATAAAGCAGCACCATATTGCGGGGCGAAATATGCATACAGCCGTGGCTCTTGTACAGATCGCCCAGGATCTCGTTGAGCAGGATGCCAAAGTTGTAATCATTGAGCGCGTCAACGATATTCAGTTTCAGCCCCTGGTCGCCCTGGCCTGAGGCCGCTTTCCTGATCTTTTCCAGCATAATGGCGCGTTCGCGTTCCGTGAATACTGTGGCAGCGTCATCGGGCTTGAAGAAAGTCGAGAACGATAGATCGGTCAGATACTTAGCTTGTTTAGGCGGGCCGACAGACTTGAACAGCATCCGGTCATTTAACCACTGCTCCACGATGTTCTGCCGGTTCTCCAGCGACAGCACGCCCATCTGGTCAAAGTCTTGGCGCAGTTTGATCCGCAGCTCTTTTAAAAAGTCCCAGTCGGCCTTGATGCCTTCATACCAGCCGGCCTGCTTATCAATGACCAGGCTGTTGATGCGCAGGTAATTATACAGCCCCAAGGCTTTCCAGCGCGCTTCTTTGTTGCGCGGCAGGCGGTTCTGTTCGTACTCCTCAAATGCCTTGACCAGGCGCTCGTCCATCAACTGGCGGTCGCGGTCGTTCAATTCCAGGCCGTTAAAGAGCTTGTAATAACTGTAGACCACCGGATCGATATGGTTGGCCGGTGCCCTGGCGCCTTTGGAAACCTTGAAATCATAGAGCTCTTTATAGAAACTGAAGTTGCCGTTCTGGGTGATGAGCGGATCAAGATCGTCGTTTCCAGGCGCGGTCAGCAAATAGACCAGGTCCTTGAGCAGGATGATCTGCTCAAAGACCAGTTCCCCGGCCGCGTAGCCCATCTCCGGATAATGATACTTGCCGTCCTTGGTCCAGAGGATGACGTACTTGCCGAAATCGTGGCCGGCCCAGCGCGCGGCCGAGACCTTGCCCTTCTCGTCATAATTGATGTCATAATAATTATAATCGCGCTGGTCAGCCGGCAGGGTCAGGTCTGAAACGATATAATCTGGCAGTTTAGCCCACTGGCCGTTCTTCTGGTACATCCAGGCGCCTTTGACCTTCTTGATCCAGGCGCCGAACGGCACGACCGTGTTCTTGTAATAAGTACTGCTGATGTAATGCGATGTTTTGCGCAGGATGCTGTATTCGCCAGGATCGGTCGGCGTCGAAAGCATCAGGTCCCAGACGATCGGTTTGCCCGGCTGCACGTTATAGGCCAGCAGGAACTCATCCGGCAATCCGGCCAGCGTTTTGACTTTGGCGTAGGGATAATCATTGACCATGATGAAGAGCAGATCAAGCGAAGGATAGACCAAAAGTTCTGTTTTATACGCTTTGAACGTGGCCCTATGCCTGTTTAGCGCGTCAACGGTCCTAGTCATATCGATCAGATACGGAATCTTTTCAAGATTAAAAGGCGGTTCGTTCTTGCCCAGCTTATACTTTTTAATGGTTAAAGGAATGCCGTCAGGCAGGGTCTCATAGAGTAGGTATACGTCTGAAGGCGTAAAATGGAGGCAGCCGTGGCTGTCATAGGCATAACCCAGCAGATCGTCCAGATATTTGGCCCAATGCCGGCCGTTGATCAGGTCCAGGCTCTCATAAGAGGCTTCCTCGGCCAGGCTTACTGGCAAACAAAGAAAAAAACAGAATAGGGCCAAGAGTATCTTTTTCATACAGCAACAGCGAGTGAACCTCGCTGTTATTCCCCGTCTTTAACGGCGACGTTCAGTCGCAGGTTCGTTCTCTTACTCAGGGACATTTTACAACTTTGCGGGAACATTTTCCACATGATATACTACTAACCAACTTAGGGAGGGATACATATGAAAAAGTTCCTTAGCTGCGCGCTCATGATCTTTGTATTAATGTCCCTGGCCGCTTTTTCTGCCTCTGCCCAGACCAAGATCATCAAAAAGACCGTTAAAAAAATCGTTACCCCGAATATTGCGCCGGTCGAAGCGCCTGAGCCAGCCGCGAGCAAAGAGGTCGCCCCGGTCGAACCGCCGCCGCCACCGCCTCCACCACCGGATTACGATGCCCAGCTGCCGGAAACGGACAAAGGCCTGCTCGGCTGGGGCCTGAACACCGATGTGGCCGCTAAACTGCTTTACGGCAGCATCCTGCTCGGCGCCAGAGGCGACATCGTTTTCTCCGATCCGCTGAAGATCGGAGAAAAGATCGGCCTGGCTGAGGACGCGGTCGAGTACAAGACCGGTCTGGGACTGGTTATCGCAGATACCTTTAAAAGCATCCCGCTCTACGCTGACGCAGTGGTCTATCTTAAGGAAGGTTCCATGTTCGGCATGGATGGTTTTATCGGCACAGGGCTGATCTTCAACCTTTATGGCACAGGCAAGGTCTCCGGCGGCCTGGGCGGCCAGATCTACACAGGCATACTGGCTGACCTCGGCCTTGACTCACGCACAGCCATTTCACTGGGTTACGCGACCTATAAGGTGGGCAACGATATCTCGGACAGCGGGATCTTCATCAATATAGCTCAGCCGATCAAGCTCTGATCAGGCCGGCTGGCCCGGAGCGTTCTTGAAGATAACGACGCGGCGGGCGAACGGGATCTCAATGCCGTCGCGGTCAAAGGCCTCTTTGATGCGTTTGCGCAGGTCGCGCGCCACAGCCATATGACATCCCGGCTGGACCCGGGTAATGGTACGGACCAAGAGTTCTGACTCGCCGAAATTCTCCAGGCCCTGGACCTTGGTCGGCTCCAGCACGTCCGGATTGGCGGCTTTAAGCTCCTCTCCGACCCTGGCCAGCACGGCATAGACCTGGTCCAGATCGGAATCATAAGCCACGCCGACCTCGACCACCGCATGCGTATAGCGTTTCGAGTAATTGATCACTTCATTGAGCTGGCCGTTGCGTATGATATGCAGCTGTCCGTTGGGATCCCTGATGCGCGTGGCCCTGATATCAATGCCCTCGACTATCCCGCGGGCCGCGCCGGTCTCAATATAATCCCCTACCAGGTAAACGTTCTCGAACAGGATAAAAAAGCCGGAAACAACGTCATTGATCAGCGACTGGGCGCCCAGGCCGACAACGATGCCGACGATCCCCGCGCCTGCCAGCACAGCCGTGGGATTGATGTTCAGCGCCCGCAGGATCAGGACAAAGGCGATGAAATAGATCGAATACTTGAGAAAGCTTTTGACCAGCGGCAGGATAGTGGCCTGTCGCTGGCGGTCAACCTCGGACTGTTTGTCCGACTTGAACAAAGAACTGTCAACGACCAGGTCAGCGACCACGACAAAGACGCGGGAGAGAAAAACGATGCCGATGATCTGGATGATGCTCGGCCCCCAAGCCGCGAACTCATCGATCAGGTCGACCTGCATCACCACCAGTGTCGCCACGCTGACATAGATCACATATTCCAGCGTACGCCTCAAAAGCGGGATCAGGCCGCGCAGGTGCTCGTAAAAAGCCAGGATATTGTCCGGACTGGCGTATTTCTGGCTGAGTGCGTCCAGGCTGTCGACTATGACCGCCACGGCCGAGACCAGCAGCATGCCTAAAGAAACGATCAGATAGACCTTGAGCAGCAGCCAGAGATATATGGACAGGAAATTCAGATAAGGCAGTTCCCAGACCGCGAAAGTAAAGACCAGCAGCCAGAGACCGTTGCTGATGATGCGGTAAAGCGCGGAAAAGAACATCTCAATGCTGTGATCGTTGGCCTTGAGCCTTTCCCAGTCCTTGGCTTTTCTTTCAAATCGGTCAAAAACGCTCTTGACCAGCCTGATGCCAATGGTCACCAGGATGACCAGACCGACGACCTTGGCCAAGCCGATGGCAAAGCGCTGCCAGGTCGCCAAAGGTATCTTGAGCAGCATGTTCTGATGATAGACCAGCAGGTCCCCCCCCCTGAACAGCAGCCAGCCGTTGAAGGCTGTCACGGCCAGACAGGTAATAAAACACAGGAAGATCAGGATGGACCGGACATTAAAGAAGATCGTATCCAGCTTGTCGCTGAAATGGCTGATAACAGGCAGCGACTTGATGATCTTGAAGATCAGGCGGTTGAACTGGTTGATGATAAAGAACAGCACTATCAGCAGCAGGATCTCGCCGCTAATCAGCATTGCGTTCCAGACTATGTCATTGACACTGGCCAGTTCGAACATAGCCTAATTATAACAAATAAAGGGCCTGTCTAGCCAGGGCGACGGACACTTTTCATGATCACGGCCGCCAGCCAGAAAACTCCCAGGCACAAAGCAATGCCGATAATTCCTGAGAGCGCGGCGGACACAGCCTCATGCGCCACAAAAGGCACTGAATAGTCGGTCATGACGGAAGTCCGCTCAACTCCGGCATCGAGGAAACCGAGCGTTTCCGCCACTTTTTCCAGTCCGTCGGGATGGGCCGAAGCGAAGAACGAAGCGGCTGCGGCGATCAGTACCGCCAGAATGATGATGTTCTTCTTCATTTTACTATTCCTCCCCGACCCTGACCAGCAGCCAAAATGCCCTGACCAAAGCGAGCGTGATCAGACCTTCGGCCAGACCGATAACGGCATGGACCGTGAGCATGGCCGAAAGTACGGCACCAAGAGCAAAAGTGCCGGAAAAAGCTATCTCCAGAGAGGCGGCCAGCGCCGCGGTCATGACCGAGAACCAGGCCGCAATAAAAACGCTCAACCATTCGGGCAGGTACCGCTTTGTCCAAGCATAGAGATAATAACTGACCAGAGAAGCGATGACCGCCATATTGATAACGTTGGCTCCCATGGCGATCAGGCCGCCGTCGGCAAAGAACAGGGCCTGGATGATCACGACCGAAGCCACGACCAAAAGCCCCATGAACGGGCCGAGCAGGACCGTGGCCAGGGCCGCGCCGATCAGATGACCGGAAGTTCCCTGATCGACCGGAAAGTTGAACATCTGGGCGGCAAAGACCAGGGCCGCGACCATGCCCATCTGATAAACTTTCTGTTCACCCAGTTGGGACAGGACCCGGCGTCCTTTGCCTGCCAGGCTCTTGATCCCCCGGCCAGCGGCCGCCAGTGATTCCTGAGGCGCCAGCTCCGTTACCGCCTGTTTTACCTTGGCCAGTGCATAGGCCAGCGCGCCGACCGCCGCGCCTATTAAACCATAAGAGATTTTGGGATCAAGGAAACCGTCGGGAATATGCATCCTATTTTAACTCCTTTCCTGTGGCTGTCATCACCAGTTTGCCGTGTTTGACGCCCTTGGTGCTGATCAGCTTGTCAGCGATGGCTTTGACCTCGCTGCTTTTACCTTTAACGATCAAGACCTCGAGACAGTTATGGTGGTCCAGATGGATATGGGTCGTGGAAACGATGCTGTGGTAGGAATCATGCTGGATATCATTAAGCCGGTCAGACAGGTCGCGGGTATGATGATCATAAACAATGGTCACCGTGCCGACCACTTCCCTGTCCTCGGCCACGGACTGCTCGACGATAACGTCGCGCATCAGGTCGCGGATAGCCTCAGAGCGGTTGGCATAGCCTTTTCTGGCGATCAGTTTATCGAACTTAGCCAGCAGGTCATCAGGTATTGAAACTCCGAATCTTTCCAGCTCGGTCATTGCGTGCTACTTTCTTAACAATCGTAGCACACAATATGATTTAAGTCAACTCTTGGAGGACCGACTCTATCTCGGCATGATTTGATGGCAGGCCGAAGGTCGCAGCATTGCTGATACGGTGGGAAAAATCCTTTTTTTCAAGGCAGTATTTGTCCCATTCGCTCAGGCCCTGGCCGAACAGGCCGGCCACCCGCTCAACCAGCCTGGCCGGGATCGGGACCTGGAAATAAACACGCTTTCTATAATAACGGCAGATCCGTTCGATCAGCTGTCCGGCTGAGATCGGTTCGTTGCCCAGAACATATTCCCGTTCTCCCGGATCATGCTGGAGCAGGTATTCGACAATGGCCGCCATATCCTGGGCGTGAATAAAATGAAAAGACATGTCAAAGCGGAAAAAACGCAGCAGCCAGAGCCACCTGACCGCGCCCCTGATGCCGGACATGGCGTGAGAATAAGGGTGGCGCGGGCTGCCGCCCAGTACCCAGGTCGGGAACAGCGTGATGATACGGTCATACAATTTGAGGCCGGGCAGTTCTTTCAGCATCCGATACTTGCTGGTGATATAAGAGGTGCCGATCCCGGCCACCGCCTCGGCCGGCCTGTTATCAGGACCTAATATACTGGCTGTCGAGAAATAAATAACCTTTTTCAGCCGCTCAGGCGACAGGTTGGCAAGCAGGGCCTTGGTCCAATCATAATTCGTTTCGCTGTTGCCCCAACCCGCGGCCAGATGCACCAGATAATCCATCCCGGCCAAAAGCTCCCTTTGCTGTCCCAGCTCGGCCAGGCTGGTTTGCAGCACAGTAACGTTCTGGAAACGTGAAAGGTCGCGCCTCAGTTTTGCCGGCGTGGGCAAAAGCAGGTAAAGATGATAGCCGGGGTCCTTGACCAGCCGGTCGAAGATATAATGGCCGACACAGCCGCTGGCGCCGGTGATCAGCAGATTGGCGGTCATATTTTGGCCGGCTCCTTTTTCTGCTCGGCCATATACTGGCTGCTTTTCCGCCTCAGCTCAGAGACCGTGACCAGACTGTAGCCTTTTTGCTTAAGGCCCGCGATGATCAGCGGCAGAGCATCGACCAGCTGCTGGCTGTCATCGTGCATCAGCACGACATCTCCGCCCTTCACCTGTCCCAGGACCCTGTTGGCGATCGAGCTGTGGCTGCGCATGCCGCGGCCGGCCCGGTAAAAATCATCGGCATTGACCGTCCAGAGCACGATATCATAGCCCTGCTGCTGGATCAGCCGGCTCTTGGCCGCATTGAGCGTGCCGTGCGGCGGACGGAACAGCTTGACCGACTTGCCGGTCATCTCGGAGATCAACTGCGAGGTCTGTTTCAGCTCATAGGCCAGCTTATCATCGCCAAGCCAGGTGACCTTGGAATGGGTAAAAGTATGGTTACCCAGCTCATGCCCTTCCCTGGCCAATCTGGCCATCAACTCCGGCTGAGCCATGACCTTATGGCCGATCAAAAAGAATGTGCCTTTAACGTTCTCCCGGGCCATGATGTCCAGGACCTTTTCGGTGAATCCCAGCGAGGGACCGTCATCAAAGGTCAGCGCCACATAGCGTTTGTCCAGGCCGCCATAGACCAGTTTGGCCTGGGCCAGGCAAGGCAAGAGCGCCAGAGCGATTATCAACAGGATGAAAGTTCGTTTCATATGGGCATATGGACTATTTATGATAATCCTGCAATGCCCTCACACTATAACCTTTTTTCTTGACCGCTTCAATACCAAGGGCGGTCGCCCGGGCGCCGGACAGCGTGGTCACGATCGGTATCATATGCATGATCGCACCCGAACGTATCTTGGTCTCGTCAACTTTGGTCTTTTTATCTCCCGGCGTGTTGATCAGCAGTTTGACCTCACCGTTCTTGATCAAATCAAGCACGTCCGGTCGGCCCTCGCCCAGCTTGGCCACTTCTTCGATCTCCAGGCCGTTCTTGCGCAGGACCCCGGCCGTTCCCGAAGTCGAAACGATCTGATAGCCAAGCGCATCAAAACGTTTGGCGATATCAACGATCTTGCGCTTGTCTTTGTCATTGACCGAGATAAATATCTTGCCCGACAACGGCAGCTTCTGCCCGGCGGCTATCTGCGCTTTCATGTAAGCCACGCCGAGATCATGATCAATGCCCATGACCTCGCCGGTCGACTTCATCTCCGGCCCCAGGACCGGATCAACGCCCGGAAAACGGTTGAAGGGAAAGACCGCTTCCTTGACCGAGAAGTGTTCGGGAATGACCTCCTTGTCGATGCCCTGTTCCTTAAGCGACTTGCCCATCATCGCCTTGGTCGCGATCTTGGCCCAGGGAATGCCTGTCGCCTTGCTGACATAGGGCACGGTCCTGGAAGCGCGCGGATTGACCTCGAGCACGTACAACTTGCCGTCCTTGACCGCGTACTGGATGTTCATCAGACCTTTGACCTTGAGATCCTTGGCCAGGGCATAGCTGGCCTTGCGGATCTCTTCCAGCATGGTCTTGGCCAGCGAAAAGGTCGGGATAACACAGGCCGAATCACCCGAATGGATGCCGGCCTCTTCGATATGCTCCATGATGCCCATGACCACCGTCTTCTTGCCGTCGGAAACGCAGTCAACGTCCACCTCGATAGCATCATCCAGGAACTTGTCGATCAGGATCGGCCGGTCAGGCGAGGCAATGACCGCCTTCTGCATATACTCCTCCAGATCACCCTCGTCGTAGACAATGACCATGGCCCGGCCGCCCAGCACATAGGACGGCCGCACCACCACGGGATAGCCGATCTTCCTGGCCACTTTCTTGGCCTCGGCAAAGGAGACAGATGTGCCGTTGGCCGGCTGGGCCAGCTTCAACTTCTTGAGCAGGGTCTTGAAGCGCTTGCGGTCCTCGGCCCGGTCGATCGAATCGACCGAAGTGCCCAGGATGGGCACGCCCGCTTCCGCCAGCTGGTGCGCCAGGTTGAGCGGCGTCTGCCCGCCGAACTGGACGATTACCCCCTCGGGCTTCTCTTTTTGCACGATGTGGAGCACGTCCTCGCGGGTCAGCGGCTCGAAATAAAGCCGGTCCGACGTGTCAAAGTCGGTCGAAACGGTCTCAGGATTGGAATTGACCATGATCGCCTCATAGCCTTCTTCCTTGATGGCAAAGGAAGCATGGCAGCAGCAGTAGTCGAATTCGATCCCCTGGCCGATCCGGTTGGGCCCGCCGCCCAGCACCATGATCTTCTTCTTGCCGGTCGCCCGGCATTCATCCTTGGCATTATCATAGGAAGAATAAAAATAGGGTTTCATCGGATCAATTTCACCTCCGCAGGTATCGACCAGTTTATAGACCGGGGTTATGCCCTTTTCTTTTCGATGCTCATAGACCGCGACCTCATTAGAGCCGGTCAGATGCGCTATCTGGATATCCGAGAAGCCGAGCCCCTTGGCCTCCAGCAGCAGTTTGTCGGGGATATCAGCCAGCTTATAAGCGGCGACCTTTTCTTCCATTTCGGCTATCTCGCGCATCTGGTGGACGAACCACGGATCGATTTTGGAATGCTCGTAGATCTCCTGATCGCTCATGCCGTTCTTGATGGCGTAGCGCAGCCAGAAGATCCGGTCGGCATTGGGATAGACCAGCTTCTGCTTGACCAGTTCAGCGTCAGCTGACAGCTCGGGCGGGACATCGCGGCCGTCAGCGCCCAGGCCAAAGCGCCGGTATTCCAGGGAGCGGATACCCTTTTGCAGCGACTCTTTGTAATTGCGGCCGATGGACATGGCCTCGCCGACCGCTTTCATGGACGTGGACAGGACCGGGTTGGCTTCAGGGAATTTCTCGAAAGTGAAGCGGCAGACCTTGAAGACCGCGTAATCGACCGTCGGCTCAAAGAAAGTATAGGTCTTGCCCGTGACCTGGTTGACGATCTCGTCCAGTGACAGGCCGACCGCCAGCTTGGCCGCCACCCGGGCGATCGGGAACCCCGTGGCCTTGGAAGCCAAGGCCGAGGAGCGGGAAACTCGCGGATTGATCTCGATGATGACCACCCGGCCGTCATCCGGATTGACCGCGAACTGGATGTTGGTGCCGCCGCCATTGATGCCGACCGCGCGGATGATCTTCTTGCACAGGTTCTCCAGGTGGACAAACTCTTCCTTTGTCAGTGTCTGGGCCGGGGCCACCACGATCGAATCGCCTGTATGCACACCCATCGGATCAATGTTCTCCATCGAGGTGACGATAATAACGTTATCCTTGCAGTCGCGGATGACCTCGAACTCGACCTCTTTCCAGCCCAGGACAGATTGTTCGACCAGAACCTGTTTGAGGGGGGAAACATCAAGCGCCAGTTCCAGGCCGGTTTTCAGCTCGTCAATATTATATGCGCAGGAACCGCCGGCTCCGCCCATGGTAAAGGCCGGCCGTAAAATGATCGGGAAACCGATCTTGTCGCCCAGGGCCAGGCCTTCCTCAACGGTCGTGGCAATGCCCGATTCCGGCACGGCAATGCCGATGCTGGCCATGGTCTGCTTGAACTTATCCCGGTCCTCCGCCCGTTCGATCGCTTTGGCGTCAGCGCCGATCACTTCAACGCCGTACTTTTTCAGGATGCCGGCCCGTGACAGGAAGAAGCCCATGTTCAAGCCGGTCTGGCCGCCCAGGGTCGGCAGCAGGGCATCCGGCTTTTCCTTGGCAATCACCTTTTCGATGAATTCCGGCTCAAGCGGTTCAATATAAGTGTGGTCGGCCATGCCCGGGTCGGTCATAATGGTGGCCGGATTGGAGTTGATCAGGACCGTTTCATAGCCCTCCTCGCGCAGGGCCTTGCAGGCCTGGGACCCGGAATAGTCGAATTCGCAGGCCGAGCCGATGACAATGGGGCCGGAGCTGATGATCAGGATCTTTTTTATATCAGTTCGTTTTGGCATGTTCGGTCCCTCCCCTTATACAGGTTTATAGCCTTTTTCCAGTTTGCCGCGCTCATCGATCGGGAAATACAATGTCGCCACGCAGCTGCCGTCCTTGCTCTGGATCTTCTCGATCGTCTTATCATTAAGATTTACATGCATGACCTTGACCCCGGCAGGGACATCCGTTATCCCGTAGCTGTGGCTTTGCGCCGTGATCTCCCCGCGGCCTGTCCTGGGATCGACCACCGGATGATTGACACCGTGGTGGCCGACCTTCATGCGCTCAACAGTGCAGCCCAGGGCCAGGGCTACGACACAGGCGCCGTTCTGGATGCCGTGGACAGGTACTTTACCGACCAGTTTCCTGACCTGATCAACCAGGGCGGTCAATTCCCTGGGATCGCCCGGGCCGCTGGAAATGACCACCATTTCCGGCTGTTTTTCCAGGACCTTTTCCGCCGTGATATCAGACAAAACGATCTTTGCTCCCGGATAGCGGGCCAGAGTGCTGTTATTGACGCCCAGGTTGATGATCACTGTAGTTGAACCGGGCTTGGCTTTAGGCAGGTCCATGGCCGAGGTGACCTCGCTGACCAGGTCGGACGGCTCATAGGCCTTGGCCTTGCTGACCAGGCTTTCCTTGTTGAGATCACTGGTTGAAATTATACCCTTCATCTCCCCGTTGTCCCGGAGATGGACCGTTAAAGCGCGGGTATCGATCCCTTCGATGCCGACGACCTTGTGCCGTTTCATGAAATCGGCCAAGGATTCCCTGGCTTGCCAGTTGCTGTAGACCTTGCTGTATTCTTTAACCACAAAAGCCGCAGCCTGGGCCTTGTTCGACTCGTTGCTGCGGTCATTGATCCCGGCATTGCCCACATGGGGATAACCGATGACAATGATCTTTCTGGCGTAAGCCGGATCGGTCAGCATCTCCTGAAAACCCACCACCTGGGTATTGAACACGACCTCCCCAACGATCTCACCCTCCGCGCCAAAAGAGATCCCCTCAAATATCGTACCGTCCTCAAGCGCTAAAACAGCTTTCATCTCTTCCCCTCCCTGTTCCGGCATAAAAAAAGAGCGCCCTGACGGGCGCCCTTGCCTTTTCTGATACTATATTATATCAAGTTCTCAGACCAAAGTCAATTCAATGCTCATAGGCCGATAGTATCCTTTGGGCGATATCCCGCAGCGGCCGGCCGGAATCCATGCTTTGTTCCTGCAGTTTGCGATAGGCATCGGTGGGCAGGATATCGAACTGGGCGATCAGGATCTCCTTGGCCCGCTCGATCATCTTGCGGTCGTCCAGGACCTTCTCCAGTTCAAGCACGCGGCGGCGCAGTTCCCAGTTCTCACGACGGAGAGTATCATTGGAGCGCTTATCGGTCAGCTGATAGATCGTGGCGCGGGCGCGGCCTTCCCGCCGGACCAGCTTTTTCCTGATTAAGGGCACGATCAGCTGGTTGATCCGGGCGCGGGTCAACCGCAGGGACTCTTCCAGTTCGCTGGTCTTAAGAAACGGCTGTTCCCCTAGAAGCTTGAGTATCTCTTGCTGGCGGCTGTTCAACATAGCGCCAGTATAACATATCGTCAAGAAATCGTCAAGATGCTTATTTGGCCATGTTCCTCAAGATCCCGCCCAGTTCCTGCAACCGCTGACCAAAGGCGGCGAAGTTGCCCTGCTTCAAACTGCCCTGCATATTGTTATAGATCTGTAAGGCCTGCTTGGCCAGAGCCTTGGGACTAAGGGCGGTCTCGGTCTCATACTGGCGCGTGCGGGCCGAGCTGACCCGGCCGGAAAAGACCGCTGACAGGGCGCCGTCCAGGGTCGTTTCCATGGCCACGTTCTTGCCGTAGACAGCAATGACCCTTTTGAATTCCGGCAGAGAGCCCGAGGTCGCTTCCAGATAGATCGGCTCAATGTAAACGATCGACTGCTCGATCGGGATGGCCAGCAGATTGCCTCGGATGACACGCGAACCGGCCTGGCCCCAGAGCGTGAACTGCTGGGAGATCTCGGTCTGCTGGTCGATGCGCGCTTCGATCTGCATCGGCCCGTAGATCAGCTTGTCCTTGGGGAATTTGTAAACTATCAGCTTGCCGTATTCCGCACCGTCGGAGCGGCCGGCCAGCCAGGCGATCATGTTGTCCTTATTATTGGGCGTGTACGGCAGCATCAGCAGGAACTCTTCTTCCTTCTCCCCGGGCAGCCGCATGATCGTATAGTACGGCACCATCGCTACTTCAGAATCGGCATAGATCTCCTTGGGCAGGTTCCAGAGGTCCTCCTGGTTGTAGAAGACCTGCGGGTCATCCATATGAAAAGCCGCGTATTTCCTCGACTGGACCAGGAACAGGTCCTCAGGATAGCGCAGATGAGCCCTGAGCTCCTGCGGCATTTGAGCAAACGGCCTGAACAGAGCCGGATAGATCTTCTGATAGGTCAAGGCGATCGGATCGGCCCCATCGACGAGATAATAGGTCATGTCGCCGTTATACGCGTCGATCACGACCTTGACCGCGTTGCGGATATAGTTGAACGAACTGAAGCTGCCGCCGGTCGGGTCGGAATAGGGATACATGTCGGTGGTCGTGTAAGCGTCCTGGATCCAGAAGAGCCGGCCGCTGGCAATGACCATATAGGGATCGCGGTCATAGCTCAGGAACGGCACGACCTTCCTGACCCGGCGGTGGATGTTGCGGTCGAACATCACCCGGCTGTCGTTATTGATGTAATCGGTCAGCAGGATCTTGAGGTCAGCGAACTTGATGGTAAAGGCCAGGCGCTTAAGAGCCGTGTCGATCAGCACTCCGCCCCTGCCCTTATAATCGGAATAGATATTCTTGTCGCCCTTGGGATAATCAAACTCCTGCTCGTCAGTGTTAACTATTACGTACTGGCCGGTTTCTTCGCCGTAATAGATCTCCGGCCGCTCGATCTTCAGGTCCCGGGTACTGACCGGCGGGATATCCTTAACGATCAGATTGGGCAAGCCTTCCGGCGTCTGCTCATTGACCGGCGACAGGCACAGGCCGTAACCATGGGTGAACTTGAGGTGCTGGTTGACCCAGGTCTGGGCCTTGGCCGGCAGCTTATCGACCTTCAGCTCCCTGGCTGAGAGCATGACCTGCCGGTAATCGCGGCCGATCGTATAGCGGTCCACGTCAACATCATCAAAATCATAATACAGGCGGATGCCCTGCAGCTGGCGGTAGGTCTTGATCAGCGGCCGGGGGTCCCAGAGCCGGATGTTGCCGATCGTTTGATTGTTGCGCCGCACGTCCCGCAGCGACAGGCTCTGGTCAGCCGCGAACTCCTTGGCTTCGATCTTGTCCAAACCGTAGGCTTGCCGGGTGAACCTGATCGCATGGGCGATATAAGGCTCTTCCATGGAGATCTCGTTGGGTTTGACCTGGAAGTTCTGGACAATGGCCGGATAAATGCCGCCCATGAACAGGGCCACGACCAGATAAGCGGCCAGCCCTGCCAGCGGCAGGCGGTAATTACTGGTAAAGACCATTGCCAGAAAGAGGACCGCTGTTATTGCCAGGACGAATATCTGGAGGTTATAACCAAGCAACTGGGCAGTAACGTCCGTGTAGCCCGCGCCGTAGACCACGCCGCGCGCCGAATATAATATTTCCAGCTCGCCCAGCCAGAGGCCCCAGGCAAAGACCAGGGTGATTAAAGCGAGCAATACGGCCAGATGGACCTTAACGCCCCGGCCAAAGCTGAGGCGCAGTTGGCTAAAGAAAACCGCGCCGTTGAGCAGGTAATTCCAGAGCGAAGCAAAGAACGACATGATCAGCGCAGTGAAGACAAAGCCCTGCAGGAACTGCTGCAACGGCAGCTGAAAGACATAGAAGCCGATATCGCGCTTAAAGATCGGGTCTGTCAGGCCAAAGGAGGTTGAGTTCAGGTATTTCAAGACCACTTCCCACTGGGTGATGGCTGACAGGCCGAAAAAGATCGAGACCACAAGTATCCCCAACCCCCAAAGCAGGTAGCCGCGGCGCTCAACAGCGGGATCAGGCGTCACATTCATTAAACCCGGCCCCTCGCCGGCTCTTTCGCCGAACAATTCAGCGATCATTTGTTTGATCCGCTCAGGCGATTCAGCGTCCTGCCTGACCCGGCGATTGTCCCGCGTCAGCCGGCGGGAAAGGAAAACATTGACCGTCGCGATGACGAAGAAGAGCAGGCCAAAAGCGAACGCGGTCAGCAGTTTGGCTTTAAGATTGGTCCAGAAGACCGAAGCAAAGCCCAGGTTATCGAACCAGAGCAGATCAGGATACAGCGAGATGATCGGCTGGAGCACCAGCCAGAGCGCGACCAGGATGATAACGATCAAGCCGAAGGGTATTCTTTTCATGAGCAGCCTCCTTATCGATCCTGCTACCTTAGCATAAACGCACAGACACATCAATCAGCGCTTGTTTTTTCACTTTTTTATGATAATATAACAGCCAAACAGACCCTAAGGAGGCAATCATGGCCAAAGCAATCGAACAGAACCAGAGCACCCTGGACCGTTTCATCAGGATCCTGGCTGGCGGCGCCTGCCTGATAATCCCTTCTTATGTGCCTGTGGCCGGCTGGCTGATGCTCACCCTGCTGGTGATCGGCCTGTATCTGATCTTCAGCGGCCTGTCGGGCCAGTGCCTCATTTACAAAATGCTGGGGTTCAAGACCTGTAAGTAATTAACTACCAGCAACTTACGAAAATTTTAAGTGTTTTCTAACATCTTTAACATAATTCAGGCCCCTCTGTTCAATATCCTGTTCCTGGTCGCTGTGGCCTGGAGCGTGGCTATCTTCCTTGAGCGTTTCCGCATCCCGCTGATCATCGGCGAGCTGGTCGCCGGCATCATCATCGGACCGGCCGTGCTGGGCATCATCCATCCCTCGCCTGAGATCGATATCCTGGCCAGCCTGGGCATGTTCTTCCTGATGTTCCACTCAGGCCTTGAGACCGATCCGCGCTTCATCAGAAAGACCCTGCGGCCTTCGGTCTGGATCGGGCTCTCAGGCATATCTTTCCCTTTCCTGCTGGGCACGGGCTCGACCCTGCTCTTCGGCGGCAGCCTGATCCAGGCGGTGCTGATCGGCGCGGCTGTTTCCGGCACTTCCATGGTGACCAAGAGCCGCATCCTCTGCGACCTGCAACTTGACCGCTCTCGCATCGGCTACCAGATGATGGGCGCAGCGATCTTTGACAACATCACCATCTTCCTGATCATTTCCCTGATCATCAAAAGCACCCAGAACGGCGGCTTTAGCCTGAGCGACGCGTTGATGACTACCCTGGAGATCCTAATCTTCTTCGCCATCACATTGACCGCGGGTTACTTGCTCTTCCCCAAGCTGTCGCGCTATTTTACCACCCGCCGAGGCAAGGGCTTCACTTTCGCTTTGCTGATGGGTTTTATCTTTGCTTTTCTGGCCGAGGCTATCCGCCTGCCTTTTATCCTCGGCGCCTATATCGCAGGCCTGTTCGTGCGCGAGGAAATAATGAGCGCCTCCCTGTTCCAGAAGATGCATGACCGGTTCCTGGCCATTTCCCACGGCTTCCTTGGCCCGATCTTCATCATGAGCATCGCCCTGAAGATCAACCTCAACGTGGTCGTAAAACAGTTCTGGTTCGTGGCCGTCCTGTTCCTGGTGGCTTTTAGCGGCAAACTGCTAGGTGTCTATCTGGGCGGCCGGGCTTCAGGCAGTTCCAGCAATGAATCGCTGATCATGGGCCTGGCCATGAACGGCCGGGGTGAGATCGAGCTGATCATCGCCTTGATCGGCTTACAACTGGGCATCATCAATGAAGACCTTATGTCAGTTTTGGTCGTGGTCGCCTTTGCCACGACCTTATGCGCCCCGCTGATCCTGAACAAATACATGCTGAAATGCCCGCCTAAACTGGCCCTGATCGAAGATTAACCGCGGTTAAGATCCCTGATCAGGCCGATCAGCCGGCTGTAGCTCCTGCGGTCGAACTTGAAGCAGATACGCGGTTTATCCAGCAATTCCCTGGCGCGAACCTCAGCAGGCAGAGGGCCGCTGGGCCGGATACCGCCTTTCATGATATCCCGGTACTTGCGGCTTAACCGCTCCAAGTCCTTTTCCGGCACTTTCTTGTTCAGGCGGATGACCGTCAGGTCACGGCCAAAGCGGATCGAATGGTAGACCTTATAGAAATCAGCGATCTCCTTGACCGCGGCTTCGATCGAACTGACGATCTTGAACAGCCCCATCTCCGTCTGGGTAATGAAGCCGCCTTTGAGCAGCTGTTTCCTGACAAAGTTCTGCCAGGTGCGCCAGTATTTTTTGCCGGGCGCTTCGACCATGACCACCGGCCGGGGAGCGCACTTGCCGGTCTGAAGCAAAGTCAGGACCTCAAAGCCTTCGTCATGCGTGCCGAAGCCGCCGGGAAACAGCACCGTGGCATCGGATTCCTTGATAAAAGCCAGCTTGCGGGTGTAAAAATACTTGACATTGATCAGCTTTTCGCCCTTTGAAACATAAGGATTAGGCTCCATCTCCAGCGGCAGCTTGATCTTGACCGCAAAGCCCTCCTTGCCAGCGCCCCAGTTGCCCGCTTCCATCACGCCGCCGCCCCCGCCGGTGATGACCATAAAGCCGCGTTTGACCATCTCTTTGGCAAATTGCTTGGCCTGTTTGAACTCCCGGCTTTTGACCGGCATGCGATGCGAGCCGAAGATGACCACCTTGCGCTTGTCGCGGTATTTGGTAAAGATGCGGAAGATATGGCGCAGTTCCTTAGTCGTGTTATTGATCAGATACAGGTCGCGGTCATCCGCCTTGTCCAGATGCAGCTTAATAACTGTGGTGAACAGGTCCTGCAAATGGCAGCGGCTTTCCGGACAGCTGTACTTCCTGGCCAGGAGTTCTATTTCCTTATCGATCACCTGATCACCTGTCCTGTAGCCCTTTTTCATACGACCCTCTCCCCTTTATCGGTCCTGATGACCGCTTTTTTGACCGCTTCCGGCGCGTGGTCCAGGCCTTTATCAGCGATCGCCTTGACGAAAGGCGCGATCTGCATGCTGTAGCGCTTGGAGATCGGTACCGGGTCCATGGCCGGCCAGCCCCAGAGCGATGAGTGATAAATGCCGTCAACGATATAATACGGATCCTTGAGGAAGGTCGGCTTCATGGTCTCGACCGGAGCGTGGCCTTCTGGATTAGAGACCAGATCGATGATCACGGAACCGGGTTTCAACAATTTCAGCATGGCCCGCGTAACGAACGGCGGTTCTTTCTTGACCTGGCGGCGGTACGGCCGGTTGACCGCGTCGACCAGGATATCAGTGCCGGGCAGGTGCCGCTCCATCTGGGCGAACTGGCGCTTGTTTAAGACTTCGACGCGGGCCAGACGCCGGGCAGCCGCCTGGAGTGCGCCGCGGAACATGTTGCCATAACCCATGATCTTGACATGCGCTTTGGCCGGGTCCTTGCCCCAGAGCTTAAAACCGAATTCCATGCCGATGCGGCCTGATTCCATGACCGCTTCAACCAGCCTGCGGCCGAACGGGTCCTTGATGTTCTCCAGCGGAACAGCGATGACCTTTTGCCTGATCAGGTTCGCCTCAAGCTCAGGTTCACAGCGCAGGTGCATCATGCTCATCATGATGGAGCCGGGTTTCATCAGCCTGACCTCAGAAGGCAGCGGCTCTTTAATGCGAACGACCAGATCAGCAGCATACACTTTTTCTTTGGGCGCGATGCGGCAGCCCGCGGCTTCGTACTGGGCATCAAGGATGCCGACACCCAGCCCAGCCCCCTCTTCGACCACCACTTCATGATGCCGGGCAATACCTTTGAGTTCTTCAGGCTGAAGCACTACCCGTTTTTCCAGGGGCCGGTTCTCTTTTGGCACGCCTATTTTCATTGCTTCCCCTTAAAGACCGCCTTGACCAGGTACGGCGGCAGGGCGTTCAAGCCTTTTTTCACGATATCCGATAGGATCGGACCGATCTGGATACTGTAGCGTTTGGTAATGCTTTCCGGGTCCAGTCCGGGCCAGCCCCAGCAGCAGGTATGGATCACCCCGTCGACCTTATAGGAAAGGTCTGCCAGCGTGGTCGGCCGGCAGGTCTCGATCGGCGACTGGCCTTCAGGATTGGCAACCAGGTCGACAATGACCGCGCCTGGCTTGAGCAGTTTGAGCATCTGGCGTTTTACCAGAAAGACCCTGCCCCTGAGGTCATAGGGCCAGTTGAGCGCATTGACCAGGATATCTGTGCCCGGCAGGTGTTTGTCCATCTCATTGATGTCGCGTTTGTTCAGGATAATGACCCGGCTGAACTTGCGCGCCGCAGCCTGGACCGCGCCCCAGGCAACATGGCCGTAACCCATGACCTTGACCATGGCTCTGGCCGGGTCCTTGCCCCAGAGGTCGAACCCGGTGGTCATGCCAAGATAGCCGGTCTCATGCAAAGCCTCGACCCGGCGTTCGTTGAACTGGTTGCGGATCTCCTCCAGCGCGATCACGTTGATCCGGTATTTACGCAGCAGGCCAGCCAGCCGCGGTCTGGCGCGGACGTGAAGCATGCACATGACGAATTTACCCGGCTTCATCAATTTGAGCTCGCCTTCGCGCGGCGCGGTGATCCTGACGACCAGGTCAGCCTTGTAGACCTTGTCTTTGGGGACCACCTTTATCCCGGCTGAAGCGTAATCTGCGTCAGTTATGCCAATGCCCAGGCCGGCACCTTTTTCCACCATGATCCGGTGGTGCCTGGCCAGGTGGCGCAATTGTCTGGGCAGCAGGACAACGCGCCGCTCTGCCGGGCGGTTCTCAGCTGCAATCCCGATGCTTATCTTGCGCCTGAAATTAAACATCATGATAGGTGAACTTCCTGTCCTCAAAGTTCCTGAAAGTATACTCTTTGCCCCGCTTGCGCACAACATACTTGGGGGTGAGCGGCAGCTTGCCGCCGCCGCCTTCCAGGTCAAGGATCAATTTTGGCACGGCCAGGCCTGAGGTGTGGCCGATCAACTGCCGCATGATCTTGAGCGCGCGCCTGATCGGCACGCGGAAGTGATAGGTGCCCTTGACCGCGTCAGGGATGTAGAGATAGTAAGGCCTGACCCTGACCTTGAGCAGTTCTTCACCGAGCTGCTTAAGCGTTCGGGCATCATCATTGACGCCTTTAAGCAGGACCGACTGGTTGCCCAGCACCAGGCCCGCGTCACCTAGTCTGCGGCAGGCGGCCCTGGCTTCTTTGGTCAGTTCTTTCGGGTGATTGAAATGGGTCATCAGGTAGAGCGGCTGGTGCTTCTTTAGTAAACGACAAAGCTGCGGCGTGATCCGCTGCGGCAGGCTAAAGACCGCCCGGGTGTCGACCCTGATGATCTCAACATGGCCGATCGACCTGAGTGCCTTGAGGTATTTTTCGATCAGCCTGTCCTCAAGCATCAGGGGATCACCGCCGGACAGGATCACATCCCTGATGCGCTGGTGTTTTTTAATATAGGCGATGGCCGCGCGGAAGTCCTTGGGCTTGAGCGTGACGTACTCAAAGCCGATCTGGCGTTTCCTGGTGCAAAATCTGCAGTAGCTGGCGCAGACATTGGAAACATAGAGCAGCACCCGGTCAGGATAGCGGTGGATCAGTCCCTTGACCGGACTGTATTTCTCTTCCTTGAGCGGATCGGTCTGGCCGTGGCCGTCCTTAAGCTCTTTCTGGTCAGGCACGCACTGCCGCCAGACCGGGCCTGACCGGCTGATCAGGCCAAGCAGATAGGGATTGATCCTGGCCGGATACTGCTCCAGCACCCGCGCCATTTCTCCAGGTTCAAGGCCGAGCTTGCCGGCCAGCTTGTCCGGGCTGGTCAGGCTCTGGGCTAAAAGCTTCTGCCATTTTTCCATAAGTTATTTCGCTGCCTCAGCCAGGACCTGCCGGCAGTTGATGAACTTGCCATAGCGTTTGAGCAGCAGCAGGGCCAGCCTGATCTTGAGCTTCATCTGCCAGGAAGCAAAGTCATAGGTATGGGCCAGCACAGAGACGATCTGCTTGCCGGGCCGGCGTTTGATCTTGCGGGCTTTTTGCCAGATCGACCAGAGCGACTGCCTTTCGACGTAAATGCCCAGCGGCACTTCCATGATATTACTGCCGCCGGGCTTGCGGTGGTCCTCGTAGGCCATGCGGTAGAGATTTTCCGGCGCGCCCTGCCAGTCAGAGACCAGCTGGCCGTTGGTCACCAGGTGGCGGCCCGGTTCGCAGGAAAAATCCAGGAAGACCCCGCTCTCTTCCAGGATAGGAATGGTCTTGGGGCTGAAGGTCATGAAGCCGCCGCGGTAGCAGCGCGGTGTCAGGCCATTCTCGCGGAACTTTTCCACCTGTCGGGTAATAGCTTTTTCCATCCTGGCCTGGTTATCATAATACCAGGCCAGGTAGAGGTCTTCTTCATGGCAGTGCACGCCAATCTCGCCGCCGCCTACCTCGATCTGCTGCCAAAGAGCGATGAACTGCGGCTGGAAGAAGAAACTCGGCACCAGCGGTGATGAATGGACAAAATGAACGAACCGGCCGTTGATCACTTTGGCTAATTCAATCTCAGCCCTGACCAGCTGTTCCAGCCTGGCAGTATCGGGCCGGCGTCTGGCTTCGGGCAGTTTGATTCGAAAATATTCATCCCAGTCGCCGTCAATGGTAAAGACCCAAAAGACTTGCCCCATTGTTTCTAGGATATTCCCACAAGCTCAATGCCCTTGTCAACCGTTTCGATCAAGAACGACCGCGGATAGCGCGCCTTTATCTCCAACAATATTTTTCGAGCGTCGCTCTGATGTCGGCAGACGCCAAAGACCGACGGCCCGGAACCGGACATCTGGGCTTCCACACAACCCAGTTTAACCAGCTTCTCTTTGATATCAGCGATCTCTTCATGTTTTTCCACGACCACAGGCTCCAGGTCGTTCTTGATGCCGTCCGGCGCTTCGATATGCAGGCGGTCGAACTCATCATAAGCCCATTTCGTGGAAACATGGATATCAGGGCAGACCAGAATAAAATACGTTCTCGGCCACGGCTCTTGTTTATCAACGATCTCGCCCCTGCCCTGGACCAGGCAGGTGCCGCCGGTCAGACAAAAAGGCACATCTGACCCAATTTGAGCTCCCAATGATAACAATCCTTCATTCCGTATTCTGCATGCCGCATTCTGCATTTGATCTAATCCATAAAGCACTGCGGCAGCGTCAGCCGAGCCGCCAGCCAGCCCCGCAGCCATGGGAATATGCTTCTCAATATGTATCCTCACTCCCATTTTCGATTCTCGATTTTCTATTTTCGATTTTCGAAAAAGTTCAGCCGCCTTATAAACAAGGTTCTCCTTGCCCGTGGGTACATTTGGATCGTCGCAGGCAACTGCTATCCCTGAGTCGATTGGTTCAAGCGTAATAACATCATAGAGAGAGACCGACTGCATGACAGATTCAAGGTCATGATAGCCGTCAGGCCGTCTGGCAAAGACTCTGAGAGACAGGTTCAGCTTGGCAAAAGCCTTCAGCTTCAAGTGTCGGTTTTACTTCGCTTTATTAGCCGCTGCCATTAAACGTGATTTCTTGCGGGCTGCTTTATTGCGATGCAGTATACCCCGCTCAACTGCTTTATCGATAATGGAAACAGTCTTGCGGATAAGGCTTTGGCTCTCCCCTGATTTTGCTCTGATAGCGCGCTCAGCTGCTTTAAAAGCGTTCTTGATGTTCTTTTTTGCTGCCAGGTTCCTGGCCTGGCGCTTCTTTGCCTGCCTGGCCCGTTTGATGCCTGATCTCGATCTTAATACCATTATTTCCTCCTAATTCAGATTGTTTTTCTTAGTTCACTAGCCACAAGCCTGCCTGCCTGTCAGGCAGGGCAGTCAGGGTTGACATTATACCTCATTTTCCAGTATCATATCAAGCACTTTGAGTATCCACGAATGGTTCAAGCGCAAGCAAAAGGCCAAAGAGCCTGTACAAACCCGCGAAAGACTTGATATCCCCGGAAATCTCTGGGTCAAGTGCTATAAATGCGGCCAGGCCATCTTTTCACGCGACCTGGAGGCGAACCTCAAGGTCTGCCCCAAGTGTCAATACCACTTCCGGCTGACCGCGGGCGAGCGTATCAGGCAGCTGGTGGATGAGGGTACTTTCAAGGAGATCGACCCCAAGGTGCGTTCCAGGGATTTCCTTGAGTTCAAGGATTCCCGGCCCTATGCCAAGCGCATCGAGGCCAGCATCCTCAAGTCGAGCCTGTCGGACGCCATTGTCACCGGCACCTGCCAGATAGCCAAACAGCCCGCAGCCCTGGGCATCATGGATTTCTCTTTCATGGGCGGCAGCATGGGTTCGGTCGTGGGGGAAAAGATCGCCCGGTTGATCGAGCTGGCCTGCGAAAAGAAGCTGCCGGTGATCATCCTTTCAGCTTCAGGCGGCGCGCGCATGCAGGAAGGTATCATGAGCCTGATGCAGATGGCCAAGACCTCGGCAGCGCTGGGCAAGCTGCGCGAGACCGGTCTGCCCTATGTCTCGATCTGCACTGACCCGACCACCGGAGGAACGTCAGCCAGCTACGCTATGCTGGGCGACATCAACATTGCCGAACCCAATGCTTTGATCGGTTTTGCCGGGCCGCGGGTCATTGAGCAGACAATCCGGCAGAAGCTGCCGCCGGGTTTCCAACGGTCCGAATACCTGCTCGAGCACGGCATGATCGATGTGGTCTGCCACAGAAAGGAGCTCCGGCTAACCCTTAGCCGGATACTGAACTGGTTCAATGAAAGATAAGAGCAAAAAGCTTAGCGGCATCATGCTGGATTTCGAAAAGCCGCTCCAGGAGTTGTATGACAAGCTGGACAACCTGACGGCTGTTTCGGACGAAGGCAAGCTGGAGATGACAGAGGAGATCCGGCTGATGGAAAAGCGCATTGAAAGCGCCCGCCGTGACATTTATTCCAAATTGACGCCGATCCAGATCGTGCAGGTCGCCCGGCACATGAAGCGGCCGACCACGCTCGAGCACATTGACAGTATCTTCACCGATTTTGTCGAGCTGCACGGCGACCGCAATTTTGCGGATGACCCTGCCCTGGTGACCGGCATTGCCAAGCTGGACAGCCGCTCGGTCGTGGTCATGGGCCATCAGAAAGGCCGCACGACCAAGGAGAACATTTACCGCCGTTTCGGCATGGCCAACCCCGAGGGGTATCGCAAGGCACTGCGGGTAATGCGGATCGCTGAGCGCTACAACAAGCCGATCATCTCGTTCATCGACACATCGGGCGCATATCCGGGCATCGGTGCTGAAGAGCGCGGCCAGGCCGAGGCCATTGCCAAGAACCTGCGCGAGATGGCCGAGCTGACCGTGCCTTTTATTGCTGTTGTCACTGGTGAAGGCGGTTCCGGCGGGGCGCTGGGCATTGGCATGGGCAACCGCGTCTTGATGCTCGAATTTGCCATTTACTCGGTCATCTCTCCTGAAGGCTGCGCTTCTATTTTATTCCGCGACGCCAAGCGGGCCAACGAGGCGGCTGTGGCCATGAAGATCACGGCGCCGGACCTGCTGGAGCTCGGGGTGGTCGATGAGATCATCAAGGAGCCGATCGGCGGCGCGCACAGTGACGGCAAATTGACTTCACATCTGATCAAGGCGGCGATCATCAAGAACCTCGACCCGCTGCTCAAGCTTTCCCATCGTGAACTTATCGCCGACCGCTACAATAAATTCCGCAAGATGGGCGTGTTCTTAGAGGACTGAGCCTGACAAAAAGACCACTTTTGAGAGTGTTTCCACGCCGGCCTCATTGCCTTCTACCGGCTGGGCTGCCAGCTCGATCGGCCGGGATAAAGCCAGAGAGGTCAGCGGCCAGCCTCTGAAGCTCTGTGATCCCTTATCGCGCCGGGCGCTAAGCCTGTTGATCGACACGTTGACAAAAGGCGGCCCGCCCTGGACCGCGGTCAGGACAGGCACGATCTCCAGCAACGAGCCGTTCTCTGTAAAGGCCAGGACCGGCTGCTGCCAGTCAGAGTGACCTGATAATCTTTGAGTGTAGCCTTTTTCCACGGCGATCCTGGGGAAAGCGTTAAAACGCAGCAGCCAGTTGAGCGCCATGATATCCCAAACGAACTGGCGGTCAAGCTCGATCCCGCCCAGGCTGAAGCCGGCGTCAAAGGCATATTCAGCCAGGTCAAGCACGCGCGGATGGAAGCCGGGCGGCACCAGGTCAAGGTAGGATTCCCTGCCCAGGCTTTGCCTGACAGCTTCGATCTTGCCGAGCAGCTCCGGCAGATCAGCGCGGCTGCCGATCAGCGGATCGATCTGGGTTTTGGCCAGTTCAGTTGTTGAAGCCAGGGCATTGGGATCAACCTGGTCCAGGGAATGCACCAGTTCGCCGTTCTTGGCCTGCTGGTGCAGTCTGGCAGCCACGGCCCGGTCAATCGCGTCCTGCCGGACAACAGGGAAAGCCTGCAAGCCGTCGGCAACGTCATCAATTGAATCGCGGTCCAGGCTGGGCAGCAGTGCCTGCGGGTCGATCCCCAGTCTTTTCAAGGCCTCGACCTGCTGTTCCGGGGACAATTCCTGGAACAGCATCGGGTTTTCTTCACCGTCAACCATGACCTTAAGCGGGCTGGTGCGTTTGCCCGGCCCGGTCAGGATCTCCAGCGGCGGGTCAAAGACCAGTCGCAGGCGGAGCCGGGCGCTGCTGCTGTCTCCGCTATAGCCCAGGGGCAAGAGGATCGTGTCATTGGGCTGCAGTTCAAACCCGGGGCCCAGCGCGGACTGGCTCAGATGCCGGAGCGTGAAGTTCCTCTGGCCGTTTAGCGCGGTCTGCGCGATCAGGTGGACATTGACCGTATAAGTGGACTGGTCAGCGGTCTCAAGCAGGCGCAATTCGAATTCCCGGCCGATCTCAGCGGCTGAGCAGCCCTCTGCGGTCAGGCAGAAGAGCTGGAAGCTGGGATGGAAATCGTTGCGCCGCGCGATCATGACGCTTTCTTTGCCCAGCACCCTAAGGCTGACACCTTCAACTGAGCGCTCGATCGCCACATGATCGGGCTCCAGGGTAACAGTCCTGACCAATGACGCCAGCAGACCTTTTTTAAGCGACAGGCCGAACCGGCCGCGTGTGCCGACATGCATTATCCTGCTTTCATCAAAACGCAGTTTACTGCCGAACAAAGTGAATTCCAGGTCGGTCGGACCTTTAGGCAGCAGGCGGCCGAAAACGCCTGCCTGTTGTTTGACCAATCTGCCGAGCAGGATATTGTCAGCCACATGGTTGAGACTGCTGAAGTTGTGCAAGCGCACCCTGGCAGCGACCGAACCCTTGGTAATGATCATTGTTCCTCCTGAGACTGAATAAATAATGTTATCTGACTATATATCGTAAGAAGCTGACGGAATTTCAGTTGCAACTGTTTAATCTTGAAAAAATCACCGATCTATGAGAAAATCATTATCTCGCAGGCGCTGAGCTTGTCGAAGTGCCGCTGTGGTGGAATTGGCAGACACGCTAGACTCAAAATCTGGTGAGGTTTACCCTCGTGTCGGTTCGACTCCGACCAGCGGCAATTAAATGACTGTTATTTCTGGTATAATTCCGGATATAACACTCATTTGACATTTGTAATTTGAAATTTATTTGATATGCCCAGGTGGCGGAATTGGCAGACGCGCATGATTCAGGTTCATGTGGGGTCACACCCATGGAGGTTCAAGTCCTCTCCTGGGCAAATAAAAATCCGAGCTGGTGAGGATTTTTATTTCCTGTGCCTGCGCCTGTTCCTCGGATTTTTATAGGCCTAGGGAAAGGCACAGGAACAGGATTAGGCGCAGGAATTATTATATACGCTTCTCTATGCTAAAGATCAGGGCTTGCAAGTCACCGGCGATACATTCAAACTCATTCTTATGCAGTTGAATGATATCCTCACCTGCCAATTGGTATACAACAATTAGGTCAAGCGCACCCGCGCATTCATAATATGTGTCCTTCGCACTGCTGCGGATTTAGGATTTTACCCCAACCCTGGCAATAAGTTTGCTACTCCCCCAAAGGAGATGCTTTATGCATAAAATTATACCGATTGATAGCATAGAATGTCGCATTTACGTCATCAGAGGACATAAAGTGATGCTCGACCACAACCTGGCGAAGATTTATCAAGTCACCACATTCAATCTAAATAAGGCTGTTAAACGCAACATCAAACGCTTCCCGGAGGACTTTATGTTCCAATTGACCCGAAGCGAATATAACTCTTTAAGATTCCAAATTGGAATGTTAGAACAAGGGAAACACTCAAAATACCTGCCTTATGCTTTTACCGAAAACGGCATAGCAATGCTCTCATCAGTCCTGCGCAGCGAAAAGGCCATCGAGGTCAATATTCAGATCATGAGGACCTTTACCAGATTGCGCCGGATCATCTCACGCAACAAAGACCTTACCTATCTGTTCAAGGACCTTGGGCGCAAAGTCGACCAACACGACACTAAGATCGGGCTGATCATTAAAGCCATCGAGAAGATGATCGCGGTTGAGGAAAAGCCAAAGGGGAAGATAGGGTTTGACGTAGGAACGAAATAACTCCTAGATCCGAACAATGGGTCGCTGCGCGGCGTTATTTATAAAGGCGCGTTCAGTCCGGATCAATATCCCCCTTGCCCGGCCAATACAGCGCCATACCGACCACCGTCTTGTCATCGATATTAAAACTGACCAGTATCTTGTAGCTGGTGTAACACCACATGTAGGTGATACTGCCGGTCTTAACCTGGTCCGGCGCGCCGAGCAGCGCCCTGATATGCGCCTCGGTCTGCCCCACCTTGATCCCGTTCAGATCATCACCGCTGTTGGCTGAAACAACCGTCACCACACCGGTCGAGGGCAGCTCGAACAGGACCGCCCGCATCCTGGATTCATAAATATATTCCAAAAAGTCGAAGTACTGTTCTGCATAATCCGGCTGGCCCAGCACAGACAGGACCTCAGCCGAAGTATCGCCCAGGCTCACCCCTAAAAAGTCGCGCGGCGGCAGGGTCGTGGTCGTCGGCGTTGGCTCGTGAAAATGGGAACAGCCGGAAAAGGCAAGCGGCAAACAAAGAGCGAGAAGACAGGAATATAAAATTATATTTTTCATACTGAAAAGTCTACACCCGGGCTATGTCAAATGCAAACTATGAGATGAATATCTAATGAAGGCTACTTAGTACCCGTCGGCTTATCCTTGAGCCTGGATTCCAGATCAGCCACCGCGGGGATCAATTCATCAACCAGATCAGGCCGCAGCCGATAATTCTTCAATTGTTTGGCAAAAAGCAGGTCGATCCTCAATAAGAGCTGCGCCCGCTCCTGTTTGGACAGTCTGGCCGGGACATAGGCAGAGAGTTTTTTGCTCATCATGAGCATGGCATTGTCCTCATCAGCTTCCATGTCCAGCCCTTCATCGATCAAGGCATCTTCATCTGACAGCCAGCCGCCGCCAGAGCGCTCCAGCAAAGCGGCCGTGCGCTCAGCGTTGCTGATATAGACCGCCAGGCCGTCATCGACCGCCGCGGCCAAAGCCCGGCGCCGCAGGACATCATCTTCCAGGTGCGGCTTGATGACGCGGCGGCCTTCGCGCCATTGAGCGATCCCGCTCCTGATGGCCTCAACCTGCTCAGCCAGATCCTGCTCTTCACCGTCACCCGCCATGACCATCCTGCCCTGCTCATACTGGTAGACCGACTGGAGGACAGCGGCCACGAAATAATATTCCTGAGAGTGGCTGTCAGCGGCCAGCGCAGCACAGGGCAGCAGCAGAGCCAAGGCCAATGAAAATATGACAATGTTTTTCATGCCGGCGAGTGTACCTCCGCACCTGATAAAAAGCAAGCGACTATCAAAATGCCCAGTACCCAGAACCTAGAACCCAATATTACGGCTTCGGCGTATACCAGACGTCGTTATAAAAATTGCCGTCATAGCCGCCGATCACCCAGATCTTGTTGTTAAAGACCAGACTGGTATGCTGTTCCCGGCCAGGATATCTGGTCACTGCCTCAGCCGAGGTCCAGGAGGCGCCATTGCTGCTATATAACAGGTCATCATGATAAATATCCCCGCCATAATGGTTGTACCCTCCGTTAATAAAGAGATGATCGACACCATTAACACTGTAACTGACCGCCTGGTGCCTTTCTCTGGCCACCTCGGACGTACCGGAAATTACCGGGCCCATCGCCTGCATGGTGCCGGCATAATTCCAGGCAGCACCATCGGTCGACCACCAAGCGTCATCCATTATTTTGTCCGTAGGCAGATCGGTCCGCCTCCCGCCGATGACCCACATTTTATTATCATAGACCGTGCTGGCGTGATCGATCCTTTGACCAAAAGCAGCCGTGCCTGTCTCAAGCTGCCAGACTATTCCGTCAATGGAAGAATAAACATCGTCCACATCGCCGACACCGGAAACATTGCCGCCGATCACGTACATTTTACCGTTGTAGACCAGAGCAGTATGGTCCTTTAGCCTGCCAAAGGCCGCGGTACTGGTCACCCTGGTCCAGTTAACGCCGTCAGGCGATGACCAGGTTTCGCTGGTAGTGCCGACATTTATCCAACCGCCCAGGATCCATATCTTGCCGTCAAATACAACGCTCTCATGAAGATAGGCGCGATTAAAAGCCGGGCTGGTCGCTGCCAGCGTCCAGTTCGCGCCGTCGCTTGACGACCAGACTTCTCCGGTCGGCCCAAGCCCGTCGCAGATGCCGCCGATGACCCACATCCGGTCACCGCCGCCGTCAGGATCGAAGACCACGCTGGAATGATCGTTGCGAGCGCCTGAAGCAAAGGCGCTCGATGTCGCTTCGGTCCAGTTCCAATCCGGCAGGGTCGTGGTCGTGGTGGTCGATGTTGTGGTCGTTGTCGTAGAGGACGTTGTTGTTGTCGTGCTGGTAGTGGTGGTCGTAGACGGCGTCTGCAGGCTGAACTGCCAGATCCGGCCGGTCACGGTATTGCCAAAGATATCCTTTAAGTTTTCAGTGCCGATGATCTCAACATTGTTGCCGCCAGAAGCAGCCGCTTTGAGACCGGAAGCTGATAGTCCGGACCAGCTTGAGATAACCACAGACAACTGCCTGGCGTTGTCAGACCAGGCTATCCGGTCGACCGCGGGCGTGCCTGCCGTATGGCCGGAGCCGAATGCCAGAAAACTGTTGAACAGATTGCCGGCCGTGATGCCGCTGTTCTGCATTGGATAATCAAAGTTGGCGATCAAAACGCCTGAAGGCGAGACATTGGTCGAGCCCACTGCCGGCGACTGGCTCTTGAGCACCGGCACCGAGATATCATTAGCCTCTTCACAACCGGACAGGACCGCGACCGACAAAACCAGCGACAGGACCATGATGTAACCAAGAACCTTTTTCATCTTAAGCCTCCATAAAAATCATTATATCCAGGATCTTTGACCTTACCCTATCACGGCGCTGTTACCGCCGGCCGTTTGACCAGCCAGAAATCGTAAATCCCGTGGTTGCCGGACACGTCATCGTCATTGGACATCGCGTAGCCAAGCGTGGCGTAACCGCCATCGCTGGTCAGGACCAGCGAAAAGCCAGCGTCATCGCTGGTACCGCCATAACAATGCTGCCACTCCAGTATGCCGCTGGGACTGAGCTTGACCACCCAGGTATCGTAGCCGCCGTGATTGCCGCCGACATTGCCGTCCATTGAGTTGCTTGCTCCGGACACAAGGTAACCGCCGTCAGCTGTCAGGGCCACCGAGGTCCCCTGGTCATTTAAACTGCCGCCGAGGCACTTTTGCCAGTATAAGGCACCGGTCTCATCGGTCTTGACCAGCCAATAGTCCTGGTTGCCGTGGTTGCCGGAAACATCATCGTCATTAGACGATGCGATCCCGATCAGCAGTATCGAGCCGTCAGTGTCACGCGCCGCCCTGAAAAACTGCTCCTCGTTTGAGCCGCCAAAACACTTCTGCCACTGGATCGCGCCGGCAGTGGTGATCTCGCCGATCCAGTAGTCGCCGCTGCCGTGGTTACCGGACACGTCGATATCATCGGAATAGGTCCGGGCGCAGAAGTAGTAATTGCCGTTGGACAGCTCAAACACGTCGTGGATCCGGTCGTTGTTCGTGCCGCCAATGTTGCACTGCCATTCAAGTGCTCCGGCCGGGCTCAGTTTGACCAGCCAGCCGTCTTCATTGCCTTTGTTATCGATCAGGTCGCCGTCATGTGACTTGGAAAAACCAGCCACAATGTAGCCGCAGTCGCTGGTCTGCTTGACCACCTTGGCCTCTTCATTAAGGCTGCCGCCCAGACATTTCTGCCAGGTAAGAGTGCCTGAAGCGTCCAGCTTGATAACCCAGAAGTCAGACCCGCCATGGTTGCCGGACACATCAATGTCATTTGAGCCGCTGTAGCCGGCCACGATATAACCGCCGTCAGTGGTCTGCTCGGCATACCAGGCCACGTCAATGCCCGTGCCGCCATAGCATTTGGCCCACTGCTTATTGCCGTCGCGGTCAAGCTTGACCACCCAGAAGTCGCTCGCGCCCTTAAAATCTGTCACGTCATAATCATTTGAATGGGTGTAGCCGACCAACAGATAGCCGTTATCGCTGGTCTGGATCACATGCGCGCCGATGTCAAGGTTAGATCCGCCAAAGGCGCTCATCAGGGCCGGCGTGATGGTGGTGGTCGTGGTCGTAGTGGTCGTTGTGGTAGTCGAACTGCTGGTCGTGCTGGTCGTAGTGGTCGTGCTGGTGCTCAGCGTGATCGAGGTCGTGGTCGTAGTGGTCAGTTCAGGAAAATGCTTGGAATCATTGCACCCGCCGACCATGACCGCCAGGCCTAATAAACCGAGCAACAGAACGGACCAGATCACCTTTTTCATTATTGATCACCCTTCCTTTGTTGACTGAATTGATTTTACTCTGTTCATCATGAAACGCAAGACCCCGGAATTCAACCTCATGGCGCTGTCACTGCCGGTCGTTTTATGGCCCAGAATTCCTCCAGCCCATGGCTGCCGCTCACATCGCCGTCATGGGAATTTGATTCCCCCAGCACAGCGTAGCCGCCATCGCTGGTCAGGATGATCGATCGGCCTGAGTCTCCTAAAGTGCCGCCGTAGCATCTCTGCCACTCCATCGAAGTGTCCGACTGAAGCTTGACCACCCAATAGTCGCCGCAGCCGTGGCTGCCGCTGACATTGCCATTGTCCGAAGCGCTGTACCCGGACACCAAACAGCCGCTGTCAGCGGTCGGCTGCACCTGCCAGCCCTCGTCATCCAGGCTGCCGCCCAGGCAGACCTGCCAGAGCAACGCGCCGCTGCTGTCAACCTTGACTACCCAGATATCCTTACTGCCATGGCCGCCCGAAACATCGCCGTCGCTGGAATCGGTGGAGCCGACCAGGAGGTAGCCGCCGTCGGCCAGGCTGGCGGCATTATAGAGCATATCATCGCCGGCACCGCCCAGGCATTTCTGCCACTGGAGCGCGCCCGCGCTGGTCACCTCGCCGATCCAGAAATCGCTCCAGCCGGCCGCGCCGTGATTGCCGGACACGTCGCCGTCAACGGATTCGGTCAGGGCGCAGAACAGGAAATTACCGTTATCCAGTTCGAACAGGTCATTGATCCGCTCGTTGTGCGAGCCGCCGAGGTTCGTTTCCCATTCGATCGTGCCGCTGGTGTCCAGTTTGACCAGCCAGCCGTCCTCCTGTCCGTTGTTGGCGCTGACGTCGCCGTCGCCGGCGCTGACATAGCCGCCCACGATATAGCCGCCGTCAGTGGTTTGCTTGATAACGTGCGCCTCATCATCATCGTTGCTGCCCAGGCATTTTTGCCAGGTCAGGTTGCCTGAGGCATCCAGTTTAACGA
>JAFGDE010000008.1 GCA_016932255.1 Candidatus Saganbacteria bacterium
ACCGTGCCGGACAACATCTATTTTGACGTAGTCGCCGTGCCGTGGCCCTCAGGCGGCGAGAAGATCCCGGCCGACCATCTGCCGACGAGCGATAACAGCATTTCCAAGATCGTCGGTTCAATCGTGACCGTTGATGACAGCTCGGACAGCGGCCTGGACCCCTGCGTCGATATTCTTAACATCAGGATGGAGGTACAATGAGCTGGCTGCTGTCGGCGCTCTCAGGCTTGCTGCTGGCGCTGGCCTTTCCCAGGTCCAGCCTGGCCTGGCTGGCCTGGCTGGCGCTGGTGCCGTTCTTTTACGTTCTACTCAGAGTGCGGCGGACAAAGGAAGCCTTGCTCTGCGGCCTGGTATTTGCCTGCGTTTTCTTTGCCATCCATCTGGCCTGGGTCCTGACGGTTTTCCGTTTTGTCGGCCTCTGGATCGTGCTGGGCTGGCTCTGCCTGACACTGTTCCAGGCTTTGTTCATCCTGGCCTTTGTCTTTCTTGTCAGGAAAGTCCCCAGGCCGGGCGGCACTTTCTATCCGGTGGTCGCTGCCTTGCTCTGGACCGCGGTCGAATGGCTGAGGGCCTGGGGGCCGTTCGGCGTGACAGGGGGCGACCTGGGCTATTCGCAGGCGCAGTTCCTGCCGCTGATCCAGATCGCCGGCTTCTTCTCGGTCTACGGCGTCAGCTTTCTGATCGCGCTAGTCAATCAGGGCGCGGCCCTGTTCCTATTCGACCGAAAAAAATGGTCCGGCCTGGCCCTGAGCCTGGTCCTGGTGCTGGTTGCGGTCATTTATGGCCAGGTGGAGCTGAGCCTCGGCCGCTTTATCCCGCAACAGCCGTCCAGATTTCTTTCACTGGCGCTGATCCAGCCCAATATCAGGCAGGAGGACAAGAACGATCCAAAACTGGTGGCCCCGACCTTCAGATTGCAGGAAGAGATGTCGCAGCAGGCGCTCAAGCTGGAACCCGATATCCTGATCTGGCCGGAAACAGCTGTCTTCGCTTATCTGCTCGACCGGCCGGCCCTCATGTCGCGCCTGAAGCAGCTGGCGGCCAAGACCCGGCTCGGCCTGATCTTTGGCACGCCTTATTACTACCAGGGCAGGGCTTATAACGCGGTCGTCTCGCTCAGCCCTTCAGGCGAGGTAACCGCCAGATACGATAAACAGCACCGGGTGCCTTTTGGCGAATACCTGCCGTTCAGGCCGTTGCTCTATCCCTGGCTCAGGAGGGTAGGTTATTACGAATCCGATTTCAGTGAAGGGCGGCAGCTGAGCCCGCTCAGGCTTGAGGGGCTGAGCATCGCGACCGCGGTCTGTTTTGAATCGACTTTCCCTTACACGATCAAGCAGCGGACCGGCCCCAAAGAGGATATTATCCTGCTGGTGACCAATGATGCCTGGTTCCTGGATTCCTCAGCCCTTTATTTCCATCTAAACACCGGCGTTTTCCGCGCGATAGAGAACCGGAAGTATTTTGTTCAGGCGGGCAATACCGGTTTTTCCGCTTTAATCGACCCTTATGGCCGCTTGCTCAAGAGGTCGAAGCTGCAGCAGCAACAGATACTACGTTTTCAGGTACCGCTGTCCTAGGATCACGGCCGCGTGATCGTCGATCGCCACCAGGATCGGGCGCAGGGACTCGGGCACAAGGCGCCAAAGGCCGCTGGGCCGGTTCTCCTGCCAGTAAAGCCGCCTGGCTTCCAGGGTGGAGTTCTTTTCCGTGATAAAAGATATCTCAGGCAGGCCCGGGAGCGCGGCTAGCTCCTCGGCCAGCCGGCGGCCCTGGGCGCTTAGTCCTATGACCAGCGTGCTGACATCGTACTGGCGCAGCAGGCCGGGCAGCCGGCCGGCCAGTTCGGCCCTGGCCAGGACCGCTCTGGCAACGACTTGGCCTGCTTTGGTCAGGACAGCCAGACCGCACTTGCTTGTACCCGGATCGATCGCCAATATCATGGGGCAATTATATTCGAGAGACCGCTTCTTTTCAAGTTGACAATGACGTGCTGTTTCAGTATCATTTAACCAGTGAAACCCTTGCAATTCTCGGCTATTGCCCTGGCATTATACCTTTGTCTGTCCCTGCCGGTCTCGGCCAAGATCGCGCTGGACCCTTCGATAGTCGGGGTCGGCGCGCGCAGTCTGGCTCAGGGCCGCTGCTACGCCGCGTTCAGCGGCGGTCCGGACTCGATCTTTCTTAACCCTGCTGCTTTAACGCAGCAGCCCCGCTGGGGCCTGACCAGCATGTACTCAAAACTGATCAATCAGGTCAACTATGTCCAGCTGGGCTGGATCAACCCGCTTGATCTCGGAACGGTCGGGGTCGGTTATCTTGATGCTTCGATCTCCGGCCTGCAGAACGCGGTCAGGGACCCGGTCACTGGCCGCATAACTTTTGAGGCCGGCCTGATCAATTATCATAATACTATTTATTATCTTTCTTTCGGCCGGGTTTTGCTCAAAGATCTCTCGGCCGGCATCCATCTCAAGTTTTACAATCAGGGGTACAGCAACGGCGTGACCGGCACAGGCTATGATGCCGATCTGGGCCTGGTCTATCAAGCGATGCCCGGGCTGAAGATCGGTTTTGTCCAGGGTAATTTCATTCCGGCCTCAATGGGCGGCAAGATCACCTGGGCCAGCGGGGCGGAAGAAGCCCTGGCCTCGACCAGCCGCATCGGCGTCAACTACTCCGGCGGATTGTATAACCTGAGCGCCGACTATAAAATTTATCCCATGCTGGCTGATGAGCCGGGCCTGCTCAAGCTGGGAGCGGAACTCTGGCTGGCGCCAACACTTGCGCTGCGCCTCGGCTCAGACCAGGAAACGAGCGAGACCAATTTCACGGCCGGCCTGGGTGTTATCTTCTCTGAATTCGAGTTCGATTACGCCTATCACCAGTACGGCGCGGCCGAGAACAATACGCACGTTTTCTCCTTTTCTTACGGCGTCGGGGCTGAATTGCCGGCCCAAGGCGGTCAGAAGAAAATGCTCAGCCTGCAGAGCCCGCAGGATGAAAGCGTTCTCTTCCGCGACAGCACCGAGGTCAGGGGTACGGTCGCGCCCTCGGTCAAGTGGGTCAGCATCAATGCCCAGCCGGTGCCGCTGCTCAACAATTCTTTCAGCGCATTGGTCAGCCTGAAGCTGGGCAAGAACCTGATCGAGGTCTCGGCGTTTGATGACGCCAATAAGGATCTGGCCTACGCTAAAGTGCGGATATTGAAGCTGAAGAGCTTCGCTGATGTGCCGAACGACCACTGGGCTGCCCGGCCGATCGCGATCATGGCCATGGAGAATATGGTCAGCGGTTATCCCGACAGCACGTTCAGGCCGGAAGGCGGCATCACGCGTGCGGAGATGTGCGCCCTGCTGATGAAGATCAGGGGCGGCAGCGGCGTAAAGCAGCCGACCATCTTTGATGATGTCTTTAAGAGTAACTGGGCCTCCGGCTATATCTCCGGGGCGGTCGAGGCCGGCCTGGTCAACGGTTATCCTGACGGTACCTTTAAACCCAACGGCAAGATTACAAGGGCGGAAGGCGTGATTATCATTAGCCGTTTTGCCGGCTTGAACGATTCACGGCTGCTCCAATCGCCATATCCTGACGTGCCCGGCCGGCACTGGGCGGCCAAAGCCGTAATGTCGGCTAAAGAAGCCGGCCTGCTGGATTATCTGGGCACGACTTTCGGGCCCAATGCTCCGTTGACCCGGGCCGAGGTCGTCTATATGCTGTCCAAGACCCCGCAGGTGAAACCGACGATAGATCGGGTGCTTAACTTTGAGGAGGGCTACTAAATGAAATGCCGAATGCCGTATGACGAATGCCGAATGAAGGTATTTATTATTTTATTAACTATTATATTAATGCCGGGAATTGCGGGGGCGGCGACGATCACGGTCTCGGGCAGTGCCGAGCTGGGCAGCGGGACATTCTCTGATACGGCCATGCTTGGCGACTCGGTCATTTTGGGTATCATCCCGGAGAACCAGTGGACCAGCAACGGCGTCAAGGTCAATAGCGCTGTGATCGACACCCAGGACAAAGATCATGACCTGCGCCTGATCAGCAACGGCGCCGGCGGCGCGCTCCTGACCTGGACTGACTACCGCACCGATAACAGCGGCGATGTTTACGCGGCCGCGGTCGATTCAAACGGCACGGCCACAGAGATCATTGTCGCTTCAGGCGCCAGCGCCCAGGACCAGCAGGAGATCTGCCAGAGCATCAACAGTTCAACAGTGACCGGCGCGTATATCATCTGGCGTGATGACAACGATCATAATATTTACGCTAAAAAATATTCGTCCGGCGGCAGTTGGATCAGGTCGTACAAAGTCTGCACCGAAGCGGCCCAGGCTCAATTGGAACCAGACCTGGTCAGCGACCAGGAGGACGGCTTTGTGGCTGTCTGGCGCGATTACCGCGATGGCAATGCCGGGGCTATCTACGGCGTGCGCCTGGACAGTTCCGGCAGCCTGCCCGGCGCGACTCAATGGGTTATTAACGGCAACAGGATCTGCTCGAATGAGACCGTGTTGGGTGTTACCACCGAGGCTAGAACGCCTTATATAGTAGCTATGACCTGGGAAGGAGAGAGTCAGCCGACTTACATGGTTGCCTGGAAGGATAGCCGGGAAGGGAACGATAATTTTTACTGCACCAAGCTGAACCAGGACGGGAATGTGGCGCTTGACCAGTTCGAACTCAATGGCATTGCTGTCGTTGACCGGACCAGCGATAAAGATAATCTGCGCATGAAGGCTATGCGTACTTACAACGGCGCGTCCATGATCTGGCGCGAAGGCCCCGGCGGCGCCCGCGACATTTACTGCCAGATCATAGGGGCCGGCGCTGATCGCTGGCTGGGCGATTCGGGTTATTCCCTGGCCGTTAGCAGCGATGATGAGAGCGTCCCGCGTCTAGCGGCGCTGTCGAACTATTACAGTGCTTACAGCTGGGTCAGGTACAGCGGCAGCAGTTACTCAAGCTACATCCAGCGGCTGACAAGTTACGGTACCCCGGAGTGGGGTTCGCCGGGCAAGTTGTTGAGCCAGCTGCCGATCGATATGTGCAATGACGGCTCGGACGGCCTTTATCAGGCCACTATTTTAATTGACGGGGCCGATTTCTATGGCTATATCCAGCGGATCGACACCGAAGGCAGGGAGCTCTGGGGCAGCGCTGCCAGGCCGACCACGCATGCGTTAGATTTTAACCAGATGGAAGGCGTGCATTTGGTCAACAGTGACAATAACGGCGTGATCATTTGCTGGATCGAGAGCGACGTCGGCGGGAACAAGGACATCTATGTTCAAAAATTCGTTCAGAAATATCAGGCTTCGGGTAGCTATACCAGTGCTAAGATCGAGAACCCCGACCCGAGCTTTGAGGCCTGGACCAGCCTGAGCTGGAGCGATGCTTCGCTGACCGGCGAGGTCAGGACCGCGGCCAGTTCCAGCGGCCTCGATAGCGCGACCTGGGAAACGCTCAGCGCCAGCGGCGCAAGCGTTGCCAGCAACGGCAAATGGCTGCAGGCCAGGTTCTCGTTCGCGGCTGGCAGCGGCCGCACCTCAACGCCGCAGCTGAGTTCGTTCACACTGGCTTATGCCAGCGCCGGCGATACGACCTCGCCCGAAGTCGTCAGCGTCAAGGTCGACGGGGTGGAACTGGTCTCCGGGGACCCTGTTGCCGCTTCACCGACCATAGACTTTATCGTGTCCGACGATCGGCAGCTGGCCTCGCTCGGTATCAGCATCGATGATAATCCCGAATCATATACGCTGGTCTCGACCTCTGAGACCAGCTGGGAAGCCAGGAGCCTGCCGGCGGTCGCTAGCGGCAGCCATACCTTTAAAGTGAGCGGGACCGACACAGCTGGCAATACCGGCTCGCGGACCTATACGATCGAACGCAGCTCCTCATCGGGTGTTAAAGGCGGTTCGGTCGCGGCCATGGCTTCGGGCAGCAGTGTGATTATTTCCTATGTTCTAGAGAACCAGGCGCGTCTTAGTATCGATATCAGGGATATCACCGGCCGCAGGGTCAGGCATATTCTGATCGATGCCGGGTCAGTGGGCGCGGTCACAGGGTATAATGAGGTCAGCATCGATGCCTCTGATCTGGCCGCCGGGCCGTACATCATTTCAGTCACTCCGGTCAACAGTCCTCCGGCCGTGGGGCGATTGGTAATATCAGAGTGAACTATTTGTAGAAGATCTTGAACTCGACCTCGAGCGGCCCAATCGTATAAGTATCGTGTTTGGCCAGGGTTTTCAGCTCGACCCCTTTGCTGTATTCGTTTATCTTTTTGGCCAGAGCGAATATCTGGGCATAAGGTACGCTGCCGATGCTGCCGCCCGGATCGGCCAGCACGCCGGCCTGCCTGGCCGCGCTGCGGGTCCGGTCCAGCAGCTTTTTGATCTCCTGTTCGATCTCCGGCACGGACAGCTTGGCCGCGATCTCCTCTTCGGCCACGGTTTCGCCGGCATGGTAGATCAGGCGGTTCTGGATCAGTTCAAAGCAAACCGGCACTTCCTCGCCGAATAAAGTATTGCGCGTCACCTTGACCGCGACTATACGCTCATCATTGAGCCGCTGTAGTTCGGCTACGGTGCTGTTAAAGTCCTCGGGTGAGATGAAGATCAGATGTTTGTCGCTTTGCACGCCGTAGCTGCGCACATAAACGTCGGAAGCGGAGAGGAGCTGCTTCAGGCCGGCCTCAAGTTTTGCTCTGTCCGGCCCGGCCTTGATCACGGAAGTCAGCAGTATCTCGTTGACCTTGAAGAGCATGTTGCCCTGGCGCGAGACCTTGATCTCCTGGGTCAGTTTAGCCTTGGTCTTTTCCAGTGTATCGATCTCGCGTTTGGCCCACTTCAGATTAGCTTTAGCCCGGGCCAGGTCATTGTCAACGGCTTCCAGACTGCCGCGCAGTTTGAGCAGTTCCTGGTCGAGCCGTTCCCGTTCGCTGATGCGCAGCTCCAGCTGCTCCTTGGTCTGTTCCAGCAGCCGGGTTTTAGCCTGGACGTCCTGGCGCAGTTCCTCCAGGCCGAACAGAGCGGTCCGCGCGTCCTGCGAGATGGTCAGCATGACGCCAACGGTCATAAAGACAATGATGATGCCGGACAGGATCGTAATGGCATTGGCTGTGTGGCGCGGCCTGAGATTGAAGACGGTCAAGCGGCGCCGGCCGATGGCCCGGCCGATGTAATTGCCGATAATGGCTATGGCCCCGCCGACCAGAAGCAGAATGATGATTATCTTGGCGCCGAAAACGAACATCACTGCACGGCCTTTTTCGAGAGTATGTACCAGCCGACCCCGCCGGTGATGATATTGGGCAGCCAGGCGGCCAGGGAGGGTATGATCAGCTTGAGCTCGCCCACCGCCATGCTGATAAAGGTCAGGATGTAGTAAAAAAAGATAACAATGATGGACAGGCCCAGGCCGATGGAAGAAGATGCCCGCCGGGGCGAGATACCCATGGGCGCGCCTAGCAGGGCAAAGACGAGCGAAGCGAACGGGATGGCCAGTTTCATGTTGAGCTGTATCTTGAAGTCGGTCGTCTCAACGCCCATCTTTTCCTTGAGCTTGATGAAATCAGCGAGCTCGGCAATGGTCATTTCCTCCGGGTTCTTGTCACCGATAAAGAAATCGGCCGGGGAGTATTTGATAGCGATGGACTGTTCTTTGAACTTGATCAGGTGTTTGTATTCGCCGGTCTCGGCGATCAGGTAGATGGTGCCGTCGCGGAAGATCCATTCATCCGATTGGGAACTCCATTTGGCCTGGCTGGCTGTGATGATCTGGGTCAGTTTGCCCTGGCTGAACTCCTGGACGATCACGTCCTGCATGGTATCAGCTTTCATCGTTTCGGCGTAGAAAATGCGTTTCAACTCACCTTTTTCCATTTCCGGCACAAAGACGTTCTTTTGCATCTTGGGCTTGTGCTCGGCCGTGGTGGCGATGAGCAAGTTCTTGGCCGCTTTGTTGGATTCCGGCACCACGACCTCGGAAAAGCTTAGATTGACCAGCGAAACCGCTAGCCCCATAAAAATGACCGGTATGATCAGGCGATAGAGCGAGATGCCGGAAGCCCTGAAGGCGATGACCTCTGATTCGCTGGACAGCCGTGAAAAAGCCAGCAAACAGGCCAGCAGTGTGGCCATCGGGAAAATGTAGACGACAATGCCGGGCAGGCGGTAAATGAAGACCTGCAGGGCCACGATCAGCGGCATGCCTTTGAGCACGACTGCGCGCACCAGTTCGAACAGGATCATGCTGGCGGAAAGTATCGCAGTGAAAGCGCCTAGGCCGAAAAGGAACGGTTCGATCAGTTCTCTGAGAATATAGCGGTCAATGATCTTGATCAAAGCTCAAAGTTCTCCCCAAGATAGAACTTCTTGGCCTCTTCAGATTTGGCGATGTCATGGGACTTGCCCGCGACCATGATCTCGCCCTTGTGCACGATGTAAGCCCGGTCGGTGATCTCGAGCGTTTCGCGCACATTATGGTCGGTGATCAGCACGCCGATGCCTTTTGACCTCAGGTGCTTGATGATCTCTTGAAGATCGGCCACTGTCTTGGGGTCAATACCGGTGAACGGTTCGTCCAGCAGGATGAAGGAGGGGTTGGTCGCCAGAGCGCGCGCGATCTCAACGCGCCGCTGCTCGCCGCCGGACAGTGTATAGGCCTTTTGTTTGCGCAGGTGGGTCACGCCCAGCTCGTCGAGGATCTCGACCAGCTTCTTCTCGTATTCATTCTTCCTGATCTCGGGCATGAGCTGCCAGAGGACCAGGATGTTCTCTTCGACCGTCAGTTTTCTAAAGATGGAAGGTTCTTGGGGCAGGTAGCCGATGCCCAGGTGGGCGCGGCGGTGCATGGGTAGCCGGGTGATCTCGTGATCGCCCATGAAGACACGGCCGGAATTGGGCCGGATCAGGCCAACGACCATGTAAAAGGTCGTGGTCTTGCCCGCGCCGTTGGGGCCGAGCAGGCCGACGATCTCGCCCTGCTTGACCTCGACCGAGATGCCGTTGACCGCGGTCTTGCTGCCGTATTTCTTGACCAGGTTATCTGTTTTTATGAACATGGCTGTTTATTGGTTGGTGAACTCGATCAGCTTTTCAAGTTTAGCATAAGCTTCGCCCGAGTCAATCGCTTCTGCCGCCAGCTTGAAGCCTTCCTTGATGTTCCTGGCCCGGTTGGCCACCAAGAGGGCCGCGGCCGCGTTGATAAGTACGACCTCGCGCTTGGCGCTCTTGTCCTCGCCGCGCAGGATGTTCAAGGCTATTTCGGCGTTGTCATTGGCTGAGCCGCCGATAATGTCCTCTTTACTGCCGCGCTTGGCGCCAAAATCCTCCGGTTTCATCAGGTAATTGTCGATCTTGCCGTCGTTCAACTGGGTGACCTTGGTCCGTTCGGAGATCGAGATCTCATCGAGCCCGTCCAAGCCGTGGACCACCAGAGCGCGCTGAACGCCCAGGTTATGCAGGACCTCGGCCAGGGGCTCGGTCAGGTCGGGATGGAACACGCCCAGGACCTGAGCGCTGGCCCGGGCCGGGTTGGTCAATGGGCCGAGTATGTTAAAGACCGTGCGAATGCCGATCTCGCGGCGCGAGGGCATGGCGAATTTCATGGCCTTGTGAAAGATCGGCGCGTAGATAAAACCGATGCCGACCTTGTTGATGCATTCCTCAACCAGCCTGGGCTCGATCTCGATCTTAACGCCCAGGGCTTCCAGCAGGTCGGCCGAGCCGCAGCGCGAGGAGACCGAGCGGTTGCCATGCTTAGCCACGGCGACACCTGCACCTGCCACGACGATCGCGCTGATGGTGGAGATGTTGATCGTGCCGGAAACATCGCCGCCTGTGCCGCAGGTGTCGACCAGGTTCTTCTTGGCCGGGAAGATGTTGACCGCGTGCTCGCGCATCTTCTCAGCGCAGCCAGTGATCTCTTCAGGGGTCTCGCCCTTCATGCGCAGGGCGGTGATGAAAGCGGCGATCTGCGACGGGGTGGCATTGCCGCCCATGATCTGGTCCATGGTCAAAGAGGCTTCGCCGCGGGTCAGGTCCTTGCCTTCGACCAATTTAGTGATAGCTTCTTTTATCATTATTTAATGTCCTCCACCTGCCTGCCGGCAGGCAGGCATGATGAGCATACACCAGACGAGCAGCTGGAGCAAGAACTACTTTGCCCTGTCTTGCCTTTGGTCGCTGGAGCGCTGAACAGACGTTCGGCTGGCAGGCCGCAGTCAGGGCAGACCGGTACGGAATCATCGTTCATCGACTTCCTGACCTCGATAACGCGGGCGCATTTTTGGCATTTGTAATCATAAAAAGGCATGTTATAATTGTACCGTGAAAAAGCTTTCCTTTCAAGAAATCATCGCTAAACTCAGCCAGTTCTGGGCTGACCAGGGCTGTGTTATCAGGCAGCCCTATGACCTGGAAAAGGGCGCCGGCACCATGTCGCCGGCAACTTTCTTCGGCGTGCAGGGCCCCAAACCCTGGAACGTTGCATATGTTGATCCCGTCCGGCGGCCGACCGACGGCCGCTATGGCGAGAATCCCAACCGCCTGTTCCATTATTTCCAGTATCAGGTGATCCTCAAACCATCGCCGCTCGATGTTCAGGACCGTTATCTTGATTCCCTGCGGGCTATTGGCATTGAACCGGCCAAACATGACGTGCGTTTTGTCGAGGATAACTGGGAGTCGCCGACCCTGGGTGCCTGGGGCACGGGCTGGGAGATCTGGGCCGAAGGCATGGAGATCACCCAGTTCACTTATTTTCAGGAATGCGGCGGCTATCCCTGCAAGCCTGTCTCAGCCGAGCTAACCTACGGTCTGGAGCGTATCGCCATGTTCATCCAGAAGGTCGACAATGTCTATGATATTGAGTGGACCAAGGGAGTGAAATACGGCGATATCTACCTGCCGCAGGAAAAACAGCATTCCGTCTATAACTTTGAGGTCGCTGATATCGAAGCCCTGACCAATATGTTCCAGATGTATGAGAAAGAAGCTTATAAACTACTGGAACAGGACCTGGTCCTGCCGGCCTATGATTATGTGCTCAAATGCTCCCATACTTTTAATATTCTTGACGCGCGCGGCGCGGTCTCGGTGACCGAGCGGATGGCCTATATCCTGCGCATCAGGAAGATGGCGCGCAAGTGCGCCAGGGTCTACCTCGATCTGGGCAAACAAAAGAAGAAGAAAGAAACCAGCGAATGAACTTCGCGGTTTCTTTCTTAGCCGCGACGTTCAGTCGCGGATCTTGAGGAAAATAAAAATGAGCAATGCTTTACTGGAAATAGGCTGTGAAGAGATTCCGGCCAGGTTCATGCCTGGTTTTCTGGCTGATCTGAAACAGAAGACCGAGGAGAAGCTCAAAACCGAACGTATCAGCTTTAGCTCGGTCGCTGTGCTTGGCACTTTCCGCCGCCTGACCGTTATCATCGAGAATATCGCTGCCCGGCAGGAAGACCTGTCCCAGGAGGTCAAAGGCCCGCCGGCCGACCGGGCGTATGATCAAGCGGGCAAACCGACCAAGGCGGCCGAGGGCTTTGCCAAAAGCCAGGGTGTTGAGCTGGCCGCTCTGGTCAAGAAGCCGGTCGGCGTTAATGATTACGTCTTTGCTCAAGTGATTCGCAAGGGTGAGGCGACGGACAAGGTCCTGGCCCGGATTTTTCCTGAGGTCATCTCCTCTCTTTATCAGCCGCTGGCCATGCGCTGGGGCGATCTTGAGTTCAGGTTCATCCGGCCGATCCACTGGATCGTCGCGCTGTGCGGGAGCAAGGTCGTCAAGTTTGAACTGGCCGGCATTAAGTCAGGTACTAAGACGCTGGGGCATAGATACGCAAAAAATCCGAGATCCGAGATCCGAAATCCGGACAAGGATGACTATATTAAGACAATGGCCAAAATCGGCGTGATCGTCGACCAGCACGAGCGCAAGGAACTGGTCAAACAGAAAGTCGAGGCCGCAGCCAAAAAGGCAGGGGCGGAAGCGCTGATTCCGGCCGACCTGCTGGATGAAGTGACCTATCTGGTCGAAGATCCGATCGCCTATGTCGGCGAATTCAACAAGGCTTTTCTTGATATTCCCCAGGAAGTCCTGATCACCTCGATGAAAAAGAACCAGAAATACTTCCCCCTGGTCAAGAAAGGACGCAAGGAACCGCGGCGCCTGCCTGACCGGCAGGCAGGTTCAGCCGCAGGTTCCGGCTTGCTGCCGCTCTTTGTTGTCGTGACCAACGGCTGTCGCAGCGCTTCAATTACCGACGGTAATCAAAAGGTCCTGTCCGCCAGATTATCCGACGCTAAGTTCTTCTTTGATGAGGACAAAAAACTGCCGCTGGAAATGCGCCGGTCCGACCTAGAAAAGGTCGGCTATTTTGAGAAGCTTGGCACAGTGGCCCATAAGGTCGAGCGCGTGGCCAAGCTGGCTGAATGGTTCGGTAAAAAGCTCGGCTTGGACGAGGCAGGGCTCAAGCGCGTGCGCCGGATCGCCGAGCTGTGCAAGGCCGATCTGACCACCAAGATGGTCTATGAGTTCCCTGAACTGCAGGGAGTGATGGGTCGGGAATATGCTCTGCTGGCCGGCGAAGATAAGATAGTGGCCCAGGGCATTTTTGAACACTATCTGCCGCGCTTTGCTGAGGACGATCTGCCTCAAAGCCTTGAAGGCACGGCGGTCGCTCTGGCCGACAGGTTCGATTCCCTGGTCGGCTGTTTCAGTATCAGCGCAAATCCGACGGGCTCGGTCGACCCGTACGGCCTGCGCCGCGCGGCCAACGGTATTATCCGCATTATTATCGATAAAAAATTAGATATCCTGCTTGATGAAGCGATCGAACACAGTTATAAGCTTTATGAGAAGGTCTTCCTGGCCTATTTGTTCGAGAAGGGGGAAACAGGCTATCAGGATTTCAGCCGGATAAAGCAACAGCTGATCGAATTCATCGCTGCCAGGCTTAAGCCCATGTTCCAGGAAGAGGGCGTCCGCTATGACATCAGCGACGCTGTCCTGGCAGACTGCAACGATATCCTTGATTGTTCCATCAAGGTCAAGGTCATTAATGAGTTGGCTGATAAGGACTGGTTCACGGGCGTGGTCAAGTCGGCTGAACGGGTTTCCAGGATCGCCAAGGACGCGCCCAGGGACACGGCCATAGAGACCGATCTGGAGGAAGATGCGGAAAAGGATCTGTTCAGCCTAGCCATGAAGATCAACTGGGAAGTTGGCGAGGCGATCAACAAGGAAGATTGGGGCGCGGCCCTGCGATACCTGATCAAACTGACCGATCCGATCGAAACGTTTTTTGACAAGGTACTGGTCATGTGCGAGGACGAGCGCCTAAAGACCAACCGGCTGGCCCTGTGCAAGTATTTGGAAAAACTTTATCTGCGGGTCGCTGACTTAAGAAAGGTGGTATTACCCGGATGAAACGACATTTGTGCTGCCCCGACGCTGAACGCGTCGGTTGCTCTATAAAAAGGAACAGGCAGGTTCACTGCCGGGCCATACTTGCTGTTTTGATGATGCTCATTATGTGTGTGTCGGCGTCCGCTTCCTATATCAGTTTAAGCACATCGATGAACAGCAAGGTCAGGGACGGAAAGCTTAATGTCTTGGTCAATGTGGTCAACAAAGGCGATGAGTCCGCCTATAACGTCCAGGCAGAGATCCGCGTCGGCGATAAAAAGGTCATGGCCGCCAAACGCCAGGAGCTGGGTATCAACCAGCGCTACACTGTGGCGGAAACGTTCGATCTGGACCTCAAGAAACCGGGCCAGTATCCGCTGATCCTGGTCATGCACTACACCGATGCCAACCAGTATCCTTTTTCCGCGCTGACCTGCAACACCTTTGTCCTGGGTGCCGGTTCCAGCCCGGCTGAGATCTTCGGTCGGATGGAGCAAGCCACCTTCTGGAAAGAGGGTGAGGCCAAACTGACCCTGCGCAACATATCGGATGCGGTCATTAGCGGCTCGACTCAATTGGTCGTGCCAAGAGAGCTTTCGGTCAAGCGCTCGCCGCAGCCGGTCAAATTATCGGCCAAGGCCGACCGGATGCTGAAATTCCCGGTCGAGAATTTCTCAGCGCTCTCAGGCAGCAATTACCAGGTCTTTGCCATCACGGAATACGACCTGAACAATGAGCACCAGACCAATATCACGCCGGGCATGCTGCGCATCGTTGAGACACGGACGATCCTGGGCTTAAGCTATACTTTAGTCGCGGCACTGCTGGCCGTGCTGGTGGTGGTCTTTATCCTCTGGCAGTTCGGTTTGCCTTTCCTGAAAAAGTGAAGAATAATAGAATTATAAACCTGATCGTTCTGGTCTTTATCTTTTTATTCCTGCTGTCGTTCTTTGAGCCGCGTTATCTCTTCTCTTTGACCACGACTTCGGGCGGGGACACGGTCTCCCATTTTCCCACGGCGGTTCACCTGAAAGAGGTCCTGCTGCCGCAGGGGCTCATAATGGGTTGGGATAGGGGTAACTACGCCGGTTATCCCTTGTTCTATCATTATTTCCCGCTGACCTTTATTATCATGGTGCTGCTGAGCTTTGTTATCCCCATGCAAATAGCGTTCAAGATCGGTTCCGTGCTGGGCGTTTTTCTTCTGCCCGTATGTATCTTCTTCGGACTCAGGGCGCTTAAATATGAATTTCCGGTGCCGGTAGCCGGAGCCGTCTTGAGCCTGCCGTTTTTGTTCATGCAGGCCAACTCCATGTGGGGCGCCAATATTCCCAGCACCCTGGCCGGCGAGTATTCCTACGGCCTGAGCATGGCGCTTCTCGTCCTGTTCTTTGGCACGCTCTATCGCGGAGTGGAGGAGCAGAAATGGATCATCCCTAATGCTCTGCTCATCTGCCTGATCGGCCTGAGCCACGGTTACACTTTGATCGCCAGCGGCCTGATCGCGGTTTTCTTTTTATTTACCAGAAAAGACTTTGCCAGGAATATTTTCTACCTGTTCAGGACCTTTGGCCTGGCGCTGCTGCTGCTGGCTTTCTGGCTGGTCCCGTTCTTTTTCAATACGCCGTATGTGACCAGCTATGTCACGCGCTGGTGGATCGATTCCCTGTTCAAGGTCTTTCCGGTGATCCTGCTGCCTTTCTGGGCTTTGACATTGATCTCGCTGTTCCTGAACCGCCGTGACCGGCGCAGCTGGTATTTTCTTTATTTTATCCTGACCTGTATCGCGATCTATTTTGCCAGCCCTTATATCGGCATGCTGGATATCCGCTGGCAGCCGTTCATCCAGATATTTATGACGTTCTTTGCCGCCACGATCCTGCTCAATATTAAAGACAGGGTCAAAGGCCTGCAGGCTCTGCCGATCATGATCTTTATCGCTGTCCTGCTCTGGGTCGTGCCTCAGGTCACTTACATTAAAGGGTGGATCAAGTGGAACTATGAAGGTTTTGAAGGCAAGACCGTCTGGCCGCTCTGGCAGCAGATCGTCGGCCATCTGAAAGAGACCGGGCCGGGCCGGGTGGTCTATGAACATTCTCCCGCGCACAATGTTTTCGGTTCTGAGCGGGCTTTTGAGAACCTGCCGTACTGGGCCAGGCGTGACACGCTGGAAGGCCTTTATATGCAGTCATCGATCAGCGCGCCGTTCGTTTTCTATATCCAGTCGGAAGTCTCCAAGGTCTGCTCCGGTCCCTTTCCCCAGTATAAATATACCAGCTTGAACCTTGCCAACGCGCTCAAGCGGCTGAAACTGTTCAATGTGACGCAGTATATCGTGCGTTCTGAGCAAGCCAAGGAACAGGCCAAGAAAGTACCGGAGTTTAAACTGGAAAAGACCTTTGGCGACTACCAGATCTACCGCCTGACGACCAATAACGGCGCTTATGTTGTGCCGCTGGCGTATGAACCGGTCTTGTTCCTGTCGGATAACTGGAAATTCCCGTTCCATGACTGGTTCAAGGATAATAGCGATCTGGACGTCCATCTGGTCTTTATCAAGGAGCCGGATGAGGCGGACCTCAAACGCTTCAAATTTCAGACCGACTCGGTCAAAGACCTGCCCAAAGTACCTTTGAAGCTGTCGGGCAAGGTGCTTAAGGAACACTACGGCGATGCGGAGATCACTTTTGAGACCGGGCTGATCGGCCAGCCCCACTTGATCAAGGTTTCTTATCATCCGAACTGGCAGGTTGAGGGCGCGGATAAGATCTACCTGGTCTCGCCTTCGTTCATGCTGGTCTATCCAAAAGAGAAGCAAGTCCGCCTCTATTTCGGAAAAACCCTTTATAATTACGTTGGAGAATTGCTGACCCTGGCAGGCTTATCAATCGTGATCATTTCTGGTATAATTTTCATTGTCAATGTCAGAAAAACCTGAACTATCTGTTATTATACCTGTTTTCAACGAAGCCGGCAGCTTAGCCGAGCTCTACAACAGGCTCTTGCCGGTGATCAAGGCTCAGGCTGCCTCTTACGAGATAATTTTTGTTGATGACGGCAGCAGCGACGGTTCGCTGTCAGCGATAGAGGAACTGGCCAAACAGGACCACGCAGTTAAAGCCGTGTCTTTTTCCCGTAATTTCGGGCACATGATCGCTCTGTCAGCCGGGCTGGACAAAGCCAGCGGCCGCGCGGTCATTACCATGGACGCCGACCTCCAGCATCCGCCGGAGCTTATCCCGGAGCTGATGGCCAAATGGAAAGCAGGCGCTCAGGTCGTCAATACCCGCCGGGGCAAGGGCAAAGGCGTTGGCTTCTTTAAAAGAATTACTGCCGGGATATTCTACTGGTTGATCAACCGGATCGCCAAGGTCAACCTGCCGGCCAATGCGGCTGATTACCGCCTGCTCGATGAAAAAGTCGTGGCCACACTGAAACAGGTGCGCGAGCGCTCCCGCTTCCTGCGCGGTCTGATCCGCTGGGTCGGCTTCAAGCAGGAGTTCGTTGATTATCAGCCGGATAAGCGCTTTGCCGGCAGGACAAAATACTCTGTTTCGCGCATGATCGCCTTTGCCATAGATGGGATAACCTCTTTCTCGACCTTCCCCCTGCGCCTGGCGACCTATATCGGTTCATGTATAGCTTTTCTCGGAGCCTTATACATCATCTATGCATTATACGTCAGATTTTTTACCGATCAGGCCATCGAAGGCTGGGCCTCGGTCCTGATCGCCGTGCTCTTTATTGGCGGTGTCCAGCTGGTCTTCCTCGGTATCCTGGGCGAATATCTTGGCCGGGTCTTTGAAGAGGTCAAGGCCAGGCCGCTCTATATTATCAATAAACAGATCGGGTTCTGATGAAGTTATTACGCAGCGCGCTTGATTGGTTCAATGGTCTGGGTTGGGATCGGCTCTTTTTTTGCCTGGTCGTTCTGGCCGCGCTGGTTTACGTTGTTGTTTTTTCCGCTTATTCGATCATCCTGCATGAGAACTTCATGACCCAGGCCTTTGACGCGGGTATCGATGACCAGGGGATCTGGCTGCTGAGCCGCTTCCTGCCGCCGTTCGTTACCGTTAGGGGGCTTAACCTGTTCGGCGATTCGGTCACGCTGACCCATTTTTTCTTCGCGCCGCTGCTCTGGCTCTGGAACAGCTTCAATATGCTGCTGATCGCCCAGACCTTCTGGCTGGCGATCGGCGCCATCCCGCTGTTCTTTTTCGCGCGCGAACGGTTTAAGAACGGCTTTCTGGCCATGTCGGTCTCGTTCTCTTATCTGTTGTATCCGGCCCTGCAGAACATGAACCTGGATCAGTTCCATTCCGAGGTCATCGCGGTCCTTTTCCTGATCATGACCATTTATTACCTGCTCAAGGAAAGATACATGCCTTATTATGTTTTTCTGGTCCTGTCACTGGTCGCCAAGGACGAGGTCGCTTTGACCGGCCTGTTCCTGGGCCTGTTCCTGATCCTTTTTAAGGGCAAGTTCAAGCATGGCGTTATCACTATTTTGCTTAGTGCCTCCTGGTATCTGCTTTGTTCCCGTGTTTTTATGCCGGTCTTTAATGATGTCGGCATCCTGGCGCCGCAGCCACTAACTTATTCTCACTGGTTCAGAGGTCTGACCAGCAATCTGTACAATGTTGACTTCTATCTGCACAATCTGTTTTGCGCAGAAAGTATGTTTTATTATCTAGGACTGCTTCTACCGGTCGCTTTTCTCCCCTTGTTCAGCCCGCCGGTATTATTCCTGCTCATCCCTTCCGTCGGTGTCAATGTTCTAAGCGGGACCGGGTATCTGCGCTCGGTTTCTTACCACTATAATTATATTCAGACCGCGGTCATCTTCTTTGCCCTGATCGGCGGAGCGGCTTTCTGGCAAAGAGTTCTATCACGCTGGCGGATGCTTGAGAGACTTGCCCCTACACTGCTCGGCCTGCTCATTTTTAGTTGCGCTATAGTCAGCAATCTCAGTTGGAGCCGCCTGCCGCTTAACCGGCAGTGGGAATTATTTAACCGTGATCTTTATTATCTATATGCACAAGATAATCTGGCCAAGCATCAGGCTGTCTCCTTGGTGCCGGAAAATGCCGGGGTTGCTGCCTCTTATTCACTGGTCCCGCATCTAAGTCATCGCCAGTACGTTTATATGTTCCCCAATCCATTTAAGCAATCTATCTGGGGCCAGTGGTTCCAGGAAGGCAAGGGCCTTCATCCGGCTTTCGAGCACGTTGATTATATCGTGCTGGAAACAGGCCTGCATTCTTCGGAAGAGAGGCTGGTCATGAATTACCTGCGCCACTCACTTTTTTATGATCAGGTTTTACACAAGGATCCGGTGCTGGTGATCAAGAAGGTTAAAAAGGTCCGGCCGGCAGACCAGGGTGCCAAGTTCTTTGTCCAGCGGATCAACGATAAAAGCGGTTTCCGCGCCAGAGGGATCGTCTCAGTGCTTTATTTCCCTGATTCCCGCTATGATCTTAGGTCGCTTCTTGGCGAGATAGTCACCGCGGAGAAGAGCGTTATGGTCTCCTTTGCCGGTTATCTCGACCTGCCCGAGAGCGGGAAATATGATTTTAAACTTGTTGGCCGCGGCCAGAAGTCAATGTCGATCGATGGCCGGACCATAAAAGGCCCGCTCTGGCTGAGAAAAGGCGTACACGAATATAAGATCAGCTATATCAATACAGGTAATGATTTTATGTTCAAGCTGACCGTTGTTCCCCCTGGCGGGAACGAGCAGATCGTGCCGGACAGCTGGTTGAGGCTGAATCGGGGATCACGATAGATATGTTAAATTATCGCTTAACTCAACGGCAAGCATTTAAGCTCTGTCTTTTTATAACGCTGGTCATGGCCCTAGCTTTCTTTCTGATCTACTTTTTTTGCACGTTGAACAAATATCAGGCGATGAGAATGCCCTGGGCGGAGGACCTGGCGATCTTTAACCAGGCTTTCTGGAAACCGATACATTATGGCACCTTTGATATCACTGTCAGGCCTTACAACCATGTGCTGGGCATGCATTTCAGCCCGATAATGCTCCTTTTGCTGCCGTTGTATGCGTTGTGTCCCTGTCCGCCAACCCTCTTTGCCATTTCCATCTTTGGCCTGTGCACTGCCGGAGCGTTGATCTTCCTTATCGCAGATAAGATCACCAGCTCCCCCTGGCTGGCGCTTGTTTGGGCCTGGGTCTTCTTTATTTCCAGCCCGCTGGTCAACCTGTCCACGAACGGCTTCCGTTTTGTCTTATTGAGCGTGCCCTTCCTCGCGCTGGCGATATATTTCTATCTCAACAAGAAGTTCTGGCCAACGATGACCGCTTTACTGCTGGCTGCTATGTGCAAGGAGGAGGTCCCGCTGATCCTAATCGGTTTTTCGATCATGGCCTGGCTCAACGGCCGGGAGTTGAAATGGCGTTTACTGCCGGGGCTCTTCGGTCTTAGCTACTTCATTATCGTTATCAGCTTGGTGATGCCCTGGTTCAACAGGGCTGGGGTCCTGGCCGGTGCCGGTTTTGAAACATATTATTATCTCGGCGCGAACCTGAAAGGGGTTATCTGGACGTTGCTGACCAACCCGTTGATCGCTCTGCGGATGGTCCTGCGCCAGCATATATTTTCTTTTCTGGCCCAGCTGCTCTTACCAGTCTTCTGCCTCCCTTTGTTGGCGCCGGCCTGGCTGTTGGTCCCTTTCAGCCAGTTCCTGGTCATGTTCCTGGCCGGTTATTCATATTATGCCAGCACCGAATACTGGTATTTTTCACCGGTCTATCCTTTTGTCTTTGCTGCAGCTGCTGCCGGATTATTAAAGATCATGAACTGGTTCGCCAGGAAGTTGGGACCATCCGGAGCCAGGGGGATCTTTGCGTTGTTGGTCTTTACTTTCTCCTTTTTTTCGCCTGGCTTGAACAACGTTCAACGCTGTTTTCAGCGGCTTGACACATCATCTTCAGAGGCATACATTGCCTTCGCTGCCACAATACCTGAGCAAGCCTCTGTAACGACCCAAACACCGCTGACCCCGTATCTGTCCGCCAGGCGAGAACTATGCCTGGTGCGCCGGCTGCCGCGGACAGATTATGTTATCCTTGAGTTCAGAGCTGATGTCTGGCCTCTTAGTCGGGAGGAATATGATGCATACCTGCGCCAGTTGGCCGATTCCGGCAGATATAGGTTAATTAAAAAGATAGGTGATAGGCTGGTCTTACGGCGCACTGAAAAGAGATATTACGACCAGCAGTTGATCGATGAGATAGATACATTTTTTAATGTTGAACAACAATAGCAACCACACAGCTATTATCGGTGCCGGCATCACCGGGCTATCCCTGGCCTACTATCTCCTCAAAAAAGGCGAACAGGTAACGCTGTTCGAAAAAGAGCCTGAGGTCGGCGGATTGATCCGAACCTTGGCGGTCGGTGGCACGCGGCTAGAAAGGTTCTATCATCACTTTTTTGTCCAGGACGAAGCGGCTTTTGCTTTGATCGATGAGCTTGGTTTAAAGGACAGGTTAGTCTGGGCCGAGCCTAAAATTGGTTTCTATGCCCAGGGCAGACTTTATCCTTTCAGTACGCCTTTTGACCTGCTCCGCTTCCGGCCTTTATCCTTACTGCAAAGGATCAAGCTCGGCTTGTTCAGCCTGAAGCAGAAGAAAAGGATAGAGTGGAAGTCACTGGAAAAGATCACGGCCAGGGACTGGCTGGTCAAGGAACTTGATGAAAAGACCTATCAGCTTGTCTGGCAGCCGCTCTTGCGCGGCAAGTTCGGCAAGTACGCTGACCAGGTGCCGGCGACTTTCATCTGGTCGCGCTTAAAGGACCGCTCCAGCAGCCGTGACCGCTTCGGTTTCAAGGAAAGATTGGCCTATTTGTCCTGCAGTTACCAGATGCTGGTCAATGCATTGGTCGAACGGATAACCCGGATGGGCGGAGAGATAAGGTTAAATACCGACGGCAGTCGGCTCAAGCTGGCTGATTTTGACCGGACAGTCGTCACCACGCCGGCTGCCTTTGGTTTTCAAAAAGTCGGCTACCTGGCCAATATCTGCCTGGTGCTGGAGCTTAAGCGGCCCTTCTCTGACCTTTATTGGACGAATATTGGTGACGCTTCTTTGCCTTTCTGCGTTATGGTCGAACAGACCAATGGTTTTGACCAGCCGGAGTATCAGGGCCGCAAACTGCTGTATGTTTCTGCTTATCTTGATACTGATGATCAGCTCTGGTCAGCGGACGATCAACAGGTGTTGGAGACCTTCAACTCCGGGCTCAAGCGCGTTAAACCCGGCTTTGACACGGCTGACATTATCAAATATCATGTTTTCCGGGCCGAGTTCGCTCAACCGGTCCCCAGGCTGGATCACGCAAGGAGCCTGCCGCAGTTCAAGGCAGGCGATAAATTGTTCTACCTGACCAACGCGCAGATCTATCCGCAGGACAGGGGAGTGAACAACTCTATTAAACTGGCATGGCAATTCGCAGAGCTATAGTACTGATAATACTGGTCTTGATCCTGTTGTTGCAGGTCGCCCTGCGCTGGCCGTTTTTGTCAGTGCCGCTGGAGCGCGACGAAGGGGCCTATGGCTATGTGGCGCAGCGGATACTGGCTGGCGAGCTGCCTTACCGGGACGCCTTTGACCATAAACCGCCGGTCATATATTATCTTTACGCTTCCTTTATCTATTTCGGCGGCAATACCGTTGCAGCGATCCGGGCGCCAGCCCTGGTCTGGTCCTTGCTGACCACGCTGGCGCTTTTCTGGCTGGGCCGCTTGCTCTTTGGCTCGACCGCCGGTTTAGTTGCGGCTTTTTTCTTTGCTGTTTTTTCCGGCGGAGTGCTGGTCCAGGGCACTTCAGCAAATACCGAGGTCTTTATGGTCCTGCCGCTGGTATTATCCTTGATCTTTTTCCTGTTCGGCCTAAAGGATGGACAAGACAGAGCAAAGGTTCTTATCGTTGCCGGCCTGTTCGGCGGACTGGCCATGATGATCAAGCAGACGGCGGCGGTCAATCTGGCGGTCATGTTCCTGTTCTTCTTCAGCCGGCAGGACGGCAAGATCCATTATAAATGGCGGCCAGCGCTGGCGCTGCTGGCAGGGGCCTTGATAGTGCCGGCGGTTTTTTCGTTCTATTTCCTCGTCCGCGGCGCCTGGCCGGATTATCTTTGCCAGGTACTGATCGTCAATCGGAGATACATCAGCTCGCTTGATTTTGGGCCGGTGGCGCGGCTGGCCGGCGGTCTTTACACGACCTATATTTTTGCCAAACTGGAAAATGGCGTGCTCTGGCTGCTGGCCCTGATCGGCCTGGCCTATATATTACTGGAAGAACGGACCAGAGAGAATGCTGTTCTGGCCGCCTGGACCCTGGCTTCAGTGGTCGGGCTCAGCGCCAGCGGTCTGTTCTTTGGACATTATTACCTCCAATTGATACCGGCGCTCTGTCTGCTGGCAGCTTACGCGGTCAAAAAAGTCTGGCGGGAGGCTGGTCTGGCCTATAACCTGGCCCTGGCCGTGTTGCTGCTCTGGCTCTTTTTGCCGACCCTGGCATACCAGGCGCCGTTCTATTTTAGCTATTCCTCTGAACAGATAGCTAATGCCCAGTATGGCAAACCCTCTTACAGTATCGCCAAACGGCTGGCGGACAAACTGGCCCCGCGGCTGCGCTCCAGTGACCGGGTACTGGTCTGGGCGGCGGACCCGGAGGTTTATTTCTATCTGAATAAAAAGGCGCCGACCAGGTATTTCAGCTATCTCAGGTGGCTGGAAAGCAGGGAGCTGCAGCGAGAGATCTCGGCCGGACTTATCAGCGATCCGCCGGACTATATCATCTGGACAGATTATAATTTTGCGTACCCGGAATTGCTGCAGCTGCTGCGTGAGCGATACCAACTTGATTTTGGCATCGGCAGCTGGCGGGTTTATAAGCGAAAGAGGTAAGGCCAATGAGTAAGGTCGTAGTGGTCATGCCGGCCTACAACGCGGAAAAGACGCTCGAACGCACTTATAATGATATACCGAAAGACCTGGTCGATCAGGTGATCCTCGGTGACGACTGCTCCAGTGACCGGACGATCGAGATCGCGGGCCGTCTGGGCATCAGGGTCATCAAGACGGAACATAATCTTGGCTATGGTGGCAACCAGAAAATGCTTTACCGTGAAGCACTGGCTCAAGGGGCTGATGTTGTGGTCATGGTCCATCCGGACTGGCAGTATGATGCGACCAAGGTGCCTGATATGGTGGGGCCGATATTAGCCGGGGAAAAGGACATCATGATGGGGTCCAGGGTCTTGGGGCCGGGGTCCAGTGTGTTGGCTGGGGGGATGCCCTTCTATAAATTGATCTCCAACCGTTTCCTGACCTGGGTCGAGAACCTGGTCCTTCGCCTGCGCCTTTCCGAATACCACACGGGCTTTCGGGCGTACAGCCGCAAGGTGCTTGAGACCATCCCTTTTCATTTGAACTCCAATGATTTTGTCTTTGATACCGAGGTCTTGGCCGAAGTGGCGGCTAATAATTTTCGCGCCGGGGAGATCGCGGTGCCGTGCCGTTATTTCCCCGAGGCCTCGGAGATAAACTTTTGGCGCAGCACGGTTTACGGTCTGCAGACGCTGTCTGTCTGTCTCAAATATTTTCTGCATAAGCTGGGCTTAAAACGGTTTGCACAGTTCCAGCCCAAGTGATAAAATCAGGCCAAATGAGGCGCAAAGGTTTTAGCATCGTAGAGCTGGTCGTTGTCCTTGCCATTGTCGGCATCCTCGGAGTATTCGCATTTATCGCCCTTGACCCATATAAAGGCATCAAGCTCGATGCGGGCGCGCAGAAGGTGGCCGCAGATCTGCAGTACGCCAGGAACCTGGCCCTGTCAACCGCTAAGTGGGTCGGCGTCAGTTTTGAGGTCGATCCGGTCAATACCTATGCCGTCTATGAGACGGATGATACCGGCGATACCATCATTGAGAACCCTTCGGCCCTGGGTAAGGACTTTATAGTGGATATCGCTGATTTCTACGACGGCATTAAGATCATCGGGGTGAATTGCGGCGGCGGCAGTAAGATCGAGTTCCACCCTCTGGGTATCCCCTATACCGACAGGAACGGTTCTGAGATAGCCGGCATATCTGTGATCACTCTTTCCTACCGCGGCGTTACAAGGGAGGTCCATGTTACGCCGAACACCGGCAGAATAGAGGTCCAGCAATGACCGGCCCGGTCAAACGGGGCTTTACGCTGGTCGAGGTCGTCATTTCAATGGTCGTGATCGCTATCGTCATGTACGCTTCCTTGTCGATCTTCATCAATTCCGGGGCCCGCGAATCCAATGTTGAGGTCTTTACCGTAGCCCAGACCCTGGCCGAGGATAAAATGGAAGAGACCATGGCCAAGGAATTCACTGCCATAAGCGATGAAGCTGCCAGTGCCTTGGGCGGCGATCTGGGCGATTTTTCTTCTTCGGTCAGCGTTGCTTATGTCACGCCTGAAGCGCTTGATACAGCGGTGACCGGGCCGACAAATTATAAAAGGATCAATGTCCGGATCGAGCATGCCCTGTTAGGCCGGCCCGCCTCACTGGAATGCATAAAGGTAAGCCTCTGATGCTGAAAAAGGGCTTTACTCTGGTCGAGGGGCTGATCGCGGTGATATTGATCGCCTTGCTGATCTTTGTCATCGGGTTGTATATCCGTGAAGGAGTGGCGGCCTGGGGTTTTTTGGGCGGACAAAAACGGTTGATCCTGTCCCAGCGTGCGGCCATGAACCGGCTGACCAAAGAACTGAAGCGGGCCCGCCAGAACACTAATATCCTGACCCATACGACCAAAGAAGTCAGGTTCCTGGACATTGAGAACAACCTGGTCAGGTTCTACCAAAGCGGGCCGAATCTTATGCGGGATTCCGAGGTCCTGTTCGGCGAACTGCAGGATCCCTGCGGCCTTAGCCTGACCTACCATGATTCAGACGGCAATGAAACAGCCAATCCCAGTGAAATGGCCTTTATCCGCTGCCGCATGACCTCGCAGAGCGGTGATAACCGTTTTGTGCTTGAGTCAGCCTCCAGGCTTAGGGTCCGGAGGATCAAATGATGCGGCAGTTGAGATCAGGATTTACTCTGATCGCCGCGGTCTTTATCATGCTGATAATGATCCTGCTGGCTTTGACCCTGGCCACCTATATCTCCTCTGACGCGATGATAGCCTCCAAGAACTATTTCTCGCAGAAAGCTTTTTATATTGCCAGCGCCGGCATGGAATATTATATCAAACAACTTGATGATGATAGCGACTGGAGAACCCCGCCGGCGGAAAAAAGCAAGGATTTCGGCGGCGGCCATTTTGTTATTACGACGACCAATGAATCGGTCAATGACATAATCTTTTACGTTACTGGCCTGTACACGGTCGAAGGCGAAACGTACCGGCGCGTCATTGAGCCGATGATCTTGCGCAGCGGCGGCGGGTTATCAGCGATCCTGTCCGAATACCTGGTCTATTGGGGCGGTGGCAGCGGCATGGACTCCGAGATCAAGAATAATGCCGTAATCATCGGCGATATTTTTCTCAATACCGATCTGACGATATCGAATAACGTGGTCATCAGCGGGGACGCGTACTCGACTTCGGATATTGGTATTGGCACGAACGTGACGATCACCGGAACACTGGAGATCGGCGTAGAGCTGCCGAGCAATCCGCCGACCCTCGATACTACACCTTACGATAACCAAATAGCTATTGCAGCGGCTTATCCTGCGGGCAACGAAAGTTATAATTCTCAAGCTTTTACTGGGACAACTTATGTGAACGGGGATGTGACGTTCAATAATAATGCAAATATTACTATTACCGGTTCGGCCACGATCGTGGCGACGGGTAAAGTGACCGTGCGACAGAACGTGAGCTTTGGTGATAATCTGACGATAATTGCCGGCGGCAAAGTTGATATCGCTAATAACGTTGATATCGGTGAGAGCGGGCTGTGGTATTCGGGCACAGAGATAGAGGTGGGCAATAATGCCGAGGTGGGTGAGGTCGGGGTCGGCGAAGGGACAGTGTTCATAACTCCCGGTGATATTGATTTTGGTAACAACATTGAATATTACGGCTTCATTTACTGTGGCGGTGATTTTGTTCAGACCGGCAATAACTTCTATTTTGAGGGCAACATGATAGTGGGCGGTGGTATGGTGGTGGATAATAACACGACGATGCAGCTAAATCCAGATCTCTTTTCCATTGAAGACCTTGTTGGCATTATTGGAGGCGGTGGGGCGGGTTCATTGGATAATATCGATGTCACTTCTTGGGATGAGGTGTACTGATGAAGCGCGGTTTTTCTCTTATCGAACTGATGGTTTCACTGCTTGTTATCGCGATCATCATTTATGCCAGTTTGTCTATTTTTGTCGGCGCCGGCACCAAAGGGATCAATCTTGAGGTCTATACCACGGCCCAATCATTGGCCGAGGGCATGCTCGAAGAAGAGATGACCCGGCCGTTCGCTGATATCAGCAGTGAAGCGGCGACGGGATTCTCGGGTGAACTGAACGCCTACACTTATCAACTCCAGGTGGATTACGTTTCAGCTGAAGCTTTTGACCAGCCGGTCGGCTCAACCACAGATTACAAGAAGATCGCGGTCAGTATCATGCACCCGAAACTGAACAATCCGATCACGCTTGAGGCGGTGAAAGCCAATTACTGAGCATAAAAAGGGATTTACCCTGATCGAAGGGCTTGTGACGATAATCCTGGTATCGTTTTTGTCCTCTTTTATCGGCCTCTATATCAGGGAAATAGTGGAAGCCTGGGATGTCTTCAGCGGCCAAAAGACCATGGCGCTGTCATCGCGCGCGGCCATGAACCGGATCGTCCGCGAGATCAAGCGCATCAATCAGAACACTAATATATTGACGCATGCTTCCGCTGAAGTGACTTTTATAGATGTGGGGAACAATACGGTGACATTTTTACAGAGCGGCACCAACCTGATGCGAAATTCCAATGTCCTTTTATCCGACCTGCAGAATCCCGGCGGCCTGACGTTCAGTTATCTTGATGAAGATGGCAATCCAACGGCCATCACCAATCAAATGAGGCTGGTGCGCTGCCGCATCATAACGGTCAAAGAAGAGAACAGGTATGTGATCGAGTCAGCGGCCAGAATAAGAATAAAGAGGTTGAAGTAATGAGCAATAAAAAAGGCTTCAGTCTGATCGCGGCGATATTTGTGTTATTGATTATGGTGCTTTTTACTTTAACGGTTGCATCCTTTCTCTCGGCTGACGCTGTTGTGGCTGCCAAGAACCACAACTCGCTCCGGGCCTTTTACATCGCCAGCACCGGTCTCGAATACTATTTTAAACAAATGGACGATGACGATGATTGGTCAACCCCGCCTCTTGGCAAGACCGGCGTCTTTAAGGACGGGGCTTTTTCAATAACCACGACCGATGAGTCCAAGAACCGGCTGACCTTTACCGTGACCGGACTTTACACTGTTGAAGGGACGACCTACCGCCGGGCGCTCAGGCCGACAATTCAAAGGACAGCCGGCGGGATCGGCGATATCCTCGGTGATTATGTCCTTTACTGGGGCGGCAACGAAGGTGATGGATCTTATATAGCCAATAATGCCACGATCATCGGAGATATATATACCGGCGCTACGCTGGAGATAGGCAGCAATGTTAATATTAGCGGGGATGCGACATCCTCAGGGGATATAACCACCGGTTCAGGCACAACAGTTGACGGTACGATCGAAACGTATATCGAACCACCCTTCAATCCGCCGTCCCTGGAGACCACTTACTATGACGATCAATTGGCCATTGCCGCGACCTATCCTTTAGGCAACCAAACCTGGACGACCAAGAGCCTTTCCGGCACGATCTATATCAACGGTAATCTAACAATGGATAATAATGCTGATATCAACCTGACCGGGGTTGCTACAGTTGTTGTTACCGGCTGGGTCTTAGTACGGAATAATGCTGATGTTGGGGATGGGATACATGTCACGGCTGGCGGCATGATCACGATAGAGAACAACGCCGTCCTGGGGATGAGCCAGGTTTGGTATTCTTCGATCGGTTTCGACGTCGGCAATAATGCTGAAGTAGGCGAGGTCGAGGTTGGGGAGGGAACTTCCTTCCTTACGCCTGGCGACATCAATTTCGGCAATAACATCGAGTTCTACGGCTTCATTTTCTGTGAAGGTAATTTCACCCAGACCGGCAACAATTTCTATTTTGAAGGCAACATGATAGTAGGCGGGGATATCATGGTCGATAACAATTCGACCCTGGTACTTAATCCTTATCTTGTGGATGTTGACGCGTTAGAAGGCGTCGGCGGGACCGAAGGTGAAGAGACCATCGACATGACTGGCTGGGACGAGGTTTATTAAGCGTTTGACAAACAGTTTCCCGTATATAATAATAAAGGAAAATGCCTACCAACAAGCCATTTTTAGGGATTGACCTGCGAGTCAACTCTGTCAAGGTGGTTGAGATCGAACCTGCCAAGACAGGATCTCCCATCCTCAAGGCTTGGGGTTTGACCGAGATCCCCTACAACCTGGTTGATAAGCACCCCCAGAAGGAAGACGCCCAGGCTGAGGCCCTGCGCAAGCTGATTCAGACCCGCAAGATGAAAGCCAAGGATGCGGCCGTTGTTGTCGGCGGCAATGATGTTTTTGTCCGGCTGTTCACTCTGGCCGAGGTTTCCCGCGCCGAGCTGGCTGAGGTCATCAAATGGAAGTTCGCTGAAGAAGTCCCCTTTCCGGTCGAGGAAGCCATTATCGATTTCTATCCTTTGCCCCGTTCGGCCACTGCGTTCAGCGAAAAAAAAGAATACATAGCGGCATGTATCAATGTTAAGCTGTTCAAAGAGATAGATTACATCATTCGCAAGGCCGGCCTTAACCTGAGCGCGCTTAATATTCTGCCGGACTGTCTGCACACTGTCTTTGAGCATGAACTGCATAAACACCACGATAAGATAGTTTCCCTGATGTATATGGGGAAGCGGACGACAAATATCACCATTCTCAAAGATGAGAACATTGAGTTCAACAGGGAACTGTCCATCGGCGGGGAAAATATCACCCTGGCCATGTCGGGGGTCTTGGTCTCAGCTGATGGACGGGTCGAGATCAGTCCTGAAGAAGCGGAAAAGATCAAGGTCGAGCACGGCATACCGCTTGACCTGGAAAAATACCCTAAATTCTCCGAGATACCTGTTTCCCAGCTGCAGGCCATGGTCAGACCGGCCCTGGAGCGGGTGCAAGATGAGATCATGCGCACCTTTGAGTATTACAAGGGCCAGACGGGCGAGGCGGCCATTGATAAGATACTGATCACCGGCGGCAGCTCGTTGACCATCAACCTGGTCGATTTTCTGGCCCAGGGCCTGGGGGTGCCGGTTGAAACGCCTAATGCCATGGAGGGCGGCCGGATCGATGAGAAGATCGAGGACCGGCCGACGTTTGACAGGGCCCTGCCGCGCCTGACCGCGGCAATTGGCGCGGCCATGGTCGGCGCGACCAAGATCAACCTGCTGCCGGAAGAGCGCAAGTACCGCTGGAAGACCTTCACCAAGAAATTTGTCAAGCCTCAGTACATCGTGCCGGTCTTTACCGCGCTCTTGCTCCTGGTTTACGGCGTTTTCTGGCTGCAGGCAGCGCTCTTGACCAGTGAGATCAGTACGGTCAACAATAAGATGAGCCGGTATAAACCGCGGATAGCGACGCTGGATATCATTGAAAAAGCGACCCAGGAAAAAGAACGGCGCAAGGCCGTGGTTGAGTCATACGCCGAAAAACGCACAAAGATGCCGGCCATCTTCCGCGAACTCAGCCGTCTGATCCCTCAGAGCGTATTTGTGAACGTTCTGAATCTTACGCCCAGCGAGCTCCATCTCTGGGGTACGGCGATCGGCAAATACGACACAGCCGAGAATATCCTGTCGCAATTCGTCATCGCCTTATCGACCTCTGATTATTTCCAGGAGATCCGGTTGATCCAGGCGATAAAGAATTATGATTATATCGATGATGCTTTCAATTTTGAGATAGTGGCTGAGATAAAGATCTAGGAGAATTACATGGCGATCAAACTATCGAAGAGGGAAAAAACGCTGGCGATGATCGCGCTGGGCGCGGCCATGTTCTATGTGTTCTATCAGTTCCTGCTTGTCCCGAAACTCGAAGAAACGGATAAACTCAAGACCGAAGCCAAGAAATTGCGTTTGGAACTTAAGGTCGCCGAACAAAAGATCAAGATCCTGGAGCAGGTGGAGAAAAGATTGGGTACGGTCGAGCAGCGCCAACCGAAAAGGGAAGCTGTCGAGGTCGAAGAGGAGGCGCTAAAGGTGCTGCGTGCGCTGGCGCAGACGACCAGCAGTTCCAAGTTGAAATTGTTGTCCATTAAGCCTATCATTGGCAAAGGCAATACCCTGCGCTTTGAACTTCTGTGTACCGGGACATATCAACAACTCTATTCGTTCCTGGAGATACTGCATGGATTGGATATATTAATGCTGATCGATTCGCTTAATGTCACGAGCCGCGGCAGCCAAAGCGGTGATCTTGATATAAAAGTTTCATTAACGGCGCATTTGTAATATGAAAAAACAGCAATTGATACTGGTAATATTATTGATAGCGGCGCTGGGTTATTCGGGCTATGTTTATTGGCCTTATGTTTCAGCTTATTTCCCGCAGGGTTCAACACAAAAAACAAAACAGCCCCCGCCGCCGGCCGGGATCGAACCGGCAAAGCCGATCGGCCAGGAAACATCTGAGGCGGAGGTTAAACCTGCTGACCAGCCGAAAGCAGCTGTCCAGCCTGACGGAAAAGAGCCGCAGAAAGCAGGAACAAATGAAATCGTAGCTGAACCAAAACTGGTCGATCCTTTCGCTTTAAGGATCAATGTCCGGCGCCGCGGCGAGGTTACAGCCAAACCCGAGGAAAAGGAACCAAAACGTGCCCCTGTTGAGCCGGAACTGGAAGGCATTTGGGTTGACTCGGGCATGCGGGTTGCTTTTATCTCCGGCCAGGCGCTGATCGAAGGCGGCGTGGTCCTGGGCTGGCGTGTCAGTCGTATCACAAAAACGCAAGTCACTCTGGTCAAGGGAGGCCAGACAAAAATATTAAAATTGGAGGAACAATGATGATAATTAGTAAAAAGTTAACTGCCGGCCTGCTGGTGCTGAGCTTAAGTTTGGTTCTAATCGCCGACCAGGCCTGGGGCCAGGCCAGCAGCAAGAACCTGGTCATACAGAAGGGCAAAGTCTATCTAAACCTAAAGGATGCTGATATCAAAACGGTCCTGCAGATATTTGCCAAGGCGACCAATACAAATATTGTGACCTCAGATGATGTCGAAGGCAAGGTCACGGTCACCTTTACCGGAATAGAACCTAAGCAGGGGCTTGAGGCCGTGCTTAGGACAAAAGGCCTGGATTGGTTCGAGGAAGCCGGTACAATATTTGTTTCGACCAAGAAGATCCTGCGCACTTATTATCTGGAGAATGCCAAGCCGTCTGACATATCGACCACGGTCAAGGATATCCTGCCCGGAGGCAGTAAGGTCTCGGTCGATGACAGTTATAACGTTCTGGTCGTTCAGACCTCTTCTGATTATCTGCCCAGGCTGGAGCGGTTGATCAAGGAGCTGGATGTCGCGCCGACACAGGTCATGATCGAAGTGCGGATGATCGAATTGCGGCATCAGGATGGCGGCACTATCGGGACCGATGTCAAATACACGAATCCGCGGGACGCGGAAGACACGGTCCAGACATACAATTTCGCTGACCGCATGAACATGTCCGCGACAACGACCGTTGACGAATCGCAAGGTCTGTTTGCCCATGTTATTTCCGGGGATATCGAGGCCTATCTTTCGGCACTGCGCAACAGCGCGGTGATCAATACTATTGCCACGCCGCGCATCACCACCATCAGCAATAAAGAAGCCACTTTGCTGATCGGTTCCAAGCTCGGCTACAAGACGACCGTTATTTCCGAGACGACCACGACCCAGGAGATCAACTTCCTTTCGGTCGGCACATCGCTGGTCTTGACGCCTCACGTGACTAAAAGCGGTTTTATCCGCATGGCGGTCGCGCCCAAGATCAGCGACGGCACGATCGTCGGCGACCTGCCGCAGGAGAACACGACTGAGACCAGAAATGAGGTCATGGTCCGGGACGGCCAGACCTTTGTCATTGGCGGCTTGACCAAGAACAAAGAAACAGAATCAAATTATGGCATACCGATCCTTATGGATATCCCGGTGATCGGTGCGCTTTTCCGGCGCACAGTTACCAGCACTGATAAGCATGAATTGCTTGTCTTTGTCACGCCGCACATCCTGACCCCGCAGAACCTGGAGACCTTGTCTCATCAGGGGATCAATGAGATAGAGGAAAAGTCGGTTGAATCAAAGGCGCGGCTGATCCACTGACCGTTTAAAAAAACTTTATTCGCTGGTCGGGGTCCGGGTCATCAGGTTATTAAGGGAGTCAAAAGGGCTTTTCCCTTCGTAGAGCACTTGATGGACCTCGAGCGTTAAAGGCAGTTCGACCTTCAGTTTTTCCGCCAGCTTCAATGCGGCCTTGGTCGTTGTTAATCCTTCAGCCACATGCTTCATGCCGTCCAGGATAGTCTTCAGGTCTTTGCCCCGGGCCAGCTGTTCACCCACGCAATGGTTGCGTGAAAGGGGGCTGGAACAGGTGGTTATCAGATCGCCCATGCCGGAGAGCCCGGCAAAGGTCGTTAGATCGGCTCCCATGGCTGTGCCCAGCCTGGCGATCTCGGCGAAGCCGCGGATCATCAGGGCGGCTTTGGCGTTGTTGCCTAACTCCAGGCCGTCGGCAATGCCTGCGGCAATGGCAATGATGTTCTTTAAAGCCCCGCCCAGCTGAACACCGATCGGGTCGGTATTAACATAGACCCGAAAGCGTTCGAGAGTGAAGACCTCCTGGCAGGCCCTGGCCAGGGAAAGGTCGCTTGAGGCGATGACGCAGGCAGCTGGTTTGCCCTGCGCTATTTCGGCGGACAAGTTCGGCCCGGAGAGCGCAGCCAGCTTATTGGTCTTCAGCTCCTCTTCCAGGATCGTCAAGGGCAGGGCCAAGGTATTCTGTTCAATGCCTTTGCTGGCGCAGATGACCGCCTGAGCTTTTTTGGCCGCCTTTCGCCAGGTCCCGGCCGTGCTTCTCAGGAACTGGGTTGGGACAGCGAAGAGGAACAGCTCGGCGGCGTTGCTTGGTTCGGTAATAATGTCCAGCGATGCTGGCAGTTGGTAGCCCGGCAGGAAAATCTTGTTCTCGCGCAGTTCCTTCATCTGTTCGGCCAGGTCAGGCTCAAAGACCCAAAGAGTGACTTCATGGCCTTTTTCCGCCAGCAGAATAGCCAGGGTAGTCCCCCAGGCGCCGGCGCCGATCACCATTATCTTGGCTGGGCTCATTCTTTTGCTCCTATTTTACGTTCGGTGCCGTTCAGAAGCCGTTTGATGTTCGGGGTGTGTTTTATAATAATGATAACCGTGATCAGCCAGGCGACAATGGCATAGGGCAGAGGCCTTTTCAGCGCCAGAAAAGCGATCGAGACCAGAGGCGGGGTAAGGATCGAAGCCAGCGAAACGTAACGTGTCAGCGCGATGATCAGGATAACGACGATCAAGGCACACAGGAAAATGTCCGGAGCTACGCCAAGGAGCACTCCCAGGCCGGTGGCGGCGCCGCGACCGCCCTTGAATTTCAAAAAGATGGAATATGTATGACCGATCACGGCCATAATACCGGCCAACAGGATCAGCCAAGGCTCACTGGTGAAATAGAGGACCGCCCAGACCGGCAGAGCGCCTTTGAGCAGATCGAGACAAAAAACGATCAGGCCCGGCACGGGGCCGAGCGTGCGCAGGACATTGGTCGCACCGACATTGCCCGAGCCGTGACGGCGGATATCGATGTTCCAGACCCTGGCGATCAGATAGCCAAAGGGGATAGAACCAAGGAAATATGCGGCAATAATGACCAGAAAGACCTGCATTGGGCTTCATTCTACCTAACTTGAAAAAAGATTTCAAGCTTAGGAGCCTGCGACTGAACGTTGCGGCTCCTAATGTTTTCGCGGGCAGGAAACCGAGAAGCCGTGCCTGCCGGCAGGCAGGTTTATACGCAGGTTTCCTGCTTGAACTTGCCAAGATATTTCAAGCTTGGTATACTAGTCAGGTTATGGCTATCCCTATCAATAATGTGAAGCCTGGCGTAACGGTTGAGATCGGCGGCGAGCTGTTCCGCTGTCTGGAATATAACCTGAAACGGGCGGCCCAGCAGACCAGGATCAAGATCAAGTTCAAGAACCTGCGTACAGGAGCCATTATTGACAAGTCTTTCAACACCGGGGACAGGATCGATACCGCGCACATTGAATACAAACAGATGCAATACCTCTATTCTGACGGGGATATGTATCATTTTATGGACCAAACCACCTATGAGCAGGTCGCTTTGCCCAAGGCCAAGCTCGGCGAGGACGTTAAATACCTTAAAGAAGGCTTTGTGGTCAATATTTCTTTCTACGGCCAGGAGGCCCTTGATGTCAACATGCCCACAACGGTCGAGTTAAAAGTGACGGAAACGTCCCCTGGTTTTAAAGGGGATACGGTCTCGGGCGGTAAACCGGCCACGCTGGAAACAGGGGCTGTGGTCCAGGTGCCTTTCTTTGTTAATGTAGGGGACGTGCTCAAGATCAACACGCAGGAAAATAAATACCTCGGGAGGGTGTGAGCTGACATGGTCGATTGGCAGATCGTTAAAAAACTTATCCAGGTTGTTAAAGAAGAAGAGATCTCCGGCCTTGCCATAGAAGAAGGTGGGGTAAAATATGAGGTCCGGCGCGAGGCCGGCGGTATTGTGGCCAGCCCAGCCCCGGTCGCGGCAGCGCCCCAGCCGGCCCAGGCGGCGCCAACAGTGCCTCTGGCCAAGGAAACAGAAGATGACGGCCTGACGGCTATAACTTCACCAATGGTCGGGACTTTTTACCGCGCGCCTTCGCCTGAAGCGCCGCCGTTCGTTGAGCTCGGCGCTGAGGTCGAACCTGGCAAGGCGGTCTGCATCATTGAAGCCATGAAATTGTTCAATGAGATCGAAGCAGAGGTCCGCGGCAAGGTCGCCAAGATCCTGGTCGAGAATGGCCAGCCGGTCGAGTACGGACAGAAGCTCATGCTGATCAAGAAAGCTTAGGCCCCGGGTTTGTCTGCCCGATCAATGCAAAGATCATGGCAACTATTCAAAGCTGATGCCTCTCTGGCGCAGGCTCTTGCCCAAGAGCTGAACCTCTTCCCGTTGACCGCTCAAGTGCTGATCAATCGCGGCATCAAGGATACTGCTCACGCCGCCATGTTCCTCAAGCCCTCTCTGAACCATTTGCGCGACCCTTTGGAGATCCCTGATGCCGCTCAAGCGGTCAAGCGGGTGCTTGAGGCAAGAGAAAAACAGGAAAAAGTGCTGGTCTTCGGCGATTATGATGTTGACGGCGTGACCGGTACAGCCATTCTCATCCATGCGCTTGCCAGCCTGGGCATAAAAGCTGATCATTATATCCCCCACCGTTACGAAGAAGGCTACAGCCTTTCCCTTGATTCTGTGCGCCGTATCGCTGAGCGGGGCACCGATCTGATAATCACGGTCGACTGCGGCGTTTCCAGCCTGAAGGAAATAGCGCTGGCCAGATCACTGGGGATCGACGTTATCGTGACAGATCATCATAATATCCCGGACTGTTTGCCGCCGGCCCATTCAATGGTCAACCCCAAGCGGCTGGCTAAAGAGCATCCTTCATGCGACCTTTCTGGGGCCGGCGTGGCTTTTAAATTCGCCTGGGCCTTGTTGCGTTTGTCCGGCAGCCGCGATAAACAGTTCCTGGCCTCTTTGCTTGACCTGGCAGCACTCGGTACGATCTCTGATGTCGTGCCGCTGACTGCTGAGAACCGCGTCCTGGCGGTCAATGGGCTTAAACTGATAAATTCCCGGCCCCGGCCGGGACTGAAGCGGCTGATCGAGGTCTCAGCGCTCAAAGGCGGGGTCAATGTTAACCATGTTTATTTTGCACTGGCCCCGAGGATCAATGCCGCGGGCCGGCTGGAGCATGCTTCGACCTCTCTGGAACTGCTGTTGACCGATGATGAGAGTAAGGCCGGTCAGCTGGCCCGGGAGCTTAATGACATTAACCTGCGCCGCCGCGATATTGGCGGTGATATCAAGGATGAGGTTCTGCAAAGGCTGGAGACCTGCGCAGACCAGCAGAGATTATGTTTCCTGTCCGGCTGTGACTGGCATCCCGGCGTGATCGGCATTGTCGCTTCCCAGATCGTTGATCGTTTCTGCCGGCCGGCTGTCCTGGTCGGGATTAATGACGGGGTCGGCCGCGGCTCTGCCAGATCTGTTGAAGGTCTCGATATCTTCGCTTTACTGAATGAATGCCGCGACCTGTTTATTGATTTTGGCGGGCATGCCGGTGCCGCTGGTTTTGAAATCGAGCCCGGCAAAGTAGCTGAGCTTGAACAGCGTTTGAATAGACTGGCTGGCTCCCGTATCCCTGAGGAAGCCTTAAAGCCCAAACTGCGTTTGGACGCGGTCCTTGATCCGGCGGCGATCACCCTGAACCTGATCAAGGAACTGGAAATGCTGGCCCCGCATGGCGAAGGCAATCCTCAGCCGGTCTTCATGAGCCAGGAGCTTGAACTGGGTGGCATGAGGTGTGTGGGCAAGGACGGCCGCCACCTGAAATTGAAGCTCAATAATGGCGGCGCGGACCTGGATACGATCGGCTTCGGCCTTGGCTATCTTGAGCCGACACTGAAGTTTGCCACAAAGTATGATGTGGCCTATATGCTTGAAGCCAATGAATGGGACGGGTTTGAGACAGCCCAGCTCAAGCTGGCCGATATCCGGCCGGCCGAACAGAGCTCGACACTGCCAAAGGAGGTAACAGTATGAAGATCCTGGTGGTTGGTTCAGGAGGCAGAGAGCATGCCCTGGTCTGGAAGATAGCCCAGAGCCCGAAAGCCAAGAAGATATTTTGCGCACCGGGCAACGCCGGTACGGCTCAACTGGCTGAAAATATCCCAATTAAAGCGGATGATGTCAATAGCCTGAAAAAGTTCGCGCAGGACAACGGGATCGATCTGACCGTGGTTGGGCCGGAAGTGCCTCTGGTCGCGGGACTGGTCGATGTTTTTGAGGCTGTTGGGCTCAAGGCTTTTGGTCCGAGCAAGGCGGCGGCCATGATCGAAGGCAGCAAGGTTTGGTCCAAGCAGTTCATGATCAAGAACGATATCCCGACGGCCAAGGCAGGTATCTTCGATGATCTAGCCTCTGCCAGCGAGTATATTAAAGAGATTGGCGCGCCCATCGTGGTCAAAGCTGACGGGCTGGCCGCGGGCAAAGGGGTGATCGTCTGTCAGACCGAGGCCGAAGCCCTGGCGGCTATCGAGTTGATCATGAGAAAACAGGAATTCGGCCAGGCCGGCGACCGGGTTGTTATTGAAGAGTGCCTTAAAGGGGAGGAAGCGTCCATCATCGCTTTAACCGATGGCAAATCGGTCGTGCCGCTGGCTTCTTCTCAGGACCATAAACGCGCGTATGATAATGACGAAGGACCGAACACCGGCGGCATGGGGGCTTATTCGCCGGCGCCGATCGTGACCGATCGTCTGATGGATGAGATTGATGTTAATGTGCTCAGGCCGTTCGTTAACGGCATGGCCCAGGCCGGCCTGACCTATAAAGGCGTGATCTATGCCGGTATCATGGTGACCAAGGATGGGCCCAAAGTGCTGGAATTCAACTGCCGCTTCGGTGATCCGGAAACACAGCCGATCATGATGCGCATGAAGAGCGATATCGTACCGGTGCTTGAAGCTGTCGTAGCGGGAAAACTTGACCACCGCATGGTCGAATGGGATGAGCGCGCCGCGGTCTGCGTGGTCGTGGCGGCCGGCGGCTACCCGGGCAAGTACGACAAGGGAATGGAAATAACCGGTCTGGACAAGCTCGATCAGCAGCCCGGGGTCTTTGTTTTTCATGCCGGGACCAAGCTATCCGCTTCCGGCCAGGTGGCTACTGCCGGCGGCAGAGTGCTTGGCGTTACGGCCCTCGGTGATGGCATTAAGTTCGCCATAGAGAACGCTTACAGGGCAGTGGAGTTCATCCGTTTCAAGGGCCAGCACTTCCGCAAGGATATCGGTAAAAAGGCCCTGAGACGCCTGGGCCGCTGAATCAGGGAATTTATTTAAAATTGCGCTTGACAAACACTCAGAAATTAATGTAAAATTACTTTTTGTTGCCTTAACGCAAGGCAGTGTTCGGTGTTCCTTTCGGCCGGGCAGAAAAATAGCTCTTTTCTCCAAAATTTTCCAAAGGATTTTGGTGGAGGGAGTAGTTTGTGCTTTAGGAAGATTTTATGAGAGAAGTAATTACTTTAGTTTGTACCGAATGCAAGCGCAAGAATTATACGACGAACAAGAACAAAGCGACGGTTAAGGAGCGCCTCGAACTTTCCAAGTTCTGTAATTGGTGCCGCAAGTACACCAAGCACAAAGAAGAGAAATAGGGAAGTCGCGGGAGTGTCGGTTAATGGCTAAACCACTGGTCTCCAAAACCAGGACTGGGGGTTCGAGTCCTCCCACTCCCGGTTTTTCCGGGTGACCGGGAAAATGTTGGCCTTATATAATAATGAATAAGCTGGGGCAGATAGTTAGATATTTGAAGGAGACCAGGGCTGAGACCAAAAAGGTAGTTTGGCCGGATCGGCGGTATGTTATGGTGGCAACGGTTATCATCCTCGTGCTGGTGACCATCACCGGATTATACGTCACAGTGGTCGATTTTGCCTTTTCCCGGATATTCGGCTTACTGTTGAAATAAACAATGACAGAGGAAAAAGAGCTTAATTTAGATCAAGGCCCGGAAGAGGCAAAGCAGGCTGAACTACCGGTCGAGCCGGAAGCTCAAACCGCTGAACAACCGGCGCAAGAACCGGCCGCAGAAGCTGTATCCGAGCCGGCGAAGGCTGAGGAAGAGAGACAGGCTGAAGAAAAGCAGCCGGCCGAACAGGAAGCGCCGGCCACTGCCGAGCCGCAAGCTGAAGAGACTGAAGCGCCTGCCGCAGAGCCTATTACTGAGGTAAAAGAAGAAACCGCGCCGGAAGTTGAAGAAGTGCCGGCTGAAGAAGCCAAAGAGCCTGAGAACATTGGCGAGAAAAAATGGTACGTGATCCAGACCCTGACCGGGCATGAGGATAAGGTCAAACAGGCGATCGACCTGACGATCAAGTCAAAAGGCCTGCAGGATAAGATCTTCCAGGTGCTGGTGCCGACCGAGGAAACGGTCGAGATCAAGGGCGGCAAGCGGCTTGAGAAGGTTAAAAAGATGTTCCCTGGTTATGTTTTTTTGGAAATGGTACTGGATGACGAATCCTGGTATCTGATGCGGGAAACACCGGGAGTGGCCCGTTTTATCGGCAACAAGGTCCAGCCCACGCCTGTTTCCGGCCGCGAGATGCAGCGGGTGCTTAAGCAGCTTGGCAAGGAAGAGAAGCTGCTTGAGGTTCATTTTGAAAAAGGCGAAGGGGTCAGGGTCATTTCCGGGCCGTTCCGTGGTTATACCGGGACCGTTGATGAGGTCAACGCGGAAAAAGGCAAATTAAAGATCTTGATCAATATTTTCGGCCGGGATACGCCTGTCGAAGTTAATTTTGAGCACGCCCAAAAGATCGTTTAAACAGGAAGAATAAAATGGCAAAAAAGAAGAAAAAAGAAGTTATCACTAAAGTAAAACTGCAGATCCCAGCCGGCAAGGCCAATCCGGCGCCGCCGATCGGCCCGGCCCTAGGTCAGCACGGCCTGAACATCATGGATTTCTGCAAGCAGTATAACGCTGCGACCAAGGATAAAGGTGACCTGATCATCCCGGTCGAGATAGAGATCTACAAAGACAGGTCATTTTCCTTTGTGCTCAAGACACCGCCGGCGGCCGACCTGCTGCGCAAAGCGGCCGGCGTACCGAAAGGGTCAGGGGAGCCGAATAAGGTCAAGGTCGGCAAAGTCAAACGGGACAAGATCCGCGAGATCGCGGAAATGAAAATGCCCGATCTTAACGCCAATGATGTCGAAGCGGCGATAAAGATCATTGAAGGCACAGCCCGCAACATGGGCATAACAGTGGAGTAATTATTTATGGTAAGAGGCAAGAAGTACAGCGAAAAGAAAAAAATGGTCGAAGCAGGTAAATTCTATTCATTAAGCGAAGCGATCAAACTTATCAAGCAGGCGGCTTTTGCTAAATTCGATGAATCTATTGACCTGGCGATGAAGCTCAATGCCGATCCCAAGAAACATTCGGTGCGCGGCACGGTCGTGCTGCCGGCGGGATCCGGCAAGACGAAAAAGGTCGCGGTCATTACCAAAGGGGCCAAGGTCGCTGAGGCTGAAACAGCCGGCGCCGATATTATCGGTTCAGATGATCTGGTCGAGAAGATCCAGAAAGGTTTTCTTGATTTTGACGTCCTGATCGTTTCTCCCGACATGATGGCTGTTGTGGGCAAGCTGGGCAAGGTTTTGGGGCCAAAGGGCATGATGCCGAATCCCAAGACCGGCACGGTAACCATGGAGATCGGCAAAGCGGTCAAGGAATTCAAGGGCGGCAAGACCGAGTTCAAAATGGACAAGACCTCGGCTTTACACATGATCCTCGGCAAAGTCTCCTTTGAGGCCGCTGACCTGGAAAAGAACTTCCTGGCCTCCATTGCGGCGATCAACCACACCAAGCCCAGCGGGACCAAAGGCTATTTCATGAAATCGGTAACCCTGTCCAGCACAATGGGGCCGGGTGTTAAAATCGACCCCAAGTTCGTGGCCGAGAAAGTGGAAAAGGCGGTATAAAATGGCTAATGCGAGCGTGATCGAAAAGAAGAAGCAGATCGTTGACCGGCTGAAAGAGAAGATCGATACGGCAAGTGTGATCGTTGTTACCGATTATCGCGGGATCACAGTGGCTCAGCTGACCGCCCTGCGCCGGAAACTGTTCGCTGAAAAATCCGAACTTAAAATAATTAAGAACACGCTGCTGCGCCGGGCTATGGAATCGGCCGGTTTCAAGGACATCAATGTCCATCTTGAAGGCCCTACCGCAGTGCTGTTCGGTTATGAAGACCCAGTCGCTCCGCTTAAAGCGTTAGTTGAGTTTGTTGATGAAACAGAAAAAGGCCAGATCAAGGCCGGATTGATCGAAAAGCGGCCGATCGACAGCAAGAGTATAACCGCTATGTCGAAGCTGCCGCCCAGAGATGTGCTGCTGGCCAAGGTCGTCGGCGGTTTCCAGGCGCCGATCTACGCTCTGGTCAATGTGTTGCAGGGCAATATCCGCAAACTGGTCTATGCCTTGAACGCTGTTAAAGAGAAAAAAGGGGGGTGAAATAAATGGCGAAAGTTGAGGAAATACTGACTTCAGTCGAACAAATGACGGTTCTGGAACTGTCGGAACTGGTCAAGAAAATGGAAGAAAAGTTCGGCGTGTCCGCGGCCGCTCCGGTCGTGGTCGGCGCTGCCGGGGCTGCCGGTGGTGAAGCTGCTGAAGCCAAGGATGAATTTGATGTGGTCCTGGCTGACGCGGGCGCTAAGAAGATCCAGGTCCTTAAGGTCCTGCGGGAAGTCACTGGTCTGGGCTTGAAGGAAGCCAAGGAATTGGTCGATTCAGCTCCCAAGCCGATCAAGCAGGGAATCAAGAAAGAAGAGGCCGATGAGATCAAGAAAAAGCTCGAAGCTGAAGGAGCGAAGGTCGAGATTAAATAATGATAAAACGAGTTAAATTATTAGATGAACCAAAGCAGAGAAAGCGTTGCGAGGCCCCGGACTTGTTGGAGCTCCAGAAGGATTCATTCCGCTGGTTCCTGGAAGAAGGTTTGCCGGAGGATTTGATCGCCATCTCGCCGATCAAAGGCTATGAGGGCAAATTGGAGCTGTCATTTTCTGGCAAGTTCGTTCTGGGCAAGCCCAAATACTCGCCGCAGGACTGCCTGATCAGGGAAACCACCTATGCCGTGCCGTTGAAGGTCGAAGCTCGCTTAGTCAACAAGCAGAGCAAGGAGATCAAGTCCCAGCAGGTCTTTATCGGCGACCTGCCGATGATGACCGAGCGAGGGACATTTATTATCAACGGCGCTGAACGGGTCATTGTTTCCCAGCTGGTCAGGTCTCCGGGGGTTTATTACAGGGAGTCGAAGCGCGTTGATAAAGCGGGTAAGTCGACCTACTATGCCACGGTCATACCGGACCGGGGTGCGTGGCTTGAGATCGAAACAGACTCGTCCGGTTCAATCTCTGTCAGGATCAACAGGACTCGTAAGATCCCGGTGACCATGTTCCTTTCAGCCATAGGTTGTTCCGAAAAGGAGGTCCTTGACGCTCTGTCAGAAGGAGAATTCCGACGGCGCTCTCTCAAGGAGTGTCCGATCCTGCCGAAGGAAGAGGCACTGATCGAGGTCTATAAAAAGCTCAGGCCGGGCGATCCTGTGACCCAGGAGGGCGCGCAGGTCTATCTGAACAATCTGTTCTTTAACTCCCGCCGCTATGACCTTGGACGGGTGGGGCGCTATAAGCTTAACCGTAAACTTGAGATCAAAGTGGCTGAGGACAAACATGTCTTGACCAAGCTCGATATCCTGGCTATGGTCCGCTACCTTATCCTAATCAACAGCGGAGAAGGCATTGCTGATGATATCGATCACCTGGGCAACCGCCGGGTGCGTGCTATCGGTGAACTGCTCCAGCGCCAGTTAAGGGTGGGCCTGGCCCGTGTTGAACGCTTGATCAAGGAACAGATGATGGTCAAGGGAGATGAAGCGGTTGCTCCTGGTCAATTGATTAATATCCGGCCGCTGCAGGCAGTAATCAAGGAATTCTTCGGCTCATCACAGCTATCCCAGTTCCTCGACCAGACAAATCCATTGGCCGAACTGACCCACAAGCGTCGCTTGTCAGCTCTTGGGCCCGGCGGTCTGACCAGGGAAAGGGCCGGTTTTGAAGTGCGGGATATCCATCCTTCGCACTACGGCCGCATCTGCCCGATCGAAACACCTGAAGGGCCCAATGCCGGCCTGATCGGTTCGCTGGCCACGCATGGCAAGGTCAACAAGTTCGGTTTTATAGAAACACCATATCGCAAAGTTGAAAAGGGCCATGTCACGAATAAAATCGAATACCTGACCGCGGATATTGAGGACCTGCACAATATCGCTTCCAGCGATGTCAGGATCGACAGCAAAGGCAAGATCGTTGAAGAACAGGTGCCTGTGCGCTTTAAGCGCAGCTTTGTGTTCGCTGAACCCAAGGAAGTGGAATATGTCGGCGTAGCGCCGGAGCAGATCGTCGGTATAACCACCGCAATGATCCCCTTCCTTGAGCATGACGACGCCAACCGCGCGCTCATGGGAGCGAACATGCAGCGTCAATCTGTCCCCTTGCTGCGGCCGGAATCACCGCTTGTCGGCACGGGGTTTGAACATAAAGTGGCAGCCGACTCGCGCACTCTGGTCACTGCTGAGAACCCGGGCAAAGTGATCAAGGTAACAGCTGAGGAGATCGTGATCCAGCGCAGCAATAAAAAGAAGGACCTTTACCGTCTGGTCACTTTCGGTCGCAGCAACCAGGACACGCTGGTCCATCAGCGGCCGGTCGTTTCTGTCGGTGATCATATTAAGTCCGGTGATGTGTTGGCCGACGGGTCAGCGACCCAGAACGGCGAACTGGCCCTGGGCCGCAATCTTTTGGTCGCCATGATGCCCTGGGAAGGTTATAACTATGAGGATGCGATCCTCTTGTCGGAGCGCCTGGTGAAAAAGGACATGCTGACTTCCATCCATATCGAAAGGCTGGAAGTCGAGGTCCGTGCGACAAAACTGGGCATGGAAGAGATCACCCGGGAAATCCCCAACGTGGGTGAGGATGCCCTAGCCAATCTGGATGATCGCGGCATTATCACTCCGGGCGCGGAAGTCGGTCCCGGCGATATCCTGGTTGGAAAAGTAACGCCCAAGGGCGAGACAGAACTGCCGGCGGAAGAAAAGTTGCTGCGTGCCATCTTCGGAGACAAAGCTCGCGACATGAGGGATACATCTTTGCGCGTGCCTCCGGGAGAGGGCGGCATAGTTATCGACGTGCGTGCTTTCTCGCGCGAGAATGGTGATGAATTACCGCCCGGCGTACATGAGCTGGTCAGGGTCTATCTGGCCCAGATGAGGAAGATCTCGGTTGGCGACAAGATTGCCGGCCGCCATGGTAACAAAGGTGTTGTGGCCAGGATAATGCCAGAGGAAGATATGCCTTATCTGCCTGATGGTACCCCCGTGGACGTGGTGCTTAACCCTCTGGGCGTACCTTCCCGCATGAACATAGGTCAGATATTTGAGCTGCTGCTCGGCCATGCCGGTCATGTGCTCAAAGAAAAATATGAACTGCCGTCATTTGATGAGTCGATCGAAGAGGACGCGTCGGTCAAGGTCGTTGAGCGCCAGCTGGAAAAGGCTGCGCACAAGGGCGGTCTTAGCTGGCTTGACAGCACGGGCAAAGTTGAATTGCGTGATGGCCGCACAGGTAAGCCGTTCGGCCGGAAGATAGCCGTCGGCTACATGTATCTAATGAAACTGATCCATTTGGTCGATGACAAGATGCATGCCCGTTCGACCGGGCCTTACTCGCTGATCACGCAGCAGCCCCTGGGAGGCAAAGCACAGTTCGGCGGCCAGCGCTTCGGTGAGATGGAGGTCTGGGCGCTGGAGGCTTATGGTGCGGCTCACACACTTCAGGAGCTTTTAACCGTTAAATCAGATGATGTGGTCGGCCGGTCCCGTGTTTATGAGGCGATCATCAAAGGTAAGGCCATGGGCAAACCGGGCATACCTGAGTCGTTCAAGGTCCTGGTCAAGGAACTGCGCAGTCTTTGTCTTGACCTCAAGCCGCTTGATGAAGCGGGCAAAGAGGTCAACATCGACGAGCAGGAAAAAACGGCCAGCAGACGCATGCCGCAGATCTTTGGCAAGGAAAAGACTAAAAGGAGGCTGTAACTTTGCCGCTAGCCAGAAAAATTCAGGATAAAGACTTTAACCATCTGAGGATAGGGCTGGCCTCTCCGGAAAAGATTCTGGAATGGTCATACGGCGAAGTTGAGAAGCCAGAAACGATTAATTACCGCACCTTCAAGCCCGAACGGCGCGGTTTGTTCGATGAGCGTATTTTCGGTCCGGTCAAGGACTGGGAATGCCACTGCGGCAAATACCGCAGGGTGCGTTACCGCGGCATTGTCTGTGAACGCTGCGGCGTTGAGGTGACCACTTCACGCGTGCGGCGTGAACGCATGGGACACATCAAACTGGTGGAACCTGTCGCTCATATCTGGTTCCTCAGGGGCGTGCCCGGCTACATGAGCCTGTTACTTGATGTTTCAACCCGCGCGCTGGAAGAAGTGATTTATTATGACGCCTACATCGTGACCGAGATCAATGAAGGCGTCAAACGTTTAAAAGTTGGCAAGATCCTGCGTGAATCAGAATACCAGGAAGCCCTGGAAAAACATGGCAACAAGTTCAAAGCTGAGACCGGCGCGCGTGCGGTCAGGGAATTGCTTTCCCGGATCGATATGTCCCAGATGGTCTCGAAGTTGCGCCGCGATCTCAAGACCTCGACCGGCCAGAAGCGCATGAAGATAATCAAACGATTGCGTGTGGCCGAGGCTTTCCAGAAGTCGAATAACCGTCCCGAATGGATGATCGTTGACAACCTGCCGGTCATCCCGCCTGACCTGCGTCCCATGGTCCAGCTGGAAGGCGGCCGTTTTGCCACATCCGACTTGAACGATCTGTACCGCCGGGTGCTCAACCGCAATAACCGGCTAAAAAAGATGATCAACATGGGCGCGCCCGAGATGATCATCCGCAACGAGAAGCGCATGTTGCAGGAATCGGTCGACGTGTTGATCGACAACGGCCGCAGAAAACGTGCCGTGACCGGTTCAACGGGACGTCCGCTTAAATCACTGACCGATATCATTGAAGGCAAGCAGGGCCGTTTCCGCCAGAACCTGCTGGGCAAGCGCGCCGATTATTCCGGCCGCTCGGTCATCGTTATCGGACCTTATCTTAAACTGCACCAGTGCGGTCTGCCAAAAGGCATGGCACTGGAGCTGTTCAAGCCGTTCGTTATCCGCAAACTGGTCGACCGCGGTATCGCGCAGAATGTCAAGTCGGCCAAGCGCATGATCGAGGTGCAGGAGATCATCGTTTGGGATATCCTGGAAGAGGTCATCAAGGGTCATCCGGTCCTGCTTAACCGCGCGCCAACACTGCACCGGCTGGGTATCCAGGCTTTCGAGCCGGTGCTGGTCGAAGGGAAAGCGATCCAGATACATCCGCTGGTCTGTTCCGCGTTCAATGCTGACTTTGACGGCGACCAGATGGCGGTCCATGTGCCGCTGCTGTTTGAAGCCCAGGTTGAATCACGCATCCTGATGCTTTCCTCCAACAACTTGATGTCGCCTGCTTCCGGCCGGCCGGTCATCACGCCGACCCAGGATATGGTTCTGGGAACTTACTGGATGACCGTTGAAGACGAACGCGTCTTGCTGGGCAAGGACAGGGTCTTTGCCAATGACTGGGAAGCTATGATAGCCAATGACCTCGAAGAGGTCCATCTCCATGCCAAGATCAAGGTCCGGCACAACGGCGAAATGATCGACACGACGGTTGGCAGGATCAAGTTCAATTACACGCTTAACCGGGTCCTCAATCGCCGAGGTATCAGCATAGAATACCCCTTCATCAATAAGGTCCTGATCAAGAAACAGCTGGAAGCTTTAATCTCCGACTGTTATACGCGGTATGGCAGCGCTGTCACAGCTGAGATCGCTGACGAGATCAAGCGCCTGGGTTTTAAATATGCTACCCTGGCCGGCGTTTCGATCGCGATCGACGACCTGGTCATTCCGAAGCGCAAGAAAGAGATCGTGGAAAAGGCGACCAAGCAGGTGGCTGATCTGGAGCGGCACTATCATGCGGGCAGCCTCTCTGGTAAAGAGAAGTTTATTCGTTCGCTCGATATCTGGAGCGGCGTTACCGAAGAGGTAACCAACAGCATGCTGGAAGGTTTTGATAAGCTTAATTCTGTTTATATGATGGCCTTCTCGGGTGCGCGCGGCAACGTCCAGCAGGTTCGTCAGCTTTCCGGCATCCGCGGTCTGATGGCTGACCCGTCCGGCAATATCATCGATATTCCCATTAAGACCAACTTTAAAGAAGGTCTCAATGTGACCGAATATTTTATCTCTTCTTACGGCGCGCGCAAAGGCCTGGTCGACACAGCCCTGCGTACAGCAGATTCCGGCTACCTGACCCGCCGGCTGGTCGATGTTTCCCAGGACGTCATGATTACTGAGGAAGATTGCGGCACCAAGGAAGGTGTTGAGCTTTCGACCATTCGTGAGGGGTATGAGGAGCTCATCCCGCTCTGGCAGCGCTTGGTCAACCGCACACCGATCAAGAACGTGACCGATCCGCTTTCGAACAAAGTGCTGGCCAAGGCTGGGGAGATGATCGATGAAGCAACGGCCAAGGCCATCAATGCCGCCGGCATTGAAAAAGTCTTGGTCAGGTCGGTCCTGTCCTGTCAGACCAAGAAAGGTCTCTGTCAGAAATGTTACGGCCTTGATCTGGCGGCCAGGCGGTCGGTCAATATCGGCGAGGCTGTCGGTACCATTGCCGCCCAGTCGATCGGCGAGCCGGGCACCCAGCTGACCATGAGAACATTCCATATCGGTGGCGTCGCTTTGCACAAGGCGGCAAAGGTCTCGGTCAAGACAAAACACGGCGGCACGATCAGTTTTGCCGATGGCATTGAGATCAAGAACATAACCGATGATCTGGGCGAAAAGCGCAAGATGACAACCAGGAGCTCCTCTGTCATCGTCAAGATCAAGGACAAAAAAGAAGAATATCCTTTACCGGTCGGGTCCATGCTGCTGGTCAAGGATGGCCAGAAGGTCGACGCCGGCCAAGCCTTGGCTGAATATGATCCGACCTATGAATATGTCATTACCAGCGCGGCCGGCAAGATAATGTACCTTGATCTGGAGATCTCCTCCAAACGAAAAGAGCTTATCGCCAAGAAGGACGGAGAGGTCTTTGTTTTTAATCCCAAGGTCAAGAAAGATTATGACTTACCCAAGGGCGCCCAGCTCTTTGTTAAAACAGGTTCAAAAGTCAAGGTGGGCGATGAGCTGGCGGCCGGAGTGGTTTGCAAGGCTCCTGGTGTGGTGCTTGAGGCCCAAAAGGACGGCGTTGTGGTCGCGCCGGGTGAGAACTATCTGATAATCGCCGGGTCACGCGTCTTTGTGGCTAACGGCGAGAACGTGGAAAGTTACGACGTCCTGGCGCGGGTCGAGGCCATTCGCCGCGATCCCAGTAAGACCCGCGACATCATCCAGGGTCTGCCCAAGGTCGAGGAGTTGTTCGAAGCCAGGCGGCCGCGTGATGCGGCTATCCTGGCTGAAGTCGACGGTACTGTTGAGGTCAAAGAAAGCGAAGGTCTGCGGGTCGTCACTTTGACCGGCAACAAGGACGAAAAGAAAGAATATCAGGTGCCGTATGAGACCAGATTGCGGGTCATTACGAACGACAAGGTCCATGCCGGCATGCAGCTGACGGAGGGAGTGGTCAATCCGCATGATGTCCTGCGCATCCTGGGGGTTTCTGCCGTGCAGACATTCCTGGTCGATGAGATCCAGAAGATCTATCGGGCCCAGGGAGTTACGATTGCCGACAAGCATATCGAGGTCATTGTCAGACAGATGACCAAAAAGGTCAGGATCCTTTCGCCAGGGGAGACCACGCTGCTGCCCGGCGAATTGATAGAGAAGAACAAATTGGATGAAGTGAACTCCAAGATCAAGTCGGATAAGATCACTGCCACTGAGGTCCTGCTGGGCATTACCAAGGCGTCCCTGACAACGGAGAGCTATTTCTCCGCCGCCTCTTTCCAGGAAACTGCCCGTGTCTTAACGGATGCCGCGATCAATGGCAAGGTTGATGAGATGTACGGCCTTAAAGAAAATGTGATCATTGGTAAACTGATCCCGGCCGGGACAGGTTTTTCTGAATATCGTTATCTGGAGCTCGTGCCGACCGTTGGCCTTATGGGCCAGCTCAAGGTCGCGGCTTCTGCGGAGGAGAAATAAAATGCCGACCATTAATCAGTTGCTGAGAAAAGGACGCAATAAAAAGAAGGCAAAGAGGAAAGTGCCCGCTTTGAAGGGTAGCCCGTTGCGCCGGGGGGTTTGCACGCGTGTTTATACGACCACGCCGAAAAAGCCCAACTCGGCCCTGCGCAAGGTCGCCAGGGTCAGGTTGACCGGCGGCGCTGAAGTTTCCGCTTACATTCCGGGCGTTGGCCATAATCTCCAGGAACATTCATCGGTCCTGGTGCGCGGCGGACGCGTTAAAGACCTGCCGGGCGTACGTTATCATATAGTACGAGGACCTTATGATACTGCCGGGGTGGAAGGCCGGCAACAGGCCAGGTCAAAATATGGAGCGAAGCGATCCAAGGGAAAAGGAGGAGCGGCCGGTGCCTAGACATGGCAAGATAAGCAAAAGAACGATCTCGTCCGATCCGGTTTATGATAGCGTCCTGTTGCATAAATTCATCAATAAAATGATGCTGGGTGGAAAAAAATCAGTCTCCGAAGGCATCATTTATAAGGCCCTGGCTGATGTTGAAGAGAAAATGAAAAAACCAGCGCTAGAGGTCTTTGAGAAAGCGCTGGAGAACGTTACTCCGCTGCTTCAGGTCAAAGCCCGCCGTGTGGGCGGGGCGACTTATCAAGTCCCGGTCGAGATATCCAAATCACGCGGGCAGGCTCAGGCCATGCAATGGATCAGGGATGTCTGCCGCGAGCGTTCAGGCAAGTCAATGGCCCAGAAATTGTCAGCCGAACTGATCGACGCCTATAACGGCGCCGGCGGTTCGATCAAAAAGAAGGAAGACCTGCACAAGACAGCGGAAGCCAACAAAGCCTTCGCGCATTTCAGGTGGTAGGGAGCAAATGGTCAGAGAGCACCCCTTAGAAAAATATCGGAACATGGGTTTTGCGGCTCATATCGATGCCGGCAAAACGACCACGACCGAGAGGGTCCTGTTCTACAGCGGCCGTCTGCACAAGATCGGTGAGGTGCACGATGGTACCGCCACCATGGACTGGATGGAGCAGGAAAGAGAGCGCGGCATCACTATCACGTCGGCCGCTACCACGACTTTCTGGCAGGAGCATCGCATCAATATCATCGATACGCCCGGCCATGTCGACTTTACAGTTGAGGTCGAGCGGTCCCTGCGGGTGCTTGACGGGGTTGTTGTCATTTTCTGTGCGGTCGGCGGCGTTCAGCCGCAGTCAGAGACCGTCTGGCGCCAGGCAACGCGCTATGGCGTGCCCAGGATCGCCTTTGTCAATAAAATGGACCGTGTCGGGGCCGATTTTTACCGGGTGGTCGGTCAGATCAGGGAGAGATTGCTGGCAAAACCGGTCTTGTTCCAGATGCCCGTAGGGGCTGAGGATAATTTTAAGGGCATCGTTGACCTCGTTGAAATGGACGCGATCCTTTATGAGGACGAGATGGGCATGAAGTTCTCGCGTCAGCCCATCCCGGATGAGCTTAAGGAAAAGGCCGAAAGTTTTCATGAGAAATTGGTCGAAGCCGCGGCAGAAGCCGACGACAAACTGCTCGAAAAATATCTCTCGGATCACAAGTTGAGCAAGGAAGAGGTCAAAGCGGGCTTGCGCAAAGCGACCATCAATGCCGAGATCATCCCGGTGGTCTGCGGTACGGCTTTTAAGAACAAGGGCGTTCAGCCGCTGCTTGACGCGATCATCGATTACCTGCCCTCGCCGCTGGATAAACCAGCCGTGACCGGCCTTAATCCCAGTACCGGGGCAGAGGAACAGCGCCGGACCGGGGATGAAGAACCTTTCTCGGCCCTGGCGTTCAAGATCATGTCAGATCCTTATGTCGGCAGGTTGACCTTCTTCCGCGTTTATTCCGGCACGCTGGAAGCCGGCTCCTACATCTATAATTCCGTTAAGGAGAAGAAAGAAAGGATCGGCCGGATCCTGCAGATGCATGCCAACAAGCGCGAGGAGATCGAAGAGATACAGGCAGGCGATATCGCCGCCGCTGTCGGCTTGAAATACACTTCAACAGGCGACACGCTCTGCGATACTGATAAGCCGATCATCCTGGAGTCGATCCAGTTCCCTGAGCCGGTCATCTTTGTGGCTATCGAGCCCAAGACCAAGGCTGATCAGGAGAAACTGGGCCTGGCCCTGGGCCGCCTGGCAGAGGAAGACCCGACTTTCCGCGTGACCAGCGACCAGGAGACCGGCCAGACGATCATTTCCGGGATGGGCGAGCTGCACCTGGAGATCATTGTCGACCGGCTGCTGAGAGAGTTCCGCGTTGAGGCCAATGTAGGCAAGCCGCAGGTCTCTTACAAGGAAACCATCCGCGGCGCGGCTGAAGTCGAGTCAAAGTTCATCAGACAGACCGGCGGCCGCGGTCAGTACGGCCACGTTTATCTCAAGCTTGAGCCGCTGGAAGCGGGCAAGGGTTTTGAGTTCGTCAACAAGGTCGTTGGCGGTGCTATTCCCAAAGAATATATCCCGGCGGTCGAGTCCGGCGTTAAAGAAGCCATGTCTTCCGGCGTTCTGGCGGGTTATCCGGTCATCGACCTGCGCGTCACCTTGTTCGACGGCTCTTATCATGACGTCGACTCGTCCGAGATCGCCTTTAAGATCGCCGGGTCCATGGGCCTTAAGGATGGCGTGATGAAAAGCAAGCCGGTGCTGCTTGAGCCGATCATGAAGGTCGAGGTCGTGGTGCCGGAAGATTACATGGGCGAGGTTATCGGCGACATCAACAGCCGCCGCGGCCGCATCGAGGGGATGGAGTCGCATCTTAAGACGCAAACGATCAAGGCAAAAGTGCCTCTGGCGACGATGTTCGGCTACGCGACAGCGCTTCGGTCCTTGACACAGGGCCGCGGAACGTATAGTATGGAGTTTTGCGAATACGACGAACTCCCGAAGAACCTCGCTGAGGAAATCGTCGCCCAACAAAAAGGCACAGGGGAAACGAACGTGGAAAAGGGGAAAAAGAAGTAATGGTCAAACAACGGATCAGGATAAGATTGAAGAGCTACGATCACAGGGTCATCGACCAGTCCGCCGTTAAGATAGTTGAAACGGCCAAGCGTGCCGGTTCCTACGTTTCCGGTCCGGTGCCCCTGCCGACAGAAAAGCAGAACTACTGCGTCCTGCGCTCGCCGCATGTGGACAAGAAATCGCGCGAGCATTTTGAGATCAGGACGCATAAAAGATTGATCGATATCCTCGATCCGCCGCCGCAGACGGTTGACGCGCTGATGCAGCTTGATCTCCCGTCAGGTGTTGATATCGAGATCAAGATGGGGTAGGAGATCAGGTTTCAGGAGAATTAACCAATGGACGGTATTTTAGGGAAGAAAATTGGCATGACGCAGGTTTTTGACGAGGCAGGCAACGTCGTTCCGGTGACGGTCGTCGAAGCAGGCCCGTGCGTCATTACTCAGATCAAGACCGCGGCCAAAGAAGGTTATGCGGCCGTCCAGGTCGGTTTTGGCCAGGTCAAAGAACTGAACAAACCGATGAAAGGTCATCTTAAGGAGGCCAAAGTCCGCCATTTGAGGGAGTTTTGGGTCGCAAAGCCCGAGGAATTGAAGATCGGCCAGGAGATCAAGGTTGATATGTTCAATCCCGGCGATGTGGTCACGATCAGCGGGACGAGTATTGGCAAAGGTTTTGCCGGTACAATCAAACGGCATCATCATCACAGAGGGCCCATGTCTCATGGTTCTAAGTCTCATCGCATTACCGGTTCGATCGGTGCCGGCACCACGCCAGGCCGGGTCTTTAAAGGCCGGGGCATGGCCGGACACATGGGTGCGGCCAAAGTGACCCAGAAGAATGTCCGGGTCGTCAGTATTGACGCGGCCAAGAACTTGATACTGTTATCCGGCGCGGTTCCCGGCAAATCGGGCAATTTGATCTCGATCCTGCGGACAGCAGCGGCCCAGCCGGCCGCGGCGAAAAAAGAAGAAAAACAGGCGGAGCAGGCTAAGTAATGAGCAAAGTGAAGCTACCATTATTTGACGTTAACGGCAAGAGCAGCGGCGAGGTAGCTGCGGCTGAAAAGATCTTTGGCGCCAAGCAGAACGATCAGCTGGTCCAGTCGGCATTGGTCTGGTTCCAGGCAGCGCAGCGCCGGGGCACCCACAGCACCAAGACCCGGGCCGAGGTTTCCGGCGGCGGCAAAAAGCCCTGGAAACAAAAAGGTACCGGCCGGGCGCGCCATGGCAGTATCCGCTCGCCGATCTGGCGCAAGGGCGGCGTGACCTTTGGCCCGAAACCGAGGGATTATAACTACGCTTTCCCGATCAAGATGCGGAAAGGCGCGCTGCGGGTGGCTTTGTCGGACATGGCGGCCGCCGAGCGCATCAAGGTCGTTGATCAGTTTCAGCTGTCAGAGGCCAAAACAAAACAAGCGGCTAAATTGCTCAAGGACCTCAAGGTCGAAGGCAAGGTCCTGCTGGTAATGGGACAGGCTAATGAGCCTTTCCTGCGCGCAGCCAGGAACCTGGCCAAAACGAGTGTTGTTGAATTCAAGCAATTGAACATTTTTGACCTGTTGAACGCTGACTGGGTCATTATGGAAAAAGCAGCGGTCACGGGGTTAGAGGAGAAGCTTAACTAATGCTGCCGGAGCAGATCATTATCGAACCCGTCATAACGGAAAAGGCTGTTACTGACAGGGCTTTGTCGCGCTATGTCTTCAAAGTGCATCTGGACGCGACCAAGATCGGCGTGGCCCAGGCAATTGAAAAATTGTTCAAGGTCAAGGTGCGCTCGGTCAATACGATCAATGTGCGGCCTAAGCGGCGGATAATGGGGCGGTCAGTCGGCCGGACCTCGCGCTGGAAAAAGGCCTATGTGACATTGGAGCAGGGGCAAAAAATAGAGGAGCTTGAAGTTTAATGGGATTGAAGAAGAAGAATCCGGTGACCGCGGGCCAGCGATTTGCTATCGCGGACGATTACTCGGATATCACCAAGCATAGACCGGAAAAATCACTGATCAAGCGGCTGCGTAAGAGCTCCGGCCGCGATTGGATGGGCCGGGTCTCTATGCGGCATCGCGGCGGCGGCGCCAAGAAAATGTACCGCCTGATCGACTTCAAGCGCACCAAGGATATGCCGGCCAAGGTCCTGGGTATTGAATACGATCCGAACCGCAATGCCAGAATCGCATTGATCGAGTATAAGGATGGCCAGAAGGGATATATTCTGGCTCCGCTCAATCTGAATGTCGGTGAAATGGTGGATTCTGGTCCGGAGGCTGATATCAAGCCGGGCAATGCCTTGCCTCTGGGCTCGATCCCGGTCGGTACTCAGATCCATAATGTTGAATTGACCCCGGGAGCCGGGGGCCAGCTGGCTCGCTCAGCCGGGGCCAGCATCATGCTGGTCGGCAAAGAGAGCGGTTACGGCATCATCAGGTTGCCTTCAGGCGAGCAAAGGATGGTCCACCTTACATGCAGGGCGACGGTTGGCCAGATCGGCAACCTTGATGCCAGGAACGTACAGCTGGGCAAAGCCGGCAAGATGAGACATCGCGGCCGCAGGCCGCATGTGCGCGGCGTTGTAATGAATCCTTGTGATCACCCGCATGGTGGTGGTGAGGGCAGGGCCCCGATCGGCCGCAAACAGCCGGTCACTCCATGGGGCCGGCCGACACTTGGCAAGAAGACCCGTAAGCCGCGGCGCCGCAGTGATCGCTTTATCCTGATGCGGAGGAAGTAAAATGGGACGTTCGTTAAACAAAGGCCCGTATGTTGACGAGAAGCTGCTGAGAAAACTGCAGAAGATGGAGCAGTCCGGTGACAAGAAGGTCATCAAGACCTGGGCCAGAAGTTCGACCATTATCCCGGAAATGATCGGCTACACTTTCGCGGTGCATAACGGCCGCAAACATATACCGATCTATATTTCCGAGAACATGGTCGGCCATAAACTGGGCGAGTTCGCGCATACCCGGATGTTCCGCGGTCACAGCGCGCCCACTGATAAAACAACGACACTGACATGACAAAAGTAACGGCAAAAGTAAAATGGGTCAGGATCGGTCCGCGCAAGTTAGCGCGGCTGGTCGATCTGGTCCGGGGCAAACAGGCCCTGGCAGCCGTGACCATGCTGCGGTTCATGCCGCAGAAAGGCGCGCGTGTTCTGGAAAAGGCGATCAGATCCGCTCTGGCCAATGCCAAGAACAATTTTAAACTTGAAGAAGAGAGCTTGATTGTGAGCGAAGCTTATGTCAACAAGGCCGTGACCATGCGGCGCTGGCAGCCCAGGGCCCGCGGCAGGATCTTCCCGATCAACAAACGGACCAGCCATCTGACGGTCTGCCTTGGCCAGCCCAAGGCGGTTCAGGCGGAACCAAAAGAGGCGCCGGCCAAGGCAAAAGCCCCGGCCAAGAGAACAACGAGAAAGAAAAAATCAGCTAAGGAGGCAAAGGCTTAATGGGCCAGAAGATACACCCGAAAGGACTGCGGATCGGCGTGATCGAGAACTGGGACAGTTTTTGGTTCGCCAGTGATCTTGAATATTCAAAATATCTGGCTGAGGACCAGGAGCTCAGGAAATACCTGAAGACCCATCTGTTCAAGGCCGGTATTGCCCGCATTTTCATCGGCCGCAAGGCTAACCAGATCGAGATAGATATTCATACGGCAAGACCGGGCTTGATCATCGGTAAAGGCGGCCGTGAGGTCTCGGCGATCCGCGAAACACTGGCTAAAAGGACCGGCAAGCAGGTCCAGCTTAATGTCCATGAAGTGCCGAAACCCGAAGCCAATGCCGTGCTGGTCGCAGAATTCGTCGCTTCCCAGCTGGAAAGACGCATCTCTTATCGCCGGGCCATGAAACAGGCTGTTGCCAAGGCTTTGCGCGCCGGCGGTAAAGGCGTTAAGATCCGCTGCGCCGGCCGTTTAGGCGGTTCTGAGATAGCTAGAAAAGAATGGTATCGTGTTGGGCGGGTCCCGTTGCACACCCTGCGGGCTAATATAGATTACGGCACGGCTGAGGCCATGACCATGTACGGCAAGATCGGTGTCAAGGTCTGGGTCTTCAAGGGTGAAGTGCTTAAGGAAAGAGTTCGGGGCGGGCAGGCTAAACAGGCTGAAGCCGCTGTCCAGGCGCCTGGAACAGCTCAGCCTGAAGCTGTTGTCGCTGAGAAAGGATAAGTTTAATGGTCCTGTTCCCTGCAAAAACCAGATATCGCAAACATCAGCGCAGACGCCTGCGCGGCAAGGCTTCGGCCGGCGCCACGGTCAACTTTGGCGAGTATGGCCTGCAGTCAATGGAATGCGCTTATCTGACGACCAACCAAATTGAGTCGGCCAGGAAAGCGATGACGCATTATCTTAAGCGCGGCGGCAAGGTCTGGGTTCGGGTGCTGGCCGACAGGGTCAGGACCGAGCGAGCTGCTGAGACCAGGATGGGCGGCGGTAAAGGGGCTCCGATCGCTTTTGTGGCGCCGGTCAGGCAGGGTCACATTCTCTTTGAGATCGGCGGAACGAATGAAGATTCTGCCAAACAGGCCTTGAAGCTGGCCGGTTTCAAACTGCCGATAAAAACGAGGTTCGTGGTGAAGCAATGAAGATCGCGGAATTAAAAGAGCTTAATAAGGACGAACTGCATAAAAGAGTGGAAGACCTGCGGCAGCAATTAATGCTGGCAAGGTTCGCCAAGGTCAATCAGCAGCTCAAGAATCCCTTGAAATTAAGGCAACTGCGCCGTGATATCGCGCGCGCTCTCACGGTCATCCGTGAGAAAGGAGACAAGTAAATTGGATAGAGGCAAGAGAAAGATCAGGACAGGGGTCGTCATCAGCAATAGAATGCAGAAGACCGTGGTCGTTGAGACCGAAAGGGTCTTCCGCCATCCTTTGGTCAAGAAGGTCGTTCGGGCCAACCGCAGGCTCAAGGCCCATGATGAACAGAATGTCTGCCAGCCCGGGGATATTGTTGAAGTGATGGAAACACGGCCGCTGTCCCGTGATAAGCGCTGGCGCGTCATCAAGGTCGTAGGTAAGGGCAAGCTCAGCTTGCATGAACGGCCCAAGAAACACGACGCCAGCGAGAAACCGGCTGAAGCAGGTAAGGAGGCAGAGCTTGATCCAACCGCGTAGTATACTGCAGGTCGCAGACAATACCGGAGCACGCAAGGTCATGTGTATCCGGGTGTTGGGCGGGTCCAACCGGCGCTATGCAGGCGTGGGCGATATCATTGTCGGCGTGGTCAAGGATGCCTTGCCCAACATGGCCGTCAAGAAGAGCGAAATTGTCCATTGCGTGATCGTGCGCGCGCGCAAGCCGTTGCGCCGGCCGGATGGGTCGTATGTGACATTTGATGATAATGCTGTGGTCATTATCACCAAGGAAAAAAGCCCTCGCGGCACCAGGGTCTTTGGTCCGGTCGCCAGGGAATTGCGCGACAAGGATTTTATGAAAATAATCTCGCTGGCGCCAGAGGTAGTTTAAATATCATGGCAAAACTAAAAATAAAAAAAGGCGATATGGTACTGGTCCTGTCCGGCAAGGACAAGGATAAAAAAGGCAAGGTAATTGAAGTCCGGCCCAAGGATGGGACCGTCATCGTTGAGCGGATAAATGTAGCAAAAAGACATCAGCGGCCCAGCCGGAATTTCCAGGGCGGGATTATAGAAAAAGCTCTACCGCTGTGCGTTTCCAATGTCATGCTGGTCTGTCCGCGCTGTTCCGAACCGGCCAGGGTGAAGCGCCAGGCAGGCAACCGGGTTTGCGGCCGCTGTAAAGAAGTTGTGGATAAGGTGAAATAAGTATGTCAGTCTTAAAGCAAAAATTTGACAAAGAGATCAGACCCGCTATGTTAAAGAGCGGGGAATTCGATAATATCATGAGAGTGCCGCGCCTGGTCAAGGTCGTGATCAACCGCGGCGTCGGCGAAGCCAGAGAGAACTCCAAGGCCATCGACGTTTCAGCCAAAGAGCTGGCGGACATCACCGGCCAGAAGCCGCTGATGCGCCTGGCTAAAAAGGCTATTGCGACCTTTAAGATAAAGCAGAACATGCCAATCGGCCTTAAAGTCACCTTGCGTGGTGAGCGGATGTTTGATTTTGTCAATAAGTTGATCAATATTACTTTACCGAAGATCAGGGATTTTAAAGGCGTTAATCCCAAATCATTTGACGGCCGGGGCAATTACACCCTCGGCATCAAAGAGCAGCTGATCTTTCCGGAAGTCGATTACGAAAAGGTCGATCGGATCCGCGGCATGGATATCACATTTGTCACGACCGCTAGGAACGATCAGGAAGCCAGAAAACTCTTGGAGGCATTGGGCATGCCTTTTCGGAAGGAGTCCTAGACCAGATGGCGAAAAAATGCTGGTTGGAAAAACTTAAAAGAGAGCCGAAGTACGAAACTCGCCGCAAGAATCGTTGTTTTATGTGCGGACGGGCTCGAGGGTATATCAGAAAATTCAACATTTGCAGGATATGTTTCCGCAAACTGGCTCACAAGGGCGAACTGCCCGGTGTGACCAAGGCGAGTTGGTAGAGCATTTTGATAGGTTCAATGCAAGGAGGAGCAGATGAACGACCCGATAGCTGATATGTTGATCAGGATCAAGAACGCCCAAGGAGTGCGCAAGGAGACCGTTGACCTGCCTCATTCCCGGCTTCGAGAGGAAGTTGCCAGGGTTTTGGTCGAAGAAGGCTATCTGGCTAAAGTTGATGCCATGAAGCGGATGGAAAAGAAATTCCTGCGCTTATCGCTCAAATACGGCCAGGATAAAAAAGGCATTATCAAGGGATTAAGACGGGTGAGCAAGCCGGGCCGCAGGGTTTACTCTGATTCTTGCTCCTTGCCCCGCATTCAGGCCGGCTTTGGCACGGCTGTTTTATCAACCTCTCGCGGCATTATGACCGATGAAGCGGCGCGCACTGAAAAGGTCGGCGGCGAAGTGCTGTGCTACATTTGGTGAAGCAACAATGGGCAGAATAGGCAAAAGAACATTAGATATTCCAAAAGGTGTAGAGATCAAGGTCATCGACGGAGTTGTTGAGGTTAAAGGACCTAAGGGGACCTTGAAGCAGGCTTATGATCACGCGATCAAGGTCGAGGTTAAAGACGGAAAAGTGACAACCAACTACAGCGGCAAGGACCCTCAGCGGCTGGCCATGCAGGGATTGTATAACAGCCTGTTGCTAAATATGATCAACGGCGTGACCAAAGGTTTTGAGAAGAAACTGGAAATGGTCGGTGTCGGTTACCGCGTAGCCAAACAAGGCAAGAATCTCAATCTGAGCATAGGATTTTCTCACCCGGTATTGATCGAGGCTCCGGCAGGGATAGAGTTTCAAGTCGAGGGCCAGAACAAGATAACGGTGCAGGGTGTCGATAGGCAGCTTGTCGGTGAAGTGGCGGCCAAGATCAGGCGCGTTAGAGAGGTTGAGCCGTATAAGGGCAAGGGCATCAAATATGCCGGCGAACATGTCAGGAAGAAAGCCGGAAAAGCTGCCAAGGCAGCCGGAGGGGCGGCATAATGGGTAAGAGCAGGAAAAGGATTATCGGCACTAAAGACAGACCAAGGCTGTCTGTCTGCAGAAGCCTGAAGAATATCCATGTTCAGATCATCAACGATCTTGAAGGTAAGACGCTGGCAGCCGCTTCAAGCCTCAAGATAAAGAAAGGCGGTAATATCGCTGCTGCCAAGGCCGTCGGCGAAGAGATCGCCAAGAAAGCCAAGTCAGCCGGTATCACCCAGGTGGTCTTTGACAGGGGAACATCACAATATCATGGCCGGGTCAAGGCTTTAGCCGAAGCGGCCCGTGAAGGAGGATTGCTCTTTTGATCGCAGATAGAGGCAGAGATAGAGACAGGGGCCGCGACAGGGACAAGGACCAGGAATTCAAGGAAAAGGTCGTTCAGATCAGACGCGTGACCAAGGTCGTTAAAGGCGGCAAGAAAATGGGTTTCCGCGCGGTCGTGGTAGTGGGTGACATGAAATATCGTGTCGGTCTGGGCATTGGCAAGGCGGCAGAGGTAGCCTCGGCCATCCGTAAGGGTGTTGAGGCAGCTAAAAAGAACCTGATTGAGATCACGCAGGTCGAAGGGACCCTGCCGCATGATATCCAAGGAGATTTCAGCGCCAGCCAGGTTATGTTGCGGGCCGCGCCTCCCGGCACCGGGGTTATCGCCGGCGGTGCTGTTCGTACCATTTTGGAATTAGCCGGATTGAAGAACGTTGTGGCCAAGTCCATTGGTTCCAACAATGCCATCAATGTGGCCAGGGCAACGCTGGCTGCTCTGACCGGTCTAAAGGACAAGGCTAAGGTCGAAGAATTGCGCGGTAAGGAGCTTAAAGTCGATTATGTTACAGCTTAACCAGCTTAAAACGAATAAGGGTGCCAAGAAGAAGAAAAAAAGGGTAGGCCGGGGCACCAGTTCCGGTACCGGTAAAACCTGCGGCCGCGGACACAAGGGACAAAAGAGCCGCAGCGGCGGGACAAAAGGCAAGCGTTTCGAAGGCGGACAGACGCCGCTTTACCGCCGGCTGCCCAAGCGCGGTTTCAAGAACTATCCTTTCAAGAAGACCTATCAGATCATTAATGTTGCTGACCTCAACAATTATAACGGCGAGATCAGCAAGGAAACACTTGGTATCAGCGGGCTGTTGAAAGTATTGGGTGATGGCGAGCTTAAAAAAGCCCTGACGGTCAAGGCTGACAAGTTCTCGAAGTCGGCCAAGGAGAAGATCGAGGCGGCTGGAGGCAAATGTTTAACGTAATCTCCGGCATCTTCAATATCCACGACCTGAGGAAGAAGTTCCTCTACACGTTGGGGATGATCATTCTTTTCCGGCTGGGCGCGCACATCCCGGTCGCGGGTATTGATTCGGCCAAGCTGGCCAACCTGTTCGGGCAGAACAATCTGCTGGGATTCCTTGATCTGTTCTCTGGCGGCGCTTTGATGCGGTTCTCGATCTTTGCCATGGGGATCGTGCCCTACATCAACGCGTCGATCATCATGCAGCTGCTGCAGGTGGTCATACCTCAGTTGGAAGAGCTGGCCAAGGAAGGCGAGTCAGGGCGGAAGCAGATCGCCAGGATCACCCGTTATTTGACGGTCGTGCTGGCGGCTTTCCAGGCTTTCGGCATGTCTTTCTGGATGAGGGGCGCGATGCTGGATGGGTATAATTTTGTGTTCTTTTTGATCGGCACGATCATTTCATTGACTGCCGGCAGCACCTTGGTAATGTGGTTTTCCGAACTGATCACCGAGCATGGCATCGGTAACGGTGCCTCTTTGATCATCTTTGTCGGTATCGTGGCTCGCATCCCTGCCTACATTGCTCAGACCGTTACTTTAATCAAGGGCGGCGCTTCGCTGATCGGCGTGGTTATCCTATTGATCTCGTTCCTGATCATGATCATGGCAATAGTCGTGGTCCAGGAAGGACAGCGGCGGATCCAGGTCCAATATGCCAAGCGGATAGTCGGCCGGAAAATGTACGGCGGGCAGAGCACTTTTATCCCGCTCAGGATCAACCAGGGCGGCGTTATCCCGATTATCTTCGCCTCATCGGTCCTGCTTTTTCCGGCAACGATCGCTCAGTTCATCCCGGCGCTACAGCCGATCGTCGGCTGGTTCTCGCCTTCAGGCGGGCTGTACATGGTGTTCTTTTTCTTGTTGATCTTCTTTTTTACGTATTTTTATACCGCCATTACGTTCAACCCGGTCGAGCTGGCGGATAACATCAAGAAGTACGGCGGGTTCATCATGGGGATCAGGCCTGGCAAGCCAACGGCCCAGTATCTGGAGTATGTGATCTCCAGGCTGACACTGGTTGGTGCCCTGTTCCTGTCCGGCGTAGCCATTATCCCTGGCATAGTCGAGCGGTTGACCCATATCACTTCTTTTCAAGGATTGGGGTCAACTGCTTTGCTGATCGTGGTTGGCGTGGCCATGGACCTGGTCAGGCAGATCGAAACGCACCTGGTGACCCGGCAGTATGAGGGCCTGCTGGCATGATGAACTTGGTATTCTTCGGCCCGCCGGGGTCCGGCAAGGGTACCCAGGCCAAGCTGCTGGCGGAGAAGCTTAAAACGCCGCATATCTCGCTGGGGGACATTCTGAGGGAAGAGGTCAGGCAGGGCACAGAGATCGGCAAAAAGGCCGGCGAACTGATGAACGCGGGCAAGCTGGTGCCTGATGAGTTGACCATTGCCCTGACCAAGAAGAGGATCAGCCAGCCGGACTGCAAACCCGGCTTTATTCTGGATGGCTATCCGCGCTCAGCGGCACAGGCTGAAGCGCTTGATGCCATGCTCAAAGAGCTTGGCTTGAAACTTGATAAGGTCATTTACTTCAAGGTGGATGAAGATGCGGTGGTTGAAAGATTGTCCGGCCGGCGCAGTTGCAAGGCCTGCGGCGCGGTCTTTCACATGAAGTTCAAGCCGTCCAGGGTGGCAGGCAAATGCGACGCTTGCGGCGGTGAGCTTTACCAGAGAAAAGATGACGTTGAATCGGCGATCAGAACGCGTTTTGAAGTCTATGCCAAGCAGACCGAACCGCTGCTGGAACAGTATCAGCAAAGCGGCGTGCTGGCTGAGATAAACGCTGCGGCGCCGATCGAAGAGGTTTTTAAACGGTTGCTGACCGTTATAGGATATGACGGGAATTAAAATTAAGACGGCCGAGGAGATCGAAAAGATCCGGCAGGCCTGTCGCATCGTGGCCCGGGCGCTTAAACTGACAGGTAAAGAGGTCCAGCCGGGGGTCACGACAGAGTACCTTGATAGTTTTGCGGAGAGGTTGATCAGGGAAGAGGGAGCGGACCCGGTCTTTATCGGTTACCGCGGCTACCGCCACGCGACCTGCATGTCGGTCAATGAGGAGATCGTTCACGGCATTCCGGGGAACAAGGTCCTCAAAGAAGGCGACATCATCGGCGTGGACATCGGCTCAAAGTTCGCCGGTTATTGCGGCGATACTGCGGCGACTTTCCCGGTCGGCGAGGTCTCCAAGAAAGTGGCCAAGCTGCTTAAAACAGGGCAGGAAGCCCTGATAGCTGGGATCCGGCAGGCCAGGGCCGGCAATCATCTGGGAGATGTGTCCGCAGCGGTCCAGAAAGTGGCTGAGAGCAAAGGCTACAGCGTGGTCCGGGAGCTTTACGGGCACGGCATCGGCGCTGACTTGCACGAGGATCCGCTTGTTCCTAACTTCGGTCGGCCGGGCGAAGGGATTGAGCTGAAAGAAGGCATGGTCCTGGCCATTGAGCCGATGCTTAATCTGGGCGGCTGGCAGATCAGGACCTTATCGGATGGTTGGACGATAGTTACGGCCGACAAGAGCCTGTCATGCCATTTTGAGCATACTGTTCTTATCACCGGCAAAGGGCCGGAGATACTGACAAGAAGAGATTAAGATGGTCAAGAACAAAGACGTTATAGAGCTTGAAGGTGAAATAACCGAGGCTTTGCCCAACGCGATGTTCCGGGTAAAGCTTGAAACAGGTCAGCTGATCCTGGCGCATGTGTCGGGTAAGATCCGACGCCACTGGATCAGGATCCTGCCGGGGGACAAGGTCAAAGTTGAACTCTCACCTTATGACCTGACCAGGGGCAGGATCACATACAGGATGAAGTAAAAGGAGACGGATATGAAGGTAAGAGCATCGGTCAAGAAAATGTGTGAAAAATGTAAAGTGGTCAGACGCCACGGCCGCGTTTATATCATTTGCGAGAACCCGAAACACAAGCAAAGACAGGGTTGATCAAGGAGGTTAAAACAAGGATATGGTCAGAATTGTAGGCGTTGATCTGCCGCCGAATAAGAGCATCAAGGTGGCTTTAACATATATTTATGGTATCGGAACCACGCTGTCACAGCAGATACTGGGCCAGGCTGGGGTTGACCCGTTCCACAAGGTCAAGGATTTAAGCGACGCAGAGGTCGTGGCCATTCGCGACGCGATCAAGAACTTTCCGGTCGAAGGCGATCTGCGCAAGGAGATCTCTTTAGCGATCAAACGGCTGGTCGAGATTGGGACCTACCGCGGTTCCAGGCACCGCAAAGGCCTGCCTTGCCGCGGTCAACGCACCAAGACCAACGGCCGGACACGCAGAGGCAAACGCAAAACGGTCGGCCTGGGCAAGGGTAAAGAGGAGGAGAAATAAAGATCAATCATGGCTGAACAAAAGGAAAAAACGATAAAAAGAAAGAAACACAAAAAAGTGGCTGCTCTGGGGGTTGCCCATATCAAGGCCACCTTTAACAATACGATCGTTACTATTACCGATGATAATGGCGGCGTTGTTGCCTGGGCCTCGGCGGGTGGCGTGGGTTTTAAAGGGACCAAGAAAGGCACTCCTTTTGCTGCTTCTTCCGCGGCTGAACTGGCTGCACATAAAGCGATCGAGATGGGCATGCGCGAGGTCAATGTTCTGGTCAAAGGCCCTGGTTCAGGCCGCGAGACCGCGATCAGGGCTTTGCAGGCGGCCGGGCTTGAAGTGAACTCCATAAAGGATGTTACACCCATCCCCCATAATGGCTGCCGTCCTCCGAAAAGGAGAAGGGTCTAATGGGAAGACATACTACTGCCAGCTGTAAACTGTGCCGCCGGGAAAAGGAAAAACTCTTCCTTAAAGGCGAAAAATGCTACACCGAAAAGTGTCCCTTCAGCCGCCGTTCATACGCTCCGGGGCAGCACGGCCGCCTGCCGCTTAGGGTCTCTGAGTATGGTATCCGGCTGCGCGAAAAGCAGAAGGCCCGGCGCATATACGGCCTGACCGAGCGGCAGTTCGAGGGCTATTTTGACAAGGCCTCCAGCCGCAAAGGCGCCACGGGCAATAAATTGCTTGAATATCTCGAGCGCAGGTTAGATAACGTTGTTTTCCGTCTGGGTTTTGCTCCGTCCCGCCAGGCAGCCAGACAACTGGTGCGCCACGGCGGCATTGATGTAAATGGGACCAAGACCAATATCCCGGCCTTTCAGACCAAGCCGGGCGATCTGATCAAAGTTAGGCCGAAACGGGTCGCGCTGGTCAAGGTGCATCAGGAAAAGGCCAATGATTATGCGCCGCCTGCCTGGCTGACGCTGAAGACCGAGAACGAAGGGCAGGTCGCATCATTGCCGAAACGCGAAGAGATCGATACGGTTCTGGAAGAACATTTGATCGTTGAGTATTACTCGCGCTAATAAGGAGGCAGGAACAAAATGATAACGATCGGAGAAAAACCCTGGGTCAGGTCTGCGGAGAGCACGGATACTTTCGGTCAGTTTGTGGTCGAGCCGCTGGAGCGCGGCTTTGGAGCGACCCTGGGGAATGCCCTAAGAAGAGTGCTGCTTTCGTCCCTTTATGGTGCTTCCGTCACGGCTGTAAAGGTCCAAGGGATCTCCCATCCCTTTGCTACCATGCCCGGCGTGGTCGAGAATATGCTGCAGGTCATGCTTAACCTCAAGGAAGTGGTCATCCGTTGCCATTCGGAGCAGCCAAAGACCGTGACCATAAAAGCCAAAGGCAAGGGTGAGGTCAAAGCCGGCGATATCGAACATGATGCAGAGATAGAGATCGTCAATCCCGATCTTAAAATCGCGACCCTTGACAGTTCCGGAAAACTGGAGATGGAGCTGATCGTTGAACGCGGGCGCGGCTATGTTTCAGCCGAGCGCAATAAAAAGCCGAACCTGCCGGTCGGCTTTATCCCGACCGATTCGATCTTCACCCCCGTGCTCAAAGTGAATCTGTCGGTCGAAGAGGTCCGCGTTGGCCAGGAGATCAATTATGACCGTCTGGTACTCTCGGTCTGGACCAACGGCAGCATTAAACCTGAAGAAGCGGTCAAGGAAAGCGCGAAGATCCTAGCCAGGCATGTAGACCTGTTTGTCCATCTGGGCGAAAAAGGCGAGATACTCGGCATGGAACAAGAGAAGAAATCAGATGTGCCTGAGTCGATCCTGGAAATGTCCATTGAGGACTTGGAACTTTCCGCCAGGTCGCTCAACTGTCTCAAGAAAGCCCAGGTCAAGACCGTGGGCGAACTAATCGCCAATTCAGAGGCCGACCTGATGAAGTTCAAGAACTTCGGCCAGAAATCGCTGGATGAGGTTAGGGAGAAACTGACGGAATACAAATTGGCGTTAAAGGGAGAGAAAGCAGAGTGAGACACAGTAAAGGCAATAAAAAACTGGGCAGGCCGACCGACCAGCGGCTGGCTATGCTAAAAAGCATTGTCCGTTCCCTGTTCCTGCACGGCAAGGTCAATGTGACCCTGGCGCGGGCCAAACAGGCCAGGAGACTGGCCGAGAAACTGATCGCCATATCCAAGACAAATTCTCTGGCGGCCCGGCGTCAGGTAGAGTCGATCATGGGCGAGAAGGCGATCACTTCGACCATTTTCAAGACGATACCGGACCGCTTCGAAGGCAGGGCGGGCGGGTACACGCGGATCATTAAAACAGGCAGCCGCAAGGGCGATGCTGCGCCGATGGCGGTCCTGGAATTACTCTGAACAAGGAGCTTGGTCAAGGGATGAAGAAGAATAAAACCACTTACGAGAAAAAAGAAACGGTCAAGCGCGACTGGTATCAGGTCGATGCTTCAGGCAAGATATTGGGGCGGCTTTCGACCAAAGTTGCCGCGTATCTCCGGGGCAAACATAAGCCCAGCTTTACACCGCATGTTGACTGTGGTGACAACGTGATCGTTGTCAATGCCGCTAAAATCAGGTTCACGGGCAATAAGGCCAAGGAGAAGATCTATTTTTCTCATTCCGGTTATCCGGGCGGGGCCAGGTATACAACACTCGAAGAAATGATGAATAAAGACCCTGCCAGGGTGATTGAACATTCAATTTCCGGTATGCTGCCCAAAGGCAGGCTGGGGAGAAAGATGCTGAAAAAACTGAAAGTTTATGCGGATGATAAGCATCCGCACCGGGCGCAAAAGATCCAGGAACTTAAAGTCTGATCGCTTGACGGCGCCTGGGACTGATACGGAGGTTTAAATGGCGGAAAAGAAAAAGACCAGAACGAAGAAAAAAGAGACCAAATCGGCGCTGCCGGCTGCCAAAGCGGCTAAACCGGTTGAACCGAAGGCGGTTGCCCCGGCGCAGAAAAAGACGCAGGTAAAGGCGCCCAAAGGCCATAAATACTACGGCACGGGCAGGCGCAAGGAAGCGATTGCCCGGGTTTGGCTCAAGCCCGGCAGCGGCGCTATTACGCTCAATGGTCAAACAATGTCCGACTATCTATGCAACCGCAAGGTCTTGGAGTTCAAGGTCACCCGCCCGCTGGCCGTGACCAATACACGAACAAGTTATGATGTGTTTGCTGAATCTTTTGGCGGCGGGATCCCGGGCCAGGCTGACGCCATTGCCCTGGGGATAGCCCGAGCCCTGCTTGAGGTCAGCCCCGATCTTCGGATCAAATTGAAGCGAGAAGGTTTGTTGAGGCGTGATCCGCGCATGAAAGAACGCAAGAAATACGGTCTCAAACGCGCCCGCAGAGCGTTCCAGTACACCAAGAGGTAATCAGGATGCCAAAAGGGAAAATGAGCAAGGAACGGTATCGCCATTATGATGATTTCCGTGCTCCTAAAAAGATCGAAGAAGGCGGCTTGATCCGGCTCTCCGGTCAATTCCTGCTCGATCATGAGGAAGAACTGCTCAGCCTGATCCGGCGTGAAGGCAAGCTGGCTGAAGAGCGCAACCCTGACCATAAAATCGTGAATATAGAGAAAGCGGATGGTGCGATAACGGTCAGTATTTCAGAGCATAATCTGGCTATGCATATTGGCAAGGCGCTGTCCCGCGCTTACAAAGGCGAACACGCTTATAAATTCCTGAACGGAGAAAAATACGTTGAGGTCGACTGGAAAAGGGATTAATTCCCAGGCCTAAAACACCTCCAGCTATTCCTTTACCGTAGGCTTTATGCTATAATTTTAGCTTCATTTTCTTAAAAGAAAGGGGTTATTGAAATGACTGATAAAAAACCGATGAAACAACTGCTGATGATCCCTGGCCCCACGCCTATCCCAACAAGGATACTAGCCGCGATGAACCACGAGATGATCGGCCACCGGGGCCCGATCTTTTCTAAGATCCTGGGTGAGGTGATCGAAGGCCTGAAATGGGCCTATCAGACAAAGAACGATGTCATGGTCTATCCCTGCTCCGGCACCGGCGGCATGGAAGCGGCCATCGTTAACGTGCTTTCACCCGGCGATAAGACCCTGCACGTTAATATCGGCAATTTCGGGGCCCGCTGGATCAAGATCGCCAAGGCTTACGGCGCTGAGGTGACCGATCTGATGGTTGAGCGCGGCAAGGCCTGCGATCCTAAAGTCTTGGAAGCTGAACTGGCCAAGGATAAAAAGAAGGAATTCAAGGCCGTTTTTCTGCAGCAGAACGAGACATCGACCGGCGTTCTAAATGATGTCAAAGCTCTGGCTGAAGTCGTGCATCGATCGCACCCGGACGCCCTTGTTATCGTTGACGCTGTTTCCGGGTTGCTGGCTGCCGATCTTAATACAGACGCATGGGGACTGGATGTGGTTGTCTCCGGCTCGCAAAAAGCCTTTATGGTGCCGCCCGGTATTGCCGCCGTTTCAATGTCGGCCAAGGCCTGGAAAGCTTATGAAAGTTCGACCATGCCAAAACATTACTGGGATGTCAAGATGCAGAAGAAATTCGCTGATAAAGGCCAGACCTATACGACGCCGCCTGAATCGATCGTTTTCGGCATGCATGAAGCCATCAAGATGATCCGCGAGGAAGGCCTGGAGAACATCTTCAAGCGCCACGAGAACAACAAGAACATCGTGCGCAGCGCTTTCAAGGCCATCGGCTGCAAGCTTTTGGCCGAAGACAGCTGCGCTTCTCCGGCCGTGACAGCGATCTTCCCGCTGCCGGGCATTGACGCTGAAAAGGTTCGCTCTGAGATCCGCAGTCAGTTCGGGGTCGAGCTGGCGCCGGGGCAGGGGGATCTTAAGGGCAAACTGTTCCGCATCGGCCATCTGGGCTATGTTGACAAGCTCGATCTAGTCGCCGCAGTAGGCGCGATCGAATTGCTCTTTAGCCGGATGGGCGCCAAGATCGAGATCGGCAAGGGTGTCAAAGCAGCGCTCGAACAGATCTAGAGCCGAGACTAGAAATCTCAAGCTAAAGCTGGCTTATGACGGGAGCGCCTTTTCAGGCCTGGAGCTCCAGCCCGGCTGTTCCACCGTCCGCGGTGAACTGGAAAAAGCTCTGCAGCAGCTCTTCCGCAAAGAGATAAAGATCATCACCGCTTCTCGCACTGATGCCGGGGTCCATGCCCGGGCTCAAGCGGTAAATTTTTATCTCGATAATAAGATCGCACCGGAAAAACTTATGGCCGCGCTCAATACAAAACTGCCGCCGGCCTTGCGCGTTCTTTCCGCTCGGCAGGTCAGCGGTCATTTTCATTCGCGCTACAATGCAAAATACAAGGAATATGAGTATTTGATCTTTAACGGCAAAGTTTTGCCGCCCGCTTATCGCGATTTTGTCTGGCATATCCGTCAACCCATTGATATTAAAGCTATGCAGCGTGCGGCAGCTGCTTTTTCCGGTTCTCATGATTTTTCATCTTTTTGTGCTGCCCATTCCGATGACAGGGATTTTGTCCGTGTGATGCACAAGATTGTCCTTGGCCGGCGTCAGCTCCAGCTCTGGCAAGGGCCCAAGCTCAAGGTCATCAGTTTTTATGTCCGCGGCAACGGCTTTTTATATAAAATGGTGCGCAATATGGTCGGCACGCTGGTAGAAGTGGGGGAGGGTAGATTGCGCGCTGAGGACATTCCGGGGATCATCAAGGCCCGGGACCGTAAGGCGGCCGGCCGCACCGCGCCGGCGCACGGTCTCTGCTTGCTCAAGGTCGGCTATTAGTGTATAATGTCCATAGATTGTGATTTGATTCACAAACTATAAGGAGTGGTGAACCATGAAAGTTCTGGCAATGGATAAAACGGCTGAAGAGGGTCTGAAGCTGATACGCGAGGCGGGGATCGAGGTCGATGCCAAGTCTGGCCTGTCCGAGGATGAGCTGGTGAAAATCGTCCCGGACTATGACGCAATGATCGTGAGGTCGGAGACCAAGGTCACGCCCAAGGTCCTGGCCGCCGGCAAAAAGCTCAAGATCGTCGGCCGCGCCGGGGTGGGCGTGGATAATATCGACCTGCCCACCGCCACAAAGAACGGCGTTATCGTTGTCAATTCACCCGAAGGCAACACCGTGGCAGCGGCGGAGCATACCTGGGCGATGCTTTTGTCAATGACCCGCAATATCCCGCAGGCCCATGGCAAGCTCAAGTCTGGGACCTGGGATAAAAAATCGTACAAAGGCATAGAGGTCCTGAACAAGACCCTGGGCGTGGTCGGTTTGGGCAAGATCGGCCGCCGCGTGGCTTCATATGCTTTAGGCATGGGCATGAAGGTGCTCGCTGCTGATCCTTTTGTGACGGATGAATACGCTAAAAGTCTGGGGATCGAGCTCAAACCGTTCGATCAGGTGATCAGCCAGGCTGATTTTATCACTTTCCATATACCGAAGACCAAAGAGACCCTTGGTCTGATTAACGCCGAAAGAATAGGTAAGATGAAAAAAGGCGTTCGTTTGGTCAATGTCGCCAGGGGCGGGATCATAGATGAACAGGCCTTATATGACGCACTTAAAGGCGGCCAGGTAAAAGCAGCGGCTCTCGATGTTTTTGCCAAGGAACCTTGTGCCGCCAGCCCGCTGTTTGAACTGGACAATATTGTGGTCACTCCCCACCTGGGGGCATCAACAATCGAAGCGCAGGTCAATGTGGCGGTCGACGTGGCCGAGCAGATAATCGAAGTGCTGAAGGGTGGGGCGGCGCGCTCCGCGGTCAATATCCCTTCAATGAAACCGGAGCTGATCGCGCCGGTCAAGCTGTTCATGTCGATCGCTGAAAAACTGGGCAGCCTGGCGGCCCAGATCATGCCGGGCGCGGTGTCCAAGATCGGGATCGAATATTCCGGTGAGGTAGCGGAAAAGGATGTTTCGCCTTTGACCACAAGCTTCCTCAAGGGCTTGCTGACGCCGATGCTGGATGTGGTGGTCAATTTTGTCAACGCGCCTTTTATTGCTAAGGAGCGGGGCATTGAAGTGACCGAGAGCAAGATCAAGGAAGCCAAGGATTTTGCCAGCCTCATTTCGATCAAGCTCAAGTCTGATAAAGGTGACCGGGAGGTCGGCGGCACGGTCTTTGAGGGCATGGGCGACCGGCTGGTCAGCATTGACGGTTTCCGGGTTGATGCCGAACCCCAGGGCTATCTGCTGGTCATCTCGAACATCGACAAGCCGGGCATGATCGGCAAGGTCGGGACTTTCCTGGGCAAGCATGAGATCAATATCGCCTCAATGGACGTCGGCCGTATCAAGGTGGGCGAGAAGGCTGTCATGGTGTTGAACGTTGATGGCGCGGTCTCTGCCAAGGTGCTTAAAGAGATCGCCAAGCTTGACGGTATCTCTGACGCTATTCAGGTAAAGATCTAACTAATCGAAAAAGAGCGTTGTTTTCGCGTGATCTATGGAATAGGGCGCATCCGTGAACGCGATATAACCTTCGTAGTGCAGTTTTTCCCGGGAAGCTATCTGTAATCCTATCTGGTCGAGTTTCTTTCTTTCTTCGGTCTTGGTGAGGTCAATTGTGTCGGGGAGCTCTTTTATCACGGAACATTCATTGGTGTGCATGATAATCATGCCTCCTTGCCCCGGATGTCCGTTCCCGGAGCTAAAATCGGGTCCTTATCTCTCCACACCACCTGCCTCTCTGATCTTTTGATAAATCTCTACCAATTTCTGCTGGGTCTGGGGCGGCACCTGTTCGTAATGAGAGAACTTGGTCGAAAAACTGCCCTGGCCGTGAGTAAAGGACCTCAGGTCTGTGGCGTATTTGGACAGTTCGCTCTGCGGCACCAGGGCGACTATCTTGTCGGTCTCGATGTTGCTGATGCGCCCGCGCCGCTTGTTCAGGTCGCCGGTCACCTCTCCGACGAATTCCGGCGGCATGCTGACGGTTATTTCGACTATGGGTTCAAGCAGGACTGGTTTGGCATCGACAAAGATCTTCTTGAAGCCCATGGAAGCGGCGATCTTAAAGGCCATGTCAGATGAATCAACCTCATGATATGAGCCGTCATAAAGCGTGATCTTGATATCAATGGCCGGATAGCCAGCGATGACACCCTGGGTCATAGCCTCTTTAATGCCTTTCTCGACCGCTGGGATGTAGTTCTTGGGTATAGCGCCGCCGACGATCTTGTTAACGAACTCAAAACCCTGGCCCCGGGGTAGGGGTTCGATCTCCAGCCAGGTATCACCGTACTGGCCGCGGCCACCGGTCTGCTTCTTGTATTTCCCCTGGCCCTTGGACCGGCCCATGATGGTCTCTTTATAGGGGATCCTGGGTTCGCCGATCTCTATCTCAACGCCATAGCGCTCCCGGATCCGTTTGAGTATGACCTCAAGATGGACGTCGCCCATGCCGGAAATTACGGTTTCCTTGGTCTCCGGGTTATAGGACATTTTAAAGGTCGGATCCTCATGAGTGATCGCGGAAAGGCCCAGGCCCATCTTTTCCTGTTCGGCCTTTGACTTTGGCCGTACAGAAAAGGACATGACCGGTTCAGGGAACTCGGCCGGTTTGAAGAACAGTTTGCGGTTCTTGTCGCAGAGGGTATCACCGGTGCCTGTGACCTTGAGCTTGGGCAGTACGGCAATATCGCCGGCGGTCAGCTGAGGAATGTCTACTCTTGTTTTACCGCGCATGCTGATGATCTGGCCGATACGCTCATCCTTGCCTTTGGTCGCGTTATAAACAGGGGAGGATGGCTTGATCGTGCCGGAATAGACCCTGATATAGGCAAGGTTGCCGATGTGCGCTTCGTTAACGGTCTTGAAAACGTAAGCTGAGAACGGCTCTTGATCGTCTGGCTTGACCTTGACCTCTTGGCCGTCAAGGTTCTCAGCCGGGACCTCTTTTTCGTTAGCCGGTGGCATCCAGGAAACTATCGCGTCCAATATTTCGTCCGAGCCGATATTCTTGGCGGCCGAGGCGCAGAAAACAGGGAAGATCTTGTCGTGGTCCAGGGCGGTGATCAGATGTTCGGTCAGTTCTTCCTCCGTGATCTCCTTGTTCTCCAGGTATTCTGTCAGTATAGTATCGTCGATCTCGGCGATGCCTTCGATCATCATTTCCTTATGCAAGGCGACGGATTCTTTCAGGTTTTCCGGTACCTCATGCTTGAGCAGGCTGTGCGCACCGGAAAAATCGCCTTCTTGGCCGACCGGCACCTGGACCGGGACGATCTCCTTGCTGAACTTCTCCCGCAGCATTTCGATGGTTTTGTCAAAATCAGCCTGGGATTTATCCATTTTATTGACGACGATGATACGCGGCAAATCGAAATTATCGGCCATCTTCCAGAGATTATCAAGCGCCCCGCCGTGCCCGGTGACCGCATCGACCACGATAATAAGGCAGTCGACTATCCTCATGGTCGAGATGGCGTCGCCGACAAAATCGATGAAGCCCGGCGTGTCGATCAGGTTGATTTTATGATCTTTCCATTCCAGGGGCAGGAGGCTTGAGTGGATGCTGATCTGGCGTTTGATCTCTTCCGGGTCATAGTCGGAGGTTGTTGTGCCGTCAAGAACACCGCCTTGCCGGTTGATGGCCTTGGCGGTAAAGAGCAGGGCTTCGCTGAGCGAGGTCTTACCTGTCGTACCTGAACCGATTATCCCCACATTGCGGATCTTATCGGGAGGGTACTGCTTCATACAGAAAATTATAGCACCAGGTCAAGCTGGTTGCAATGGGTTTTGGCCTTTGATATGATGAACGCCATCATGTTATGGCCGATCCTGGGCAAAAAAAAGATAGGGCTCGTCTTGGGCGGTGGGATCGCCCGGGGCATTGCGCATATCGGCGTACTCAAGGTCATTGAGCGCTATAAGATACCCATCGAATACATCTCTGCCACCTCTTCAGGTGCCTTGATCGGTTCGGCTTACGCGGCGGGGATGGAAGTGCGGCTGATCGAAGAGATTGGCCTGCGCATTTCCTGGGGCAGGATCATCAGGTTGGCTTTATTTAAGCCAGGCTTGATCTCTGACCAGGGGGTTAAAGATCTGGTCCGCAAATATATCGGGGAGCTTGAATTTAGCCAGCTGAAGATACCTTTGAGCGTGGTAGCGACCGACCTCAAAAGCGCCCGGCCGATCATTTTTAGCAAGGGCGATCTGGCCAAGGCCGTGGCGGCCAGTTCAGCCTTTCCCGGCCTGTTCTCGCCGGAGGAGATCAACCATCATCTGGTCGTCGATGGCGCCATAACCTATAATCTGCCGGTCCAGACGGTCAGGGACATGGGGGCCAATTTTGTCATTGCTTCGGATGTTATCCCTTCAGGGTCTTACAAACATCAGCCGCATGATCCTTTGCAAGTCTTCAGCCGGGCGCTCGATATCGTCCTGCATCAACTTTCATATGAACAGCGGAAAAAGGCCAATATCCTGATCGATCCGGATTATAAGGATGACATCTGGCCGTTCGATCTGTCCCGGGCCAAAGCCTTGATCGCGGCCGGCGAGCACGCGGCGCATAACGCGCTGAGGCGCCTGCGGCGGCAGTATAAATAAAAAACCGCCGGTCAACTTGACCGGCGGCAAAACTGCAGCAGCTGATGGGAAAGGGATTATTTTCCTCTGAGGCTTATCCTGCGTGAAACAGGCGTAGCTGTGCCTGATCTGAGACTGAATGTTGGCAGATCCACTGCAGCCCTGATTGTCTTGACCCCATTAAAGGACGGGGGAAAATCATCTCCAGATACTTCCACGTCGCCATGGCCCTCTTCAGCGCTAGGGAGTAACGAATCAACTATATATTTAACCGCCGGCGCGTCATTGTATTTCGGTTCAATTATCTCGACCTTCTTTGAGACCGGCTGCTGGTCGGTCATTTCAGGACTAAAAGACTTTTTAAGGTCCTTTACCATATTCGGGTGCCAATTAGAAGTGAGATCATCACCACAGTCTACGGCTGCCTCACCCTGGTCGTCATCGTCATCCGGCCAATGGATATCAGGATCTGAAGGATAGGGTTGAGAAATACGAATGCCGGCAGAGCCATCGGTCGGCACTGCTTTACCTTCCCAGGTGATATAGCCGGCATCGCTTGTTTTAGCAGGGTTATCAGTATTGTAGATAGTGCTGATCACCTGGTCAAATGCAGACAGGCCGATCTTTTTTGGTTTAACACTGGTTTCCTGGGCTTCGCTGATCCGAGTTTCTTTGGGCTGTAACACATGAAAATTATTCATCTTTTTTGCCTCCTATATAAAACAAAAAAACACAGCATTTGGAACTACCATCTGCTGTGTTTACAAGCGTTTTACCCGACCGACCTACGTTATTTAAGGGGTAGGTTTCCCTTGCAGATGGCTCTGGGCCATTGTATCGGCCTACACTGGTATTATCGGGCCAGGGGGGAGCGAAACTTGCATGATATTTCAAAATAATTTAAGGGCCTGGTTTTAATGTTGTAATGCCCATTTTGTCGTGTTAAAATAAGTGTTCTTATGGAATATAAGAAAACCCTGAATTTACCAAAAACTGATTTTCCCATCCGGGCCAAACTCAAGGAAGTGGAGCAGCACTTTAGCGAGCATTGGGATAATGAGGATATATACCATAAAATACAGCATAAAAACGATAAAAATGACAAGTATATCCTGCATGACGGCCCACCGTACCCTAATGGGGATATCCACCTGGGCCATGCCCTGAACAAGATCCTCAAGGATATAGTCGTTAAATATAAGTCCATGGCCGGTTTCAGCTCGCCTTATGTGCCGGGCTGGGACTGCCACGGTTTGCCGATCGAGACCCAGCTAATCAAGGAGATCAGTGACAGGCGCAAGGATATGAGCGTGACGGAATTCCGCCAGAAGTGCAAAGAGTACGCGCTCAAATACGTCGATCTGCAGCGGACTGAGTTCAAACGGCTCGGCGTGCTGGCCGAGTGGGCCAAACCTTATTTGACCATCGACCATGAGTACGAAGCTGACATCATCAGGCTGTTCGGCGTGCTGGCGGAAAAGGGCTATGTCTACCGGGGTCTCAAGCCGATCCACTGGTGCCCGGACTGCCAGACGGCGCTGGCAGAAGCGGAGATCGAATATGAGGACGATCGCTCTCCCTCGATCTTAGTCAAGTTCCAGGTCAAAGACCCTGCTGCGATCAAGATCGATAAGCGCTCGCCCATGGCCAAGTACGTTGGCCCGGTCTCTTTTGTTATCTGGACGACCACGCCCTGGACCCTGCCGGCCAACGTGGCCGTTGCCGCGCATCCGGACTATGAGTATATCTTTCTTAAGGTTTCGAGGGACGAAGGACGATGGGCGAGGGATGAGGTTTTTATTATCGCCGAGGGATTGTTAGAAGATTTTGTGAAACGCCTGGAGATCAAGGAACATAAAATAATCGACAAGATGCCTGGTAAATATCTTGAGGGTATCCTGGCCCAGCATCCGTTCGTCGACCGGGAAGTCATGCTGGTGCTGGATAAGTACGTGACCCTGGAGCAGGGCACCGGCCTGGTCCATATCGCTCCTGGTCATGGTGAAGAGGACTACAAGGTCGGCCTGAACTACAAACTGCCAATCGTCATGCCGGTCAAGGCGGACGGCCGCTTTGATGACAGCGTGCCTGAGTTCATCCGCGGCAAGCATTATGATGAGACCAACAAGCTGATCACCCAGCGGATGAAAGATGACGGCACACTGCTCAAGCTGGAATTCTTCAAGCACCCATACCCGCATTGCTGGCGCTGTAAAAAACCGGTAATTTTCCGGGCCACGGAGCAGTGGTTCGTTTCAGTCGACCACAAGGACATGCGCGGCCAGGCCTTAAAAGCCATTGGCAGGACCAAGTGGTTCCCGGCCTGGGGCGAGAACCGCATCCGCGGCATGGTCGAGACCAGGCCGGACTGGTGCATCTCGCGCCAGCGTTCCTGGGGCGTGCCGATACCTGCCTTTTACTGTTCGAAGTGCGGCAAACCGCAAATGATTGGCAAGTTCAATGAAGCGATCCGCCAGCTGGTGCTGGAAAGAGGCACTAACGGCTGGTTCGAGCTGGAAGCCAAAGAGATCCTGCCGGCTGGGACCAAGTGCCCTGATTGCGGCGGCACTGAATTCACTAAAGAAAAGGACATCCTTGACGTCTGGTTCGAGTCCGGTTCTTCTCACGCTCTGCTGGAGCGTACCCCGGGCCTGCGCTGGCCGGCAGACCTTTATCTGGAAGGCTCGGACCAGCATCGCGGCTGGTTCCAGAGCTCGCTTTTGATCGCGGTCGGCTACAAGGACCGGGCGCCTTATGACGCGGTACTGACCCACGGCTTTACCATCGATGAAAAAGGCAAGAAAATGAGCAAATCCCTGGGCAATGTTATCAGTCCCCAGGATGTGGTCAAGGAATATGGGGCTGATATCCTGCGGCTCTGGGTCGCTTCGACTGATTTTCGCAATGATATGGCTGCCTCGCAGAACATTTTAAAACAAGTGCGCGAGGCATATTCTAAAATACGCAATACCTGCCGTTTTTTGATGAGTAATCTGAATGATTATCAGACCGAAGACCGAAGACCAAAGACCGAAGACCTTTTGGAAATTGACAAGTGGATACTGCTTCGTTTGCAGCGGTTGATCGAGCGGGTGAGGCAGGCTTACGATGAGTTCGAGTTCCATATCGTTTATCATAAACTTTATGATTTTTGCGTTAATGACCTCTCGGCCTATTACCTGGACATGTCCAAGGACAGATTGTACTGCGGCGGGAAAGATTCCATCGAGCGCCGCTCAGCCCAGTTCGCCATGAGCCGGATACTTGACGCTTTGGTCAGGCTGATGGCGCCGGTCTTAAGCTTTACTGCCGAAGACATCCTCAGGTATATGTCTGAAGCGGTCAAGGGGCAGGAGGTCCAAAGCGTATTCTTGCTTGATATGCCAGAGGTCGACAAAAAATATCTCGATGCCAAGCTGGAGGCGCGCTGGGAAAAGCTATTGCAGCTAAAAGAGCAGGTTTACCAGCAGATTGAGGCCCTGCGCGCCCAAAAAGAGATCTCAGCCTCGCTCGAAGCGACCGTTGAGCTGGGCACCAAGGACCGGGACTGGCTCAAAGGCACGGAGAACATCCTGGCGATGGTATTGATAGTTTCTTCTGTTAAGCTGACGGATAACGATCAGATCGTAGTTAAACGGTCTTCAGGCAAGAAGTGCACGCGCTGCTGGATGCTGCTGCCCAGCGTCGGTCAGGACAAAGAGCATCCGGAACTGTGCGAGCGATGTGCCGCAGTGGTCAAGGGCCTGTCAGGTCCTCAATAACTCCCTGGAATGCCTGCCTGGCTTGACGGCGTACCGCCGGTCCCTCTGTAATCTTCAGGATCGATATCGCCGCTCTGGTTAGCAGCTTGTTGTTGTTGGGCAGCCTCCATTTCTCTCTGGTGGTATGAGGCGATGGCGCGGACGGCTTCCGGATCGTTCTCTTTGCCCAACAGCTTAATAATATGGATAAACCCACTACCGTCCATGGTTGCTCCATCAAGGCGCGCAATCAGGGCTTTGATCAGTTCCTGATGATGTACCGGCTCGATCTCCGGCAGGATGATCGGGATGATCTCAGGGTCCAGTTTGGAAAAATCGACCGGGCCAAAGGTCTTCAGTTTGACAAAGGCCTCTCGTCTGGTTCCTTCATCGATCACTTTGAAGAGATGGTAGCAATAGGTGTTAACGATCTCCAGAATATCCTCTCGGGTTGCCAGCGGGTGGTGAATGACCTTTTTTATGTTGCTGGGATGGGAAAATCCGCCGACCACCAGTTCGTCAATTAGCGCTTCAAGTTCAACAACTTCGCTGTCCCTTCCCCTAAAGTGCAGGGCCAGGTCAAGGATGGTCGCCAGCTCTGCCGGAGTTTCAGCGCGGATCTCAGCTATGCCGAGATTGCGAAGATGCATGGCGCAGGTCCGGCTCCATTTCAGGCCTGCTCCGGCAGCTTCAAGCTCTGCTTCGCCTACCGATATTCTTGTCAGGTTTTTCGCGTTGACGGCCCTTTCTGCCCGGACAGCGCCCAGGCGGGGCAGCAGGCTCCTTAGCCGGCTGTACCTGGAAACTAATCCTTTGATGATCAATGCTGACATGTTTTCTTCCTCCTCAGATCACGATCGGTCTTGCTTATCCTTTATCAGGCGTTTCCGCTATAAATTTCATCGCTTATAAGCTCTAAATAAAACAATGCGGCAATGGTCAGCCTGAGCTGCGCGGGCGCTGCGCCGGCGTTGTTAAGTAGTTACTTTTGGGTCAAAGAAGCGCTTGATTGCCTTCTATCATATTCCAAAGAATAACCCAGTTGACTGATCGCGGCATTGAAATGAGCCAGCTTGGCTGGGTCCCGGCCAATCTGAAGCAGACTTCCGGAAGGGGAATGTTCTAAAATAATTTCAACGATCTGTCTGCGTGCCTCAGCTGTTTTTACTCTAGTAGAGAGAGATCTTTCAACCCGCTGGGCAATAGCCTTTTGTTGTGGGGTTCTGATCGGGTTAACTGTTTTTGGCCCGGAGATCCTTAGCTGAAGCCTTTGTAATTGTTCAAAGTCACCCAGATTAAATCCGTTGTCCCCATTGATGATCCCTTGCCCGGGTCCATTGCCGGTATTAGGCAGGGCCAGGCTTTGTAATTTAAAATGCGGAATTTCACGCGCAACGGGAGTGGGCTCTAAGCCTCTAACAGCGATCAGAGTGCCGCATTTTTTAAGGTAGTCTTTTATGGTTTGGGCCACCCGGGGAGGGAAGAGTCTGCTGAAGTCTCTTTCAAAGTCTTGGTCCAGCTCCATGTTGTAATTTGCCGGGGTCAAAACCCGAAAGCCCAGAAAGTTTTGCAGCGCCTGAGTGAATTCCCGGTCAAATTCGTAGCCTAGTTCAGTAATGCTCAGGATACCCTGATCTGTTAACGCCCTTTTGATCTCAGCAAGTAAAGTAAATCTTGATCCTTCCGGCACGTAACGAAAAGCAGAATCAATAGTGATCAGATCAAAAGACCCAGCGGCAAAAGGCAAGGATTGGGACATACTGCTCCTGATCTTGTGAGGATTCTCTCCTTGTTTAAGCATGCCTCTGCTTTGGTCAAGATCAATGATCCTCATTACCTGTCCAAGGTTCTTCCAGGCGATAAAGGAAGTTGACGTGCCGGCGCCCAGGCTCAATTCCCGAGTAAAAGCATCAATGTCGCCTCTTTGTTTAAGGTCAAGTAAGAGAGAATTGCGGGCATGGACTGCCCAGTAGGGAGCCATACCTAAGAGCAACTCATGGTACTCGGCAGCAATGCTGTCATAATCACCCCGGCCAATACCATAGCGTAATCTCTGTCTGGGGGATAATGATGGCGATCTAGCGCTGACTGTGGTTTCCGGCTCAGTTTCTGCTATAGTTTCTGCTGCAGTTTCTGTTGTGACAGGGACGGGCATTGGATCAAGGATAACCTGTCCATCTTTGACCAGATAGAAGCTTCCTATTTTAGTGGCTTGGTCAGTTTCGTAAACATGTGCAAACTTATTTGTTCCAGCTTCTGCAAAGACTATCCAGACAGGACGTTTTTTCCTTCCAAGACCTCTTAAAATTCTTTGCTTTGGGCCTATTTTAGCCAGAGCTGTTTTACCGTCTGATAGATTAGCAGGATATGGCTCAGGTAGCGGAGCGTCTCCAGTCCACCAGGCAACAACTACTTTGATCCTTTCGAGCGAGATCTGACGCTCCGACTTGTTAGCTGCTTCAGGATTCTCGAGCATCTCCCCGTCTTTTATCAAGAAATAACTATTGATCAGTGTTGTTCTATCTGATTCATAGACCCTGATTATTTTATTTTTTTCTTCTGTTGTAAATGTTAGCCAGACTGGACGATCATTTCCCAGCTGGCCTCTGAGCAATTCGGCCTTTTTGTTCAAATTTATGAGTTCAATAGACCCGCGAGTTATAGCAGCGGCAAATGGCTCCGGTTCCGGGCCGTTTGCAGTCCACCAATTTCTAATGACTTTATTTCTGGCGCGGCTTATTTGTCGTCGTGACAGGGTAACAGGCTGGGGATCAAATAGTATTTTCCCGTCTTTGACTAGGAAGAACGAATTAAGCAGTGTTTCTCCGTCTTGTTCATAAACGTGAATGATCTTATCAGCGCCGCTTGCTTCAAAAGTCAATAGGCAATCACGCTGCCTGGATTTGAGCCCACCAATTAAGTCTCTTTTTTGACCTTCTAGAGTGACCAGGTCAACCCGGCCCACACTTGAGATTGTATGTGCTTGATCGTCAGGCAGGCTGCCGGTCCCGGTCCACCAATCAAGGATCGCGGCGGATCTCTCTTTGGCAGCCAATTGTGGTGAAAGAACCAATGGTTCAGGTTTTAGTAAAATTTCACCATCTTTAAGCAGATAAAATGAGTTTAACTTGGTTACTTGGTCTTGTTCAAAGACATTAACCAATCTATTCTCGCCTTTAGTTGTAAAGGTGAGCCAGACAGACTGTCTCTTCCTGGTCAGATTGCCGGTTAGAGATACGACTATATTATCATAAGAATAAAGGCGTACTCTGCCTTCATTGGAGGTCTTTGTGAAGTAGGCTTGTGGCGGGTCTGCTGCACCGGTCAGCCAATCGATCAATGATGCGGTCCTATCCATGCTTATTTGAATGGGGGACTTGGTAATTGTTTCGATTTGTTCTAGGATTTGACCTTCTTTGGCCAGATAAAAACTTTTGATTAAAGTATTATCTGATACATCATGGACGTGCACTAATTTTTTATTATTGTTGTCTTCAAAAACCAGGCGGAACAGGGATTTGCCCGTTCCTGGACTGTCCCCAAGATATAGATATTTGCCAGCCAGGGAGATCTGTCTGGTGTTTGGCTCGAGCTCCAGGTCGTATGAGGCGGGCAGGGGGCCGATTCCTTTTAACCATGATCTTATTGATCTATTCCTGGCTATTATTATCTGCTTGGGAGATCGGTTCAGTGATAAAGGTTTGTTTAGTATTTGATCGTTTTCCGCTAGGACAAAAGTATTAAGCAAAGTTGTCTGGTCTTCTTCATACACGTGAACTAGTTTTTGGTTGTCTTTGGCCTCAAACTCAAGCCAGCCAGGACGAGCCTTGGCTTTTAGACCGCCAAAGAGCATTATGTTTGTGGCTTTAAAGGTGAAAAGATCTATCCTATATTTAGAGATACTGGCAGCAAAAGCAGGTGGTTGTTGGCCGCGGCCTCTTAACCAATTGATAATAATCTGACTGCGAGATCTCTTTTGTTTTAATGACAGCTCAACAGTTGCGGTTCTGGGGAATAGATGGCTTATGCCATTCGTGCGCATTTTTATGAAGCTCCTTATTGGATAGCTTTCTCCTAAAGTATCGTATTTTACCAATGAAGATTTCATTTTATAAAGCCAAATAATTTGCTATAATAGGTCATTCTAAGGAGAAAATAATGAGTGATGTTAAAGATAAGAAACTAGCCCCAAAAGGCAAGCTCCGGATCGAATGGGCAGAGCGCGACATGCCGGTCCTGTCCCAGGTCAAGGAAAAGTTCGCCAAGAACCAGGTGCTCAAAGACAAGAAGATGAGCGCCTGCCTGCACGTGACAGCCGAGACCGCCAACCTGGTCAGAACGCTCAAGGCCGGCGGCGCGGATATCGTGCTCTGCGCTTCCAATCCTCTCTCCACCCAGGATGACGTGGCTGCCTCGCTGGTCGAAGATTACGGTATCCCGGTCTACGCCATCAAAGGCGAGGATAACGATACTTATTTTAAGCATCTTACCGCGGCGGTCGAACATTCGCCGGTCGTGACCATGGATGACGGTTGTGACCTGGTCTCGACCATCTCGGCCAAGTATCCCGATATTGCCAAGCAGATCATCGGCAGTATGGAAGAGACGACCACCGGCGTTATCCGCCTGCGCGCCATGGAAAAGGACGGTGCGCTCAAATTCCCAGTCTTCGCGGTCAATGACGCCCAGACCAAGAACCTGTTCGACAACCGCTACGGCACAGGCCAAAGCACGGTTGACGGTATTATCCGGGCGACCGACTTCCTGATCGCGGGCAAGAACGTGGTCGTGGCAGGTTACGGCTGGTGCGGCAAGGGCTTTGCCATGCGCTGCAAGGGCATGGGCGCCAATGTGATAGTGACCGAGGTCAATCCGGTCAAAGGTATTGAGGCGGCCATGGACGGTTTCCGGGTCATGAGCATGGCCGAGGCTGCTTTGATCGGCGATCTGTTCTGCACCCTGACCGGCAACATGCACGTGATCAGGCCGGAGCACTTCGAGAAAATGAAAGATGGCGCCATCGTCTGCAATTCAGGCCACTTTGACATTGAGATCGATATCAAGGGCTTGAAGCAAATGGCCAAGGCCGAGAGGAAGAACGTGCGTAATTTTGTCGACCAATATGTGCTGAGGAACGGCCGCAGCGTTTATCTCCTGGCCGAAGGCCGTCTGGTCAACCTGGGCGCGGCCGAAGGTCATCCTGCTTCGGTCATGGATATGAGCTTTTCAACCCAGGCGCTGGCCACGGAATACGCCGTTAACAAGGCCGGCAGGCTCAAACCCATCGTTTATAATGTGCCGCAGGAGATCGAGGATTGGGTCGCAACTGCCAAGCTTAGATCCATGGGGATCGCCATCGATATCCTGACGCCGGAACAGAAGAAATACCTTGAGTCCTGGAAGGAGGGGACCTGCTGATGGAAAGCGGTGCTGCGGGCAATAACGGCGGGAAGAACGTCCTCTCAGAAAGCAAGCAGATCCTGGCCGAAGAGAAGGATATCCTGCAGAGATTGAACGAAGGTGTGGGCAAGCTGGCCGAAGCCATGCAGAAGGCGCGGGTCGATGAGTATACCTCCATGATCATCAGGCCCTGGAAGTTCTTTTTAATTAACTTTGCCGCCGGCATCTTTCGGGGGCTCGGCATGGCGGTCGGATTTACTCTGGTCTTTGCGATAGTCATCTATATTATAACCTTGTTGATGAAGCGCATGGTCGATCTGCCGATCATCGGCATGTATATAGCTGAGCTGGTCAAGTTCGTCAACCAATACCTCAACCAGGGGATCACGCCGGCGCAATAATGATGTTATTCTATCTTCTGGCACTGACGATAGTCGTCGCGGACCAAGTCATCAAATATTATGTTCATAGCTTGATGAAGCTGGGACAGACCATCCCGCTGATCGATGGCATCGTTAAACTGACCTATGTCCGCAATACAGGCGCGGCCTTTTCCCTGTTCATCGGATTTTCGCCGTACCTTATCGTGGTCGGTCTGCTGGTGGCCGTGGCAGTGATATATTTTCATTATAAAGCTCCGGCACGCAACCGGGTCCTGCAGGTCGGCCTGGCCTTTGTTTTAGGCGGCAGTCTGGGCAACCTGATCGACCGGATCTTCCGCTCCTATGTGATTGATTATCTTGATATTACCATCTGGCCGGTCTTTAACCTGGCGGACATCATGATAAACGTGGGCGTTATCATGATCGCCTTCAAGCTCTTTGCCGAAGAGGAGAACAAAAATGTGCCCGATCTTGTTTAAGCTCGGCCCTTTCCCGGTCCATGCCTACGGCTTCATGATCGCCATCGCTTTTCTGGTCGGCATCGTCATTTCCATGTACTTTGCCAGAAGGGAAGGGGTCGGCCCGGAGAATATCCTTGATCTGGCTCTTTATGTCATCCTGTCAGCGATCATCGGCGCCCGGGCCCTTTACGTTATCGGCACCTGGGACCAGTACCAGGGCAATATCTGGGAGATGTTCGCCGTGCAGAAAGGCGGGCTGATATTTTTGGGCGGCCTGCTCCTGGCCGTGCTGACCGTCATGCTTTACGCCAGGGTCAAAAGGATCCCGATCCTGCGGCTGCTTGATATCCTGACCCCGGGCACGGCCCTCGGCTACGCCATAACCAGGATAGGCTGTTTTCTTAACGGCTGCTGTTTCGGCCTGCCGACCGATCTGCCCTGGGGCCTGGAATTCCCTTTTGGCTCACTGGCTTATTCCTATTTCCCCCACCAGCATATTCACCCGACCCAGCTGTATTCTTCAGCCAGCATGTTCCTGGCCTTCCTGGCCCTCATCTGGCTTTATCATAAAAAGCAAAAGGACGGGTTCATCTTTTACTGGGGGCTGATCTTTTACTCGGTCTACAGGATGGCCGTTGAGTTCCTGCGCTTTTCACCGATCCACTGGCTGGGCCTGACGCCGTCACAGTGGCTGGTGATCTTTCTTGCGGGTGGAGCGGTTTGGGGATTGATTAGGGGAAATAAACGGATCGATGCTTAAGAATATCAGAATACCAGATTATCAGAGCGTGATTATCAGAATATCAGATGATCAGATTTTTCTGATATTCTGATTCTCTGACATTCTCGTTCTGGTATTCTGATTTTCTGATAATCTCCCTTTAGCCTGGTGCAGGAACGCCTCAAGCCGCGTTTCTAGATTGACCCCTTCGTTGCCGTCGATCGCCAGGTCCAGCCAGGGGATATCATCATGCCTTTGCCGGACCTGTTTGCCCAGTGCCGCGACAACTGTGCCAGGCATGCAGGTAAAGGGCATGATATTGATAATGCCGGAAGCGCCTTTCTGGATGAAATCAACGGCCTTGCCGATGCTCAGGACCGCTTCGCCTTTGTAGGAATAGTGCAGATAAGGGGCGGCGTTCCTTAAGGTTTTCAGCATCGATGGCTCATGCAGGTCGCTGATCAAGCCCTTAAAACCTTTGGTCAAACGATGCTCTTCCCACTTCTGGACCAGGTTCTGGACCACAGCGCGGACAAAGTGCTTGGGCAAACCGCGCATGTAGCTCTCATAAATAAAACCAAGGTTGGTGTAAAAGCCCCATTCTGTTATGGGCGCTACCCGGGCCACGCCGCCCAGTTTTTCAATGCGCCGCACGATCTGGCCGTTGCTGTCCGGATTGCAGCGCAGGAATATCTCTCCGACAATGCCGATGACCGGCTTGTGACCGTTGGGCTTGAGCGAGATGGCGGCATAAGCGTCCCGGATATCCTTGATGATAGTGAATATCTTGCCGCTGCCTGCTTCGGTCGCGTAACTAATCTGCTCAAGATAAAAATCATGCAGGGCCTGTGTTTCACCGGGATTCTTTTCATGGGCGCGTTTATTCAGGGTCAGTTTCTGCAGCAGGTCAACGGCCACGATGCCCCGCCAGGCGTTAAGCCTGAAGTTCAGGTCCAGGCCCATCATCGAACGGCTATAGCCGTCCCTGGCGTCGGGCGAGATCAAGGGCACGTCGTCATAGCCCAGGCGTTCAAAGATCAGCTTGTGGGCTTTGTGATAATTGCCGAAACGGCAGGGGCCGGATGCGGTCGGCATGAAGAAAGCCGAGCGTTCCGGCTTGAAACCCGGTTCGGTCATTTTTTTGAGGAAGTCGCCGGCCGTGACGATGAAAGGATGGCATTCCTTGCCTGAAGTATGCTGCCGGCCCAGCTCTAGCGTGCGGTCATCTGATGGCGGCAGGACCTCAGCTTCGCCGCCGCTTGACCTGATCGCCGCGGCCAGGGCCAGGGCATGGTCGGACATCCTGGGTAGATAAAGCACGCGTTTGCCTTTTCCTATTTTCGATTTTTTATTTTCTATTTTCAATTTTCTAGTTTTCGCGTTCTTCAGGCTGTCCAGGAAGGCTTCCAGCCGGGTGATCACTCCGGTGTCGCTGGAATGCTCGTCAACTTCCAGCTCCAGATAAGGCTTGTTCTTGATGGTATCCTGCATCAGATGAGAAATAAAGGAGTCCGGGCCGCAGCGGAAATTTGTGATGTGGACGGCAGAAAGGGTCTCATGCTCGTTGATGAAAGCGGCCGCGGCCAGCAGCTTTTGCCCGTAATTCCAGTACATGTTCGGATGCTCGTCAGCGATCTGCGCCCGGCTGATCGGCAGGTACTCAATAGGAATGGCCAGCACGCCCAATTCTTTTAACTTTTTGGGGATATCAAGATTAAGGGCCGGGTCAGCGCCGTTATAAGGCCGGCTGATGATCGCCAGGGCAGGCAGGTTCTCGGCCTTGATCCTGGCCAGGACCTGTTCGCCTTTCTCTTTAAGTTTTCTTTTGACCTTCAGATACTCTTTTTCCGCCTTTTTGGCCGCGTGCAAGGCTTGCTGTTTGGAACAACCTAAAGACTTTGCCAGGCTGATCAGCTGCTTGTTGAAATGTTTGCCGCCGCGCTGAGGTTCCAGGGCCGGGGAAAGTATCCTGGTCTTTTTATCGAACACTATACCGGCTTTGGCGAAATAAGGCAGGGCCTGAATAAAAGGACAGTTGAAAGATTCCGTGAAACCGTCATGGGCTTTTTCCATATTGATCAAGCTGGGCAGGAAGATATGGTCAACACCTTTTACCATCAGGTCGAGGATATGGCCGTGCGCCAGGGTGATAGGGAAACAGGCTTCGGTCGCCGTGTTCTCTTTGGCGGCTTCGATTATCTTTGGGTTCGACTGGCTGGATAGGATAACGTCAAACCCCAGCGAGCTGAAAAAAGCGTTCCAGAACGGGAATCGCTCAAAAAAGAACAGAACGCGCGGTATGCCAATAGTAGGAACCGTGGCGTTCAGCCGCAGGTTCCCTTGCTTGAAGACCAATTCATTGCGTTCCTTGAATAGATCGATCTCCTGGATTCTGGGTTCTAGGTTCTGGGTTCTGGAATAACGTCGATTCTCCCACTTCTCGCAGCGGCCGCCATAAAAGAGCGGGTCTTCGCCCTCAAGATTGACCATGTTGATCTCGCAGAGATTCTCACAGCTTTTGCATTCGAAGGTCTTGATCTGATAGCCCAGCTGGCTGACCTGAAAACCCTTGAAAGCGCTCTTGTCCCAGCTGCGCTCCTTCATGGCGATGAGCGCGATGCCGATGGCGCCGGTCACTTCATGATGCGGCGGCACGGTGATCTCCTTGCCGGTGATGTCGCCAAAGGCTTTGACCACCGCCTGGTTAAAGGCCACGCCGCCCTGGAAGAAAATCCTGCTGCCGACCGGCCGGGTCTCGACTACTTTGTTCAGGTAGTTCTTGACGATCGAACGGGCCAGGCCAGCGGCCAGCTCTGCTTTGGTCGCGCCTTTTTGCAGCTGGTTATTAAGCTCTGATTCAATGAAAACAGTACAGCGGTCGCCCAGCGGGGCAGGGCTTTCGGCCTGCGCGGCCAGCTCGGCGAATTCTTCTTTAATGTTGATATCGAGTTTTTCCGCCTGCTCTTCGAGGAACGACCCGGTGCCCGCGGCGCAGACCTTGTTCATCGTGAAATTTACGACCGTGCCGCTTCTGACTGAAATGTATTTGGAATCCTGGCCGCCGATCTCGAAGATCGTATCAACTCCAGGGTCATGGTCAATGGCTGCGGCAGCCTGGGCGGTGATCTCGTTCTTGATGATATCCGCGCCGACCAGCTCGCCGATCATGTAGCGGCCTGATCCTGTTGTGCCTACGCCGAGTATCTCAACTTGATCGCCGACTTGCTGAGATAACAGGCTGAGACACTGTTTGACTGCTTCGATCGGCCGGCCGCCGGTCATTAAATAAAGCTTGGCCAAGACCTGTTTGTCCTCTCTGAGCAGGACCAGGTTGGTACTGATCGAGCCGATATCAATGCCTAAGTAAGCCTTAGTTCTCATTTTTAAGTGCGTGCAGTACCGCGCCGATAGCGCCCATGGCCGCGTGATGCTGCGGGATCAGCAGGCTGCCGGGATCCAGCTCGAGCACCTGTTCAAAAGCCGAGACCATACCGGCATTGGCCGCCACGCCGCCCTGAAAAGCGATGCGCTGGTGCCATTTTTTGCCTTTGCCAACGTTGCTGACAAAATTTCTGGCTACGGCAAGGCATAAACCTGCCACGATCTCATATTCCGGCGTGCCTTTCTGCTGGAGATGGATCATATCTGATTTGGCAAAGACCGTGCAGCGGCCGGCGATCCTGGGCGGATGTTTCGATCTGAGCGCCAGACGGGCGAACTCCTCGATGGTCAACCCGAGCCGGGCGGCCTGCTGGTCAAGGAACGAGCCTGTGCCTGCGGCGCAGACATTGTTGGTGGCAAAATCGATCAAACTGCCCTGTTTAAGAAAGATCAGCTTGGAATCCTCGCCGCCGATCTCGATCACGCTGCTGACCTCAGGATATAAGGCTGCGGTGGCAGTGGCCTGGGCCACGATCTCATTGACGAATTTTCCTTTGATGAGCTTGGCGCCGGAGCCCGTGGTCGCGGTCCAGGCGAGGCTGTAGCGGGAGGTGATATCCTTGATCAGCGACTCGGCGGTGGTTTGCGGTCGGCCGCGACTGCGTTGGTAGTGCGTTTCAATGACGCTCTTATTCTTATCGATCAGAGCGGTCTTAACGCTGATCGAGCCGATATCAATGCCTAAATAGTGCTGCATAGAAAAAAGAACAGGCACAGGCTCAGGTTTAAACGGAGGAGGAGAGATTCGAACTCTCGCCCCGGGTTGCCCCGAGCTAACGGTTTAGCAAACCGTCCCCTTCGACCACTTGGGTACTCCTCCGCGCAAAGCGCCCTGTGCCTAAGCCTCTGCCTGTTCAGGTGAAGGGTCAGGACTAGGCGATTCAAATCTAAGATTTGAATCGGAAGGGGTGGGATTCGAACCCACGGTACCGGTTAAGGTACACACGCTTTCCAAGCGTGCAGTATAAGCCGCTCTCTCACCCTTCCGCATGAGTCGCCCTATGCCTGCGCCTTGTCCTTATTCGAATTAGCGCCCAGGGCGATTCGAACGCCCGACCTCTTCCTCCGCAGGGAAGCGCTCTATCCAGCTGAGCTATGGGCGCAGCTAGCGATATGATATAATACCATATCATGATTAAATTTGGAACCGATGGCTGGCGGGCGGTAATTTCCGACGAATTTACCTTTGCCAACGTCAAAAAGGTCGGCAGAGCGATCGCCCGATACCTCATCGATCACAAACTTGCCAAAAAGCCGCTGATCATCGGTTATGATCCCCGTTTTCTGGCTGACAAATTCGCTGAACAGATCGCAAAGATCATGGAAGAAGCCGGGATCAATGTCTTTTTAACCGAACGCGACACTCCCACGCCGATAATTGCCTGGGAAGTCAGGGACAAGCGGGCGGCCGGCGCGGTAGTGCTGACAGCTTCACACAATCCGGCCCAGTACTGCGGCATCAAGTTTATTCCTGACTACGCCGGTCCGGCCAATGAGACCATTACGGCGGAGCTTCAGGAAAATTCCAACAGAGACATCTCCCTGCCGGAGGCAGAACAAAAGGGCAAAGTCGAGCGTTTCGAGCCGCGCCAGCGCTATCTGAAATACCTTGCCTCCATCATTGATGTCAGCGTGATCAAACAAGCCGAGCTCAAGGTCATTTATGACGCGATGCACGGTGCAGGGCGGGGGTATACTGACCTGGCCCTGCAGGAATTCGGCTGCAAGGTGGAGATCATCAACGGAGAGCGTGACGTGCTCTTTGGCGGCAGCCAGCCCGAGCCGGCTGATGAATATCTGGGCGACCTGAAAAAGAAAGTTGTTGAGGCTAAGGCCGAGCTTGGATTGGCCAATGACGGCGACGCGGACCGTTTCGGCGTGATCGACGAACGGGGGATATATCTCAAGGCCGATCAGATACTGGCGCTGGTCTTTGATTATCTGGTCAAGGTCAAGGGTTATCACGGTTCCGTGGTCCGCTCAGTGGGTACCAGCAGCATGCTGGACCGGATCGCTGCCAGACATCACATCAAGGTCCATGAAACGCCAGTCGGCTTCAAGCACATTGCCGGCATCATGCTCAAAGAGGACGTTATTATCGGCGGGGAGGAGAGCGGCGGCCTGTCCATCAAGGGCCATATCCCTGAGAAGGACGGCATCCTGGCTGACCTGCTGATCGTTGAAATGGTCGCGAAAAAGAAGAAGCCTCTGTCAAAGATCTGGCAGGCACTGATCGCTGAAGTGGGCGACAGCCACACAAAAAGGATCAATCTTGAGTTGACCGAGGCCAGCAAACAGGCCTTTATGAAAAAGCTGGCAGATCAACCGCCTCAAGTCCTGGCCGGTCTTAAAGTCAAAGAGGTCAATAAGCTTGATGGCGTCAAACTGCTTCTGTCTGATGGCAGCTGGGTCCTGGCCCGGCCGTCAGGCACGGAACCATTGGTGCGGACCTACGCCGAATCCGACAGGCCCGAGAAGCTTGACTTGATTTTAGAAGCGCTCGGCAATCTGGTATAATACTGGCTGGAGGGAACCAATATGGCCAAAAAGAAAAAGAAGACCGAAAAAAGCCCCAACTTGAAGATCGTGATGGACAAGATCGAGATGGGGCGCGCGCTCAAGCGCATGGCCCGTCAGATAGTTGAATCCAACAAAGGTGTTGATAACCTGGCCATTGTCGGCATTATCCAGCGAGGCGTGCCCCTGGCCAAACGACTGGCCGAGATCATTGCCCAGGAAGAAGAGGTCAATATCCCGGTCGGTGAGCTGGATGTTTCCCTCTACCGCGACGACCTGACCAAAAAAGGCCAGTATATCGAAGTGAGGAAATCCGATATTCCGTTCAGCCTGAACAACATGACGGTCGTGCTGGTGGATGACGTTATTTTTGCCGGCAGGACAGCCCGCGCCGCGCTTGACGGGCTCAAGGATTACGGCCGCGCGGCCAAGGTCCAGCTGGCTGCATTGGTCGACCGGGGCCACAGGGAACTGCCGATCCATCCTGATTTTGTGGGCAAGGTCACACCCACGGCCAAAGGCGAAGATGTTAAGGTCGATGTGTACGAGGTCGATGGGGTGGACCGGGTCGTGATCAAGTAGGCTGCCTTATAGACAGACGCTGACCAGCGAGCCGCCGGTAGTTGATTTAATGTGTTCTTCTAAGGCAGCTGTATGGCGGGGATCAATATAATGATCTCTGGAGTTGGAGCCTCCGGATCCGGCATCATCATCCAATGGAGGCATCTTGATAACAGGGGTTCGTTTCTTCTTGTTTCTGGGACTCATAACGGCCCTCCCATTTTCGGATATTTTCTATATATTATATCGGGTCATACAGCCGAGAACTTGTATGAAAAGTTTCCAAAGGTCGCAGCTGTTTCAGTCCTGCTATTAACTGATCAAAGGGTGAGGGGCATGATTATTGAAACTTCTTCACCCTCAGGGATCGCTGAAGTCTGAACATAGGCTGATGCGCCTGCGATCTCATCAAATAGCTGTTCCTGGGACAACCCTTCAGGCAACCTTAGTACATAAGGATGCCCATCTGCGTCTATAGTGCTGACTGATACTGTCGTAACGCCTCCGGGCGTGCCAGGGGTACCGGCTTCAATGTCAGGAGCGGTTCCGCCGCTGACCACAACTGTCAGGGTTAATCGGCCGGACAGGGCTGGTTGATGTCTTTCAATTAATCTCAGAACAGTTGTCCGAACAGCGCTTTGGAGATCCCTGAGTTGTCCTTGCACGGCTTGCTGATCAGCTGTGAAGGGTTCCCCGGCTTCTTGAGCTGCTTCCATGGCTAAAGTAACCTCTGCCGTGCAGAGGCTGAGATCGACCGGGGCCCCATTAGGTGCGCCAACGGTTTCCAATTCCGGGACCATGTGTTCTGTGATCGATTGATGGTTGGGATTTTTTGGGTCGGGAGTAAAAGGGATGGGATTGCCGTAAGTGATTGTATTCCCGCCATCCGTTGTTATTTTTGCCGGTGGATTAGGAACCGGTCCTACACTTGGAGTGCCTCCGCCTGGTCCTTGTACTGGTCCTGTCATAATGATTACCCCCCCTTGTTAGGCATACGTGACTATTATCGGAGTAAGAGCATAAAAACTTGCATTTGCTCAGCCATGATAATAATCAATAATATGATAATAGGTCAAATAGTCCATAGTGTCAAGACTTTTAGTGATATTTCTTGAAAGCCTTACTGGTTAAGGGATTCAGACAGAATGATGACCTGCCTGCCGCTGGCAAAGGCAATATGGTTGACCCCGCTTTCCGGCACTAATTCCTGCCAGTTGTCGAGATGCAAAAGATCTTGTGTGGCGGGGATCAATTCCGGTAATAGTATGTCTATTTCCATGTAACCATCGCCGAACTGTGATGATAGTTCATCACCAAAACTCAAATGATCCTGTCCTGCAACGGGCAGCTCGTTATTATGATTAGCGCCGGTATACACGGCGATCCGGCGGTCTGGCTCGATCAGCGACTGGGTGACGGCCAGGCATCTTTCATTAAGGAATTCAACGATATTAAGTCGATTAGCATAGTATTCTCCCGTACCGCTAGCATGACAACCGTGCAGACTGATCCCCAGCGCTCGCGCCTGTCTTAAAACCTCCAGTGCACCCGGCAGATCTGGATTATAGCCAAACCAGTGGGTTAGGAATGGCCCGAGTGCCTGGGTCTGGCCAAATGCTTCAATTTCGGCTGCGGCGCTCTCTCCGGCAGGCAGGTGTTCCCAGACCAGATCGGTAATGCCTTGGTCTGCCAGAAGCGGCATTACTTCGCGGGCAAAATATTGCATGGTGGAAACAAGATCAGAGATCTCCTTCTTATGGATCTCGCCAAAAGCCACAACCTGTATAGAATCATTTAAAATGCTGGCAACGGCAGATCTAAGGTCCGGGTAATTCGTAACCGTGCGGTCAGGCGCGGTCTGAGGCGGCGCTATCACTGCGACCGTGGCAGCAGGCGGTTCTTCGGCCGGCGGGCTTATATGGGCCCGGCTTGCGCCGCAACCCGATAAAAGCATCATGGTCAGCGGGAGTAATCTCAGGATGTTCATAACCTTTGTTCCTCTGATTATTTTTCTCCTAAAAAAAGTGAAAATTTCAGGTTTTTCCAAAGCTTTTAAAATTGATGTATAATACTGGCATGCCTGCTATTAAGACCCACGCTGATGTGAAAGATATCCTTAAGGGCCTAAACCCGGAACAGATAAAAGCGGTCACTCACGGCCAGGGGCCGATGCTGGCCATTGCCGGTGCAGGGACAGGCAAGACCACTGTCATTATCCGCCGCATCGCTTATCTAATAGCCACGAAAAAGGCCAAGCCCGGCGAGATCCTGGCGTTGACCTTTACTGACAAAGCGGCCGAAGAAATGGAAGCCAGGGTAGATAAACTGGTGCCTTACGGCTATATCGACGTTTCCCTGGCCACGTTCCACGCTTTCGGCGACAGGGTCCTGCGTGACCATTGCCTTGAACTGGGGCTTGATCCTGATTACCGGGTCATGTCGCGGCCGGAACAGCTGGTCTTTTTCCGCGAGCATTTGTTCGATCTGCCGCTTAAATACTATAAAACGCTGTCCGACCCGACCAAGCATCTGGACGCCCTGATCAACGTGATCAGCCGGGCGCAGGACGAGAATATATCGCCTGAGGCTTTTCTCAAGTGGGCGAAGAAACTTAAGGTAGCTGGAAGCCAGGAATCAGTAGCCAGAGAGGAAAAAAGAAGGTACCTGGAAATAGCCGCGGTCTATCAGAAATATCAGCAGTTAAAGGCGGAAAAGGGGTTCATTGACTTTGGCGACCAGGTCAGCCTGGCCTTGAAATTGTTCCGGGAAAGACCGGCCGTGCTCAAGGAATTCCAGCAGCGCTATAAATACATCCTGGTCGATGAATTCCAGGATACCAATCTGGCCCAGTTCGAATTGTTAAAGCTTTTAGCCGGAAAAAAAGCCAACTTGACGGTTGTAGGAGACGATGACCAGTCGATCTACAAGTTCCGCGGGGCGGCCATTTCCAATATCCTGGGCTTTAAGAAGGTCTACAAAAAGACCAAAACAATCGTCTTGACAAAGAATTACCGCTCGTCGCAGATCATCCTGGATACGGCCCACCGCCTGATCAAACACAATGACCCTGACCGGCTTGAGGTGAGAGCCGGGATCGATAAAAGGCTGGTTTCTTGTGTGGAACCTGCGACTGAACCCCGATGTGGGAATCGGGGCAGGCGTCGCGGTTCCACGGGTCGCGGACGGGAGGAACCGACGCGTTCAGCGGCGGGAGGGACCCGTCCGCAGCACCTGCATTTTGACCGCTTGAGCTCAGAGGCCGATTGGGTAGCTCAAACTATCAAGAGCAAACACGAGAAGGGTTATAAGTACAGCGACTTTGCTATTCTGGTGCGGGCCAACGCTGACGCGGAGATCTTCAGGCAATCGCTGAACATGCAGAACATCCCGCACCAGTTCTTTGGCGGGGCAGGACTTTACCAGTATCCAGAGGTCCAGCTGGCCCTGTCGTTCCTCAAGTCAGTCGGCGACCTGGCCGATTCGCCGGCCCTGTTCCAGTTGTCCGTTTCCCCGGTCTACCAGCTGGACCCGCTGGACCTGCAGAAGATGAACACCTTTGCCCAAAGGCGCAATCTGACCCTGCATCATGTCTTCAGCCATCTGGAAGATAAGACCGAGGACTTTTCCGTTCTGAGCGACCTGAAAAAGAAGTCCCGGTCAACGGTGCGCAGGATCATGGATGATATAGAGCACTATCTGGCTTTTGCCAGGGAAAAGACCACAGGAGAGGTCCTCCACCGATTTCTTAAGCGTTCAGGCTATCTTGAGAAGTTGATGAAGGACGAGAGCGAGGAGAACGACCGGCGCTTGCAGAACCTGGCGCGATTCTTTGATATCCTGCATCAGTTCAAGTCTGTGGCAGAACTTGACCGGGTGTCTGAGTTCATCAAATATATCAATGTCATGCGCCAGGCAGGGGATAACCCTGAATCAGTGGCTTTTGATCCGGACCTTGACGCGGTCCAGGTCATGACCGTGCACAAGGCTAAGGGGCTGGAGTTCCGCGAGGTCTTCCTGGTCTCACTGGTAGCGGAAAAATTTCCCTCACGCAGACGGAAGGACCCGATCGAACTGCCGCCAGGCCTGATCAAGGAAGAACTGCCTTCAGGCGATTTTCATCTTCAGGAAGAACGGCGGCTGTTCTATGTCGGCATGACCCGGGCAAAAGAAGCGCTTTATTTGACCTCATCGGCTGACCTCGGCGGCAAGCGCCAGCGCAAGGTCTCCCAGTTCGTGCTTGAAGCCCTGGACACGCTCAAGGCCGATATCAGCATGATCAAACGTTCGGCCAAGGAGCAGATCGAGCTGTTCGCGCCGATCGAAGTGATCCTGCCCGCGGCGAAAAAGATCAGATCAGGTGAGCCGATCTATTTGAGCGCTTCCCAGATAGAGGACTATCTGCTGTGTCCTTTGAAATATAAATATGTCAGTGTTCTGCGCGTGCCGCTCTTGCCCAATCACCAGATCATTTATGGCGTGGCCATGCACCAGGCTGCCCAGGCATTGAGCTCGGCCAGGAAGAACAAGAAGAAGTTCACTGAAAAGCAATTGATCGAGACCTTGCTGCGCAACTGGTCGTCAGAAGGGTTCATCTCCCGCGAACATGAGGAACAGCGTTTGAGCCAGGCTAAAAAGGCCCTGAAACGCTTCTTTCGCGATGAGCAGAGGTCCAAACGTAGGATAAAATATGTTGAAGAGGAGTTTTCCGTGCCCAAAGGAGACATCATTGTCCGCGGCCGCTGGGACAGGGTAGAGGAATTGGGCGGGAAAACTTATATCACTGATTTCAAGACCTCAGAGATCAGGGAGCAAGAAGACGCTGACAAGCGGGCCAAAGAGAGCAAACAGCTTAATCTCTATGCCGCGGTCTGGCAGGAGAAGTTCAAGGACCTGCCGTATCGCGTTGAGCTTTACTTTATGGACAGCGGCCTGGTCGGCTCAGTCGAAAAGGACCAGGCAGACGTGCTGAAGACCTGGCAGATGGTCAAAGATGTTGCCCAAGGCATCCGTTCCGGCAAGTTCACGGCCAAACCTAATTACCGCTCATGTTCCTATTGCGCTTATAATGAGATCTGTCCGGCGGCAGCGGTTTGATAGTAGGCTGTAGTCCGTAGGCTATAGTCAGGAGGGGCTATTCTGATAGTTGTGGGGTTGGGTGTGTTTCCCCTATAGTTTCAAGTTTATCCCCAAACTTAATGAATCGTTTTTCAGTGTCTTCATATTTTGAAGAAGAATCTTTTAAGTGTTTGCCAAGCACAGTGAAGTCATTCATGGCTCGTTCAAAGTCACCATTTAATCGTTTAAGACTATTCATGATTTCTTGCGCTTGTTTTTCAATTCTCATGCCATTTAAGCCAAGTAGGATTGTTTGCAGATAACCATAAAAAGAATTTGGAGAAACAGGGATTACACGATTGTCTATGGCATATTTGAAAACACCTTTGCCATCATCTAGATCTTCGTCCTTAATTATTACTTCGTAATAAACATTTTCCGCCATGATGTACATTAAAGCAAAATCAAGTGTTCCTTCGTCTGGGAGAATGTATTTTCGCTTTATATCGTCTATGTGCTTTTTCACGTCGCGCACGAACTGTTTTTTAGCGGCAATTCGAGCAGCATCATCCTTGGCCTCAATGACTCTTTTGAAGTTCTCTAGCGGAAATTTTGAGTCGATTGGGACCATTGCTTCCTTAAGTGTAATGACGGCATCGACCTTTTCGCCACTTTTAAAACGATATTGTTCTTGATAATTTGAGGGAGGGAGGACTTGTTTTAATAAATCACTAAGAAAAAGTTCCCCTAATCCCCCGCGCATTTTTGGGGCTCTGAGTATTTCTTGCAGCGAAGCGATATCCTTGGCCACTTCGTTGACCTGTTTGGTCGATTCCTGTACCTCGCCCAAACGGCCGTAAACGTCCTTGATCGCCTTGGCGGCATTATCCAAACGGGAATTCGTGTTCTTGTCCAGGTTCTGGATTATATTTGTGAAGTCAGCGTTGACCTTTTGCAGTATATTCTGGTTGTCCGAATAAAGACGGGTGATCGAGCCGCGGATCTCTTCCATCTGTTTCTGGATCAGGTCAACAGCCTGGTCCTTTTGGCCGCCGGCGGGCTGCTGGCTGAACTTCAGGACAAGAAAAGCGACAGCCGCCAGGGTGGCGACGGAAATAATAATAGCGAGCAATTCCATAAGGGTTATTATATCAAATCAGCTTGACTTATTCTATGGATTTGGGTAGGCTTGAATAACCTGATCCGGGGCTTTCCATGAGAAAAATCATACTATTTTTATTGAGCATAACTCTGTTCGCCTCTCTGACATTTGCCCAAGCCTCTTCTTATGATAAACAGGCTGCGGCTCTCAAAGAACAGATCGCCAAGATCCGCAATGAGATCACCCGGCTCAAGGCCAAGCAAATAACGATCGCCTCAAAAGCCAGGCAGGCCAAGATCATTGAATTGATCGAGGGCCATGAGGCCAGGGTTGAAAGACTGGTCAAAGAGCTTGGTGATATCGAAAGGGCCAGGTTGCAGCAGGTGCGGGAAGCGGAGCAGCAGCCGTCAACGCCGGCGCCGGCGGCGGCAGAGGAGCCGGCTGAAGAAGAGCTGAGCGCGGAAGAAACGGTTGTTGAAGAGCCGCTGCCGCCAACCAGTGCCGAGGTCATCGCGCCTCTGCCGGAGCAAGGTGAATATCTGCCGGCAGCGGCAGTACCGGTAAGCCAGCAGCACCGGCTGAACTTTGAGATCGGCAGCCTGGCAGGTATTTACGCTAATTCAACCGGCATCCTGGGCGAAGTCAGGTTCCCGATGCGTTTTGTCTTGGGCCCGGCCACCAGCTCTTTTCGGTTTTGCGGCGGCCTGGTCCAGAGCGCGGACATGACCAGGCGGTTCGCGCCTGCCATGGTCGATATAATACTGAACTTCCCGGCCGGTTATTTTTCCGGAGTGGAGAACTATCTCGGCGGCGGACTTAACTATGTGGTCAGGATGACCGGCCAGACCGCCGGCACGGTCGGCGGCCAGTGTTTCTACGGCATCGAAAGCTCCGGCTTTGGCGGCAAGCTGTTCGGCGAGATCGGTTTCGGCATCCTGCGCAGCGGCTTCAGCCCGTCGCACAAGGGCACGACAATGCTGTTCGGCTATCGCAGGGACTGGGCCCTTTTTTAGTTGATAATAAGTGATAATTTCCTTGACAATCAAAGCTTGTTTGTTATAATCCGCACATAATGACCCTCGATAAACTCGAGGTGAAAAGGAGGTGAAACGAATTGAAAAAAGCAATCGCACTTTTTACTGTTATCGCTTTCGCAGTGGCTCTCGCGGGTATGGCTTCCGCCCAGATGGACAACCGGACACCGGCTGAAAAGCTGGCTTCCGGTCAACAGTACTTGAAGACTCTTGATGCCAAGATCATCAAGTATCGCAAGCTGGGCAACGCGGCCGTGGTCAAGAAACTGCAGGCCGACAAGAAGTCCACTATTGCGCGCATGAAAACGTGGAAGGCGCAGATGGAGGCCCAAGAGGCAGCTCCGCCGCCGCCACCGCCAGCTCCGCGGCCAGTTGCTCCGGCCCCGCCGCCACCAGCCCGTCCTGCGGCACGACCTGCCGCTCCGGCTCCGGCTGGCTTATTCGGTATGGGCTTGAACACTGACTTTACCGTCGGTTATATCGCCGGTAACGGAGTTATGTTCGCCAGAGGCGACCTGGTCTTGGGCGACGCCTTAGGGATCGGGCCAATGCTGGGCATGTCCGAGGATTCAGTCCAGTGGAAGCTCGGCTTGGGCGCGGCAATGGGCAAGGATATCAACGACAACGAGAAGAAAGCTCTTCCGTTGATGATCGATGGTGTTCTGAACATCCCGGCCGACGTCATGGGCGGTGTTGAGTCATACATCGGAGGCGGCGTTAACTATGTCCTTTATGGCAGCGAGAAGCTGGGTGGTTCTTACGGCGGCCAGGTCTATTATGGCGTTGCCGGGGATATCGGTCTTGGCGGCAAATCATACGCCGAGCTCGCGTATACCATCATCCGCTCGGGCGCGGACGCCGGTCACACGGTGCCGTATTCCATGAAGGGTATTGGCGTCAACTTCGGGACTCAGATCGTATTATAAGCAGAAGGGCCCTTGCCTTTTTTAAAGAGAACAAGGATACTTTAAGAAGGGGACGGGGCCCTTTCTGTTTCTAGAGAATCGAAAATCGACAATCGTAAATAGATAATCGGAGCATTCCTATTCTCGATTCTCGATTATCGACTATCGACTCTCATTCCTACACACTCGCCAGCTTCTGCCTGATTGACCTTGACCCTGATCAGTTGTCCAATATCCGAACTTTTCCCTTTATACCTGACCTTAATAAAGTTGTCCGTCAACCCGACATTCTTCTGTTCAACTAGGATAGCTAACTCCTGGCCCAGGAACTTAGAAGCGAACTTTTGTCTTAACTGGCGATCAAGGGCCAGTAGTTCGTTCTTTCTTGCCTTGATCGTCTTCGGATCAACTTGTCCCTTCATTGCAGCTGCTGGAGTGCCCGGCCTTTTTGAGTAGGGGAAAACGTGCAAGCGGCTAAGACCAGCCTCTTTTATGATCTTAAAAGTATTGCGAAAAGCGGTCTCTGTTTCGCCAGGCAGACCGGCGATCACATCCGTTGAGATGCCGCAGTCCGGAACGAGCCGTCTGATCAGCCCGATTAAAAGCAAATATTCCTCTGCGGTGTAGCGGCGCTTCATCCGCCGCAGCAGGCCGTTGTCGCCGGTTTGCAGCGGCACGTGAAAATAATGGCAGGCTTTGGGCTCGCGAGCCACGGTCTTGATCAGCTTTTCCGTCAGGTACATTGGTTCGATCGAGGAGAGGCGCAATCTTATTAGTTTCTTGAGGGACGTGAGGCGAGGGACGAGGGACCCCAGATCGTGTTGGTAAGCGCCCAGATTGATCCCTGTCAGGACGATCTCCCTGGCCCCGGCGTCAAGTAGAACTTTGGCTTCATTGATCACCTGTTCCTGCGGCCTGCTTTTGACCGGGCCGCGGGCGTAAGGCACGATGCAGTAGGCGCAGAAATTGTTGCAGCCGTCCTCGATCATTAGATTTTCTCTGATCTTAGGTTCTGGATTCTGGGTGCTAGGTTCTAGGGAGGGAGAGGGGATGGGTTTGATTCTGGGAGAAAGTTCAGCCAATTCATTCGGGCAGAGGCGGGCATAACAACCCGTAACGATTATCTCGGCTTTTGGATTCCGGCGCAGGGCCGTTCTGATCATCTGTCTGGACCGTCTGTCCGCGTCGCTTGTTACCGTGCAGGTGTTGATGACGTATACGTCTGCTTTGTCAGAGAAAGTCGTTAGTTGTAAGTTGTTAGTCGTAAGTTGCGCTATTAGCTGAGAGGTTTGGTATTGGTTGGCCCGACAGCCGACAGTATAATAAGCGATCTTGCGTTTACTGTTCGAGCTCATAGCTGATCATGGACAGGATGGCTAAACCGGCAGTCTCGGTCCTGAGGATGCGCTGTCCCAGGCTGATCGGCGTGAACCCGTTCTTTTTGGCCTGGTCGACTTCAGCTTGCGAGAAACCGCCTTCCGGGCCGATGATGACCATGATGGAGGGGTTTTTGGGTTCTGGGTTCTGGGTATTGGGTTCTAGGTTCTGGGCCTGCCTGCCGGTCAGGCAGGTTCTAGGTCCTAGGATTTTTTTAAGAGTAAGTTCCTTCTCTAATTCCCAGGGGATGAGGCAGAGATCAAAGTCTTTTGATATTGTGAGAACGCCCTCGAACTTGGTCAGCGGATCGATCTGCGGCACGGTGGCCCGGCCGGACTGCTCGGCTGCCTCTTTGGCGATCTTGTGCCAGCGGTCAAGCTTCTCCCCCTTAGCCACGGTCCGCTCGGAAAGCACCGGGATGATACGGGCTGCGCCCAGTTCAGTGCATTTCTGGACAATTAAGTCCATCTTCCTGCCTTTGGGCAGACATTGGGCGATAGTTATTTGGGTTCTAGGTTCTGGGTTCTGGGCCCTGGACCCGGTGATCTCACAAGTAACTTTATCTTTGCTCATCGAAGATATCTTTGCCTGATAGGCCGTTCCGCTGCCGTCGAGCAGCTTAAGCTCAGCGCCGGGCTTTAAGCGCAGCACATGGATGATCTGATGCGCGTCTGAGCCGGTTATTTCCGGTATTTGTTCCTTGCTGACAAAGAACCTATGCATTTTTGTATTGCTTGAGCAGATCGGCCTGTTTTTTCGAGAGTTTAGTCGGTATCTCGACCTCGACCAGGACAAAGAGATTGCCGCGGTCGCGGCTGCCCAGGTGCGGCATGCCTTTGCCTTTAAGACGGAATTTGGTGTTAGGCTGGGTGCCGGCGGGTATCTTCAGGGTGGTTGCCCCGTCAAGGGTAGGGACTTGGATCTCATCGCCCAGGACCGCCTGGATGAATGAGATCTTGGTCCGGAAGTAGATGTGTTCGCCTTCGCGATTAAAGAACGGGTGCGGATCGACCTGGATAAAGATGTAAAGATCGCCAGGCGGCGCGCCGATGCCGCCCGCATCCCCTGCGCCGGCCACGCGGACGCGAAAACCTGAGTCAATGCCGGCCGGTATCTTTGCCTTGATGGTATGCTTTTTCTTTTGCCGGCCCTCGCCCTGGCAGGCAGGGCAGGGGTTTTCGATAATCTGTCCGCTGCCGCGGCAGGCGGAGCAGGGCATTACCCTGGTAAAACTGCCGAGTATTGTGCGCTGGCTCTGTTTGACCTGGCCTGTGCCGTTGCATGTTTCGCAGCGTTTTGGCTTGGTCCCTGGTTTTGCTCCAGAGCCGCCGCAGGTCTCGCAGCCGACAAAGTGGACCAGCAAGATCTCTTTTTCAATGCCTTTGGCCGCGTCTTGCAGGCTGATCCTCAGATCATATCTCAAGTCCGCGCCGCGCTGCGGCCCGGCCTGGCGGCCGCGCGATCCACCGAAGAACATGTCAAAGATGTCGCCGAACTCGCCGAAGTTCTCAAAGCCGCGGAACCCTCCGCCGCCGAAATCAAAGCCCTCAAACCCGGCGCCGCTGGGCCCGCCGGCGCTGCCGTAATAATCATACTGGGAGCGCTTGTTGGGGTCGGAGAGGACCTGGTAGGCTTCGTTGATCTCCTTGAACTTGTCCTCAGCGCCGGCATCCTTGTTAACATCAGGATGATACTGGCGGGCAAGTTTCCGGTATGCGCGCTTGATCTGATCCGCCGAGGCGCTCTTGTTCACACCCAGCGTTTCGTAATAATCTCGCTTGCCCTTGGGCATTTATTTCTTCTCGTCCTTGACCTCTTCAGCGTCAACGGTCTTGTCGTCGCCGCCCTGGGCCGTGCCCTGCTGTTGCTGCTGTTCTGGACCGCCCGCGGCCTGATAGATCTTGGATGATATGGCGTAGACCTCTTTCTGCAAAGCTTCGCTGGCCTGTTTGATCTTGTCGGAATCAGTGCCTTCAAGCGCTTGCCTGACCTCGGCAATAGACTTCTGGACCTTATCCTTATCCGCCTGGTCGATCTTGTCGCCCGCGTCCTTGATGGTCTTTTCCGCGGTGTAGGCCAGGCCGTCGGCCTGGTTCCTGATCTCGGCTGATTCCTTGCGCTTTTTATCTTCAGCCGAATGGGCTTCGGCCTCTTTCTGCATCTTATCGATCTCTTCTTTGGACAGGCCGGAAGAAGCGGTGATGGTTATCTTCTGCTCCTTGTTAGTGCCTTTGTCCCTGGCCTTAACGTGCAGGATGCCATTGGCGTCGATATCAAAGGTGACCTCGATCTGCGGGATACCTCTGGTCGCCGGCGGAATACCGTCGAGGTGGAACCGGCCCAGGGTCCGGTTATCAGCGGCCATGGGCCGCTCGCCCTGCAGCACATGCACTTCGACCGAGGGCTGTCCGTCCGCCGCGGTGGAAAAGACCTGGCTTTTGGTTGTTGGAATGGTCGTGTTCCTTTCGATCAGCGGGGTCATCACGCTGCCCAGGGTCTCAATGCCCAGCGTCAGCGGCGTGACATCGAGCAGGACCATTTCCTTGACCTCACCGGCCAGGACGCCGCCCTGGATGGCTGCGCCGATGGCCACGACCTCGTCAGGGTTAACGCCTTTGTGCGGCTCCTTGCCGAAAAAGTTCTTGACAGTTTCCTGGACCTTGGGCATGCGGGTCTGACCGCCGACCAGGATGACCTCATCGATCTGCTTATTATCTACGCCCGCGTCCTTCATGGCCTGTTTGCAGGGGCCCAGCGTTCGCTCGACCAGGTCGGCGGTCAGCTGTTCCAGTTTGGCCCGCGTCAGCTTCATGACCAGATGTTTTGGGCCGTTCTGGTCGGCTGTGATAAAGGGCAGGTTGATCTCAGTTTCGGTTACGGTCGAGAGCTCGCATTTGGCCTTTTCCGAGGCCTCTTTGAGCCGCTGCATGGCCATGCGGTCCTTGGCCAGGTCAACGCCCTGGTCCTTTTTGAACTCCTCGGCCAGCCAGTGGATGATCTTCTGGTCGAAATCATCGCCGCCCAGGTGAGTGTCGCCGTTGGTCGCCAGGACCTCGATCGAGTTCTCCATGATATCAAGTATAGAGATATCAAAAGTTCCGCCGCCCAGGTCAAAGACAGCCACTTTTTCTTCTTTTTTCTTGCCCAGGCCGTAGGCCAGGGAAGCGGCGGTCGGCTCGTTAATGATGCGCACGACTTCGAGTCCTGCAATGGTGCCCGCGTCCTTGGTCGCCTGGCGCTGGGAGTCATTGAAATAAGCCGGCACGGTGATAACGGCTTTCTTGACGCTTTCGCCCAGATAGTCCTCAGCCGCCTGCTTCATTTTCTGCAGGACCATGGCTGAGATCTCCGGCGGCGAATATGACTTATCACCGATCTGGATCTTGGCCTCGCCCTTGCCGCCCTCACTCACCTGAAAGGGCACATACTTCAATTCCTGCTGGACTTCCTTGAACAGCCGGCCGATGAAGCGCTTGGCCGAGAAAACAGTATTTGTTGGATTGGTCACGGCCTGTCTCTTGGCTACGGTCCCAACGGAGCGTGAGCCGTCCTTTAAGAAAGATACGACCGACGGGGTCGTGCGGCCGCCTTCCGGGTTGGGTATAACGGTCGGCTCGCCTCCCATCATCACCGCGACACAGCTGTTAGTGGTACCTAGATCGATCCCGATTATTTTTTCTTGAGCCATTTTCTTACCTCCCGTGAATATTTATCTGTATTCTGCCTAAGATCATCAGAATACCAGAGGATCAGAGCGAGAAGATCAGACGATCAGAGTATCAGATATTCTGACCCTCTGGTATTCTCGCTCTGGTTTTCTGATCCTCTGATACTCTTAAACATAAAAAGATCACTTTTTCTTACTAACAATAACCATTGAAGGACGTATTACTCTCCCGTGGAGAGTATAGCCCTTCTGTGCCTCTTCTATAATAATGCCTTCCGGGCCGTCGTGTTCCTGCTGCATGATCGCTTCATGGACGTTGGGGTCATAAGCCTGGCCCAGGGCAGGGATCTCGGCCACGCCGTGCTTTTTCAGCGCATCCTCGAACTGCTTCTTGACCAGGGCCAGGCCTTTGAGCATCTCTTCTCCTGCCTGCATCTTCTCGGCTGCCTCGGTCGCCCGGTTAAAACCGTCCAGCACCGGCAAAAGTTCCGCGACAATGCCTTCGTTGGCGAACTGGACGAACTGTTCGCGCTCCATGGCCGATCTTTTCTTGTAGTTATCAAAATCAGCCAGGCAGCGAAGGTACTTGTTCTTGGTCTCCTCCAGCTGTTCCTTTAAGAGGGTTGTTTCTTTCTTGTCCGGCGGCAGCTCTTTCTTGACCGCCTGCATCTCTTCGTGCTTTTTCGCGGATTTCTTCTTGTCCGTCACTTAGAAATCTCCAGATAGGACACGGGACAGCTCTTTGGCCACGCAATCGATAAGCGAAGCGGCCTTGCTGTAGTACATGCGGGTCGGTCCGATGATGCTGATGCCGCCGACAGGCTTGTCGTTGACCTCAAAAGACCTGACCACAACACTGCATTCCCGGATTGGCTTGAACCTGTTCTCGGAACCGATCTTGATGTTGATCGGCTCGCCCTCAGCTGAGTATTCCTCGACCAGTTCGGTCAGGGTTTCTTCCTCTTCCAGCAGTTCCAGGATCTTTTCCATCTGGGCCAGGTTCCTGAACTCAGGCTGATGGAGCAGGTTGGATGTGCCGGCTGAATAGATGCGCTGGTGCGTGCCGTGGCTGATGACCACGGTGGTGTAGTCCAGGGTATGGGAGAGCAGCTTAGCGGTCTGGTGCAGGACCTCGTCAACGCTGTGATGCAGGCTGCGGTAGGTGCTGCTGATCAGGTCGGCTTCGCGCTGGGTTGGCTGCAGGGCCTTCATCAGCCGGTCAACATAGAAGCGGTAACCTGCGTCGGTCGGGATGCGGCCGGCGGAGGTGTGCGGCTGCATGATCAGGCCAGCTTCTTCCAGGTCGGCCATTTCGTTCCTGATGGTGGCGGGAGAGAGTTCAGGCAGGTGCTTGCGCGACAGGTTGCGCGAGCCCACCGGCTCGGCAGTGTGCTGGTAATCGCGGACGATAGCGCCCAGGATCTTCTGTTTTCTTTCGTCGAGGTCGTGGCCGGTCATAATATTAGCACTCTCGCTCCTTGAGTGCTAAGTATAGCAGTTGCGGCCGGGGGCTGTCAAGGGGGCTAACGGGCCACGGTCAGCATGCCGGTGCCCACTGTCCTGCCTTCGGCGTTGATCTGGATGCGGTAGACGCCGGGCGCGACCAGATGGTCGAACAGGTCGGTGCCGTCATAGAGGATCTTGGTGACCGCGTCCCTGGTCAGGCTGGTCTGCAGGGTCTTTTTGATCTGGCCGGTGATCGACATCAGGTGGATGGTCACCGGGCCGGAAAAGCCGTTCTGCGGGGTCAGCTGGATGACCGCGGGATTGGCCGGGGTGATGTTCTTGTTGGGCGAGGGCAGGGCGACCACATCGCGTTTGGGCGTTGAACTGCCGCCGCCTCCGCCGGAATAACGTTCGATGACAGTGAACGTGGTCGAGGCCAGGCCGCCGTCGCCGTTGATCAGCCGCAGGTCCCAGGCGCCGGTGGTCGCGGTCAATGAGAGATGCAGGTTGACGATCAGTTGCGCAGCGCTGACCCAGCTGGTCGAGATGCTGTCCGCGCCGCCGCTAACACTGGCGGCTGAGACCGTGACCGTGGCTGAAGGCAGGAAATTGGTCCCGTTCAAAGTGAAGCTGCTGTCGTAGCCTTGGTACTTTGAGGCCGGGCCGGCAGAGATCGTCGGATCGGTCACTCTTTTCAATGATGTCCCGGCCGCTCCGGCGGCCCAGCCATTGTACTGATCGCTGAAAAAGACGCTGTTAATTGCCTGGGTCGTTTCATTGGTCGCGCTCCAGTTCAGGCCGGCGTTGGTCGTGCTGAGCAATGTGCCGCTGCTGCCCGCGGCAACGCCGTTGCCGGCATCATAAAAGGCGACTGCTTGCAGGTCACTGCCGGTACCGCTGGTCTGCAGCGTCCAGTTGGTCCCGCTGTTGGTCGTGGCCATGATAACGCCGCCGGCGCCGACCGCCCAGCCGTTATTCTGGTCGATAAAATTAAGGTCATTAAGCGTGCTGCCGGTCAGGCCGGCGGCCTGCTGGGACCAGTTGGTCCCGCCATTGGTGGTGCGGTAGATCAAACCGTTCTCTCCGGCCACCCAGCCGGTGTCTGCGGAGATGAACTGGACACTCTTAAAGTCGGCGGTGGTGTCTAGGCCAACTACGCATGAGTTCCAGGTGCTGCCGCCGTCAGTGGTCTTATAGACCGGGATGAACGAGCCGGCGGTGGTGTCGCAGGTGACCCAGCCGGTGTCGTCGGAAATAAAAAAGATGTCGGTGATCCGGTCCGCGTTGGGGAAAGAGGTCAGCGACGACCAGTTCTCGCCGCTATCGGTCGTCTTGAGGATCAGGCCGTCAGAACCGCTGGACCCGGCGGCATAGCCGACGCCGGCTGACGGGCAGTGGACCGCGTTCATGCTGAAGGTCAGGCCCGAGGGGCTTTTACTGGCCCAGGAAACACCGCTGTTGCTGGTCTTGATGATCAGCTGGTCGCTGCCAACAGCCAGGCCGGTCATCTGGTCGAAAAAATAAAGTCCGTTGATCTCAGCGCTGGTCCCTGACGTCTGGGTTTGCCAGAATGTCGCGGCCTGAGCTGAGTTCAGGCCAAGCGCGAACAATAGTAAAAGTAAAAAGATCTTTCTATTCATATTTTTATTATATCAAATATCCGCCCTGGATATCTGGCTCATTTCTTGGGCGGGGCGATGATGATCTTGCCCCGTCCCAGGTTGGCGAAATTGACCACGTAAATACCGGGGGGCAGCGCTTGTCCCCAATGGTCGGTGCCGCTATAGGTCACCTGGTTAGTGCCCGGCACCACGTTAGCGGTTAGTTTTGCCGCCACTCCGCCCACCGGGCTGATGATGTAAATGTCCGCCGGGCCGGTGTAGTCCTTTGACTCGAATTGGATGGTCACCGGGTTGCTCGGGGTCGGATTATAATTGGGCGAGGTCACGACGTTGGTGATCCTGTTCTGGTCTGCCGGAGTGACCGGTTCAAAATAGACCACGTCATAGAGCCGGGTGGTCGAATTGCTTTCATTGTCTTCAGCATAGAGGTAGAGCTTTTTAGCCGCGCTCTGGGTCAGGACCGTGCGCGCGTCAACCGTGTCACCGGTCATGAAGTTCTTGAGCCAGCGCAGGGTACCCACAGCCGTGCCTTTGGTCGTCGGCGTGGTTTGATCCGGCGTAAAAGCGGTCGTGCCGTTGAACTGCCAGTAATACTCGACGGGGTCTGATATCTTGATCGTGTAGCTGACCGTTCTGGGGTCCAGGCCGGTGAAGTCCTCGATCTGGGCCGTGAATTGAGGGTAGGCGGTGAACATTTTTGAGGCGCTGTCGACCGCGTTGCTCGCTTCATAGGTCAGGAAAGTCGGGCCCAGGCTGTCGGGCCGGACCTCGAAAGTGCTGCTGGCGATGTCAAAGCCTGTGTCCGGGTTGACCAGCATGACGTCGCGCCAGCCGGTGGCCGCGCTCGGGCTGATATCGATCAGGACCTCAAGCGAGCTGGAATCGACAAAGGTGATCGCCCCAACGCTGACCCCGCTAGTGGGAGAGAAGCTGACCGTGGCGCCGGACTGGAAGTCAGACCCGGTGACAATGATGGTCCTGAGCGCGCCCTGGCGGTCCCAGTTGACATTGCCCAGGATCGGATGGACGCGGTAGACCGAGTTCAGCGTCGGCGGCGGGCTGACGGTAAAAACAGCGCTGTGGTAGCCGCCGTCGCCGTTGCGCACGCCGATGGTCCAATTGCCGGTCGAGCAGCTGGCGCTTAAGGTGGCGGTGAGAGTGATAGTAGTCGCGTTGTTCCTGACAAAGGTATAGCTGAAGCCGCTGCCGCCGGTCTTGGTCACTTCCACGGTCGCGTCGGCATTGAAGTTTCCGCCTTCCAGGGTGATCAGGCCGGTCCAGCCCTGGTAGCGGGCCGAAGGCGTAACATTATTAATGGTCGGCGCCGGCAGGACGGTAAAGGCTTCAGTGGTCACACCGGTATCCGGATTGGTGATCGTGATGGTCCAGTCGCCGGAAGTGGCCGTGCGGTCAAGATAGGCGTTGATGGTTATCTGTCCGTCATTATCACGGGTGGCCGAATAATTGACGCCGCTGCCGCCGGCCTTGGTCAGGGTGATCGCTGTGCCAGACTGGAAATTGGCGCCGCTGATCGTGATCGAGCCGGTCCAGCCCTGAGGCGCTGAAGCGGGATTGACCGCTGTTATCGGCGGGTCGACCACATATTTAGCAACAAAACGGTGGGTAAAGACATTGCCGCCGACCGCCCAGCCGTTATACCGATCAATGAAATGAACTCCGTTAAGATCATAGGTCGTGCCGCTGGTCTCCGCTGACCAGGATTCACCGGTATCAGTGGTGTTTATTATCGCGCCGTTCTGGCCGACCGCCCAGCCATTGGTCTCGTCAGGGAAACTGACACCCAACAGGTCGTTCGTGGAACCACTGGTCTTTCGCGACCAGGTGGTCCAACCGTTGGTCGATTTCTGGATCTCGCCGTCAAGGCCGAAACCGATCTGATTGCCGACCGCTATCGCGGTAGAGGCGTTGATGATCTCGATCGCGTATAGAGCTTTCCCTGTGCCTATCGTTTGATCTCCGGACCAGCTTGTCGCGCCATTGCTTGTAGTATTGATCAAGCCGTCAACGCCGGCGACACAGCCGTTGTTAGCGTCTAGAAAATCGATGCTGTAACAATGCTCTGCGGCGCCAAAAGTACAGGTGATCCCGTTGCCGCTGGCTTGCCAGGATGCGCCGCCGTCAGTGGTCCGGTAAACATTGAGGGGGTTTGTAAACCAATTTACGGCAGCCCAGCCCGTGTTAGCGTTAGCAAAACAGCAATCCATCACTGCAACACAACTGGGGTTGTCAACATAGCCTTCGCTCCAGTTGCTGCCGGCATCAGTGGTTTTCCAGTAATAGCCAAAGCTGCCGCGGTCGCCCATCACATAACCCGTGTTGCTGTCAACAAAAAAAACTGTATTGCAGTTCTGGTTCGCGTCAGGCGTGAAAAGGGCGGTCCAGTTCTTGCCGCCGTCGGTCGATTTAAGGATGCCACGGTCTTCGCCCACGGCAAAACCGGTGGTCTGGCTGGCAAAGTGGACCGCTAGCAGCGGCTGGTCGGAAACATCAAGCAGGGTGACCCATCTAGCTGCGGCCAGGGCAGGGGAAACGAGCAGCAGGCTGATGGCCAGTGCTGCGGCAAGATGTTTGGCGCGCGTCATCAAGGTCTTAATACCCCTTGCTGAAGTCAAGCAGGTCCTGGATCAGGAGGTTGACGGGTTTGCTGCGGTAGAGCATTTCGACCGCTTCAGCCCGGGTCAGGTCCAGCTTGGGCCCGAATGGTTTGCTCAGGAAATGGATCAGCATGCCCTCTTTATAAGCGCCGGCGACGATCGGGGCGACCCAGTGAGTGCTGTCCATGTCAATAAATTCATCGGTATAAGGGACCTGCGCCACGCCGCCGAAGCGGGCGATCATGGCCAGGCCTTCGGCCCGGCTGATCCTGGCCGACGGCTTGAAACTGCCGTCAGGATAGCCTTTGACAATGCCGCTCTTGGCTGCCATGTTGATGTATTTAGCCGCCCAGTGCGTCAGCGCTACGTCAGCAAACATCTGAGCCTCGGCCTGGGGCACGTTGTCGTCGCCGCCCATCTTGGTCCTGACCAGCAGGGTGGCCAGCTCGGCCCGGGTGATGGTGCCTTCCGGCTTGAAACCGCCGTCGGGATACCCCTTGATGATACCGAGGGTGCCGATGTAGCTGATCTGATCCGCGGCCCAGTGGTCAGCGGCCACGTCAGGATAGGTGATCAGGCGCAGAGCGCGCAGTTTGATCGCTTCGATCGAGCCGCCTTTATTATTGAGGCCCTTGACCGTGACCAGGTTCTTGCCGACCTCAAGGGCCGCTTCGGTGCGGAACTCGCCGTGCAGGTTGAGGCTGGCGCGCTGGTCATTGACCGTGACCCTGGTGATATCAGGATCAAAGGCGCGGCCTTTGACGGCCAGCTGGGCTTCCCGGGTAATGACCTTGTCAGGCGCGGCGTAGAGCCGGGTCTCGATGCGTTTGACCGGCGCTATGCCGTAGGAGAAGGAGAAAAAATGGTTCATGATGCCGGGCGCGCCAAAGAACTCGTGGTAAGCGTAATCAAAACGGAAATTGCCGTAGTAGAGGCCGACCCCGGTGGTCAGGTTATTGGCCACTTCCTTGGCGCCGACAACGTCCTGGTCAATGCCGGCCCTGATGCCGATCAGGGTGTTGGGCTTCCACTCCAGTCCGAGATGGAACAGAGCCGGTATGTAGCTTGACCGGCTGACCTCATAATCCATGTCCAGCAGCAGTTTAAGCTGATGGTCCCAGATCTTGCGCAGGGCGTCCTTGGGGCCGAGCAGGTCAACAGCTGAGCCGAGCTTGAGCAGGGCGGGATAGGATTCTTCCCAGCCTGTTTGATAGGTCAGTTTGCCGCCCATGGAAAACGGCAGGGCGTTCTGGAGGTTGGCGCCGAGCGAGAGCCAGGGCAGCGGCTTGCCCTGAACGCCCAGGTCAAGCTCCATGCCGTTGGCCGCGCCGCCGGTGATGCCGTCGCCGGTCAGGTTGACCTGGAAGAACTTGAGGTTGGCGCCGAAGTGCGTTTGCCTGAGGTCAGGCCAGCGGTCAGCCAGTCCGGACAAAAGCGGCAGATCAAGCGCCCGGTCGATCTTGTTGCCGTAGGACAGGATGAACAGATTATTATAGTAGCTGATCAATTCCTGGGAAGTGTCGACCACATAGACCGGGTCATCAGGGTCGGAGCCGGCTTCGATCGTCGTGGGCAAAGCGCCGCCGATCGATGAACCGACAAAAGCCAGGCCAAAGGTGCCGATCTGGGTCGGATAAAGGCCGGACAGCGATAAGTAATTGTACTCTTCCAGCAGTTTGCCGGACATTGAGGTCAATTGCCATTGTTCAGGATTGGCCAGGCCGGCGGGATTGATGAAAATGGAATCAATGTCATCCGCCAGGCCGACAAAGGCCTTGCCCATGCCCAGCGTCCGGGCGCCGGTGGCCAGCCGGATCGGGTCAGGAGCGTTCTGGGCTAGAGCGGTGCCGGCAAAAAAGAACAGAGTGAGCTGGAAGAGAAGGCAACAAACTAGTGATCGCTTCATGTTGGCCAATAGAATAACATTGAAAATAATCTTTTGTCAAGGTTCAAAAAAGTTTCGGCCGTTCCTGCGCCCGGCTAAGAGCGAAAAATCCGCTTGACAGTTTTTGCTGGGTGTGATAATAATCAGGCGATGAGGCGGCCGGATCCTCTGACGATGATGGGACCGAAGCTATAAATTCCGGAAGAAAAAATATGAGTCCAAAGGAGGCTCTGCAAATGAAGAAGATAGTTCTGGCCCTTGTCCCCTTGTTCCTGTTCGCGGCGCTGATAGTTGTTTCCGGTTGCGAAGATTCCAAATTATTCCCTGACCTGACCACCACGACCCTGGCGACCACCACGACCCTGGCAACCACCACGACATCCACCACGACCACCACCTTGCCTCAGGTAGCCGCGCCGGCCTTTTCCGTGGCTTCCGGCAGCTTTACCCAGCCCACGCTGACCGTGACGATCGAAACGGCCACGCCGGGCGCTAACATATATTATTCCCTGGGCGCGGCCAGCGCCAGCTCCCTTAAAGCAGCGGCCGGCTCCAGCGTGACCCTGACCTTGGACAGATCAAAGACCGTTACTGCTTTCGCGGTCAAGCCCGGTTATGAAGACAGCCAGACCGTGAGCGCGACCTATGAGCTGTACGGCTGGAGCCAGGTGGTTTCCGGCTCGATCGGCGATGATCCTTGCGTATATGCCCTGGCAGCCGGCAGCCTTTACGTTGGCGGTGAATTCACATCAATGGACGGGACAACTGTTCTTGATATCGCCGGTTTGACTGGCAGTACCTGGTCGTCTTTAGGCGGCGGGGTAGGCTCAGTTGTATATGCCCTGGCAGTGGACCCGGCCACTGGCGAGCTTTACACTGGCGGAGGTTTTACAACTGCCGGCGGACTTTCAGCTAATAGGATCGCTAAATGGAACGGCGCGACCTGGGAAGCGCTGGGCAGCGGCATGAATGACGAAGTTTTGGGCATAGCATTCAAAGACCAAACATCAAGTAATATGTATGCTGTTGGGGAATTTGACACTGCGGGAGGCCTAACTGCCCGCGGCATTGCCATGTGGAATGCTGGCACTTCATCCTGGGAAACTGTTGGCGGTGGAGGAGTGAACATAGGTGCTGACCCTGTTTATGCCTGTGTGGTTGATCCGAACACCGGTGATCTGTATATCGGCGGCGGATTTACCAGTGTTGGCGGAGTCGGGGCCAACAATATCGCTAAATGGGACGGCACGACCTGGGAAGCGCTGGGCAGCGGCACAAATGACTGGGTCCGAGCCCTGGCCATTGATCCGGCTACTGGCGACCTATATGTTGGCGGTGATTTTACCACTGCCGGCGGAGAAACGGTCAACCATGTCGCCAAATGGAACGGCACAACTTGGGGTGGTCCGAATATCGGCATGAATAACAATGTCTATGCTATTGCTCTTGACAGCGCCAACAGCGTGCTTTATGTGGGAGGCAGCTTTACCAGCGCTGACGGTGTACCGGCCGATCGTATCGCGAGCTTTAACGGAACGACCTGGGAAGCATTGGATGCCGGGATCGATGGCCGGGTCGAAGCTTTATGCCTTGACTCTGCCGGCGACCTTTATGTCGGCGGCTACTTTTTAAGGGCTGGTCCATTATCAGCCTGCTGCCTGGCTAAATGGGGCAAAAAGTAATTAAGGAAGCAAAGGAGGATATAAAAATGAAAAACTATCTCGCGCTTAGCCTGGTCATTCTATTGTTCGCCGGAGCGTTCTTGATCTCCGGTTGTGAAGACTCAAAGCTTTTCCCTGACCTGACCACGACTACTGCGACTACGCTTAGTACCAGCACTACCAGCACCAGCAGCACTACCAGCACCACCCTGGCCCAGGTGGCGGCCCCGACCTTCTCGATCGCTTCAGGCAGTTATGAGGCCGGGACCCTGACCGTGACCATTGAGTGCGCGACGCCTGGGGCCAGTATCTATTATGTCCAGAGCGGCGCCGGCGCGGCGGCTGCCGGGCTTAAAGCAGCGGCCAGCGGGCCGGTGACCCTGGCCCTTGATGCCTCAGCCACGATCGAGGCATTTGCGGCCAAAGCTGGCTGTCTTGACAGTGCCACGGCCTCAGCCTGGTATGATGTCTACGGCTGGCAGCAGTATGGCGCTGATTTTTTTGATGCCAGCTCGTCGTATACGGAAATTAACGCGATATGCAGCGGCAGTATGTATGTGGGCGGTGCTTTTGATACGGTTGGCGGCGCCACCTTTAATAACATAGCAAAATGGAGCGGTTCAAGCTGGGAAGCCTTAGGCAGCGGCATGAACGGCGGTGTCCTGGCCCTGGCCAACGACGGCTCCGGCAACCTGTATGCTGGCGGTAGTTTTACCACAGCCGGCGGGGTAACTGTGAACAGGATCGCGAAATGGGATGGCAGTAACTGGTCGGGAGTGGGTGGTTCAGCGGATAATACTGTTAGAGCCCTGAAGTTTGATGGTTCCGGCAATCTGTATGCCGGAGGAAGCTTTTCTGCGCTTGGCGGAGCCTCTAACAATATCGGGCAATGGGACGGCAGTACCTGGTCAGCGCTCAGCACCGGGATGAACGGCGCTGTCCTGGCCCTGGCAAACGACACTTCAGGTAATTTATATGCCGGTGGTTACTTTACCACAGCCGGCGGGGTAACTGTGAACAGGATCGCGAAATGGGATGGCAGTACCTGGGAGGCTCTGGCTGCCGGGGTGAGCGACTCGGTCTATGCTTTGGTTTGTGACGGTTCCGGCAACCTGTATGCCGGCGGCAGATTTAACATAGCCAGCGGTGTAACTGTGAACGCTGTCGCGAAATGGGATGGCAGTACCTGGGAAGCTCTGGGTAGCGGCATGGACTACGATGTTTATTCCCTGACTCTTGACAATGCGGGCAACCTGTATGCCGGCGGTGACTTTACCACAGCTGGTGGTGTAGTTGTGAACAGGATCGCGAAATGGGATGGCGCGAATTGGTCAGCTGTGGGTGATGGATTAGACGGTATTGTGGCTGAGGGTAACTCAGTAAAAGATATTCTAATAGACGCGCAGGGTAATATTTTCGCGGTCGGCAGTTTTGCCGGCAGCGGCAGCACAGCTATCAGGGGAGTGGCTAAGTTCGGCAAGAAATAGGCTTTCTGACGCTTAAAAAGGGGGCGCTTTAGCGCCCCTTTTTTTTGCAAGTTTTTCCTTTTTTAAACCGATAATATATATAGAAGAGGAGCAAATATTATGGTGACTCCCGCGGGCATCAATACTGTATTATCAAGATATTTCCCCCAGCTGATCTCAAGCAGCGGGCCGGTTGACTCGGCCCTGGACCAGGCGGATGAGCCGCTGATCACGGACAGCGTCAGCCTGGGCCAGCGCGCCCAGGAGCTTGATGCTGACAACGACGGCACTGTCACAATTGGTGAGTATGTGGCGGAACTGGACGGCTCAGTGGACGGTTTTTCCGACGATCAGGTCAACGCGCCTGAATTGATCAGGGAGATCTACAGCCACCCGGAAACATACGCTTTGGTCATCGACGCCCTGCGCGAGGCCGGGCTTGAGGACCCCTTTACCCCGGCCGCTGAGGTCGAACAGGCGCTGGCCGAGATATTCCCGGATGGTGTTCCGGCCGACCGCACGGAAGCGGCTATCGCCATTATCCAGCATCTTATCCCGGAAGGCACCAGTTTCACTATCAACGGCCAAAGTTATCCCGCGCTGCCCGGCTTTAATTTTATTTTCGACAGTAACGACCTTGGCACCGCGCTGCGCCTGTCAACCGGCAGTCCGCTGCCCTCGGAGCTGCTAAGCGCGGCTTTTGCCGCGCGGGAAAGCGGGGAAGTTGTTCATATACAATGCTTTGAATCAAGCAAACTGCTGGCCGCCCTGCTGAGAACCGCGGGGATCGAGGCCGGCGTCCATATCGAGCCGGGGCATGCTTTTGTCGTGGCACAGTTGAACGACGGCGCGGCTTACCGGCTGGACCTGACCATGAGCCTATATCAGCCGGCCGCGGCTGGTGAAGCGCCAGTGTCGGACCTGGAGCTGGTCAGCCGTCAGTATTTTAATGAAGCCAGATACCGGGCGCAGCAGGGCAGGCCGGACGAAGCGATCGCGCTCTACCGCATGTCGCTGACCCTGGACCCGACCAATTTTTCTTCGCTCTATAACCTGGGCCGGATATTGGGCAGCCAGGGGGAAACAGAGGAAGCGCTTTACCTGCTGGAAGAAGCTTATAGCCTGGCCCCGACAGTGGGCGACCAGGCTGAAACAGCCCTGGTCATGAGCGCGGTCTATGCTCAAGCCGGCGATCACTATTACGCTCTCCAGTACCTGGCGGAAGCGCTGGAGACTAATCCGGCTTTTGCCGGCACTGAGCAGATCGCCCTGGCTGAAGAGTATTATGACCAGATCCCGCAAGAAGACCGTGACACAGAGGTCAGCCAGTGGATAAGTTCGGCCAGAAGCGCCGGCTGGCAGCTGCAGCAAATGCAGCTGCAATACCAGCAGAGAAGGGTTTCAGGCCAGGACAATTCGTATTTTGGCTGGCAGGCGCTCTAGTAAAGCGGCTGCAGCGTACTCCAGACCGGCCCGCTCTCAGGACCGCAGGTCCCCTCAGCAGGCAAATGGATAACATATTGAGCCTCGCGAAAACCGTTCAGCTCTAAAATAAAACCTTGCTGCTGCCAGCCCAGTTGGCTGACCGCCCGGTCAAAACCCTGATGACAGTTCACTCTGCCGCCATTCAATACGATGCTGATGACCCGGGCCTGCGCCTCAACCGAAGCAATGAAGTAGGGCAGCCGCTCAGCCGAGGCGTGGATTGAGCCCCAGGTCCAGGCAATGACCTCAGGGAGCCCCCCGGACAAATACTGCGATAAAACCTTTACCGCGAAACTCTCCCTGGCTGCCAGCCAGTCAGCTTGAGGCAGTTCTGCCAGCCAGTGGTCTGAGAGTTCAGCTGTAACGCCGGTAAGCACCAGGCCGAAATCATTGGAGCGCGCGCTCTCCAGCAGGTCAAGCATCACGCCGCCTTCCGCGGGTGTCAGTTGGTCGGTGGAACAGGGCACCGGGCGGTAGCGCGGGTCGCCGGTCGTCAGGTACTGGTCAAGCAGGTATTGCGCGTCCAGGCCTTCCGGGATGAAACGGGGGTATTCCATGGCCAGATAGCTCAGGCCGCTGACGCTTTGGGCGTCACTGCCCATGGAAAACAGTTCATTAATCAGGGCCAGCTGGGCCACGACATGATGCTCCAGGCCGAAGACCAGGTGGGTGTCACCGGGTAGCGGCGTTAGTTCGATCTCGCGCCTGATAAGTTCATAAGCCTCATGGTTATCCGGGCTGAGCCAGGTGATCAAGCCGCGGCCCTCGGCTTTCAGTAAAAATTCTGTCAGCGGCTCTATGCCGCTGGGCAGGGCCGCGGGACCGGCTTGTTTTATGCCGGCCCTGGGCAGGGCCTTATCGTTTGAATTGATGGCTTGTGTTGCTGTCATGGCCGTTCTTTTTGTATCGGTCGCTGATATTATTATCGACGGTTTAATTAGAATATTTCAGGCTGGAGCCAGAAAACCAGCCGGCTTTAAAAGTGAAACCGCGGCGCGAGCGCGCCGATAGATCAATAAGCGGTCATCTCCACAAGGTTATCGGTTCAAAACCCTCGTTTTGCACCAGATGATCGAAGACCTCCAAAGCAAGTTTAAACAGTTCAAGCCGGTCCCGGCACGCTTCCTGGTCCTGTTCCGCTAAAGCGGCTTTTTGCAGATGGAATGCCTTGCGGAAAAGGCCGCGGCTTAGCAGATAGCCGTCAACTAACTGGGCGATCTCCTGATGGCTTTTGCTTGTGACCATGGCCGGCGTGTCGCGGTACATGCCGCCGGGCAGGTGGCAGGGGAAATTGTTCAGCTTCAGTCTCAAGCCCCGGAAAATATCTTCAGGAGAGGTCTCTTTGGGGCGTTCCAGGATAGCCAGCAGCCGTTCGCGCGCTTCCCGGCCGGTCCAGCCAGTGTCATCATAGACCAGGCAATGGTCGCTGAGACGGTAAAAGCAGGCGCGATAAAGCTCATCATGCCTGAGACGCTCAATGGTGCTGGCCGGCAGGCGGCGCAGGCCCATATATCTGGCGAACAGCACAATGGCTTTCAGGAGATTGCCGGTCTGGGGCGGCGTTCTTTTTCTGTTCCAGCGGGCCAGTTTAATATTACCGGGCCTGAGCTGGTCCGGCAGTTCCACTCTCATCAGTCTCATGGATCTATCTCGGCAATAATGTTTTTGGATTTCAATCAGGAGATAAGCTTTTTTGAAATCGGCGGCGGATATTCCTGATAATAAACTGGAGAAGGTGAGCTAAGGAACATGCCAGCTGTTTTAAGACCGGTCCGGCCGCTCAGGCTGGCCTTTATCACGTCGGAAGCCAGGCCGTTCGCCAAAAGCGGCGGGCTGGCCGATGTCTCAAAAAGCCTGCCTGAAGCGCTGGCCAGGCTGGGCCACGAGGTGCGGCTGATCATGCCGCATTACAGGGCCGGCGCGGCCTTTTCACCCGGTCAACTGCACCTGCCGCTCAAGGTTACATTAGGCCAAAGAGAGAGCGAAGGCCATTTTTCAAGCAAGAGGATGCCGGAGAGCGGCCTGCCCGTGGTCCAGATCGAGCAGAACGAATTTTTCCACCGGCCGGGCATGTACGGCGAACAGGGCAGGGATTACCCTGACAACGGACTGCGCTTTACCTTTTTTTGCAAGGCAGCCCTGGCTTATCTTAAGGCCAGCGGCTTTGCGCCGGACATCGTCCATGCCAATGACTGGCAGAGCGGACTGATCGTGCCGCTCTTGCAGCAGGCCAGGCAGAACGATCCGTTCTTTCAGGGAACTTCTTCTGTCTATACGGTGCATAACCTGGGTTTTCTGGGCCTGAGCGATAGAGAGGTCCTGGAGCAGTCCGGCCTGGGAGAAGAACATTTTAGGCTTGAGGGTCTTGAGTTCTTCGGCCGGGTAAGTTTGGCCAAGGCCGGTCTGGCCTACGCGCGGCTGATCAATACCGTCAGCCCGACCTATCGCGACGAAAGCCTGACCCCGCAGTTCGGCTGCGGCCTGGACGGCTTGCTGCGCCAGCGCGGCTCTGATTATTCCGGCATACTCAACGGTATAGATTATCGTGTCTGGGACCCGGCAGGCGACCCGCATCTGCCGGTCAATTATCAAAGGTTTGACCTGGCTGCTAAAGCGGTCATGAAAGAGCATTTGCAGAGGGAACTGGGCCTGGATACCCGGCCTGGCCTGCCGCTGATCGGCTATATCGGCCGGCTGACAGAACAAAAAGGCCTGGACCTCCTGCCGCCGGTCATCAAAGAGATCATGGGTCAGGATGTGCAGCTGGCTTTCCTGGGCACAGGCGAGCTCTGTTATCACTCATTCCTTGGCGAGATCAAACAGGCTTTTCCCGGCAGAGTAGGGCTGGCCCTGACCTTTGATGAAGGCCTGGCGCACCGCATCTACGCCGGCTCGGATTTTTTCCTGATGCCGAGCCGGTTCGAGCCCTGCGGCCTGGGCCAGATGATCGCCATGAGCTTTGCCACGCCGCCCATCGTGACCAACCGGGGCGGCCTGGCTGACACTGTGACCGATGTCGCGGCTGACAGCGGCAATGGTTTTATCCTGCCCGAATTCAGCGCGGCGGCCCTGCTTCAGGCAGTTGGCCGCGCCCTGTCTGTTTTTACTTCAAAAGAAGAACTGGGCTGTTTAAGGCGCCGCGCCCTGGCGGCTGATTTTTCCTGGGAAACGTCGGCCCGGGCCTACGAACAGATGTACCTGGCGGCCCTGGCCAAGGAGGCTGTGTCATGGCAAACCTGATCGGACGTTTATTGGAGTCGCGTCACCCGGCCCTGCTGGCCGGTGACAGGCTGTTCAACCGTGTCTTTGGCCGGTCAGGCCGGCAGCAGCTCCAGCCGGCCTATCTTGGCCCGGCGGTCCCGCCGCCGCCGTTCCTGTTGCAGGGCAGCGGCTCGTCATCTTTCAGGCTCAGGATCGGCCAGTGCGTGCGCGCGACCAGGGATGCCTTTTTTGTGGTCAATTTTTTTGCCGAAGGAGGCATGGCGGACATCTTTCTGGTCAAAGATCCCCGGGGCAACGAGGCACTGCTGAAACAGCTCAAATACTTCCCTGCCCAGGACCCACAGCTTCGGAAAAACCTGCAGCTGCGTTTTGCCAGGGAAGCCTTGGTAATGAGCAGGATCAAGAGCCCCAACGTGGTCAAGGTCCTGGACATCGATCCCCAATCGCCGCCGGCATTCTATATTATGGAAAAGATCGAAGGCAAAAGTTTAATGGACGCGGTGCCGGCCGATAAACTGCTGGGCCAGAAATTATCGCTGGTCATTATCATCCAGGTGCTTGACGGCCTGCTGGCCTTTGAGCGCGCCTGCCAGAGCGAGAGCAAAGCGGTCCAGGTGGCCCACCGCGATATCAAGCCTGATAATATCCTGCTCCGGCTGGAAGGCAACAGGGTCAAAGGCGCGGTCCTGACCGATTTTGGCATCGTTAAGGTGCCGGAAAGCGAACAGACCACGGTCCATGAACTGATGGGTTCAAGGGGCTATTTGGCGCCGGAAGTCATCGTGACCGGCGGGACCAAGAACGCCGACCAGCGGGCCGATATCTTTTCGCTGGGCGCGGTGCTTTACTGGTTATTGACCGGCCATGAGCCTTTTATTAATCATGATCTTGTCGAACTGGCTTGCGATCCCGGCCCGCTGATCAGCCGCTTGTACAAGCAGCGTCCCGGATCAGTCTCCAGGGAGGTCTGGGCGGCTGTTTTCAAGGCTTTGGCTGTCCAGCCTGAACAGAGGTTCCAGTCATACGCTGAGATGCGGCAAGCCTTCTTTGAACTTCATAAAACGCTCAATAATTGAAATCCTCACCTGAATATTACGATATATTAACATGAGAAATTTTATCCAGCAAAAAGGAATGGATCTGAGGGAGGAAATATGAACGTCGCGAGAACAGGCAGGGTCTTTTTATTTTGCCGGAACCAGCTTTTCTTGCGCGAACCCGGTTCCCGGAACTGGACGCGCCTGCAGGGCAGTTTAGCTTCCGGGGTCTCCCGGCCGGCGCTTCAAACAGGCATAGGTTTGAGCAAAATCTGCGATTTCCTGGCCAGGGAATTGCTGGCCGGTAAAGAGGTCTCTTACCGCGCAGGCATGATCATTACCACTGACGCCAGGGGCGCCCGGCTTGATATGAGCGCCAGAACTTTGGTCACATTACCCTGGGACGGAGAGATCAAAGCTCAGGTCGCTTTATCAGATAGGGGCGCCGGCTCGGACTATGCCATTGATGCCAGGCGCACCGCTCATAAATTGCTCTCTTTTGCGGCGGAAGGAGCGACCTTAAAGCTGGAAAACGGGGAATTGGTCCGGTGGGTCACGCTCTTGACCGGCCAGGATGGCGTGAACAGCAAGGTCATTATCCCTTGTCCAGGCATCTTGACCGATCACCTTGTCTGGCTGCGGCCTTTCTTGAAGACCGAAGACTGAAGACCTTTCTGAATGACCATAGACAATGGACTATAGACTTGTTTTTGGGAACGATAGACGAGGGATGAAGGACGACAAAAGACCAAAAACCAAAGACCGGACATGAACTGTCTTATTTAGGTCTGGATCATTATGATTCTTCTTGGTCGGTCAAGTGCCAGACGTCGTTATAGAAAGTGCTGCCGTCATAACCGCCGGTCATTATCATTCTCTGGCCTCTAACTACAAGACTATGGCCTTCCCTTGAAGCCGGGTATGATGTCGTTGCGGAGAACAAAACATCCTGCCATTCGGCCCCATTGCTGGAGCACCACACATTATTGTAATAAACATACACGTCAGGGGTCGGCCAGGTGTTTTTTCCGCCCATCACGAACATCATGGGTTCACTTCCAACTTCATAAACTACTGAAGCATGGTCCATCCGGGAAGCTTCAGAACTTGAAGTAACACCGGCCCCCATGGCGCTGACCTTGCCGGTGCTAGCCCAATCTCTTCCGTTGCTGGACGACCAGGCGCTGTCATGGATCATAAGGTCCTGATCTCGTCCGCCAGTGAGCCAGATCGAGCCGTTAAATGTCAGGCAACTGTGCTCTATCCTGGTGCCGAACTCCGGCGCGCTCTCTTCCTGGGTCCAGTCCACTCCGTCAGGGGAGGACCAGATATAGCCTAAAGCCGGATGAGGGTAGACATTCGGGTTATAGCCGGCAATGACCCAGACCTTACTGTCAAAAACCACGCTGGCATGATAAGAGCAAGCTGAGAAAGCCGAACCGGTCGCTATCTGGGTCCAGTTCACCCCGTCCGCCGAGATCCAGACCTCATTTGTCTGGCCGCTGGCCGTCGTGCCGCCGATGACCCAGATCTTATTATCGAAGACAACGCTGGAATGCCCTCTAAGCGGCGGGAACGCCGCCTCAGGCGTAGCGATATCCCAGGTTTCACCATTATCATCGCTTGACCAAACGTCGTTGGTCATGCCGCTGCCGGTCATGCCGGCGATGACCCAGACCTTGTCATTAAAGACAACGCTGGTGTGGTCGTACCGGCCACGATAACTTGAAGCGGGAGTATTGCTTTTGTCTTTTGTCCAGTGGAATTCGGGCAGGGTGGTAGTGGTCGATGAGGTCGTTGTGCTGACAGTGGAAGTGGTAGAGCCGGCGGTGGTCGAGGTGGTCGATCCGGCGGCCGTTGTTGACGTAGTGCTGGCTGCGGTGGTCGAAGTGGTTGGGGCGCCGGTAGTAGTTGTTGTACTAGTTGTTGTTGGCAGGCTCGAATCCTGGCCGCAGCCGGCCGCGATCAGCAGGCTGATAAAGGACAAAGCGAACAGCGGCATTAACATTAAGGCTCTTTTCATGATAGATGTGTGCTCCTTATCTTTTAATGCACAAAGGTTTATGGGACGAAGGTATTATATACTTGGGGAGGGGTGTTGTAAAGACCGAAGACCGAAGACCGAAGACCAAAGACCTTTCTAGGGAATGAGGGACGAGGGATGAGGGACGACGGACGAGGGATGACGGAAGACCTGCGGATATGTTGTTGACAACTTTGTTTAATTATGATTACATATTAAGCAGGAAAATGAATACAATATTTTGATAAGAAGGCAAGGGCCGGCGAAAGCTGGCCTTTTTGCGTTCATGCCCCGAGCGAGTCGAGGGGCAAGGAGGAGTAAAAAATGAAAAAGATAATAAGATCAATGGGTATATTCGCGGGGATAGTAGCAGTGAGCACGCTGGTGCTTCTATCTGGTTTGGCCGGGGAGGCGCAGATTATCCCGACAAGAACAACAACGACAACGACCCTTTTCAGGTCAATGTTGCCTGCAACCACGACCACTATTCCATCTGTTACAACGCCAGTTTTTCAATACATAAATGTGCAGGGGAGATTAACTAACAAGACTGGCCGGCCGATCACTAATGAGGACCAATCTATTGGGTTTAGGATTTATGACCAAGAGACTGGCGGCACGGTTCGTTGGACCGGCAGTTACAAAGTTAACTGTGACGAGAACGGTATCTTTAGCGCCGTTATAGGCCCGGTGAATTATGATTTTAAGGGGCAGATCCCGTATCTCTCAATAGATATCGGCAATGGCGAATTCAGTGACCGCCAGGCACTGGTCTCTGTTCCTTACGCGATCACGGCCAATAACGTGATCGGCGGCACGGTGGCCAATGTTGAACGCATCACGGTCCAGAGCGATGGTTTGGTTTCCCTACCATCGAGAACGACAGTTGGCGACATTCTTATCACAGACATGGCCGGCGGCGGTAATTACGTTAGCAAAGACGGGGATACGATGACAGGGACGCTGAATGTTAACGTCACGACTCAAGATCAACAGGGCATTATAGCGCAGAGTTTGGGTGGGAGCGGCATAAAAGGCACTTCAGGTCTTGGTCTGGGAGATGAAGCTGGGGTATACGGCGAAAACATCAATCCTGCGACTTCCGGCGCCGGCCCCGGAGTAAAAGGAAAAAGTTTATATGGCGTCGGTGTTGATGGGGAGTCAACGAATGGAATTGGCGTTGTTGGCCGAGGGGCAAAAATCGGCGGTTCTTTTGGCAGCACGACGAATACTGGTTATGGTGTTTATGGGTTGAGTCCTTCTGGGGTAGCTGTTTATGGCGATAGCACTGGTGGAGTCGGGGTCCAAGGGAAGGGCGGCACTGCTGGCGGGAGTTTTGAGAGCGAGAGTGGGCATGGGGTATATGGGATATCAAGAACGAAACAAGGCGTTTATGGTGTTTCAACTTTATCCTATGGAGTGAGAGGGTACAGTGAAAACAATTATGGTATTTATGGAAGTTCTAAAAATCAGTGTGGCGTGAGAGGGGACAGCGATGCTAGTCATGGAGTAATTGGTTCTACTGGTGCGAGTAATAGGGCGGGAATTTATGGGATTGGTGGGGCGGTTGGCGGTAATGGTGTTGTTGGAGAAAGTCTTTCGGAAAAAGGGTCTGCTCTTAAAGGAACAAACAGATATGGCGGTCCGGCCTTAGAAATAGTTGAAGGAGCGATAAAAGTACCCAATATTGATCCAGATTCTGCGCATCTCGCAGAGAATCAATCTGTGCATGTGGCCACAGCTAGTTCAATCAATATGGATGTAGTTGCAGGAAAGATAGCCAATGGTACAGGTGAAGACAAATGGATAAGAATAAACAACAAATATGTAACGACCAATTCGATTATTATTGCGACCCCATTACAACGCAATAATGAAGTCGCTGTTGGAACAATTAGAAATGGATCTTTTGACATATATCTTGAAAATTTGAAAGTGTCTTGTTTCTTGGTGATCGGCCAATAGGGGAAGACCTTTCTAGGGAATGAGGGACGAGGGATGACGGACGAGGGATGACGGACGAGGGACGAGGGGGAAAAGGAAATGGCGATAACGGATAAAGATGTTAATAAATTAAAAGAAGTTTTCGCGACGAAGGAAGACCTAAAGAATTTTGCAACTAAACAGGACTTGGAAAAGCTAAAAGATGTCTTTGCGACGAAGGAAGAATTCCGTGAATTAAAAGGGGAAGTAACTCGTTTGCAGGGAGACGTCTCGGTGCTGGGCGATATGGTCCGGACCGGTTTTGATAAAGTCATGGGTGAACTGGGAAAGATCCGGGAGGATCGCGTCATAGCGACAGCCAAAGACCGTGAGCAGGACCGCCGGCTGGATAAGCTTGAGGCTAAGGTTGGGGCCTAGGGGAAGACCAAAGACCGAAGACTAAAGACTGAAGACCTTTTTGGGAACGAGGGATGAGGGACGAGGGAAGAGGGACGACGGACGAGGGATGAAGGACGAGAGACGAAGGACGAAGGACGAGGGACGATAATGGTCATTAAGAAATGAAACATAAACTAATAATATCAATGCTGACCATAATATTTGCTGTTTCAACTGGCTGGGCTGCCAGCACCGACTCCGCCGGCAACAAGCTCCATTCTCTGACCGTTGACAGCGGCGGGCAAGTTGATATGCAAGATCCTGCCGGCAACCAGCTTGATGACGCCAAGGGCCAGACCGCGACCATCACGACCACGGACAGCCAGGGCAATGTGGTCCAATTCGGCATTTTTAACGGCGCGCTGGTGCCTATAGTCGCGAGCAGTACTACCAGTACAACAACAACAACAACTACTACTACTACTACTACCTCAACGACAACAACAACTTGGTTGGAAGTGCCGCCTGCAGACGCGGTGCAGCTTGAGATCGCCAGGCAAGAGGATGATATCAGGATAAGTTGGGATGTGACAACTTACGGCGGCGGGATCGCTCTATTTATGCTGACAGGGGATGGCAGCGGCCAATATACTAATAACTATGAAGGCTGGGTACCTGTAATAGACGAGCCTATAATAGATGGGATTGGTTTCGACTATACCGAGGTTCCTGTTGGGCGCATATTAGTTTTAGACCAGTTTGCTGGTGGGGCAAATGAACTTTATTTCAAGGCTTTCACAACATCGGGGCCGTCCGATGCCAATGCTTTTGCCGCCGCGCCGGCAGTGGGGAAGATCAATATCGATGTCAGCAATTCCTACGCGCTTTATTCAGTCCCCCTGATCCCTCTAACTGGCGACAGGCGAACCTGGGCGCTTCAGGATATTTTCGGCGATCAGATAAACAATGGCGAGATCCAATATGCCCAGGGCGGCTTGCTGCGAGTTGTCTGTGAGGATGGGATTTGGCCGGATAAGAATATAGAGGTCTCCAAGGGTTTTTGGCTAAAAGCTAATGCAAGTAAGAAAATTTCTATAATCGGAGGAGTTCTGTCCGGAGAATACAACCGCAATATAGTCCAGGGATACGACCTTTACGGCATACCAATGCCTGTGAAAGTCGAGGTCGCGGCAGGGAGTGATGAGAATTTCGGTATCCAGCCGCGAGAAGGCGACGAGATCCAACTGCTTTACGGCGGCGGCCTGGTCAGATACGTTTACGGCGCTGCAGGCTGGGGCTCCAGTTTTGATATCACTTTGGCCAAAGGTTTCTGGTATAAAAATCCGTCAACTGACACAAGGGTTTTTGTCATAGTATATTAAGGGGGCTTGATAATGAAAAAAATAAAAAAGAGAGGGTTGAGGCTGCTATTCTTGTTGCTGAGCTGCTATTTGCTTGGTTCAACCGCGTTTGCTTCACTTACTCTGACATTGGGTGACGTGCGCAATCAATCAAACTCAGTTATCAACAGTGACACGCTGCTTACCGGCCTGCGCTCAGGCACTTTCTATCTGGACATTTATCATGCCAATCCTTTTGGCCGCGATCCCCGTGATACGACTAATAGATTATTGATCGCAGCCGACGATGCCGTTTACGGAGATAACTCCGGTCTGGGTGCGCCACCAAGTTATACTTTGGATTACAGCAAATATCTGGGTTATATTACGAGCGACAATAAACTGTTCTTTGTCCGCGGAGCCAGCGAGTCTGCCCCTGGTGGCACTGTATATGTCCGGGTCTGGAGCGGCACGCCTAATGCCGAGAACTCTTATTATTCACGGGCGGCTTCTTTTGCTAATGGGGCGTTAAGCCCCACATCCGGTATGCTTAATGCGACGACCAATTATAAAGCCGCATCCCCTTATCCGCCTGTCTTTACCAAGTTCGAAGAGACAAAAACGACCTTTGTTGACGGGTCTCCTGCCACCGCGACCTTGAAGATCTATGCGACCCAGCCCAGCCCGACCGATGGCATCAGGGAAGTAACAGGTTACGGCTGGCGGATGGGGACAGCTTCGGATACCCTGGCTGACGTCAGGGATGCCTCGGGCACAAATCTTGAATTGGCCTCTGAAGATTTGGAAGTTGGCAGGACCTATTTTTTTCAAACGGTCCATCGCAACTGGTTCGGCGAGGCTGCCAGTGCCGTGCAGGCATATACGGTCACCGGAGGGGTCAGTGAGATAGGCACTGCTGCCTTTGCCTTCCGCAAGGACCCCGACGGCCTGGGGATCAATACATTCCCGATACCTTTCACCACCATCAGCTCGGCTTCGATCACCAATGTCAAAGAACTGGCTGAATATATTATTGCTAACAACGAGCCGGATAACGCTGTGCCGGCGATCTCGACCATCGGCTGGTGGGATGATGTTAACATGCAGCCGGTCGGCTACCGCATAGCCAGGACCGCGGGCGGCGACATCGTCTACACAGCGTCAGCGGGCGTGGATGCGGACCCCGCCAAGGAGACGTTGTCTAAAGATAAGGTTTATCAGGTCTCTGTGACCAGGACCGGGGTTAACCTTAATTTGACGGGGACTAGGTAATGAGGGACGAAGGGACGAGGGATGAAGGACGAGGGATGAGGGATGAGGGATGAAGGACGAGGGATGAGGGATGAAGGACGAGGGATGAGGGAGGGGAAGACAGTGGGGGAAAGGATAAATAGTTTCAGGGATCTAAGAGTTTATAAAATCGCATTTGAAGCGGCGATGGGGATATTTGAAGTGACTAAAGAGTTTCCTAAAGAAGAAAAATATTCATTGACCGACCAGGTAAGAAGGTCGTCGCGATCGGTCTGTTCCAATATCGCTGAAGCTTGGCGAAAACGCAAATATATAGCAGTATTTGTCAATAAGCTATCTGATGCTGGAATGGAAGCATCTGAAACACAAACTTGGCTTGAGTTTGCTTTGCGTTGCGGCTATATTGACAAAGCTGTGTTTGGTTCCTTAAATGGCAAGTATGAGCATATTTTCGCTATGCTCAATACAATGGGGAATAAGGCCGGCAGTTTTTGCGGCCCGGCGGGAAAGATCGTCCGTCGTCCCAGCGAGCGAAGCGAGCGGTCATCCATCGTCCGTCGCTAGGTGAAATAGTGAAAAGGTTATTATTTATTGCGATAGTGCTTAGTTTAACGCTTGGCTTTTTTAGCGCAAGCGGGGCCTTAGATCCCTTCTTCACCGGCATCTACTGGATCTACGGCGGCATCTCTGACCCCGATGGCGTCGGTATCGAGGGCAGGCAGGTCTGTTTCTTTAAAGAGATCAGCGGCAAGAGCATCGTCGGCGGCTATGCCGATGACCTGGCAGGGACAGTAGGCCAGTCGGGCAAGGCGGCCCAGTATCTGATCAATCCCTTTGAGGATTGGCGGCTGGAGATCGCGGCTGGCACATATATGGTCGCTATTCCCAACGACAACCCGGCTGACCCGGCCAACGGCTACGGCGCTGATCCGGTCGATGTGGTGCTGACCGGTTACGGCTATGACGCCGCGGCCAAAAACCTGGTCCTGATGAAAGGCGCGGGTTTACTGCCGCCGGGCGAGCAGGGCGCGCCGGTCCTGCCGCATTTTGAGAATATCCGCTTCGGCAACCGGCTGTATCAATCCGCCCTGGTGGCCAAAGGCCAGGAATTCATCGTTTCAGCCCAGACAAAGGTCTCTGCCACGGCAGTTTCTTCGATCGGCCTGGATATCAGCCGCATCCAGATGGTGCTCAACGAGGGCTCGGCCAATGCCAAGACTTATACCATGGGCACGGCCAATATCGTCAGGGCGGCCGGGCCCAGCGACGCGCCGACCGAGGTCGACTTTGCTTACGATTTTTACAATGAAAAGAACACCCTGCCGGAAGGCCAGACCGAGGTCACTTTCCGGGCCTATAATGCCAACGGCTCCTCGATCGAGGTCTGCCGGGTCAGCGTGGCCGGCGGCGAACCGAGATTGCTCGATATCCCGATCACTTATCCCAGCCCGGTGCACCTCAAGACGGACAAAGAGGTCTTTTTCCAGTACACGCTCAGCCATGACATCAATATCGATATCTTTGTCTTTGACGTGACAGGAAGGGTCGTCAAGAAGTTTTCGCCTGACGCCAGAGAGGAGGGCGGTTGTGCCGGCCTGAACAAGGTCTCTTGGGACTTGATGACCGATCAGGGCTCGATCCTCAGCTCAGGCGTGTTTGTCTTTACCATCCTTAACCGTGACGAGAGCAAACTGCTGGGCAAGGGCAAGCTGTCCGCGGTACCCTAAAACATCATGAGAAATAAGATCCTGCTTTTATTGGCCGGCCTGCTGCTGTGGTCAAGCTGTGCCGCGGCCACGACTTACTACGTCAGTTCGATCACCGGCGATGACTCACGCAGCACGGCCCAGGCGCAAAGCCCCAGCACCCCCTGGAAAACGATCACCCATGCCATAAGTACGAGCGGTCTTTATGACACGATCAGGGTCATGACCGGGCACTATACCACGGTCGAAGGCGAAACCTTTCCATTAAAATATAGCAAGAGAACGATCAAGTTCTATCCTTATCTGTTGTATTTCACCCGGGCGACCATTGAGTCGGTCGCCCAGGATGAGATCGTGGTCGATATGGACGGAACCGGCACGCTGGAAGGTTTTACTATCATTACTGCCTCGACCCAGGAATACGCGGTCGTGGCCGCGAACTCTGACCATGTCAAGAACAATCATATCTATACGGGCAAGTACGGCGTCAGCGTTGAAGGGGCTTCGGCTGTTATTGAGGATAATACGATCGTTTGCAGCCCGGCTATCCTGGCGCGCGGCATCTATGTCGGCGGGGCTGGTGACGGAACTGCCATAATTGATAATGATATAAGAGCGCAGACAACTACTGCCGCTTGCATCTATCTGGCCACTGCAGCTGACAATATTTTTATTGAGAGTAATTCTTTGGAAGCTTCGGCTTATGGTGTTTTCCTCTCCAACGGCAATGACGACTTTACCGTTACCCGGAACACGATCGTTGGCAACGGCAGCGTGGGCTTTGGCGTGGCCGGCCTTCTGTCTGTGCAGGGCGCGGTCAGCTCCAATGAGGTCAGGGGGTTTGACGGATATGGCATTACCTTCACTTCGTTAAGCAAGGACGCGCGGATCGATATTTATAATAATACTATAGTAAAAAATGATTATGGTATCGGCTGCGGTTCCACCAGTACCAATGTTACCTGTGAGGTCTATAATAACATTATTGCCTCAGAGGTCGGCGGTTTCAGCTACAGCGGCAGCAAAGGTATAGTCCAGGGCAGCACGGCAGTCGTCAACAGCAGGTACAACTGTATCTATGCCAATGATACAGCTTATGAAGGCACGGTCAGCGACAAGACCGGTGATATTTCCGTTGACCCAAAATTCATTGACGCGACGAACAACGACTTTCATCTGGTCCTGACCTCGCCCTGTATCGATACGGCCACGCCCGAAGGGACCGACATGGGCGCTTACCAGTTCATCGGCACGACAATTTGGACGCCCAACGGCGGCGAAAGCTGGCAGGCCGGCACCTGGCATAATATCACCTGGGAGGTCGATGAGACCCCTGATTCCATCAGTATTTACTACCGGACATCTCCGGCGGAGGATTATCAGCTGATCAAGTCCGGTCTTTCAGGCTCGGCGACTTCTTATGCCTGGTTCGTGCCCAATACGCCTACAACTGAAGCCAGGATAAAAGTGGTCTCGATCAAAGGTGTTGACCAGGGTTATGACCTCTCCAACTCCAATTTTACCATTACCGCTGCCGCGGACTTTTACGTTGATGCGGTCGATGGCGATAATTCCTACAACGGCCTGACCTCAGAGGTCGGCGTTGCCCCCAACGGCCCCTGGCAGACGATCAGCTATGCCTCGACCCAGGCGGCGTCAGGTGCAACGGTCCACGTAGCCGCGGGCACATATGACACGACTTTAGGGGAGAGTTTTCCGATAACGATCGGCTCAAGCGTTGACTTGCGGAGCAGTTCAACGCGTCTGGCCACGATCGACGCGGGCTCGGCCCAGCCAATTATTTTAAACGCGAACGCGACGATCGAAGGGTTCACCGTTAAAACGACCAGCAGCAGTTTATACGGCATTACCGGAGCAGGCGGCGCGGTGGTCAAGGACAATTTTGTGCAGGCCGGCGGCAGGGGGGTATACTCAAACAGCGCCCTGACCTATATACTGGAAAACGATATCTCTGTCAGCGCTTCAAATGCTTATGGCGTGTGCCTGGATTCAACGGCTGATAACAGCCAGATCCTTGATAATAATATTTCAGCAACAGCAAGCGGCGGCCAGGGCATACGCTTTTCCGGGGCAAGCAGTGCTGACCGGCTGCTCAACGTAGTGGTGCAGGGGAACACGGTCGAGGCCAGGCTTCACGGTATCTATCTCAGCAGTTATGTCCAAAGTTATCTGGTGACCGGCAACACAGTGATCGGTCCGGGGATGAGCACCTATTACAGCAGTAACGCGTCATTTGGTATTTATGGCCAGATATATCTGTACAGCGGCACGGTCAGCAGCAACGAGGTGCGTGATTGCTATAACGGCATGTCCTACCGGGCGGATTACGGCACGGTCAGCGTTTAC
>JAFGDE010000009.1 GCA_016932255.1 Candidatus Saganbacteria bacterium
CGGAGGAGGGAGGATTCGAACCCCCGATACCGTTGCCGGTATAGTCGCTTTCGAGGCGACCGCGATCAACCACTCTGCCACTCCTCCGTGATCGACAATCGATAATCGAAAATCGAGAATAGGAGTTAAGGAATTATCAGGTTTTTCCTATTTTCGATTATCGACTATCTAAGATCGGAGGGAGGAGGATTCGAACCCCCGATACCCTTGCGGGTATGCCTGTTTTCAAGACAGGTGCCATCAACCACTCGGCCATCCCTCCGCACGCGAAGCGTGCCCTTATCCTTAGCCTGTGCCTTTAGGGAAAGGAACAGGATTAGGCATAGGATTAGGATCTATTTTGAATTATATCATCGAGAATTATCCTTGTCTAACTTCACGGCATTATGTTATAATCGTTGCCGGTGAACAGGAGATGAGCGAGGACGGCCCAAGCTATCACAAGGTCCTGGTGTTAAACTCGACGTATGCGCCGATCAACATCACTTCCTGGCGTCGGGCCATGGTCCTGCTCTACAAAGGCAAAGCCAACGGAGTGGCTTTCAATGGTTGCATGATCAATGGTAGATTGCGTTTGCCGGAGGTCATCAAGCTGAGCAATTATGTGCCGCTGCCTTTTGCTGAGATAGTCCTGTCGCGCAAGAACCTGTATCTCAGGGACAACCATGCCTGCCAGTATTGCGGCAGAACGACCGGGCAGATGACGATCGATCATGTCATTCCCAGAAGCCGCGGAGGAAAAGATACCTGGGATAATCTGGTGGTTTGCTGCGCCCGTTGCAATAACCGCAAGGGCGACCGAAATTTAGAAGAAGCGGGTATGCGATTGTCTGGCGTGCCGTACAGACCGCCGTCAAATCTGTACCTGCAGATGACCCGACTGGCCAATGTGCCACAGAGCTGGTTCGAATACTTTTTTAAAAATAACTAAGATAAGAATCATTATTTTGGTTATTGTATCTTGGTTATTGAAAATTGAATATCGGGGGCCCGTGGTGTAGCCTGGTTTAACACGCCTGCCTGTCACGCAGGAGACCGCGAGTTCAAATCTCGTCGGGCCCGCCATATACTTTGCGGTACATGGACTGGATTTATCAACCGCTGCTATTATCTATTTTAAAAGCCCCTTGCCGAATGTGTCCAGCAGTTCATAGATATCTTTCTTAAAACCATTGATGGCCAGCAGTGTCTCGCGGTAATCCGATCTGAAAGCTTTTTCCGGATCGACCGCGGCCGAAACTTCCGGCATGCTGAAGGAATGCCGTTTGACAGAGCGTTTGGCATATTCAAGCGCGTTAGCTTTATCCCCGGCTTCGTGGTAGACCTCGCTCATTATTGAATCGGCGTCCTGGAATTCAGAAACGACCAGGTTGCGCATGCCGGGAATGAATATCCTGACGACCGGGATGCCGATCTGCGGGTGGGTCTTGTTCATGTAAACGACCTCATAGCGATGTTGCTTCAATGTTTTCAGGATGGCCTTGATCTCATCTTTGATGTCTTTGCGGCTCCAATCGGGCAGATCGGATATTTTAATAACCTTTTTACGCTGGTTTAGTATATCGGGATTATATAATGTGAGGAAACCGAAATTGCGTCTGGGCACTTTGCTGAGCAGTTTGGCCCAGTTTATCTCGGCTTTTTTCTGCCGTTCTTTAAGCAGCGAGTAACTCTCGAAATATTCCGAGAGGGCCCTGATGCAGGCTTTTTCCGGGTTCGGGTGGGTGCCGTAACCGCAGCCCTTGTGGGTCAAGCCAAAGCGGTCGTTATGGCAGATGCCGTAGACCAGGATGGTCGGCACTTTAAGATCAAAGGAAATATCCTTGATGACCAGGCTGATGCCCTGTTTTTTCGCGTTGGTCAAGACTTGCTTGATAAGTGGATTGTTAAAGCTTTGTTCGTCGATATCATTAGCGATCCGGTTGTCGCCGAACAGGCGAAAAATGTTCTCGCGTTCGATCACTTCACACATGGCCTGCAAAATGGCCTCTTCCAGGGCGTTGCCTGTGGCCAGGCCGTTCGAAGTGAAAATATAGTTGTACCAGTTAAGCGGATAGTAGAATTTGCTGTAGTCATGCAATGAAACCCCCTTGAGCCATTTCATGGGGATATCGACAACAGCTTTTTCCAGATCAACTCTTTCTCTCAGGTCGATGAAATTGCTGAAAAAGAAATCGAGGCCGACTGTCGGCACAGGACCGGCTTTTATCTGATCGAACGAACTGACAGTATAGCCGTCATAGTCCTGATAATCGAAATGAAGCCAGGAGTAGCGTTCAAGGAACTCCATTATCGCGCTGGCCTGTGACTGCTCGGCTGTTAGGCCTTTGCCGCTGGCCTGGAGCTGGTCGCTCAGGCTGGAAAAGGAGTAGGCGCCTGAAATCTCGTCATGCCGCGGTTCGATCCTTAAATGGGAGATATCATAGCACTGGCTGAGACGCTCCAGGGCTTTCTTGACCGTGCTCATGGGGTCGATCGTCTTGTCCTGGTCCAGGATATAGGTTTTAGGGCAGCTCTGCAGCCTGAAGTCGGACATTTCTTTATGAACCATCGTCTTGATTATAGCACATTTTTAAAAAGCGCTTGACAATCAGCCGGGCCTGCCTTAATATAATGAGCATATGCTCATAACAAAGTATCGAGGTATCAGCGGATCAGAATATCAGAGGGGATTAGCGGCATGGTAAGACCGAAGAAGTGGCGTTATCTTAGCCATGTTATCAGGGACTTTGTTTTCCGGCCGGCTGGTGTTTCTACTGCCGCGCTCAAGTTCGTGGACCTGAAAGGTGACGAAGTCGAAGCCATGCGTCTCTGCGACAGCGAAGCGCTGGAGCAGGACGCAGCCGGTCAGCGTATGGGGATCTCACGGCCGACCGTTCAGCGGCTGCTCTATTCAGGGAGAAAGAAAGTCGTCAATGCTCTGGTCAACGGACAAGGCATCCAAATAACGTTCCCTTCATATATACATATTATATCCGGCGCGTCTCAAGTCGGAGCGAAGTCTTTCATCAATATTAAAAAGAAAAAGAGGGGGTGAATATTTTGGTCAAATTGGATCATCAGGAAATATTGAAACAAGAAATGATGGCTAGCGGGTACTGTGCGCAGCGCGGTGGCGTGGAGGAAGCTTATGATGCTGCAACGGCTGTTGTCTACTACCGGCCGTTCCTGTATGGCAATCAGCCGAAGATAAAACGCTGGAGCAGACGTTTCGGCCTTATCCCGTTCTGGCGTCTCAGTCGCTGGTTCAAAAATTAATAGGATAGACAAAAACTGGATTTTTTTCGCGCAATCAGTTATGATTATGCGCGATGAGCTTGTTTGTTCCTAATAAATTGTTCCTGACCAAGGGCGTTGGCCGCCACCGAGAGAAATTAGCCAGTTTTGAGATGGCGTTGCGTGATGCCGGCATCATGGCGGTCAATTATGTCCATGTTTCCAGTATCTTTCCGCCAGGTGCCAAACTAATCTCCAAGGACCAGGGCCTTAAACTGCTCAGGCCCGGTGAGATCACCTTTATCGTCATGGCCCGTAACCAGACGGATGAATCGCACCGGCTCATCTCGGCTTCGGTCGGCATGGCCATCCCTTCTGATCCGGCCTCATACGGTTATTTAAGCGAACACCACGCCTGCGGTGCGACCGATGAAGAGGCGGGGGACTATGCCGAAGATCTGGCAGCGCAAATGCTGGCAACGACCTTGGGCATCACTTTTGATGAATCATCGAGCTGGGATGAGCGGCAGGAACAGTGGAAATTGTCAAATGAGATCGTTAAAACAACGAATATAACTCAGAGCGCCATCGGCCAGCGCGGGGTTTGGACCACGGTGATCGCAGCCGCCGTCCTCCTGATGGATAACGATCCGGCTAAAAATGCCCCGCAGCCCGCGCCCCCCTCAGCCGCCGACAAGGAAACCGGTAAATAGGATGCCAGATCAACTCCAGGTCAAGGGCTTTTTAGAGACTTCTTTTCTTGACTGGGACGGCAAAGTCGTTTCGACAATTTTTCTGCCGCTGTGCAATTTCCGTTGCCCCTTTTGCCATAATTCCGGTCTGATCGAAACCCCGGAGAACTACGATACTGTTCCGCTTGAGCGCATCTACGCCTATCTGCTTGAACACAGATCATTTGTCGACGGTGTTTGCGTGACCGGCGGCGAACCATGCCTGCATATGAACAGGGGACTGGTCGAATTCCTGCGGCAGTTGAAAGATAACGGTTTCCTGGTCAAGCTTGATACCAACGGCAGTTTTCCGGCGGCGTTGCAGCGCTTGCTCGATGAAAACTTGGTCGATTACGTGGCAATGGACATCAAGGGGCCACTGGATGAGCGCTACGACCGCCTGACCGGGATCAAGACCAATCTTGATAAAGTAAAACAAAGCATAGCTTTGCTTGGATCGAAGAAAATCCCGTATGAATTTCGCACAACGATCGTGCCCACATTATTGGCTGAGGCCGATGTCGCTGATATATTTGAACAGCTCAAGGGGACGCCCAAGCTGATCTTGCAGCAATTCGTGGCAGAGAACTGCTGGGATGAAAGCCTGCGTTCGCTCAAGCCTTACGCTAAGGAGAAACTGGAAGCAATGGCCAGGCAGGCTACAGCTCATATCAGAGAGGTCAAGATCCGCGGTGTTTAGGAAGGTCTTTGTTCCTATAGTCCTTTTTTGCCTTTCAGCCGTGCCTGTTCTGGCCGAGCAGGCGCCGGCCAGACCCGACTATGTTAAGGCCAGAGTGCTGGCGGTTGAATTATTCAACAATGAATTGGCCGGGGCCCAGTTCAATGAAATATCCCAGCAGGTCCGCCTCAGGATCGAGAGCGGGAAGTTCTCCGGCGGAGAAATAACTGTCGATCATATGGCTTCGGGAATGATGGGGCCGGATATGATGCTCAAGCCCGGTGACCGCGTCATGCTTTATGTGGATGAATACCCTTTGCCGGCTGAGAGTCCGGACGGCGCGCCGATCTTTCATGTGGCTGATTATTACAGGGCCGCGCCGGTCTACTGGCTGGCCTTTCTCTACGCTGTTCTTCTGGTAATACTGGGCGGGCGTAAGGGGATCAAATCGCTGATCAGTCTGGTGCTGACGATCGCGCTGATCTTTTTAGTGCTTTTTCCTCTGACCCTGAAAGGGTTCAACCCGTTGCTGGTCTCGGTCAGCCTGGCTGCTTTTCTCTCGCTCATGGTTTTTCGCATTATCGGCGGCCGCAGCATAAAAAGTCTTAGCGCCGCGTTAGGCACGCTGATCGGCGTGACCTTTGCCGGCATATTGTCATATATTTTTGGGCGGGCGGCCCACCTGACCGGTTTGAGTTCAGAGGAATCAAGGATACTATTATATTCGCTGGACTTGAAGATGGATTACCAGGGACTGCTTTTCGGCAGCATCCTGATCGGCGCGCTGGGCGCCATCATGGACGTTGGCATGTCCATTGCTTCGGCGATCGCTGAGGTCAAGCGGGTGCATCCTGAGGCGGACATGAAGCTCCTCTTTACTTCGGGCATCAATGTCGGCCGTGATGTCATGGGGACGATGTCCAATACGCTGATCCTGGCCTATACAGGATCTGCGTTACCTCTCTTGCTCCTGCTGATGGCGAACCAGGTCGGGCTGAGCAAGATCATCAATCTGGAAATGATCACGGTCGAAGCGGTCAGGGCGCTGGCCGGCAGCATCGGCTTGATCCTTTGCATCCCTCTGACAGCGATGATCTCAGCCTACCTTTATACCAGAGGCCAGCGGGACTGATTTGCTTTAACCAAACAAATATTCTACAATGAAAGTCGAGATAAGATGAAATTAGAGGCCAAGGACCTGGAAAAAATAAAAGAGATCGCGGTCGAATGCCAAGCGGCCGCGGAAGTACCGTTCTTTCTGTTCGCTTTCAAAAAAGAAGATACGCCCCAATTCGAGATAAAATTTGTTCATCCAGCCCATTATGACAAGATCTGCAAGGACCTGTTTCTTTTTTCGGTCAATCCGCTGATGGAAAAGGTCTATCAGACCCAGAAGCCGGAGCAGTCTACCAACGTGCTTCAGGGGCTGAAGAACTTGATGGACCGGATGGATATCGAGGGGGCGGTCAAGGAATTCGCGGCCAAGACGATCGGTGTCATACCGTTGGTCCTGGAACAGGACGTGGCCGGTTTCGCCTTGTTCCTGTCTGCTCAGACGTCTGACAGGCATCTCAGACTGGTCAACGCTTTTATCGCGCAGATGAAGTTCTATCTCATGTCGCGTGCAGGCCAGCGGCAGGCCAGGGATGCGAACTCGCGCGCCCGGATGTTTTTAGAAGCTTCGCCCTTTGCTTTTTTCACTATTGATACCCAAGGCAATCATGTCTATGTTTCACCGGGTATCGAGCAGCTTTCCGGTTATTCAGCCGATGAATTCCTGCGCGGACTGGTCAAGCCGGAAAAATACATCCATGAGGAAGATCTTCAAAAGTTCATGAAATTCTACAGCGAGGCTTTGAGCGGGCAGAAGGGCGAGGTCGATTTCCGCCTAATCCGTAAGGACGGCAATATTATCTGGGTAGCGCTCTATTCAAAGCCGCTTTACGATGTGGAGGGCAAACTGGTGGGCGTGCAGGCGATCGAGCGCGACATTACGGAACGCAAAAAGGCTGAGATGGAACTAGAAACAAATATCGAGAAAGACCAGCTCAGGACGGAATTCATGTCCCTGATCTCGCACGAACTGCGTACTCCCGTCACGCCGATCCAGGGTTACACGGATATGCTGGTGTCAGAAAAGGTCGGTCCGCTTAATGCGCAGCAGAAGGATTGCCTTCATGTGATCAAAAGCAACAGCAAGCGGTTGCTTGACCTGATCGATAGCGTGCTTGATATTTCCAGGGTCGAATACGGCAAGCCGATCGAAGTCAAAAAGGAGCCGGTATCGCTCAACGGGATAATTTCCGAGGTCATTGATTCGGTCAAGTTCATGTATGACCAAAAACAGGTCAAACTGGAACTGGATCTCTCGCCGGAGATCGAGACGATCATGGCTGATGAGGCAAAACTGTCCAGGGTCATTGTTAACCTGGCAGGCAACGCCCTAAAGTTCACGCCTAAAAAAGGCAAGGTGTTCATTCGTACCAGCAAGATCGGTGATGACCTGCAGTTCGAGATCGAGGACAGCGGCATCGGTATTGATAAGGAGAACCTAAGCAAGATCTTTGAGAAATTTTATCAGGTAGACAGCTCTTATACGCGCGAAGCCGGCGGCATAGGCATGGGGCTGACCATCATCAAAGAGATCATTGAAGCCCACGGCGGCAAGGTCTGGGCAGAATCAGAAGGCCTGGGAAAAGGTTCGCGTTTTATCTTCACTATTCCTCTTGAATAAATACCGTCGTGAAAATCAGGCTTGAAAAGCGCTCGTTTTTTCGCTATGATTTCATTCTAAAGACATGACCTGGTAGCTCAGGTGGTAGAGCATCTGCCTTTTAAGCAGAGGGTCCTGGGTTCGAATCCCAGCCAGGTCAATCTGGGGATAATGGCGCGGTAGCTCAGTTGGTAGAGCAGCGGACTGAAAATCCGCGTGTCGCCGGTTCGATCCCGGCCTGCGCCATTCTCTAGAATACTAACAGTAAGAGAAAGGGGCTAAGAGATGAAAGATGCGCTGAAGAAGTTGGTGTCCGTAAAGTTCATGGTCGTTTGGTTCTCTCTGCTGGTGCTGCTCATTGTCGTTCTGACAGGCCGTGTTTGGTTGGTGGGGCAGCAGCCGCCAACGCTGGAACAGGTCCTGGCCCGTCAAACCGAGTCAACTTCTCCTGATCTATCCGCTTTACTGGCCTCCCTTTTAGCCCTGTCTCTGGCCACGATGTCAGCGGCTAAAGGTTATGAGATATTTAAACGCAATCGAAGCCTGACCTGCGTTCTGCCGGAAGCGCCGGCTCGACCAGACGCTAGTGAGAAGAGCGGTGGTGAGATCGAAACGCTGCGCGGCGATGTTGATGAGCTGAGCCGGCTCAAAGAATGGCTGCAGCAGGAAAATAGCGAACTAAAAGAACGTTTTGGCAATCTTTCTTCCGAGGTCGAAGAGATCACCCGGGCCGAGAAGATGCTGCGTAAAAGCAATATTTCCCTAAGCAAGGAATGTGAGCGGCTCAAGGCGGAGAATGAGATGCTGCTGCTCAAGATCAGCTCGATCAGCCTTAAACCGAAAGGTTCCAAGAACAAAGCCAAGGCCGGCATAAAGGCCAAATCTAAGGGCTTAACAAGGAGGAAACGGAAGACTTCCCGTAAAAAATGAAGCGAATTTTCTTGACCCTGACCCTGATAACCTTATATGCATCAGTCGCCATGGCACAATTTTCTTTTTATTTAATAGATAATTTTGAGAGCGGCGAGTTCAAGGAAGGCCCCAAATGGTGGCGCTTCGGTGATCTAAAAGTCGAATTGATAAGTAATCCCACGCTGGAAGGCCGGGATCTGATCGCTGAATCATGCGGTCAATATGCTTTGAGGTTCTCCGGAGGTACTGATGACTGGTATATAGGCGGCATCGGCACTGAGCTGGCGATCGACGCTTCGGACTATTCGCGTTTTCAGATCGATATGACCGGAGACCAGAAGCTCAGCGGCAAGCTGATCATAGAGTTCTTCGATGATGATAACCAGAATTATATGATCGAGCAGGACGCCAACAATAATTACCTGCCGGTCAATGATGATAAATGGGTGGCTGAGGTCTATGTTCAGGGAGAGGGCTTCACTCGGACCTCCATCCCGTTCACAGCTTTTAAGGACGTGAACCCCGGTGTCGGCGATGACATCTGGAATCCAGATCAGAAGGACGGTTCAGGTGGTCTGCTGAAAATGCAGCTGGTCGCTATTTCCAAAGAGCAGAAAGGCGCTGTCGATTTTGCCATTGACAACCTGCTGCTGACCTATTAGGTCTGAGGAAAGAACGGCGTATAACGCCGTCATGAAAGGAGCGGATGATGAAAAAGGTAGCAGTTATTGTTTCCGTGATTCTTTTGGCTTCGCTGGCTTGGGGCATTGACCATTCGATCATTGACCGGGAGGATCTCAGCCTCAAGGCCGGGCCGACAGAACCAGGGGAGCCCATCTCTCTGGTCTGGCTGGAATCTTATGTCTACCCAAAGAATGTTAAGGAAGAGAAGATCATCTCTCTTGGGGTCAGGACAACGTCAAAAGTTGACACAGTGACCGCTTCCTTTGATTTCAGCGGGGAAAAAATGGTCCTCAACTCCAATGACGAGATGTATTGGAGCGGCGCCTTCAAGATCCCCGACAATGTCGCGCCGGGCCTGCATGTCGTGCGCTATGATATTCAAAGCGGCAACGCTGCGATCCGCCGCACTGTCGAGTTCTTTGTTGAAAAACCGATGGAAACGGCTGCTGAGGGCGAGCGCGTCACACAGGGAGAGGCCATTTATGTCCAGAGCTGGCCGCTGACAGTCACCTCGACCTGTCCGGCCCTGGTCGGAGCATCTTCACGGATACTTTATAAGGGCGAGAAGGTCATCGGTGTTTCTAAAGTGCCGTGGTATAAAGTGATCTTCTCCGATGGCGAAGAAGGCTGGGTCTCGGCCGCCAAGGTCAAAGAACCGCTGGATGAATATTATCAGCTGGGTTATGAGGCCTATCGCAATAAACAATACGATGCAGCGGCAGAATACTACCGCAATACAGTGGCGATCAAGCCTGATTTTGTTAAGGGTTATTTCTGGCTGGCCAAGAGCCTGTACCGCAAGGGAGATCTGAACGGCGCGTACAGTGCGATCACGGAAGCCCTGCGGCTTGATGAACGCAATATTGATGCCCGGGTGCTGGCGGCGAGCATGTCAAAGAATTATTATGATGAGGCTCATGCCAAGCTGGGCCAACGCCGCTACAACGAAGCCGTGGCGATCTATCAGAAAGTCCTGGCGCTCAAGCCTAATTCAGCTGTTTCCTGGATCGAGCTGGGCCGCTGTTACAATGAGCTAGGCCTGCCCCTGGAAGCCCGGAGCGCTTGGCGCGAAGCCCTGAAGGTCGAGCCGCAGAACGGGGAAGTGCTGGCTTTGCTTAATATCAAGAGCGCGCCGGCCGCACTGGCCCAATCTGCGGAAAAGAAGATCATTCTGCCGCTGGTGTATAACCCGGCGGCCAAAGTGATGGCCAAACCTTCACCGGATGTCCCGGCGGTGCTGGCTGATGATTCGCTGGAGATCGTCAGAGAGACCAAAACAGGTAAAGGGACCAAGATCGAATCCGCGCTCAGATCTGTCATTGCTCTGACCAAGTCACTGGGCACGCCTGTGGTTGAAAAAGGCTGGCAGGCGGAGAAACAGGGAGAGAAATTCCTGGTCAGCTATCTATGCGAACAAGGTAATGGCGTGCTTGAGGCGTTTGAGTGGCTGGTTGATGTTGATACGAAGAAAGTTTCAGCAGTCAACGCCAATTCCAAGCTGTTGATGAACCGCTGGTAAGCACTGAGGGGATCTGGGCCGCTGTAGCTCAACGGTAGAGCAACTGATTTGTAATCAGTAGGTTGGAGGTTCAAATCCTCTCGGCGGCTTGTTCGTTTTTGTTGTTAAGGGGGCAGTCATGGTAGCTTTAGTCATAGTTCTTTCGCTCTTCTGGCCGCGTTTGACCACTATGGGATTGTGGTTCTTATCCAGTTGGTTCCAGGGTGTTTTTCAGACATGGTATTGGCCGGCCCTTGGTATTGTCTTCCTGCCGCACACGACCCTCTGGTACAGCGCGGTCGTTAACTGGTACGATGGGCAATGGGGATTTCTCCAGGTATTTCTTCTGGTGCTATCTGTGCTGGTGGATCTGGGCGTTGTGTCTGTCTTTGGCCACAGGCAGTACCGCCGCTGACCGCAGGTTTTTTCCGTCCTTGCCCGAACGCCTTGGCTGAATGGCCCCTTGTTTCCATATGAACAACGGTCTTGATTTCAAGCCGCATCATCAGTCTAACCGCTTCTTCCATCATGTTCCGCGTGCTCAAGCTGGTCCTCATGGCATTTCCCAGTTCCTCGCCCCGGTTAATGAACCTGCCGCAGGCGGTGGAGAGGAAAGGGATTGACGGTTGTCTAAAACGTGCCTGCGCGAAATTTGGCCAGGTCAGTTGCTCGACCTGACGCATCAGAACAGTATGATAATTCAAGCGCAAAGGGATACTGGTAATGTTCCCGCCGAGATTGGCGACCATTTTCCGGATGATGCTGGCGGCGCTGCGATGGGCGGTGATGCTCATGCCGTCGCTGTAATTTATCACTGCCCCTGCCCAGGGCAGTCTGGCGGCCAGAAAGGCCAGCTGCTCACGCTCCAGCCCGTTCACTAAGTAGCTGTGCTGGCCTGCAAAATGACGGTCGATTAAACGTCCGTTCTTGCCGGCCAGTTTTAGTGCGTCCAGATAATCAAGCGAACGCGCCATGACCAATGCGGCGTAATGGCCGAAGCTGCTGGCCAGGAGGATGTCCGGACCGTCACCCTGGCGGAGGTGATCTTCGGCGACCGTTACCTCAGCGGCCAGTGTCGTGACAAAGCATTCTTCTGTGGAACGGAACAAGGTTTTACTGGCGCAGAGCCGCCTGACATCCCTGCCAAGCAGGCGGCTGGCCGGGGAGAATCTTGTTGCTGCCGCACGGCTGGACAGGATGCGCTGGTCCATCGGAGAGGACCTGTAGCGCAAACCGGGATAGAAATGTGCCGTCCTCATGGCCTATTTTCGCCCAGGGCGGCCTGATATTTCAGTTGGGACACAGGTTGTCAGCAACCGTTATATCTAATATAATTAGTCTGCCGGCCGGGATAGCTCAACTGGTAGAGCGGCGCATTCGTAATGCGTAGGTTGTGGGTTCGAGTCCCATTCCCGGCTGATCAATCTAGCCAATGATCATTAAGTCCATCAAAGTCGGCAGCCTCCAGACGAACTGCTACGTCGTTGTCGATGGCAAGACCAACCAAGCCATGGTCATCGATCCGGGCGATGAAGCGGTCCGCATCGTGCCGCTGATCAGGGACCTGGAGGTCAGATATATCGTGGTCACCCACGGCCACCCCGACCATTTCGGCGCCCTTGAAGAAATCAAACGCCTGACCGGCGCGCCTCTGTTGGCCAGTCCCTGGGACAGCTGGTTCTATCAGGCCGACAGGCCGATCAATGACGGCGAAAAGATCGAACTGGGCAGTTTGACTTTTACCGTGCTGGTCACGGCCGGCCATTCCAAAGGTTGTATCTGCCTCTATTCGCCGGGGCATCTTTTCAGCGGCGATACGCTGTTCGCCGGCACCTGCGGCCGGATGGACCTGCCCGGCGGGTCCGAGGATGATATGCGCGCTTCACTGCGCCGCCTGAGCCAGCTGCCGCCTGAGACTAAGGTCTATCCCGGACACGGGGAATTTACCACGATCGGCCGGGAAAAGGAGCTGGGAACGCTTGGCTAAACGGATATATCTGTTCTATGGCGAAGAGGAATTCCTGCTCAAGGAGCGGATCTTTGAGCTGCGTACTTCTTTCGGCGATGCCGGTCTTAATCTTGAGAAGATCGATGCCGCTGATCTTGATCAGGAAAAGATCATCGGCGCGCTTCAAACCCAGGGGCTGCTTTTCGGGCCCCGGCTGGTCCTGATCCATGACGCTGATCTGCGCGGCAAGGAATGGGAAAGCGTTATTCCGGCCCTGGAACAGCTGGCGGACGGCATCACGGTCGTTTTTCAAGCTAGAGCGCTTGATAAACGTTCGAAAATATTTAAAACGCTCAGCCGGCTGGGCGAAACTTGTGAGTTCAGGCCTTTTGCCGACTGGGAACAGGACCAGGTGGTAGCCTGGATCCAGCGGCGCTCAAAAGCTTCGGGCAAGAAAATGGGGCGTGAGGCGGCGGTCGTGTTGCAGGAGACCTGCGGCAGCAATCTGATGAAGCTTGCCTCGGAAATAAGCAAGCTGGCCGCTTATAGCGGCTCCCGCGGGGAAATAAACGGCAGGGATGTTGAGGAACTGGCCTCGCCGGGCGAGACAAGCGTCTTTGCCTTGGCCGATGCCCTGGCAGCCAAGAATGCTGGGGCAGCGCTCTCGGCTTTTCGCGGTCTGGAGCGCAACAAGGTCGAGCTGGTGCCGCTCATAGCCATGCTGACGAACCGTTACCGCATCATGCTGCTGGGCAAAAGCCTGAGGGACCCTTTTCGGATCGCCCAAGAGGTTGGGACATCGCCGTCATATGTTAAACGTTGTCTGCGTTCGCTCGATCGTTTTCAGCTGCCTGAGCTGAAGCGTTGTTTGGCTTTGCTTTTGGACACCGATATCAAGATAAAGACCGGACAGCAGGGCGGGGCGGCTTTTGAACTCCTGCTGGCCTCGCTCTGCGGTAACTGAAGATGAGGCACAGGCTTTTTCTGCTTTTAACGGTCTTTATTCTGCTCTTTCTGCTCGTGCTGTTGCGCCTGGCCGACATACAGATCCTGCGGCACGGTTTCTACCAGAAAAAATCGCTTGACCAGCGCACGCGTCTGATCAAGCGGGCGGCGCATCGCGGCGATATTCTTGACCGCAATGGGAACCTGCTGGCCACATCGATCGACGCTGTTTCGGTTTATCAGCACAAGAAAGGCTGGCTGGCCAGGAAACTTGACCAGGCCTCGGCTGAAAAGCTCCAGGCCGGGGGCGCCGCAGGCGTCAGTCTGGTCAAAGAAAAGAAGCGCATCTACCCTAAAGGCCGGCTGGCGGCTCAGGTCATCGGCTTTGCTGGCGTTGACAATCAGGGCCTGTCAGGGATCGAACTAGCTTTTGATGCGTACCTCAAAGGCAAGAACGGACAGCTGATCATTGAAGGCGACCCCAGCGGCCGCCAGCTTTACGGCGCCTTGCGGGAGATCCAGCCCGGTTCCAACGGCATGGACGTTACCTTGACCATTGACGAAAATATCCAGTATGTGGCTGAGCGTGAGCTGAAGTGTGCGATCCGGGAGTTCAAGGCGGCTTCCGGCATGTGCCTGGTCATGGATGTCAAGACCGGCGAACTCCTGGCGCTGGCCTCGGAACCGGGTTTTGACCCCAACGATTATCAGCAGGCCAGCCATTTATTCTGGCATCCGAGCTTCCTGGACCCGTTCGAACCGGGCTCGACCTTTAAAATAGTGACTGTGGCTGCGGGGCTGGCCGAGGGGGTAGTGACGACCGGCACAAGGCTGAAGTCAATGGACAGGATAGTCGTCGGCGGCAAGACCATCGAGAATTCCCAGCCGATCGATTGGCCCGGGCCGACGATCTCGCTCTCAAAGATGCTAGAAAGATCGGTCAATACCGGCTCGGTCCAGATCGGTCTTAAGCTCGGTCCGGAGAAGTTCTACCGGCAGATCAGGAAATTCGGTTTTGGCCAGTATACTGATTTTGGCCTCCAGGGTGAATCGCGCGGCATTTTACGGCACTGGCAGCATTGGTACAAGCCTGATGTTGGGATGATAACTTTCGGCCAGGGCATTGCCGTGACGCCGCTCCAGCTGCTGGCAGCGGTCTCGGTCTTTGCCAATGACGGGGAGATGGTCAAGCCCTATCTGGTCAAGAGTATTGAGAGCGACGACGGCCGTTTTCTCAAGGTCTTCTCTCCCTGCCGGCAGACCGTTGTTTCGCCTGAAGTGGCTAAAAATGTCAAGGAGATGATGCGTAACGTGGTGGTACAGGGCAGCGGCAAGACCGCGGCTTTAAAAGATTTTGCGGTATGCGGCAAGACCGGCACCGCCCAAAAAGCCTTGCCTGACGGCCGCGGCTACATGAAGGACCGTTATATCGCTTCTTTTATCGGCTTTGCCCCTGCGGCCGATCCTCGGCTGGCGTGTCTGGTCATTGTCAACGATCCGCGCACGACGATCTGGGGCGGCCGGGTCTGCGGGCCGGTCTTTCGTGATGTCGTCGAATACTCGCTGCGTTATATGAATGCCAGGCCTGATATGTTATAATCGAATAGCGTAACGCTGAACGCGTAGCGCGCAAATAGTTATGAAAAAACGCGTATTATCAGGAATTCAACCCACCGGTCGGCTCCACCTGGGGAATCTGATCGGTGCGATCGAGAACTGGGTCAAATTACAGGATAAATACGACTGTTATTTCTTCATTGCCGATCTGCACGCCCTGACCACGATCTATGATGACCCAAAGAACCTGAGAGATGATATCCAGCAGGCTACGATCGATCTATTGTCTTCAGGTCTTGACCCGAAGAAGTGCGTTATCTTCAAGCAGTCCGATATGCCGGAACATTCTGAGCTCCATTTACTGTTCTCAATGGTCATTCCCGTGCCCTGGCTGGAGAGGGTCCCAACCTACAAGAGTAAGATCGATGAATTAAAAGGCAAGGACCTCGGCACTTACGGCTTCCTGGGCTATCCTGTGCTGCAGGCAGCTGATATCCTTATCTATAAGGCTGATCTGGTCCCGGTCGGCAAAGATCAGCTGCCGCATATAGAATTGACCAGGGAAGTGGCCCGCCGCTTTAATCAGTTTTACGGTGAGGTCTTGCCCGAGCCCGATGACCTGCTGACCAAATTCCCGGTCCTGCCGGGGCTGGACGGCCGCAAGATGAGCAAATCGTACGGCAATACTATAGCCATTTCAGACAAGCCCGAGGTCATTATCAAGAAGGTCTCGACCATGGTGACCGATCCGGCCCGTGTCAAGAAAACCGACAAAGGCCATCCCGAGGTCTGTTCGGTCCACCAGTTCTATAAGGTCTTTGCCCAGGACCGGACTGACCGGGTGGCCAAAGAGTGCCGCGCCGCGGAGCGCGGCTGTGTGGCCTGCAAAAAGGAGCTGGGCCAGCTGTTGGTCGATTACCTGGGCCCGATCCATCAGCGCCGGCTTGAGTTCGAGCGCGACCCGGCAAAGATCAAAAAGATCCTGTCCGACGGCGCTGAAAGGGCCAGGCTGGTCGCCGGCAAGACGCTGAAAGAAGCTAAACAGGCGATGGGGCTGATATGAGCAATGATGCGGCCTATAAGGTGAGCCAGGAGGCCTTTACTGGACCGTTCGATGTCCTGATAAAGGCCATTGATGAAGGTCAGATCGATGTTTACCAGGTCTCCCTTAGCCAGATCACGGCTTCATATTTTGAATACTGGAGAATGGAATCGCCTGATCTGGTCCTGGCCTCTGATTTCCTGATCATGGCTGCTTATCTGATCGAGCTCAAGTCAAAATCCCTCTTGCCGGCCAAAGAAGAAGCAGTGGAAGAAGACTTGCTGGAAAATATCGAGGAATCACTGGTCGCTCATATCCAGGAATATGAGGTCTATAAGAACCTGGCCCAGACACTGCGGGAACGCAAAGAGATCTTTGAGAAGGTTTATGGGCGCCATGAGGGGGAACCCCAGGAAAAAGAGATCGAATTGGTCGATGTTTCGCTGAAGGATCTGGTCCTGGCGTTCAAACGCGTTTATGATGAAGCGGTCAAGCGAGAGAAGGTCGTGCCGATCAGGGCCGAAGAGGTCACGCTCGACCAGAGGGTCGAAGAGGTCAGACGGCTGATCAGCGGTAAACGGGGCGGAGTGCAGTTCGTCGATATCTTTATCCGCAAGACCCGGATCGAGATCGTGGTCACCTTCCTGGCGGTGCTTGAGCTGGCTAAACAGCGCTGTATCAAGATCGTCCAGGACAGACGCTACGGTTCGATCATAATTTTTGACAGGCAGGTGTATGAACAAGATCATGGAGAACACAGAATCACAGATGAAGGAACAACCGACGGGGTCGCCGCAGATCCATGGCTCACAGGTTCAGGAGCCGCGGGACCAGGAACGATCGAACCGGACACTGTCGCTGAACGGCCTTAGAACGATCCTGGAGTCGATCCTGTTCATTGCCAGAAAACCCCTGGCGGCCAAGGACCTGGAAGAGACCGTGGGACAGCCGGCCGAAGCTATCACGGCAGCGCTTGAGGAACTGGTCCAGGAATATGCGGCCAGGGGCATCAATGTCGTTAAGGTGGCCGGCGGTTATCTGATGGGAACCAATCCGGCTAACGCCGACTATGTTCATACGCACCTGCACGCCAAGGTGCAGACGATCCTGTCGCGCCAGGCGCTGGAAGTACTGGCGATCATCGCATATAAACAGCCTGTTACACGGGCCGAAATGGAACGGATACGCGGGGTTAACTCCGATGGCCCGATCGATACCCTGTTGCAGAAGAAGCTGATCGAAGAGCTGGGCCGCAGTGAAGCTGTGGGCCGGCCCTTTCTTTACGGTACGACACAGGAATTCCTGCGCCATTTCGGGCTTAAGGACCTGTCCAGCCTGCCGCCGTTGCCGGTTTCCGAAGCCGAGCAGGATGAGCTGTTCAAGACAGCCCTGCATGAATGAGCACGACTGAAGCTCAGCTGGCCGAGGTCTTTTGTTCGATCCAGGGCGAAGGACTTTATCTGGGTGAGCGCCAGATATTCGTGCGTTTCGCCGGCTGCAATCTTAACTGCCAGTACTGCGATTCACCCCAGGCGCTCTCCGTGCCAAAAGAGTTTAAGGTCGAGGTCACACCGGGTAAGAAGGACCTTAAGCAGCTGCCCAATCCTGTGACCGCTGATCAGCTAATCGAGCTTGTCAGCGGTCTGCAAAAGCCGAAGGGAGTGACGCAGGCCGTTGTCTTGACCGGCGGGGAGCCGCTGCTCCAGGTCGACTTCCTCAAGAATTTCCTGCCTGCCTTAAAACAAGTCGTGCCTTTGCCTGTTTATCTGGAAACGAACGGTGTTCTGCCGGGCCACCTGGCCGAGATCATCGATCTGGTCGACATCATCGCCTTTGATATCAAGCTGCCCAGCGCCACCGGGCTTTCAGAGTACTGGCGGGAGCATGAAAAGGCTCTGGCCACGGCCTATCATAAAGAGGTTTTCGTTAAGATCGTTTTCAGCAGGGAATCAAAGGTCACGGAAATGGACCAGGCCGTTTCATTGATCGCGGCGGTTGATGAGAAGATCCCGCTTGTGCTCCAGCCGGTCAGTCCCCACGGACCGGTCAAGCACAGGCCCAATCCGGATCAGATACTGGCTATGCAGGCAGTGGCAAGGAGAAAGCTCTCTACGGTCAGGGTAATACCTCAGACGCACAAATTATTGGGGATGAATTGATCAGCCTTGCTCGAGCTGTTTAATTAACTCTTGCAGCCACTTGATGGTCTTTTTATGCTGTTCATCCAGGGCCAGCTCTTCCAGAGAGTTCAGGAGATTGAGCTTGTACTGAGCTGAGCCGAGGGTGACCTTGACTAGCTGGGCTTCGAGCCATTTTCGACCGGCCGGCCGGACGGCTGCCAGTGATTCCTGTTTGATCTTTTCCGACAGTTCATTGAACTCTTTCTGGCTGTCGGTAAAGAGCCGTTTTAAGTGATATTCCTTGACCCGAGATTTAACGGTGTTGAGCCTGGCCTGCTCCTCTGAGATCGCTTCATAGACAGTTTCGCCGTCAGCCTTTGTTTCTTTTCCGTTCTGTCTTGTTTCCGGGATGGCTTCGGCCTTTTGCTCGATCATTGCCGGCGGCGCGACCGTTTCGCCGATGGCCGGGGCAGGAGCCACGTTCTTTTCTGTGACCGGCGCTTCGCCTTCAGCGAACTCGTCAGGCAGCTGGTTCCTGATCTCAACGCGCTCATGGGGATTGAAGACATTGGCGTGCTTGAGCATGCGGCGGTGTTCCTTGCGCCGGCCTTCGAGTTCCTTAAGATTAAGTTCCGGTTTGACGTTCGTTTGCTCGTTCTCGACTTCGGGGGTCAAGGGGCGCTTTTTAAGGATCTCAAGGAATGACTGGTTCTTATCAATAGTGCCGCCGCGCTCTTCGATCAGCTTGCGATCGGTCGCGGTAAAGATAACAGCCTGGGAGCCGGCGACTGCTGCTTCCTGTCCGCCCATATTCGGATTAACTGTTAGTACTGCTGCTTCAGCCATTTTATCTTATATCACTCCAATAGGAGTTTGCGACTCCCTTACATTATTTATATCGGATTTTATAGGGAAAAACTTGCATTAAAAAGGCCCGTTTGCCGGCTAGGTAAATAAATCAGCTTGACAAATAAGAGAAATAGGGGCTAAAATCAAAAACAAGAAAGAACCTCACAAAGGAGGTGCGATATGACCCAGGCCTATTGTGTTAAATGCAAAGCCAAACGGGAGATGAAGAACGAGAAGGACGTCACAATGAAGAACGGCCGTAAGGCGAAAAAAGGCGAATGCCCGAAGTGCGGCACCAAGATGTTCAAGATCGGCGGTTAACAACCCGGATCAATTGTTGCTCAAGGCCATAGGCTGCAGGCGTTATCTTGCGGCTTATGGCCTTTTTTGTTAGAATAAAATGTTATGCCCCACAGAGATAAATTCGTTCATTTGCATTGTCATTCAGAATACAGCCTGCTGGACGGCGCTGGCCGTATCCCTGATCTGATTAAAGCAGCGAAAGAACACGGCATGCCAGCCCTGGCCCTGACCGATCACGGCAATATGTACGCGGCGGTCAATTTCTTCCAACAGGCCAAGACAGCGGGTATCAAGCCGATCCTGGGCTGTGAAATGTACATTGCCCCGCGCACCAGATTCGATAAAGAGACCAAAGAAGACCGCTCTCCCCATCATCTAACAGTTTTGGCCAGCAATGAGGCCGGCTATCGCAATCTGCTCAAGCTGGTGACGCTGGCTTCGACCGAGGGCTTCTATTCCCGGCCGAGGATCGATCGGGAATTGCTGGAGAAATATTACCAGGGTTTGATCGTGCTTTCCGGCTGCCCCAAAGGTGAGATACCTGGCCTGATCATGGCCGGCAAACTTGAGCAGGCCAGGGAGGTCGCGGCCTGGTATCAGGCATTGCTGGGTGATGACTACTATATCGAACTTCAAGACCTGCGTCTGCCGCAGTTTGAGCTGCTGGTGCCGGAGCTTGTCCATCTGGCCAAGGACCTCAGCATCAAGACGGTTGCGACTAATGACGTGCATTATGTGCGCAGGGAGGATGCCTATGCCCAGGACGTCCTGATCTGCGTGCAGACCGGCGCCTTTCTTGAAGAAAAGGACAGAATGAAGCTGGAAACGGAAGAGTTCTATCTCAAGTCAGCCGCGGAAATGGCCGCGTTGTTCCCTGACCAGCCTGAGGCTTTGCGCCATACCCTGGAGATAGCGGAAAAATGCCGGTTCGAGCTGGAGACCGGCAAGCTCCATCTGCCGCATTTCCCTGTGCCACAAGGGGAAACGGCCGACACCTATCTTGAGAACCTGGTCTGGGATGGAGTTAAAGAGAAATATGCCATTGCTTCGAACAAAGAGAACGGCTCAGATGTGCAGTCCCTGCTGCCGCCCGAGATAATCGACCGTGTTAAATACGAGTTGTATACCATTGAGAAAATGGGCTATGCCGCATACTTCCTAATCGTGCAGGACTTCATTAACTATGCTAAAAAGCAGGGCATCCAGGTGGGGCCGGGCAGGGGATCTGCGGCAGGCAGTATCGTTTCCTATGCCCTGGGCATCACCAATGTCGATCCCCTGCGCTATGGCCTGATCTTTGAACGCTTCCTCAATATTGAGCGCATCTCCATGCCTGACATCGATGTGGACTTTTGTTTTGAACGGCGCAATGAGGTCATTGACTATGTTTCCAAGAAATATGGCCAGGACCATGTGGCCCAGATCGTGACTTTCGGCACCATGGCGGCGCGCGGCGCGATCAGGGATGTCGGCCGGGTCCAGCGCGTACCTTTGAACGAGGTCGATAAAGTGGCCAAGCTGGTGCCTTTCGGTCCGGACATGAGCCTGGACAAGGCGTTGGAAGGCGTTAAAGAACTGCGCGCTCTCTATGATAACGACGAAAGGGTCAAGAACCTGATCGATACCGCTAAAAAGCTCGAGGGTCTAGTCCGGCATGCTTCGGTCCATGCGGCCGGCGTGGTCATTTCCGAAGCGCCCCTGACAGAATATGTTCCGTTGCAGAAACTTGATGAGAATGTGGTTGTCACCCAATTCCCCATGGGTGACCTGGAAAAGATTGGTCTGCTCAAGATGGACTTCCTGGGCCTGCGCAACCTGACGATGATCGCTCATGCGATTGAGATCATCAAACGCACCCAGGGTCTTGAGATCGATATTAATACACTGCCGATGGACGATACCAAGACTTATGCCTTATTGAGCGGCGGAGAAACTGTCGGCGTTTTTCAGCTGGAAAGCCGCGGCATGCGCGCTTTGATCCGTGATCTGCGGCCGAGCAACTTTGAGGAGATCATCGCCCTGCTGGCGCTTTATCGCCCCGGCCCGCTGGAAAGCGGCATGGTCGATGATTATGTCAAGCGCAAGCACCGGTTGATCCCGGTCAAATATATGCTGCCGCAGCTTCAGCCGATCCTGCGTGAGACCCACGGCACCATCCTCTATCAGGAACAGGTCATGGAGATCGCCAGCAAGGTCGCTGGTTTCAGCTACGGTCAGGCGGACTTGATGCGGCGCGCCATGGGCAAGAAAAAGGCTAAGGAAATGCAGCAGCAGAAAGAATTTTTTGTCGAAGGTGCGGTCAAGCGAGGGGTCTCCCGGCACAAAGCGACCGAACTATTCAATCTCTGCGCCAAGTTTGCCGGTTACGGCTTCAATAAATCTCACTCGACCGCTTATGGCGTCATCTCGTATCAGACGGCTTATCTTAAGGCCAACTATCCAACCGAGTTCATGGCTGCGCTGTTAACCTCCGTGGTCGGCAACACCGATAAAGTGACCGGTTATATCACGGAAAGCCGCCATCTTGGCATCAAGGTCTTAGCGCCTGACATCAATGAAAGCGATCGCAATTTCACCGTGACCAGGGATGGGATCCGCTTTGGTCTGTCGGCGATCAAGAACGTGGGGCAATCGGCCATAGATTCGATAATCGAAGCCAGGCGCGAGAAAGGGCCTTTCAGTTCGCTGGCTGATCTTTGCCGGCGCATCGATACACGGGCGGTCAATAAGAAGGTCATCGAAAGCTTGATCAAGGCTGGTACTTTTGATTCCCTGGGCCAGGGCCGGGCCTACCAGCTTTCGATCTTGGGTCGTTTGCTCAGCCGGGCGGCTGCGGACAATAAAGAAAAGGCCAAAGGCCAGGCCGCATTATTCGATCTCGGCTCGCATGTTGCTGAGTCCCAGCCCGAGCCCGGCAGGAACGCTCAGGTCGATGAGTTCCCTCCGGAGGAATTGCTGCGGCTGGAAAAAGAGATGCTGGGCCAGTATATTTCCTCGCACCCGTTAGAATTTATCAAGGATTCTTTGGAAGCTCAGACCACGGTCAGGATCGCTGACATTGCCGACCTGCGCGAAGGTGATGCCCTGACCATCGGCGGTTTTATTTCAGACAGCCGGCGACTGACCACTAAAAAGGGTGACATGATGCTGGTCGGCAAGATCGAGGACCTTTCCGGTAGCATCGGTCTGGTCGTATTCCCGAAGACCTACCGCAAATATACAGAATTGCTCAATAATGACCAGGTGGTCCTGGTCAAGGGCAAGGTCAACCGGGATATGCGCAGCGATGAATTTAATGTTGCCGCTGATTCGGTCGAGCCGCTGGCACAGATGGAAAAGGTCCGCTCCCTGCATATCGAGCTGGTCGGGGTCAAGGACCAGCAGATATTGAACGAGATGAAGGATATCCTGCAGTCCCACCGCGGCGCTGACCCTGTCTTTATCCGCCTGGACGGTAAAAGCGTTGCCCTAGGCAGGGATTTTCACGTAGAGATCGAACCGGAACTGGTCAACCGGCTGGAAACACTGCTGGGCTCCGGTTCGGTCAATGTCGATTTCCGGGCGATAAAAAAGCCCAAAAAGATAGAGAAACCTGAGGAGGTGAGCTTTTAATGGATATAAGCAAGTTGAAGTTCGATGAAAAAGGGCTGATCCCGGTCATAGCTCAGGATTACAAGGACGGGACAGTTCTGATGCTGGCCTATATGAACAAAGAGTCGCTGCAAAAGACCCTGGAGACCAAAGAAATGGTCTACTGGTCGCGCTCCCGCAAGGTGCTCTGGCACAAGGGAGATACTTCCGGCCACATCCAGAAGGTCAAAGAGATGTATTATGACTGCGATGCTGACGCTATCCTGGCCAAGATCGAACAAGTCGGCGATATTGCCTGTCATACCGGGCAGCGGAGCTGTTTTTTTAATAAACTGGCATGAAACAGAGCGAACACAGGATCCATATCAAAGGCGCGCGAGAGCATAATCTGAAAAATGTCACGCTGGATCTGCCGCGCGATAAGTTTATTGTTTTTACCGGACTCTCAGGTTCGGGCAAATCCTCTTTGGCCTTTGATACTATCTATGCTGAAGGCCAACGGCGCTATGTTGAATCGCTGTCCGCTTATGCTAGGCAGTTCCTGGAGCAAATGCAAAAGCCTGACGTTGACCAGATCGACGGCCTGTCCCCCGCGATCTCGATTGACCAGAAGACGCCATCGCGCAATCCCAGATCGACCGTCGGCACAGTCACGGAGATCTATGACTATCTCAGGCTGCTTTATGCCAATATTGGAATACCGCATTGTCCCAAATGCCGCCGCTTGATCCAGCGCCAGACACCCCAGCAGATCGTTGACCAGATAATGGGATTGCCCCGGGGCCAGCGCCTGATGGTCTTGGCACCGGTTATCCGCAGCCGCAAGGGCGAGTATAAGGGACTGTTCGGCGATATCCAGAAAGACGGCTTTATCCGCGTCAGGGTGGATGGCAATATCTACGAGATAGCTGAAGTGCCGCCGCTCAATAAAAAACTCAAGCACGATATTGAGATCGTCATCGATCGCTTGAGTGCCAAGACGGCCAACAGCAAGCGGCTAAATGAGTCTGTCGAAACAGCCCTGCGATACGGCAACGGCGTGGTTATAGTACTGGAGGAAAAGGACAAGGCCAAACCAAAAGTCTTCAGTGAAAAATTCGCCTGCGCGCACTGCGGCATCAGTCTGGATGAGATCACCCCGCGGATATTCTCATTCAACAGTCCTTACGGCGCCTGCCCGACCTGCAGCGGACTAGGGGACAAGCTTGAGTTCGATCCCGACCTGGTCATACCTGATATGAGCCTGTCCATCTCAGATGGGGCGATCGTGCCCTGGGGTGAGGCGGGCAGCTATTTTGTTTCACGCTTGGCCGCGGTCGGCGAAGCCTTTGGCTTTGATGTCGATCAGCCGGTCAGAAAATTGAACAAATCCCAGATCAAGGTCGTGCTTTATGGTACGGATAAACCGGTCAAGTTCAGGTATACCGGGGTCAACAGCTACTGGGAGCATGAAGGCAAGTTCGAAGGCGTGATCAACTGGCTCAAACGGCGTTATTATGAAACAAAATCAGAGCATGTGCGTTACAACCTTTACCGGTATATGAGCTCGGTCAAATGCCCGGCCTGCCAGGGCCAGCGGCTGCGTCCGGAAAGTCTGGGCGTGACGATAGCCGATACTTCCATTGCTCAGCTCTCGGCCAAGGCCATCAAGGATGTGATCACCTTCCTTGACGGCCTCAAACTCAGCGAGAGGGAGGAGACGATCGCTCGGAGGGTGATCAAGGAACTGAAAGCCAGGCTCAACTTCCTGATGGACGTAGGCCTGGATTACCTGACGCTTGACCGTGAATCATCGACACTGTCCGGCGGTGAAGCGCAGCGCACCAGACTGGCGACGCAGGTCGGCTCAGGCCTGGTCGGGGTGCTTTATATACTTGATGAACCTTCGATCGGCCTGCACCAGCGCGATAATAAACGGCTGATCGATACCCTGCACCGCCTGCGTGACCTGGACAACACGATCATCGTGGTCGAACATGATGAAGAGACCATGCGCGCGGCCGACCACCTGGTCGATATCGGTCCGGGTGCTGGAGTGCACGGCGGCGAGATCGTGGCCATCGGTAAAGTGGCCGATCTGATCAAGGAAAAGCGCTCGATCACCGGCAAATACCTTTCCGGCAAATGGCGGATCGAAGTGCCCGCTGAAAGACGGCAGGGCAACGGCAAGTATCTCAGTGTGGTCAAAGCCAAACACAACAACCTGAAAAATATCACTGTTGATTTTCCGCTGGGCGTTTTTACGTGTGTGACCGGGGTCTCCGGCTCCGGGAAAAGCTCCCTGGTCAATGATATTCTTTACCGCGCGCTGGCCAAGTATTTTTACCGGGCCATTGATAAGGCAGGGGAGCATCAGAAGATCAAAGGCCTGGAGCATATCGACAAGGTCGTGATCATCGACCAGACGCCGATCGGCCGCACGCCGCGCTCCAATCCGGCGACTTATACCGGTGTTTTTACTCATATCCGCGATCTCTTTGCCATGACCCAGGAAGCCAAAGTGCGCGGCTATAAACCGGGCCGTTTTTCATTCAACGTCAAAGGCGGCCGCTGCGAGGCTTGCCGCGGCGACGGCCTGGTCAAGATCGAGATGCACTTTTTGCCGGATGTCTACGTGCCTTGCGACGTCTGTAAAGGGCACCGCTATAACCGGGAAACGCTTGAGGTCCATTACAAAGGCAAGAGCATCTATGAAGTGCTCGATATGACGGTGGAAGAGGCCTTGGAGCTGTTCGAGAACATACCTCAGATCAGAAAAAAGCTGGAAACCCTGCGCGACGTCGGTCTGGGTTACGTTAAGTTGGGCCAATCGGCTACAACCCTGTCCGGCGGCGAGGCACAGCGCGTCAAGCTGGCCACGGAACTGGCGACGCGCTCGACCGGACGCACCCTTTATCTGCTGGACGAACCGACCACGGGCCTGCATTTTGATGATATCAAGAAATTGCTGGCCGTGCTGCAGCGGTTAGTGGCCACCGGCAATACTTTGATTGTGATCGAGCACAATATGGACGTGATCAAAACAGCCGACCATGTCATCGATCTCGGTCCCGAGGGTGGGGATGCGGGCGGCGAGATCGTGGCTCAGGGAACGCCGGAAGCTGTAGCCAAGAACAGCCACAGCTATACCGGTAAGTATCTGCGTAAGATATTATGAGCATCTCGCAGGCTATCTTTGTGCTGCTGATATTCCTGGTGATCGTGGTCTTTATCATCATTTACCGCGGGCAGTATCAGCCGCCGAACTATCCGGGATTTGGCCTCTGAGCCTATTTACATCGACTGGTTACCTCGCTATAATGCCCCAAAACAGCTAAGGAGGATCCTTGAATGGATAATATCAGTTTTAGCGAGTTTCAAAAAATGGATATCCGGGTCGCTGAGATCAAGAGCGCTGAAATGATCGAAGGCGCGGATAAATTGTATAAGCTGACCATTGATCTGGGCGGAGAGGAGCGCACCCTGGTCGCAGGGATCAAACAATTCTATCCCCTTGAGGAACTGCCGGGCAAGAAAGTCCTGGTCCTGGCCAATCTCGAGCCCAGGATCATCAGAGGAGTGGAAAGCCGCGGCATGGTGCTCTGCGCCCATACTGATGACCGCAGCCAGCTAGTCTTCACTACCGTGGAAAAGGATATCAATTCCGGAGCAAAAGTATCTTAGGAGCGGGGATGGCAAGGCTTAAAGAACTGCATAGATTCGGTCAGAGCCCCTGGCTGGACGGTGTTGAGCGTGATTTATTGCTTTCCGGCAGGCTTAAACAGCTGATCGATGAGGCCGGCATTACTGGTGTGGCGATCGAGCCTGCTGTGCTGGAAAAATCAGTCTCAAACAATAGTACCTATGACGCGGAGATAGAGCGCTTGGCCAAGCAGGGATTGGCCGCGCAGCAGATATATGAAGAACTGGCCGTTTGGGACGCGGTCAAGGCGGCCGATCTGCTGCTTGAAACATACCAGAGTAATGCTGGGCATGATGGTTTTGTCAGTATCGGGATCCGGCCGGATCTGGCCAATGATGCGGAACAGACCGTGGCAGAAGCAAAACGGCTTTATACCAAGATCGGCCGTGCCAATATAATGATCAAAGTGCCGGCGACCAGCGCCGGGATAGAGGCCACGCGCCGGCTGACAGAACTCGGCCTTAATGTCAATGTGACGCTGATCTTCTCTCAAGCCCAGTACACGGCCAGCGCTGAAGCTTATATCCGGGGCATCGAAGAGCGGCTGGAAAGAGGCGCGGTTGTTGACCGGATCAATTCAGCGGCCGGTTTTTTCATCAGTTTTATTGATTTATACATCGACAGGAATCTTAATGATCTTATGATCAGGGAATCGGATGAGACCAGGCGGCAGGAGCAGGAGCGCCTGCTCGGCCGGGCTGCGGTTGCCCAGGCCAAGGTCATTTATGCCCAATATAAGACGCTGTTCCATGCTCCTCAATTTCTCAGGCTCAGGGATAAAGGAGCAAATATACAGCGGATGATGTTGAGCAGTACCAGCACCAAGAATCCGGAGTATAGTGATGTTAAATATGTCGAAGAGTTGATCGGCAACGGCACGGTCAGCGTTATGTCCCAGAAGACAATGACGGCATTCAATGACCATGGCCGGGTCGCCGAAACGCTGAATCAGGATTTTAGTGAAGCTAAAAGGATCCTGGCCAGCCTGAAGGAATTTGGCATCTCAAGCGAGGATATCTGCCAGAGGGTGGGAGAAGCGGTATATGCTATCCAGGATGACGCGTTACAGGCCCTGATCGGATCCTATAATCGCACTGTTAGGTCGATCGATAAAAAGTGCCAGTAATTCTCTGTTGTTCAATAAGCCGGTACTATCCTATTTTTCTTTAGCCTCATAGACCACGGTTAGGGAGCCGCGAACTTCAACCTTGCCTAAAGATATCGGTGTTTCGCTGCGGCCTCCGCCCCGGCCATCAGCCGCAAAAGCGATCGACCGGTTGACCTGGGGCACGACCTGGGCGCCGGTTTCCCTGATCGATTTAATACCTATGATGGTCAGTCCGGCGGCCGCGGCAATGATCTCAGCTTTACCTTTAGCCTCGGTAAAGGCCTGCTGCAGCGCGGCTTTTTTGACCGGCGCGTCTGACTTGAGGCCAAAAGTCACATGATTGATATTGGTGGCACCGGCGGAAATGGCCGTGTCGATCGTTTTGCCCAGTTCGGTCAGTTCGGTAACGGTCACATCGATCTCGTTGCGGGCCGTATAGCCGATCAGGTCGCGCTCACCGCGATCATACTTGTATTGCGGATAAAGGCTGGCCTGGGAAGTTTTTATCTCGTCCCGGTTCAGGCCGAGTTTTTCAAGGCTTGACAGGATAGCGCTCATCTTGGAGGCGACAGTTTGCTGGGCTTCGACCGCGGTCTTTTCAGTGCGCTCAACACCGATGGAAATATGGGCGATGTCCGGCGGCACTTTGATCTCACCCTGGCCTGTGATGGTCAGGTCTGTTGCCTCGCCTTTCAGGGGCGCGGCCTGGCCCGATCCGGCCAGGAACAAGAGGCAGAGAAGGGCTGCAACTGTTTTTTGCATGGCGTATAACTCCTTTATCCTTGATCTTAAGGGCAATTTTAACACAGCGCAACCTTGAATCAAAGGCGCTGATAGGGTAGAATTATCATACAATGGCTGAGGAACGCATTCCCCCCCAGGACCTGATAGCTGAACAATCCGTCATCGGTTCGATGCTGCTGGATAAGAACGCGATCGTCCGTGTGGTCGAATTGCTGACGCCGGAAAGCTTCTATCGCGATGCCCACCGTTTTATCTATGAGACCATCCTGGAACTTTTTGATAAGGGCGAGCCAATCGACCTGGTCACGGTCACCGATTGCCTGCGCAAGAACGGCAGGCTTGAGCTGGTTGGCGGTTCGGTCTATGTCGCTGACCTGTTGAACTCAGTGCCCACTTCAGCCAACGTTGATTATTACGCCAAGATCGTGGAAGAAAAGGCCGTGCTGCGGCGATTGATCGAAGCCGGCACGCAGATCGTAGCTGAGGCTTTTGAGGGCTCGGATGATGTTGATCAGGTGCTGGACCGGGCCGAGAAGTCGGTCTTTGATATCGCGCTTAAGCGGGTGCGCCAGGGTTTCTGCAAGATCGACACGGTCATTAAGAATGTGCTGGACAAGATCGACAGCCTCTATGATAAGAAGGATGCGCTGACCGGTGTGCCGACGGGATATCCTGATTTGGATAAAATGACCGCCGGTTTCCAGAACGCTGATCTGATCATTATCGCGGCGCGGCCGTCGGTCGGTAAGACCGCTTTTGCCCTGAACATCGCCCAGAACGCGGCCATTAAATATAAACTGCCGGTGGCGGTCTTCTCCCTGGAAATGAGCAAGGACCAGTTGGCTCAGCGTATGCTCTGTTCCGAGGCGGAGGTTGACGCTCAAAAGCTCAAGACAGCTTCGCTCTCTGACACAGGCTGGAAAAAATTGACCCGGGCCCTGGGCCGGTTGTCCGAAGCGCCTATCTTTATCGATGATACTCCGGCGATGACCGCGACAGAAGTCAGGGCTAAAGCCAGACGCTTGAAGATCGAACGCGGCCTGGGCCTGATAATAATAGATTATATGCAATTAATGCGGGGCCGCGCCCGTGTTGAGAACCGCGTCCAGGAGATATCTGAGATTGCCCGTTCGCTTAAGACCTTGGCCAGGGAGCTCGATGTCCCTGTCGTTGCCCTGTCGCAGCTGTCGCGTGCTGTTGAGCAGCGCACCGATCGTATTCCGCGCCTGTCTGACCTGCGTGAATCGGGAGAGATCGAGCAGACCGCCGACCTGGTCATGTTCATCCATCGCGAGGATTATTATAATCCACAGTCCGACCGCGGCAACATCGCTGAGATTATTATTGCCAAACAGCGAAACGGTCCGGTCGGCACGATTGAACTGGTCTTTCGTAAGGAGATCGCCAAGTTCAACAGCAAAGAAAGCAGGTACGAGCAAGTTGCCTAGGCGGTCGCTACTGCTTTTGGCCTGCCTTTGCCTGGCCCTGCACCTTCCGGTACTGGCCGAAACACCGGAGACTACCGGTGAGGCCGGCGAAATTACCATCAACGCGGACAATGTCATTTTTGACCGTGAGAACGAGCGCGTCCAGGCCGCCGGGTCCGTTGAGGTCAAGTACCGCGGCGTGACCATTACCGGTAACAGTATCGTTTATAATACTAAACTGAGCCGAGCCTGGGCTGATAATGGTTTTGTTCTCACTTACGGTGACGTGACGATCGAAGGCCGCACTCTTGACTATAACGTCAAGACCCGTTCAGGCACTGCCACGGACATCGATTTTGAGTACCAGGGCATTGAGATGACGGGTAAAAGGGTAGAGCTGAGCCTGGAACGCTTTAAGCTCCGGGACGCAAGTTTTTCCACCTGCAATATCGAGCCGCCGCACTATCGCGTCACGGCTTCAGAGATAATTTTTTATCCGGAACATGGCTGGCTGGTGGCTTACTGGGGTTATTTCTGGCTGGGTCCTCTGCCGGTAGTGCCCATGCCGACCTATATCTATGACATGCTGGCAGCTGAGCGCGATCGCCGCAATATCCCGCCCTTTCCGGAGTTTGGCAGCAATGATGAGGACGGCACTTACCTGAATGAACGCCTGGCCTGGCATGTCCAAAGGGAGCTCTCCGGTTCCTACAGTATCACTTACGCGACTAAAAAAGGCCTGGGTGCCGGTATCGAGGCTGATTATATATTTGATGGTGATTCACGGGGCAATGCCCGGCTCTATTACAACGGCGTGGACGGCCCTTTTGGCGGCGTGACCCATAGTTTATTCTTTGGCAAAGAGATCGAAACGGAGGATAAAGGCGCCTTTGCTTTTGTCCAGCTGCCCAAGCGCAAACAGCTTCAACTGGATACGACACTGGCCTATCATGAGCGGATAAATTATCAGAGGATCAGTTATTATCCCGACTTCAACTTCAAAGCCCGCAAGCTCGAACTGGGCCGGGACGAGCTGGAACTCGATCTTGACCTGATGGCCGGTCTGGTGGCGGAACAGTATAATATCAGGCTGGCGCGCGGCGGCGGGCAGGCTGAGCTCAGCTGGGACCTGCCGGAAAGCGCCTGGGGAGATCTGACGCCCGCCCTGGGTGTGGACGGCCGCTATTATTCAAACGGCCAGTCCTGGGAAAAGACGACCGGCGCCCTGCGGCTTGACGAGCGCTGGGCCGGGGACGTGACCCTGAGCATCGGTTATCAGCATTATTTTTCGATTAACGGCACCAGCCCGTTCAATTACGAGCTTTACCGTTTCCGGCCGGCGGACAAGCTGACCTCGGACCTGGGCTTTATGGTCGGAGAGACCGGGGTCGGGATCTCGACATCTTATTATCTCGATACCTGGGATCCCGAGGATATTGATTACTCTTTACTCTTCAGGATGCATTGCTATAATCTAATGGTCAAATATCGTTCGCTGAGGAACGAATTTGAGCTCGGCTTCAGTTTAACGGAGGTCAAATAATGTTTATAACGTTCGAAGGGCCGGAAGGCTGCGGCAAGTCGACCCAGTCCAAAAAATTGAAGAACCATCTTGAAGCCAGGGGGCATAAGGTACTACTGACCATAGAGCCAGGCGGCACACAGGTCGGCAAACAGATCCGCGAGGTCCTGCTCGATCCGACCAGCGTGCTTGATGACGCTTCCGAGGTCTATCTTTTTGCCGCCGACCGCAGCGAACATGTCAGCAAGATCATCCGGCCGGCCCTGGACCAGGGCAAGATCGTGCTGTGCGATCGCTACGTTGATTCGACCCTGGCTTATCAGATTGGCGGACGCCAATTGCCCGAGGACTTGGTCCGCTATCTCTGCATGGTCTCGTCAAAGGGCCTGGTCCCGGACCTGACCATCCTGCTTGACGTGCCGCCGGAGATCGGTCTGAAGCGGGCGCTCAAGGACGGCGAGGCAGACCGTTTTGAAAAAGAGAAACAACTTTTTCATGAGCGCGTTCGGGCAAAATATTTGCAGCTCGCTAATGATGATCCTGAGCGGATCAAAATAATCGATTCCAGCCAGCGCACGATCGATGATATCCAGGAAGAGATCAGAAAGATCGTTGAAGGAAAATTGAATGAAAAGCAGTGAGATCCGGGAAAAGTTCCTGAAATACTTCGAGAGCCAGGGGCACAAGCGGCTGCCGGGCTCATCTCTGGTGCCCAAGGACCCGACAGTCCTCTTAACCCTGGCGGGAATGCTTCAGTTCAAGCCGATCTTCCTGGGCCAGGAAAAACCCAGGCATAAACGGGCCGCGACCGTGCAAAAATGTCTGCGGACAAATGATATCGAACAGGTAGGCCGCACGGCCAGGCACCATACTTTTTTCGAGATGCTGGGCAACTTCTCTTTTGGCGACTATTTCAAGCGAGAAGCAATCAAGTTCGCCTGGGAATTGCTGACCGAGGTATTCAAACTGCCCCGGAACCGGCTGTTGATCGCTGTTTTTGAGAAAGATGACGAGGCCTATGACATCTGGCAAAAAGAAATGAAGGTCCCGGCTGAGCGCATTTTCCGGCTGGACGAAGAGAATAATTTTTGGGCGGTCGGTCCGACCGGTCCCTGCGGACCGTGTTCTGAGATCTATTATGACCAGGGCCCGGTCCGGGGCTGCGGCAAGACTGGCTGCGCGCCGGGCTGCGACTGCGATCGCTTCCTCGAGGTCTGGAACCTGGTCTTCATCCAGTATAACCGCAACGAAAATGGCGAGCTGGTCTTGCTCAAGCAGAAGGGGATCGATACGGGCATGGGCCTGGAGCGGATTGCTTCGGTCCTCCAGGGCGTTGAATCAAATTTCGATACTGACCTGTTCGTGCCGTTGATCGATAAGATCAAACAAATATCAGGGCAAAAGAAGCTTAATCAGACCTCTTTGCGTATAATTGCCGACCATGTCAGGGCGGCGACCAACCTCATCAGTGACGGCGTTATCCCTGAGAACACCGGCCGCGGTTATATCCTGAGGCGCTTGCTCCGCCGGGCGATCAGGCATGGCAGGCTGCTGGGGATCGAGCGGCAGTTTCTTGCTGAGATAGCCGCTGACGTGATCGAGCAGATGCGCTCTGTTTATCCGGTGCTGGAGCAGAAGCGCGCCACCGTGCTTTCGGCGATCAAAACAGAAGAGACCAATTTCCTAGCGACGCTGGAGCAGGGGCTGGCCCTGTTCAAAGAGGTCATGCAGCAGCACGCCAAGGATAAGGTCGTGCCTGGGGCTTCGGCGTTCAAACTGCACGATACGTTCGGCTTTCCTGTTGAGCTGTCCTGCGAGATCGCGGCTGAGTCAGGTTATAATTTAGACGAAGCTGGTTTTGAGCGCGAAATGGAACAGCAGCGGGAGCGGGCCCGCGCCGCTGGTATCCCGGCCGAGAAAAAGAAATTGCTGGGCCTTAACCTGGATAAGTTCGGCCGTTCCGAATTCCTGGGCTATGAGAAAAGCTCAAGTCAGGCCAAGATCGAGGCTGTTTTTCCTGATGAGAAGTTCATTGTCCTGGACCGCACGCCGTTTTACGGCGAGAGCGGCGGCCAGGTCGGTGATACGGGCCTGCTTAAGGTGGGCGGCAAAGAGATCAGGGTGCTTGATGCTTTATTAACGCCTAAAGGCACGATCGTGCATGAGGTCGATGAGATTGACGGTCTAAAACCAGAGGTCACGGTCGATGCCAGGATCGATATTTCTAAACGCGCGGCCACGCAGGCGCATCATACGGCGACCCATCTGCTCCATAAGGCCCTGCGCGAAGTGCTGGGCGACCACGTTAAACAAGCCGGCTCGTATGTCGGTCCGGATAAACTGCGTTTTGACTTCAGCCACTTTGCCGCGCCGACAAAACAGGAGCTGGAACAGGTCGAGGCTATGGTCAACCAGAAGATCGGCGAGAAGATCAAGGTTGAGGTCCTGCAAAAGTCCTATAAAGAGGCGGTAAAGATGGGTGCCATGGCATTGTTCGGCGAGAAATACGGCGAACAGGTCAGAGTGCTTAAAATCGGCAATTACAGCCTGGAACTGTGCGGCGGTACCCATGTTAAGAACACGTCTGAGATTGGTTTTTTTAAGATAGCCCATGAAAGCGCTCTGGGCGCGGGGGTTCGGCGCATTGAAGCGGTGGCCGGACAGGTAGCCAAGCTTCAGGTCACTTATAAGGCTAAAGCGCTCAACGATCAGCTTGAAGAGCTGATGCGTAAGTACAGGCTGCTCCAGATCGAAAAAAGCAATTTGAGCGGCGAAAAGATCTCTGACGTTGAGGTCTTCAAGGTCGAGCTGGCCGAACTGGACCAGCTGATGAAGGCGGCTGATCAGCAGGGCTCAGCCAGAGTCAATGCTTTGTTCGATCATCTGCAAGGCAGGCTGGACTGGCTGCGCGACCGTACGATCCGCGTGGAAAAAGAGATCCGCGAGCAAAAGCTCAAGCAGGCTTCCAGCCAGGCCGCTGAATACGTTAATAATATCAAAGAAGTCAATGGCATCAAGGTGCTGACCCAGGAATTCGGCCAATATTCAATGGATATGCTGCGTTCTGTTTCGGATACCGTGCGCAATCAAGCCGGCTCATGCGTTATTGTGCTGGCCGCGGTCTTTCCCGGCAACCTGCGTTTTCTTATCACGGTGACCGATGATCTTGTGGCAAAAGGTGTTTCTGCCAGAGAGCTAGCCGGTATTTTCGGTCGATTGGTCCAGGGCAAAGGCGGCGGCAAGGATGTCAAGGCCGAGGGCGGGGGCAAGGACCCGACCCAGGTCAATGCGGCTTTCGAGGCCGTGCTGGCCGCTTTAAGCAAATGATACGCATCCTGGGCATTGATTTTGGCGAAAAAAGGATCGGCCTGGCCATCTCGGACCCGCTCGGCATCACGGCCCAGCCGCTGGCAGTTGTGGCTAAATCGGCTGATTTTGCCGCTGATATCAAAGCGATATTAACACTGACCGAGCGTTTTGAGAAGCTCGATGAGATCATTGTCGGCCTGCCCAGGACCATGAAAGGCGAGATCGGGCAGCAGGCGCGCAAGGTCATGGAATTCGTCGAGGCGCTAAAAAGGAGCCAGCCGGCACCGGTCAGGACCTGGGATGAACGCCTGACAACGGTCGAGGCTGAGCGCACATTGATCTTTGCCGGGCTGTCGCGCCAGAAGCGCAAGCAGGTCATTGACCGTTCAGCCGCCAGCTATATTCTCCAATCTTATCTGGACAGCAGAAAATGAACATCAAACGAATAATATTCTGGATAGTGACGCTTTTAGTCGTTATCGCGGCCCTCTTCTTGGGCTCGCTCTTTCAGGCTGGCAATTCCTTTGATAATCAGTACTGCCGGGTGACAATTGATCGGGGCGATTCGACGTTCGATGTGCAAAAGAAACTGGAACATCAGGGCATACTTAAACCTTACAGCACATTTGCCTTTGCCGCCCGGCTGCTGGGTCTCAGCCGTCAACTCCAGGCCGGCGAGTACGAATTTTCGCCGTCCGAGAAGCTCTTAACGGTATTGCTCCGCTTGAAGCGCGGGGATGTTGTTGAGCCGGAGATCCGACGGGTCAAGATCACATTTCCGGAAGGGACCTCAATATATAAGATGGGGGAGATCCTGCGCAAGAATAATGTTAGCGATCCGGATAAGTTCCAGCAGCTGGTCAAGGAGGGGATCACCGAGGGCCTGCGTAAAGAGCATTGGGTGATTTTTAAATATCTGCCGACGGAATCACTGGAAGGTTTTCTCTATCCTGACACTTACTGGTTCTATGAGAATGCCACGGTCGATCAGATAGTCGAGGCCATGGTCTCGCGCTTTGAGGAAATGGTCCTGCCGTTCTGGGACAAGGCCAAAGCCGATACCAAATATACACTCTTTGAGATCCTGACCCTGGCTTCGATCGTTGAAAAAGAAGCGGCTGATCCCAAGGAGCGGCCGATCATCTCCTCGGTCTTTCATAACCGGTTGAACATAAAGATGGCGCTGGATTCCTGCTCCACGATCAAATACGCGCTGGAGCGGCCGACCAAGATAGTTTATTATGACCAGCTTGAGGTCGATTCTCCTTATAATACTTACAAGAACCGCGGCCTGCCGCCGGGCCCGATCTGCAATCCGGGCATTGATTCCATCAAGGCGGCTGTTTATCCGGCTAAGACGAAATATTTTTATTTTGTGGCCAAGAATGACGGCAGCCACATCTTCTCCAAGACCTTTGCCGAGCACCAGCGCGCCCGGGCCAAAGCCCTGGGCAGATAATGCATAAAATACTGCAATTTATGGCCAGACCAGGTATCTCAGCAGAGTGGCAGCCGGTTGGAAGGGAACTGGTACGAACCGAAGTGGGAGCGGTCGCTAAAGAGAAGCAGCCTCAACTCGCTGGTCTGCTGCAACGCTTGAAGAATTATTTTCTGCAACCTCAGGCGCTGGAAGTATAATTTTAGGGACCGGCAACTCAATGAACCGGTCATTGGTCGCGCTCATGAAGAATGTTCCGGTATCTTTTTCCTGTGATAACCTCAATGAGTATATCCCGGAAGGGTCCCAGACGATCTCCCTTACCCCCTGAAAGAATAACCGATAAAAAACAATCTTGAATTCCCTGAATATCTCGGTCTTGATCTGCTGGGGGAGTTTGTTGACCGGGTCGTTCGCTCGGCCGTTGATCTGTAAGTGTGAGTCGAGCATGTTGCGATAATAGCGCGGCGGCACCAGGAAAGCCAGCGGTTTTTCAATGCCAGCCCCGATTTTATCCTTGCTCAGGCGTAGCGGCCGGTGCTGGCCGCTCTTGTCGCGGTAAAAGATGGTCCGCCGGCCGGCCGGATATTTCGGTCCGGCCAAAGTGCCCAGGCGTAAAGGGACCAAAGCTTTTATCCTGGAAGTAAGATTCATGCCGAGAATATGTCGGCTTATTGCGCGGCTGATTTCAGGTGCGCCTTAATTTATTCCCACTCGATGGTCGACGGCGGCTTGGAAGAGATATCATAGACCACGCGGTTGACTTCAGGTATCTCATTGACCACGCGGTTACTGATCTTTTCCAGGAGATCGTAGGGCAGACGGGCCCAGTCGGCGGTCATTGCGTCAGTTGACGTGACCGCGCGGATGGCGATCGTGTTCAGATAGGTCCGTTTATCTCCCATTACGCCGACAGTTCTGATCGGCAGCAGCACGGCGAACGATTGCCAGACCTTCTTGTAGAAACCAGCGGTCTTGATCTCCCCGACCACTATATCATCGACTTCCTGAAGTATCTTGACCCGTTCTGGCGTGACTTCGCCGATGATGCGGATAGCCAGTCCCGGACCGGGGAAAGGCTGTCTGCTGATGATATCTTCGGGTACTCCCAGATCTGTTCCCAGTCTTCTGACCTCATCCTTGAACAGGAGCCTTAATGGCTCGATCAGTTTGAAACCCATTTTTTCCGGCAAGCCGCCGACGTTATGATGGGTCTTGATCTTCTTCGCGACCTTTCCTGTGGTCGTGCCAGGCACCGCGCTTTCAATTACGTCAGGATAGAGGGTTCCCTGGGCCAGGTAGGGGATCTTGCCCAGCTTCTTTGTTTCTTCCTCAAAGGTCCTGATAAAATTCTCGCCGATGATCTTTCTTTTCTTTTCCGGATCGACCACGCCTTTGAGCTGGCCAAAGAACCGTTCTGACGCGTCGATGCTGATGAAGTTGACCTTGAAGCGACGGGTGAACAGGTCGTTGATCTTCACGCCCTCGTTCTTGCGCATAAAGCCCTGGTCAATGAACATGCAAGTTAGCTGATCGCCGATCGCTTTATTGACCAGCGCGGCCACGGTTGTTGAGTCAACGCCGCCGGACAGAGCCAGCAGGACGCGGTCCTTGCCGACCTTTTCCCTGATAAGTTTGACCTGTTCCTCAATAAAATTGGCCGTGGTCCAGGTCGGTTTGCATTGGCAGATGATGTAAACGAAATTTTTAAGGATCTCAATGCCTTTGGGTGTGTGGACGACCTCGGGATGGAACTGCACGCCGAAAAGCTTTTTCTCGGGATCGCCGATCGAGGCGAATTTTGTGTTGTCGGTATGGGCCAACTGCTTGAACCCTGGAGGCAGTTTGACGACCGTGTCGCCATGGCTCATCCAGCTGAGCATGGTGTGGTCAAGCCCGGCAAAGATGCTGGTCTCATCGTCAATAAAGAGATCGGCTTTGCCGTACTCGCGCTTCTTGCCTTGTTTGACCTCGCCGCCAAGGTCCTTGGCCATGAGCTGGAGGCCGTAGCAGATGCCCAGGATCGGAATGCCGCAGGTCCAGAGTTTTGGGTCCGGTTTCGGCGCGCCTTCCTCATAGACCGAGGCCGGGCCGCCGGAAACGATAACGCCTTTGACATTGCGCTTTTTAAGCTCTTCAACAGGGATGTCGTGGGGCAGGACTTCGCAGTAAACATTGGCTTCGCGCACACGCCGGGCGATCAGCATGGAGTACTGAGCGCCGAAATCTAGGACAACAACTAGGTCGTGTGACTGTGGCATAGCAGAGTATATCATGACTTTATTGAAATTATCAATAAGATAAATAGATAAATAGTCGAGGAAAACAAATATGTCCGGCGTTACGCTAGTGGCTCATTATGGGCTAAAATCTGAAGGTTTTCACGGCTATATCCGCCGCCTGCAAAGCGCTGTCCGGCAGAACCTGGGGCCTGGATTAAGCAGGGCCTTCCAGCCTTATGTCATCGATCAGGTGCACCTCACCTTAGTTGGTTTGGAAGGAGAACGGGTCGGCAACCGGGTCTTTGGCAGTAATTACCTCAACAGTGAAGCAAATATCCAGAGCATGGACTTAAGGAAGTTCCTTCGCTTTGTTCGAAGAACCGATCTTTTGCCTTTTGAGTTACAATTAGGCGGTTTTCAGCCGGACCGTGACTATAATTTCCGTTGTTTTGGCGAGGATCCTTATACCATGTCATTTTCTTTCCGCGGAGATCTGGCAGTGGCGATTGGCTGGCAGATGCAGGGGGAGGAGGTCCGGCATTCTTTGCTTGGCTTCCGGGAAGCGATGGCCGAGTTCCGGATTATCCACAAATATCCGGACGACAACGATGGTTTCTTTGTCCTGGGGAGATTGGACCGAAGCGGTCTTGACAATGTTCAGCAAGCTGAACTGGCGGCCAGGTTGCAGACCATTGAAGGATATATCCGGGCGGCTTTAGCAGCTGACCAGCCGTTCATACTGCCGATCGACAGGGAAAATATTTCAGTGGTCCAATATCAGGACTCGACCTTACCCCGGGGTGGGACAAGGTTTTTTCCGCTGCTATCCCGCCGCTTGACGCCTGGGTTCCTGCGCAGTCTTTACTAAGGCTTACTTATACATCCCCAGCGACTGGGCTTTCTGATAGACCTTACCTTCGGTTAAGATCGAGGGCGCGATGACCACTTCGACCTGTTGCATCTCTTTCAGGTTAGCCGCTCCCAATGTTCCCATTGAGGTCTTCAGCGCGCCGACGAAGTTCATTGAACCGTCGTCATACTTGGCCGGGCCGAGCAGTATCTCCTTGAGCGCCCCGATGGTGCCGACCTTGATCCTGGAACCTCTGGGCAGGATAGGGGAAGGCGTGGCCATGCCCCAGTGATAATCGCCGCCAGGCGATTCTTCGGCTCTGGCAATGGGCGAGCCGATCATGACCGCGTCAGCGCCGCAGGCAATGGCCTTGCAGATGTCGCCGCCAACGACCATGCCGCCGTCGCCGATGATCGGGACATAGACATTGTTCTCCTTAAAATAAGCGTCGCGAGCAGCGGCGCAGTCAGCGATCGAGGTCGCCATAGGCACGCCAACGCCCAGAACGCCGCGTGAAGTACAGGCCGCGCCTGGTCCGATGCCGACCAGAACGCCGGCTACGCCTGTGCCCATCAAGCTCAACGCGACTTCATAAGTGACACAATTGCCGACCAGCACCGGCACTTTCATTTCCTGGCAGAATTCTTTGATGTCCAGGGCCTTAGAGGTCGACGATTTATGCTTGGTCGAGATAACGGTTGACTGCAGCACGAACATGTCCACGCCGGCGTCGCGGGCTACTGGGCCCAGTTCCAGCGCGTCCTGCGGGATGGAAGAGACCGCGGCAATAGCGCCGGCTTTCTTGATCTCCTTGATGCGTTTTGTGATTAATTCTTTCTTGATCGGCTCCAGATAGATCTTCTGCATCAGGGGCACGTATTCTTCTTTGCTGACCGAAGCGATCTTCTTGAGAACTTCTTCTGCGTTCTCATAGCGCGCCCAAACACCCTGCAGGTTGAGCACGCCCAGTCCACCGTACTTGCTCATTAAGATGGCTGTCTTGGGGCTGACCACGCCGTCCATTGCTGAAGCGATGATCGGGATGGCCAGTTTCTTTCCCCCGATCTCGACTGAAACATCGGTATCGTCCGGGTTGACGGTCACGATGGACGGGACCAGCGATATTTCATCGAAGCCGTAAACCCTCCTGGTCTTTTTAGCCTTGCCTAACACGATCTCCATTTTAACTACCCCTTTCTTACGGTCTTTCCGTTAACTTGCCTTTAAGCGTTTTGCGTTTTCCGTCACGGTAGATCTCAAGCGAGATGCTTGTGCCAGGTTTGAACTTGGCTACCTGCTCGACGATCTCTGAACTGCTTTCAACAGGCTTATCGTTCAGTTTACGGATAACATCGTATTTCTGCAAGCCCATCTTTTCTGCCGGGCTGTCCTTGGCCACTTCTGTGACGATGACGCCTTCGGCCAGCGGCAGGTCAAGATATGAGGCGATCTTTTCGTCAACGTCCCTCATATAAACGCCGAGCCAGGGCCTAATGACCTTGCCTTTTTCGATCAGTTCCTTGAGCACGTCCTTGGCTGAATTTATCGGGATGGCAAAGCCGATGCTCTGAGCACCCGCCACGATCGCTACGTTGATGCCGATGACCTGGCCGTTGAGATCGAGCAGCGGGCCGCCTGAATTGCCGGGATTGATCGGCGCATCGGTCTGGATCAGATTGTCCTTGCCCAGATCCCTGAGACTACGGCCTGTGGCGCTGATAATGCCTGCCGTTACCGTGTTGGCGAAACCGTAAGGATTGCCAATGGCGATAACCCATTCGCCCGGCCGGATCCTTGAAGAGTCGCCGAGTTTAATGCTGGGCAAATCCTTGGCCTCGACCTTGATCACGGCCAGGTCGAGCGTATCGTCTTTGCCGATGACCTTGCCGTCAAGTTTTCTGCCGTCCTTGAGTGTGATCTTGATCTCATCCGCGCCTTTGATCACGTGTGTGTTGGTCAGGATATGGCCGTCCTTATCGATAATGAAGCCGGAGCCAGCGCCTTTCTGCGGGATGACGCGGCCGCTGAAAAAATCCTTGAACTCAGGGGCCAGGTCAAAGCCGAACGAACCGAAATCGCGTTCGAATGTCCGGAAAGGCGAAGTGACGCGGACATTTTTTACCACGTCGATATTGACCACGGCGTCGCCGATGTCCTCGACGATATCAGCGATGGTATTGGGACCGAACGCGCCGGCCGGCAGTCTGGCTGGCGCCTGTGCTTCTTTGGGCGGGAGAGTGTTAGTCGCGTCCCCGGTCTTTGCCGGCTCGGGCGGGCGACCGGCGGCAAAACTTTGGGAAATGGCCATACCGATGAAAAAGCAGAAACTGATGGTGAGCAGAGCAAGCAAAAAGTTCTTTGATCTCATTTTTTCTTTGGCCTCCTTTTAGAACTTTTTTGAACCGTACTCTTTTTAGTCAATGTTTTGCTTTTTCTGGTTCCCTTGGCCGTTCTGCGGTTTTTAACCGTCTGGATCATGCGTTCAAACTCGATCATGATGGGCTCCGGGACCCAGATCTCGCCGCAGTTCTCGCAAACGTAGGCCGGAACCTGTTCCATCATGTAGAGTTTGCCGCCCTGATAATCTTCAAGATTGACTTTTTCCAGCGTCAGAGGTCCGCCGCAGGCCTGGCATTCGCTCGGTCCGTTATCTCCCAGGATCTCTTTATATCTTTCGAATTCTCCGTGGTTAGCCATGAAATTGAATTAAACGGCCATTATACACTCAAATGTTTTTCTTGACAAGGTTATTCATTATATATAATATAGCGTCTGAGAGGGGGAGGGTATGAGAAAATTTACGGTTGTTCTTTTATCGTTCGTGTTTTTTATTTCGTTGGCTGGATCGGCTTTGGCCCAACTGGTTGAGAAGCAGGCGGAACTGGCCAAGGTCAAGCAATATCTGGTCCTGCTTGATAAGAAGATCGAGGAGGCCAGGACGACCAGAAAGATCAATAAACTGGCCGAATTAAAGGAACTAAAACGCAGGGAATTGGCGAGGGCAAAATTACTTAAAGCCCAGGTCGAAGCTTTAAAAAAACAGGGCGGCAGTGTCCAGCCGTCATTGGTCCAGCCGGAGGCACCGGCCGAACAGCCGTTAGTAAAACCGGCAGCTAAGCCAGTACTTGAGCCGGCACGGCAAAGAGGTCTCGCGCTCCTTGGCGGATTCGGGGCCGGTGCCGGCTTGCTTAAAATCGGCTATATCATTCCGAACAGGAACCTTGACCTTGGCATCAGCGGCGGTTTCGCTGTTGGCAATAGTTTTAGTGTGGTAACTGCTGATGTTTCGGCTGCGATGCTGTTCGGCCATAATTTTGCCGGATTGGAGCTCGGCCTGGCGAGCTATTCAAAGACAGTGCAGAACGTGCCGGGTATTTCCGGCACTATCGGCGGCAGTAATTTCGGCTTGGGCGCTTTTGGCGGCACCAATTTAACTGATAATATCAGTGTCAGGGTGGGGTATAATACCGCTTTGGGCTTGACCGCTCTGGCAGGCATTAAATTCTGAAAATTGAATATATTTTTAACTACTTGACAAAACGATCTGGTGTCATATAATTAGTGCAAATTTGTTAAGGAGGTAAAAAATGAGTAAGAAAGTGTTCTTGTCCCTGTTCCTGCTTTTGGCCGTGGCCTTGTTTGCTATCAGCGGCTGCAACGTGACTAAAAGCGACTCCAATTCCCCGGCTCCGGCTCCTTCATCGCTGACCGGCACCCCTGAAGTTGGATCAGGCGGCAGCATCTCCGGTACCGCTGGTTCTAACGCAGGCGCGTTATCGCTGGTCGTTCTGGACTCCAGCGGCAATCCTATTTCTACGGAAGCTTATTTAAAAGTAGGCAATATCTCATTTGAGGTCTGGTCGACCACTACGACAGTGGCTCAGCCTGGTTCGGTCATTTCCCTGACCGCTCCGGCTGCTGGCACGGCCCAGAACTTCAGTTTGGCCATGACCTTTGATACCAGCGGCAGCATGGGTTATGACGGCTCCAACCCGGTGCAGCCATTGACCAATGCGGTCACCGCTGCGGCAACGTTCGTTGACCTTATGGCAGCGGCTGATGAGCTGGCCCTGATCGAGTTCAATTCCTATGTCTATCCGCGCACCGCGTTGCTGCCTATGTTGGCTGCTAACAAGACAGCGGTAAAGAACTTTCTGTACGGTTTCAGCCCCTCAGGCGGCACGCAGTTGTATGATGCTATCGTTACTGCTGTCAGCACACTGAGCGCTGCGACCAACCCCAGAAAAGCTGTTATGGCCATGACAGATGGTGTCAGTTCAGGCACCCTGTCCACAGCCGTGACCGCTGCCAACAACGCCAACATCCCGATCTATTCGGTTGGCTTTGGCACCGGGGTCAACGATACGGACCTGCAGGCACTGGCTGATCAGACCGGCGGTTTTTATTACTATGCGCCGAACTCAGCCGATCTGACCGCTCTGTATACCAGGATATCCCAGGCTCTGACGAATTCCTGGACCGTCAATTTCCAGATCCCTGGAACTTTTGTTACCAGCACCACCTACTATATCAAGGTCTATGTTACCTATACGATTGGTGGGGTGGAGTACACAGGGAGCGCCTTGTTCACTCTTACTATCTAAGTTAATACTTAGACATGTAGAGAAGCCCCCCGGTTTTACCGGGGGGCTTTTTCTTTAGCCTCACACCATTATTCCTGCGGCGGGTTCCTCCTCTCCATTTTTGATGGAGAGGGGGATAAAAGGGGGTGAGGAATATGATATAATATTAACAAATCATGGAAAGGAGCCCCGGCCAATGCACTTCAATATCGACCACATAAGAAAAGAGGACCCGGAGATCGCCAAGGCGATCGATGATGAGCTGAACCGTCAGCAAAACAATCTGGAGATGATAGCGTCGGAAAATTTCACTTCCCGGGCGGTCTTGGAAGCCTGCGGATCTGTCCTGACCAATAAGTACGCTGAAGGCTATCCAGGCAAGCGTTATTATGGCGGCTGTCATATGGTCGATATATCCGAATCCCTGGCCATTGAACGGGCCAAGAAGCTTTTCGGTGCTGATCATGCTAATGTCCAGCCTCATTCGGGTTCGCAGGCCAATATTGCGGCTTATATGGCCTTTCTCAAGCCTGGCGACCATGTCATGGGCCTGGACCTGTCGCACGGCGGCCATTTGACCCACGGCAGTCCGGTCAACGCATCTGGCATCTTGTTCAAATTCAGCTCTTACGGCGTGACCAGGGATACAGAAACGATCGATTTTGACGCTCTGCGCAGGGCGGCCAAGGAACACAAGCCCAAGATAATCGTGACCGGCGCGACCGCTTATCCCAGGATCATTGATTTTAATAAATTCCGCGAGATCTGCGATGAAGTCGGGGCCATACTAATGGTCGATATCGCCCATATAGCCGGCTTGGTCGCGGCCGGCAAGCATCCTTCGCCTGTGCCGGTCTCTGAAGTGGTCACCTCGACAACACATAAAACTCTGCGCGGCCCGCGCGCCGGGTTGATCTTGTGCAAAGAGCCCTATGCCAAACAGATCGATAAAGCGATCTTTCCGGGCAACCAGGGCGGGCCATTGGAACATATTATCGCGGCTAAAGCGATCTGCTTTAAGCAGGCGATGCAGCCGGAATTCAAAAAGTATGCCGGGCAGATCATCAGGAACGCCCAGACTCTGGCCGAGGGATTGCTCAAGAACGGCTTCCGTCTGGTTTCCGGCGGCACTGACAATCATCTAATGCTGGTTGATCTACGGCCGAAAAAGATCACCGGAAAAGTGGCGGAAAAGGTCATGGATGAAGTCGGCATTACCGTTAACAAGAATACTATTCCTTTTGATCCGGAAAAACCGTTTGTTACGTCTGGCGTTAGGATCGGCACACCAGCACTGACTACCCGCGGGATGAAAGAAGAACAGATGAAGCTGATCGCCGATTTGATTGGTCAAGTCCTGTCCCATGTGGAGGACGAGAAAGTTAAGCAGGCCGTTAAAGGTAAGGTAAAAGATCTTTGTAAAGCATTTCCTCTTTACAATTAAGCACTCACCCCCTCCCGCCTGCGGCGGGCCTCCCACTCTCCATCTTAGATGGAGAGTGGGATAAAAGGGGCTGAGGTCCATGTTCGACAAGACTTTCCTTTTCTGCTAAAATATATCCATGATCGAGCTGGTCAATGTTTCTAAATCATTCAGTAACGGCGTAGATGTCCTGTTCAATATTTCCCTCAATATAGGCAAAGAAGAATTCGTTTTTATTGTAGGGCCATCCGGCGCAGGCAAGACCACCATGATGAAGTTGCTTTACCGCGAGGAAATGCCCTCCAGCGGCAAGGTGATTGTTGACCGGGTCAATGTGGCGGAGCTAGACTATAAACAGGTGCCTTATCTTCGCCGTAATATCGGAGTGGTCTTTCAGGACTATAAGTTGCTGCCAAAGAGGACGGTGCTTGAGAACGTGGCCTTTGCCCTGCGGGTGACCGGAGCGCCGCGCTCAACGATCAGGCGCAAGGTGATGCAGGCGCTGGAACTGGTTGGCATGCTGCGGCGGGTCAACGCTTTCCCGGACGAGCTCTCCGGCGGAGAAAAGCAGCGGGCTTGTATCGCTAGGGCGATCGTTAACAACCCACCGATACTGCTGGCTGATGAGCCGACCGGCAACCTTGATCCGACCACTTCCTGGGACATAATCCAACTGCTTGACAAGATCAATCGCCGCAACACGACCGTTCTGGTCGCCACGCATAATAAAAGCATCGTTGATAGCATGAAACGCCGCGTTGTGGCGCTGGAGAACGGCCGCATCGTACGCGACCAGCTCCTGGGAGGCTACGGTGTTTAGCAATCTTGAATTCTTTCTGATTGAGGCCCTGCGTTCGTTCCGCCGCGGCGCACTGATGAGCCTGGTGGCGATCGCCACCATCAGTGTTTCCCTGGTCATTTTCGGGTTGTTCCTTCTTTTGGTGATCAATCTCGGCAACATAGTCGGGACCGTTTCTTCCCGAATGGATATCGCGGCTTATGTGGAAAAAGATATTTCCCTTGAAGAGGCAGGGGAGCTTCAGCTGAAATTGGGCAAGTTGCCCGGCGTGGAAAAGGTCGAGTTCATTTCCAAGACCGAAGCCTGGCGCAATTTCAAACAGGAATTCGGAACCAAGCTGGAGCTGGATGATATCATGACCAGCAATCCTTTGCCGCACACGTTCAGCGTTAAGGTCAGGACACCCGATCTCCTGCCGGCCGTGGCCAAACAGGTTTCGAATTTCCAGTTGATCGACGAGGTGCGCTACAGCGGCAAGTTCATTGACCAGATCAGGACGCTGGTCGACGCGGTAAGGCTGGGCGGGGCCGCCCTGGTGGTCCTGATCTCGTTCGCCACGCTGCTTATTGTCGTCAATACAATCAGGCTGACGGTCCTGGCGCGTGAAACAGATATCTCTATCATGAAACTGGTCGGAGCGACGGATACTTTCATAAAATGGCCGTTCATCATCGAGGGCGTGATCCTGGGTGTTTTGGGCGGTCTGGTCTCATTTATAGTGCTGAAGTTCTCTTATGATGCTATCATTCTGAGGGTGGCGGCGGCCCTGCCGTTCCTGCCGCTGGTGGCCGATCAGAGGTTACTGGCGGTGATCCATCTGGTCATGATCGTTGGCGGTACGGCACTGGGCATGCTGGGTGCCTATATTTCTGTTTCCCGAGTGCTTAAATCGGAGGTTTAACGATGTTAAGGTTTTTAAGAAAACACATGAAGAAGATAATAATCGCGGTGGCGGTCTTGTTCCTGGCCTCATTGCTCTATGGCATTGGAGCGTCCAGATTCAGCGGTGCCGGACGCTCCCGCGGCAAGGATAACAGGATTGCCAGGGTTAACGGCAGGGAAATAGATTCTTACCGTTACGGTGAGATGATGAACCGCATGATCCGTCAGATTGGCCAGAACATCGCTCCTTCTGACATGGCTTTTGTCCAGAACCTGGCCCTGGGCCAGGCGGTTGATTTTATGCTGATCCTTGAGGAAGCCAAGCGCAATGTCAAGATCTCCGGCCGGGAGGTTGATGCATCCATCGACGCGATGATCAAGCGGGAAAAGATTGGTTCGCGGCAGGACCTGGAGCAAGCGCTTAAACGCATGGGCTTGAACTGGAAGCAGTTCGAGCAAATGATCAGGGAAGAGATCCTGGTCCAGAAGATGATCAACAGCATCCGCGGTTCGGTCATTGTCACGCCTGACGATCTGCGTGAGATCAAGGCCCGCCATATACTAGTTTCAACAGAAGCGAGAGCAAAAACGCTAAGGTCAAAGCTGGGAAAAGGTGAACAGTTCGCTGCTCTGGCAAGAGAATATTCGCTTGATCCCGGCTCAGCGAAAAAAGGCGGCGATCTGGGCTATTTCCCGACCGGAAAAATGGTCGAGCCGTTTGAAAAGATCGCTTTTTCGCTCAAGATCAATGAGGTAAGCCAGCCGGTCAAGACACCGTTCGGCTATCATATTATCCAGGTGCTTGATTCACGGCTGCGCCAGTTTGGTGATGATGTCAAGGATATTGATCAAGCCGCGCTCCAGGAAAAACAGGATGTGGCCTTCCGGAAATGGTTCGGCGGGGTCAAAGGCAAAGCAAAGATCGAGATACTAAACCCGGTGCTCAAGGCGCATGACCAGCGTTTCAAAGGCCAGATCGGCAAGGCGATAACCGAGTACAAGGAAGCGATCAAGGCCGATCCGGCCAATCCCTATCTTCATGTTTATCTTGGCGACACGTATAATACCATCGGCCAGAGTGATCTGGCTCTGTCCGAGTATGAGGAAGCGATAGCGGTCGAGGGCGGCAATCCCTTGCTCTACCTGATCCTGGCCCGAGCTTACGAGCTGGCAGGCAGGAAAGAGGATGCAGTGAAGCAGTATAAGCGCGCCTCGCTGGTCGCTGCTGATGACAAGGCCATGCATGAACAATTGCTCAAGAAATTCAAGGAGCTTTCGGCCTGGTCGGAATACGAAAGGGAGAAACGGGAAATAGAGCGGATCGAGAAGAAGGAGAAGTTCGAACAGGAACTTCAAGGAGGAGGGAAATAACAATGTCTAGCAAGAATTTGCCATTGACCGCGGCTCTAGTGGCTCTTCTTTTAATAGGTTTGAGCTGGCTGATCATTTCAGGCGGTATGTGCGCTTCCCCGGCAACCACGACCCTGGCGCCGGTTGTTTCAAGCACAACAACGACCGCGACTACAGCAACGACTTCAACTACAGCGGCCAGTTCGACCACCACGTCCAGCACGACCACCACGACCCTGGCTGAGGCCCAGGGAGTGATCGATCCCAGCTTTGGCGCCAGCGGCATTGTCGAAGAGAGCGGGACTGGAGGCGGGGATACCGATGCCGGCGCTGATCTTCTGGTCGACGGCAACGGCCGGATCGTCGTGGCCGGAACTTGCACCGGCCCGAATGACGAATTTTATATGACAGTCTGGGCCTATGATAGCAGCGGCGCGCGCGATAGCAGTTTTGGCAGCAACGGGGTGCTCTTGACCAATAGCGCTTCCCCGGGCGTTAATGCCTATTACGGTTGCGCGATAACGCGCGATGCCGCAAACAATTATTATATTGCCGGTTACGCACAACCGGATGATTCAACAAGGGCTATCGTTGTTTGGAAGGTCAGCCCGAACGGCGCCTTGGACAGCAGCTTTGGCAACAACGGCGCGCTCTATATTGATTCGGGTACGCCTGGAGCTATGGCTTACGGCATTGCTTTAGATGCTTCAGATAATATTTATGTTGCTGGTCTTAAATACGGGCCTGAAGATGCTGCCTTGTTGATGAAACTGGACAGCACCGGCCAGATTGATACGTCCTTTGGCGCGAATGGTTATGCTAATTATCAGAGAAAAGGCTTTGATAATCTGGCGTATGATGTTGTGGTCGATTCATCCGGCCGCATCTATATTGTGGGACATTATGTGAGGGACAATAATCTTAAAGCTGGTGCTATCTGGCGCATCAATTCAAATGGAACTTACGATGCCTCCTTTGGCAGTTCAGGCGTGGTCATTTTGGAGACCACTTACAATTCGGCCTGGTCTGATATAGATATTGATGCTTCAGGAAAATTGGTCGTTGCCGGCTATGAGGCTCCGCCCAGCAGCCGTATAATGTATCTGGCCAGGTATACCACCACTGGCGTGCTTGATACCAGCTTTAATAGCATTGGTTACGCAACGTATTCAGGTCGTTCCTATTCCGTGGGCTCATCGCTGGCCTTTAACAGCCTGAATAAGATCGTCGTGGGCGGCTATGCTGGTTCAACTCAAGATTTGTACGATTATTCGATCTGGCGTTTCACCAACAGCGGGGCATTGGACACCAGCTTTAGCACCGCGGGCCTCTTTACTGCCGATCTGGGCGGATCGGACCGGGCCCTGTCTATAGTCATTGACGGATCGAACCGGTTGCTCGTGACCGGCGTGGTAGAGGACGGAACGAAAATGGACTTGCTCAGGGTCAAGTAGAAGAACAGGTCACCAGTTCATCGCCTGCAGCCAGGATCAACTTGACGTCCTGATCAGAGCGGCCTTCAACGTAGACGCGCAGCAGCGGCTCTGTGCCTGAGGCGCGGAAGAGGATCCAGCTTTCATCCTCAAAGATGAGCTTATAGCCGTCCAGGGTCTCGATCCTGGCGACCGGTTTGCCGGCAAATTCCTTGGGCGGCGATTTTTTCAGCTCTTCTACCAGGCTTTTCGCTTTTTCTGTGTGGATATCCGCGCGATTATAGTAAAAGTAGCCATGTTCAGACATCATCTCGTCAAGTATCTGTCCCATTGTTTTCTTCTCATAAGCCATCAGCTCGAACAGGTTCAGGCCGGCCAGCACGCCGTCGCGCTCCGGGATAAAGCCCTTGATGCCCATGCCGCCTGATTCCTCGCCGCCCAGCAGGATGTCCTGTTTTAACATTAGATCTGCCACGTGCTTAAAGCCGATCGGTGTGACCTGCAATTTTCTTTCGTACAGGCGGCAAAGCTTGTCGATCAGCTGGCTCATATTAAAAGTCTTGACCACGTTGCCGCCCATGCCGCGGTGGACTACCAGGTGCCTGAGCAGCAGGCAGAAGACATTGTGTGTGTTAATGAAGCGGCCGGAGCCGTCGATCGCCGCCACGCGGTCAGCGTCGCCGTCCAGCACGATGCAGCCGGTCAGCTCGGAAGAATATTTCAAGGCGGTTTCCTTGACCGCTGAGATCGATTCTTCCAGGTTGACGGGCAGGGGCTCGGGATTTACGCCGCCGAAGAGCGGATCGCGCCAGCCCCTGATCTCCTCGATCGGCAGGCCCAGGGCCGCGAAATAGCCAGCTCCGCTGCCATGCATCGGATCGACCATAAGTTTCAGTTTTGAAGCCTTGATCAATTCCAGGTCGACCAGGGAAGCGATCTTCTTAATATATTCCGGCTGGGGATCGAAGACCTCGATGTTCTTTTCTGATAGAGAGCCTGGGTTCTGGGGGATCAATGCTTCAACAGCTTTGGTGGTTTCAGGGAAAGCTGAGCCGCCGAACGATTCCTTGATCTTGAAGCCGTTCCAGTCAGGCGGGTTGTGTGAGGCGGTGATCATGATACCGGCGGCCAGCCCCATGTTCTTGACCGAATAGGAGACTACAGGCGAAGGGACCGATGATTTGGTCAGAAAGACCTTCAGGCCAGCTCCTGAGCAGACCTCGGCTGCCACCCGGGCGAAGTCTTCCGACTGGAACCGGTTGTCGTAGCCCACGGCTATGCCTTTTTTGTCCAGGCCTTGTTCTTTGAGATAAGCGATGAACCCTTCGGTCACCAGGCGCAGGTTATCAAAGGTGAAATCATCGGCTATCCTGGCGCGCCAGCCGTCAGTGCCGAACTTAAAAATAGAAAGGCTCTTCTTTTTTGGGTTCATCTTTTTTCCATATTCTTTCGCTTTCCGGCGGAGCTTCTCCTTCAAACCCCATGAAGTGATCCCAGCCGGTATGCACATCGCATTTATCCTTGGGTACGTCCTTTTCCCAAAGAGTAACTGACAGCCTTTTTTCCTCGGGGCAGTTATCGCCGACCAATTTGCCTGACTCTTCACAGATCTCGACCCTGACCAGGCCGGCCGGCTTGGGAAAGGCAATGATCGGCTCGTTTTCCAGGGCGATCTTATTATATTCGCGCCAGATGCGCGGGCAGACAGCTACCTCGGCCACGCCTTCCATTGACTTGTTGTCGTCATTGCCGACCCAGACACCGGTCACCAGCTGAGGCACAAAGCCGATGAACCAGGCATCGCGATACTCTTCAGTCGTGCCTGTCTTGGCCGCGGCCGGCCGTGACAGCCGGGCGTGGACCCCTGTGCCCCTGGCGATGACTCCCTGCATCATGTCGATCATCACGGCGGCGACGTTGGTGTCCAGAGCTCTTTTCTCAGTTATCGCATGTTTGTAGATCAAGACCCCGTCACGGTTATCGATCCTGGTAATCGCTGCCGGCTCGACCCTGATGCCTGAGTTAGCGAATACGCCATAAGCAGAGGTAATCTCCAGTAGATTGACCTCTGAAACTCCCAGGGTCAGGGCCAGGCCGGGTTCCAGATGGCTCTTGATACCCATGCGCCGAGCAACGTCAATGGCCGGACCAATGCCGACCCGTTCGAGCAGTTTTATCGACGGGATATTAAGGGATTTTTCCAGGGCATGGCGCAGTGTGACGCTGCCGTGGAACTTTTTATCGAAGTTCTTGGGTTCCCAGGTGCCGTCCGGGTTCCATTCGTTCGGGAAAACGTTGAAGGTAGTGGGTGAGTCGTCGATAATCGTGCCGGGCGAGATGCCTTGTTCCATGGCCGCTGTATAGACGAAGGGCTTGAACGATGAGCCCGGCTGGCGCTGGGCCTGGGTCACACGATTGAATTTGCTTTCAAAGAAATCTATGCCGCCGACCATGGCCTTGATATAACCGGTGCGCGGATCAAGCGAGACCAAGGCCGCCTGGCTGAACTGGTACTTTTCGCCCTCTTCTGTTACGAACCGTGTGATGACATCTTCGGCAGCGGCCTGCTTGGCCGTGTCCAGTGTGGTATAGACCCGCAGGCCGCCGTGATAGACCATGTCCTCGCCGTAGCGTTCGATCAGGTCCTGTAAGACGTAGCTGATGAAGTAGGGCGCGACCTCGCTGTAGCGTTTAAGGTTCTTGGGGGAGAACTCAAGCTCTTCGATCGCCGCCAGTTTGGCTTCCCGTTCATCGACCAGCCGGTGTTCCAGCATGTTGTTCAATACTGTTATCTGGCGCAGTTTGGCTCCGCGGAAATTGCGGTAAGGCGAATACAGCTCAGGGCCGCGGATAATGCCGGCCAGCATGGCCGATTCGGCCAGGTCAAGGTCGGCCGCACTTTTACCGAAATAAAGGCTGGCGGCCGATTCAATGCCGTATGAATTATGCCCAAGATAGACCTGATTAAGGTACATTTCCAGGATCTCTTCTTTGGTATAACGCCGCTCGATCTGCATGGCCAGGATAGCTTCGGCCAGTTTGCGGATATAGGTCTTGCGGCGGCTCAGGAACAGGTTGCGCGCCAGCTGCTGGGTGACGGTGCTGGCCCCTTCCACGATGCGGCCGTAGACCAGGTTCTTAACCGTAGCGCGGAAAATGCCGTAAAAATCCAGGCCATGGTGCCGGTAAAAGTTCGGGTCTTCGGTGGCGATGACGGCGTTCTGGAAATAGATGGAGATCTTGGACAGGGGTACGACCTGGCGGTTCTCTTCCCGGTGTAGCCTGGCCAGGACCTTGCCGTCGCTGGAAAAGATCAAGGTGGTCTCGCTCGGGATATAGGCGTCGAGGCCTTCGACCTCAGGCAGCTGCTTGACGATCTGAAGGAAAATGCCCGCGCCGGCGGCCAGCAGGACAAAAAAGACGATCAGTGATAGCTTTATCAGGAATATGCGTTTCTTTTTAACCATAAACAAAAGGATTATATCATTTTTTACCCGCCTTGATAAGCGGTCTTGCGCTGTGGTAAAATCAGATATTACGACGAATCAAGGAGGCAGGGAATGAAGGTTCTGGTTATCCACGGGCCCAATCTCAATCTGTTGGGCGATCGTGAAGTCGAAACTTACGGCAGGCTTTCTCTTGAGGACATCAATCAGGCGTTAAAGACCCTGGCCAGGGAACTCAAGGTCGACCTGGAAGAGTATCAAAGCAATGTCGAGGGCGAGATCGTCAATGCCATCCAGTCGGCCAAAGGCAGATTCGATGTCATTATCATCAATCCCGGCGGTTATACCCATTACAGTGTGGCGATCCGCGACGCGATCGCTGCGGTGAAACTGCCGGCGGTCGAGGTCCATCTTTCCAATATATATAGTCGTGAGGAATTCAGGCATAAATCCGTCATCGCCCCGGTCGCGGCCGGCCAGATCGCCGGTTTCGGCCTGAACAGCTATCTGCTGGGGTTGCGGGCCGCTGTTGCTCTGCTCAAGAAGTGAACGCTGCTCAGAAAAAAGCCGTTCTCATCGCTGACAGGATAATGTCGCGGCTGAAGCTTCGGGCTGGGCGGCGCGAAAGCGAGATCGCCGACTGGATAAAGGCCCAACTTAAAGCCGCCGGGGCTAAGCCGGCTTTCCGCATCATCGTCGGCTCGGGCCCAAGATCGGCCCGGCCCCATTGTTTTGCCAGCAACAAGAAATTAAAGCGCGGCGAGCTGGTTGTCGTTGATTTCGGGGCATTGTATAATGGTTACAGGTCGGATATCACCCGCACCTATATTATAGGCAAACCCGCTCCGAAACAGAAAAAGATCTACGGGCTTGTAAAAAAAGCTCAGGCCAGGGCGGTCAGATTGGTAAGGGCGGGGCAAAAATGCTCTGAGGTGGACCGAGCGGCCAGGCGCTTGATCGATCGTCACGGTTTTGGCGGGAATTTCCGGCATTCGACCGGCCATGGAGTGGGCCAGCGGATACATGAGGCGCCCAAGATCTCTCCCAGGAACTATCATCGGCTTAAAGCTGGCGCGGTCATAACCATTGAACCGGGCATATATATCAAAGGCTGGGGCGGCGTCAGGATCGAGGACATGTTCCTGGTGACCAGGCAGGGCTGCCGCCGGCTGACCAAGGCAAAAAAATGAGAACAGCAGCGATCATTACGGCGGGGGGCAGCGGCAAGCGCATGGGCCGGCCCAAACAATTTTTGGATATAACTGGTCAGCCAATGCTTTGGAGGACAGCCGCTGTTTTTGAGGCCTGCGGGATCATTAATGAGATAATTGTCGTGGTCAACCAGGAAGATGTCGAGAAGGTCAAGGCATTCGGGCTTAAGAAGATCAAGGCGGTCGTGGCCGGAGGGTTGAAGCGGCAGGATTCGGTCGCCAACGGCCTGAGAGCGGTTGCACAAGATATGGATCTCGTGGCGATCCATGACGGCGCCAGACCGTTCATTGAGCAGGAGATAATTGAGCGGGCGGTAAAAGAGGCGGCAGTTCATGGCGCGGTGGTGGTGGGTGTGCCGGTAGTGGATACTATAAAAATGACGAATGACGAATGCCGAATGTCGAATGGTGGAGCTATTATTAATAAGACTGTTGATAGAAGTCGTTTATGGGCGGCGCAGACACCTCAGGTCTTCAAAAAAGATATTATTTTGCGGGCTTATAGCGCTGGAAGCAGCAATGATGTCACCGATGATGCTATGCTGGTTGAAAAAATGGGCGTAAAGGTTAAAATGGTGATGGGGAGCTATAACAATATCAAGATCACATCGCCGGCCGATCTGAAGCTGGCAAGAGCCATACTGGCAAAAGGAGAAGAATGATCATGACCGCATTCATTAACGACCTTTTATCAAATTTTACCTTGATGGCTGTTGGCATCTCCTGGTTCCTGGCCCAGGCGATCAAGGTGGTCATCTATCGTTTTGAGGAAAAACACTGGAATCTCTGGCATTTCTTTGAAGCGGGCGGCATGCCCTCGGCCCATTCCGCGTCGGTCACTTCGCTGACACTGGGAGTCGGTCTGGTCATCGGCTGGCATAACGCGCTCTTTACTACCTGCCTGGTCTTTGCCTTGATCGTCATGTATGATGCTACAGGCGTGCGCCGGGCCGCCGGCAAACAAGCCGAGATCCTCAACAAGATCGTTGATGATATCTACTCCTCCGGCAAGATCAGGATCGAGAAGCTCAAAGAGATCCTGGGCCATGATCCCATTGAAGTGGTGGCCGGGGCCAGCCTCTCGGTAGCGGTGACCATTATCCTCTATTATGTCTACTTTGTTAGATAAGATCAAACTGCCGGAAACCCTCAGGGAACTGTCGGGCAAGCAGCTCGATCAGGTCGCGAGCGAAGTCCGTGCCAGGATCATCGAAACGACCGCCCGGACCGGCGGCCATGTCGCGCCCAGTTTGGGAGCAGTCGAACTGGCCGTGGCGCTGCATGCCAGTTTTGAGAGCCCCAGGGATAAGATAATCTGGGATGTTGGGCATCAGGCTTACGCGCACAAGATCCTGACAGGCCGGCTGGACCGCTTTAGTACGCTCAGGACGATGAACGGGCTGTCCGGTTTCCCCAAGCCCGCTGAAAGCCCTCATGATGCTTTTGCCGTGGGCCACGCCTCGACCTCAATTTCCGCGGCCTTGGGCATGGCGAAGGTCAGGGAACTGAACAAGGAGAACTATGCCATCGTTGCGGTCATTGGTGACGGTTCCATGTCAGGCGGCCTGGCCTGGGAGGGCGTTAACAATATCGACGGCATGAAGAGCAACCTGATAATTATCCTGAATGATAATGAGATGTCTATCTCAAAGAATGTCGGTGCTTATGCCGCTTACCTGACCAAGGTATCGACTTCCGACCTTTATATTGACCTGCGCAACCGGATTGAACGGGTGGTCAAACGTATCCCCAAGGTCGGCGTGCCGCTGTTCGAAGCGGCCAAGAAGCTCAAGGACCGCACTAAGCATATTGTGGTCAGTTTCAAGGTCGATGTCATGTTCGAGGAACTGGGCTTCAAGTATTTCGGTCCGATCGACGGGCATAATATCCCGCTGATCATGAGCACTCTGCACCATGCCAGGGAGATCGAAGGCCCGGTGCTGGTCCATGTCATTACCAAGAAAGGCAAGGGTTATCCTCCGGCGGAGAAGGACCCCAGCCGGTTCCACGGCACCGGTCCTTTTAATATCAAGACCGGCGCGGCGCTCAACGGCCAAAAAGGCCTGACATATACGAAAGTCTTCGGCCAGACCCTGGCCAGGATCGGCGAGAGGAACGATAAGGTCATCGGGATAACCGCGGCGATGATCGACGGGACCGGCCTGGAAGAATTCGCCACCAAATTCCCCCGGAGGTTCTTTGATGTGGGGATAGCTGAAGAGCATGCCGTGACCTTTGCGGCCGGCCTGGCGATCTCGGGTTATCGGCCGGTAGCTGCGATCTATTCGACCTTTCTGCAGCGGGCTTATGATCAGATAGTTCATGATGTTTGCTTGCAGAATTTGCCTGTTACGTTTTGCCTGGATCGGGCAGGCATTGTTGGTGAGGACGGGCCGACCCATCACGGCGTCTTCGATCTGGCGTTCTTGCGTTCCATTCCCAACATGACCGTTATGGCGCCCAAGGACGAGAACGAGCTTCAGCACATGCTTAACACGGCTCTGAAAATTAACGGGCCGGTCTCGATCCGTTATCCCAGAGGCAAAGGGCCGGGAGCTGAGCTTGATGCAGAGTTAAAGGAGTTGGAAGTTGGCAAAGGGGAGGTTGTTTTCGATAGCCCAGAACCCAGAATTTTGATTGTCGCTATCGGTTCAATGGTGCAGCCTTCGGTCGAAGCGGCGAAATTGCTGGAACAGGCTGGCGTGGCCGCTACTGTCATAAACGCCAGGTTCGCCAAGCCGCTGGATAAAGAACTGATTCTTGAACAGGCTAAGAAGGCCAAACAGGTCGTTACTGTTGAAGAAGGAGTTCTGGACGGCGGATTCGGATCAGCGTTGCTAGAATTGTTGGCTGAAACAGGTTTAAATATTCCAGTTCAAAGAATAGGCCTGCCGGATAAATTCGTTGAGCAAGGGAAAATAGCTGAATTGCATGATAGCTATGGTTTGACCGCGAAAAAGATATATCAAACTGTTAAAAGCCGCTTTTTTTGAAATTTCCCCCAAAAAGTAACGATAATATATGGGAGATGAACAATGATTCACACAACAAGAGCAATTAATACGACAGGTTTTGTTGCCAGTATTGCCCGTATTTTACCTCGTGACCATCTAAGAATAAATTCCCGCAATGTCCGACAGCTCTATAACTCGGCAGAACGATCTGGCAACTCCTATAAATTCCTTTATCATTATGGCAGACAAGAATTTGTGGTCCTAGGCATTGACCTCGATCATAAATTTAGTGCGAGCCGGCTTTTAGGCCAGGCAAGCGGCAATTTGGTCGGCGGCGGCTATTTAGAGGTCCGTCGAATAACGGAAAACGAGATAGAGATTTTTGTTTCTGCCATATCTGGCGGTTGGGGCGGGATCGATCAGGCCAGGCTGGCAGATGTTGTTCAGCATTTGGCCAGGGTTTTGGGCAATAATAATCCCGACCTTAATATTGAGATTGAACAAGCTATAATGCCGGGCTGTATGTTAATTGTGATCACCAGCTAAGCCGATCCCCTTATTTTCATTTCTATTTCACTTCATCTCTATTTATGGTATATTTGACCCATGCTTTCTGATATCGAGATCGCCCAAAAAGCAAAGATGAAACTGATCGCTGATGTAGCGAAAAAAGCCGGGATCAAGCCGGAAGAGATAGATCTTAACGGCTGTTACAAGGCCAAGATCAGTTTGTCAGCGCTTAAGCGCCTTAAAGCCAGGCGGGATGGCAAGCTGATCCTGGTCTCGACCATGACGCCGACGCAGCAAGGCGAGGGCAAGACAACGATCACCATCGGCCTGACCCAGGCCCTGCGCCAGGCAGGCAAGAACGCCATTGTCTGCATTCGCGAGCCATCGCTCGGGCCGGTCATGGGCATGAAGGGCGGCGCGGCCGGTGGCGGGTATTCTCAAGTATTACCCATGGACGACATTAACCTGCACCTGACCGGCGACATGCACATGATCACTTCGGCCCATAACCTGCTGACCGCCATGCTTTATAATCATATCCATCAGGGCAATGAATTAGGCATTGATGACAGCCGCATAGTCTGGAAGCGGGTCATGGACATGAACGACCGGGCCCTGCGCGGCACCTTCGATATCACCGCGTCTTCAGAGGTCATGGCGATCCTCTGCTTGTCCAGGAACATCACTGACATGAAAAAGCGGCTGGGCAATATTATCATCGCTTACAACAAAAGCGGCGAGCCGGTCCGGGCCCGCGACATCAAGGCTGAAGGGGCGATGGCCCTGCTGATGTGGCACGCGCTCAAGCCCAACCTGGTCCAGACACTGGAGAACGGCCCGGCTTTCATTCACGGCGGACCGTTCGCCAATATTGCCCATGGCTGCAACAGCCTGGTGGCGACTCAGCTGTCGCTTAAGCTGGCTGACTATGTGGTGACTGAGGCCGGCTTTGGCAGCGATCTTGGGGCCGAGAAATTTTTTAATATCAAATGCCGTGTCGGCAAGTTGAAACCGGCGGCCGCGGTGCTGGTCGTAACCAGTCAGGCGATCGAGCGCCATGGCTATGAGAACCTGGAAAAACATATCAAGAACATCAGGCTGTTCGGTGTGCCGGCAGTTGTCGCGGTCAACCGCAAGACAGCCGACACAAAACAACAGCTGGACCAGATCGTGGACCGCTGTTCAAAATTCGGGGTCGATTGCGTCATCGCCGATGTCTGGGCCAAAGGTGGCAAGGGCGGGCAGGCCCTGGTTAAAACGGTCATCGAACTCTGCAGGAAGAGATCCGGCTTCAAGACGCTTTATGAACTTAATTCGCCGGTCAAGTACAAGATCGAAGTGATCGCCCGTGATATTTACGGAGCTGATGGTGTTGAATTTACTGAAGAGGCCCGGCGCGACCTGGAACTGCTGGAGAAGCATGAGCTAACCGACCTGCCGGTCTGCGTGGCCAAGACGCAGTATTCGCTGTCTGATGATCCAAAAGTATTTGGCCGGCCGACCAACTTCCGCATCACGGTCAGAAGCCTTAAGCCTTCGGCCGGCGCCGGCTTTATCGTCGCTTATACCGGTACGATCATGACCATGCCGGGCCTGCCCAGGCATCCGGCGGCCGAGAACATGGATGTGAACGAAAATGGGAAGATCAAGGGGTTGTTTTGAGATGGACCTGAAGATAATAGAAAAAGCGGTCAGGGATATATTGAAAGCGATAGGCGAGGATCCGGGGCGTGCCGGCATCAAGGATACACCAAAGCGAGTGGCCCGCATGTACACCGAAATATTTGCCGGCATGGAAAAGGATCCAGGCAAAGAGATCTCTGTTTTTCATGAAGAGGACCATGAGGAAATGGTCATGGTCAAGAACATCCCGTTCTATTCCATGTGTGAACATCATCTGGTCCCCTTCATTGGCAAAGCCCACGTTGTTTATATACCAAACAAAGGCCGGGTGACCGGCCTGTCTAAATTGGTCCGGGCGGTTGAAGGCTTTGCCAAACGGCCTCAGGTCCAGGAGCGGTTCACCAGCCAGATAGCCGACTGCCTGATGGACAGGATTAAGCCCCAGGGTGTTATGGTCATCATTGAGGCCGAACACCTGTGCATGTCCATGCGCGGGGTCAAAAAACCCGGTGCGGTAACTACCACGTCTGCGGTGCGCGGGGTCTTTTCCAGGGACGCTAAAACCAGGTCAGAGGCGCTTTCATTGATCAAGTCTTGATCTGCTGTCGGGATCGCGACAGCCATGGGTTCTAGGTGCTGGGTACTGGATTCCGGGATATTCTATATAATTGCTTCAAATATAATAAAAATCATAGAACCTAGAACCTAGAACCCAATTATTGGCAATACAATTGCTGCATAGATCATATGCCCTCAGAGATCAATTATTGGTTAGCCATAAACAAACTCCCTAAAGTTGGCCCTGTGACCATCAAGAAGTTATGGGAGCGATTTGGTTCGCTCGAGAAAGCCTGGCAGGCCGGTGAAAAAGAGCTGTTAAGTCTTGAAGGGCTCAGCAGGGCCCCGCTGACGGCATTCCTTTCCGGCCGCAGAACGATCGATCTTGAAGAAGAGTTCGAAAAGACCAGGCAGGCGGGGTTTCAGGTAATTACCCTGGCCGCTGAAGCTTATCCGGCTTTGCTCAAAGAGATCTATGATCCTCCTCCGGTAATTTATCTCAAGGGCGCGGATCTGCTTTATGATAAGGCCATAGCGATCGTCGGCACCAGGAACGCGACTAGATATGGCCAGGAAACGGCCAGGCGGCTGGCTTATGAGCTGGCCTGCTGCGGCCTGACCATTGTCTCGGGCATGGCCCTGGGCATTGATACTGCGGCGCACGAGGGCGCCTTGGCAGCCAAAGGCAGAACAATCGCTGTTCTTGGCACGAGCCTCGATATCATCTACCCTCCGGCCAACCAGCCATTGGCCGCTGAGATCGCTGGCTCAGGCGCGATTATATCAGAGTTCCCGCTCGGGACCGACTATGAAAGAGGCCATTTTCCCAGGCGCAACCGGATAATAGCCGGGCTTTGCCTGGGCACAATAGTGGTCGAAGGCCACCATGACAGCGGCGCTTTGATCACGGCCAAGCAGGCACTGGACCAGGGCAGGGAGGTTTTTGCCGTGCCCGGCCAGGTCTGTTTTGACCAAGCTAAAGGGCCGCACTGGCTGATCAAGAATGGAGCTAAGCTGGTGGAATCGGTCGATGATGTTCTCGAAGAGTTAGGTTATTTTGGGCAATTTCCCAGAACCCAAAACCAAGAACCCAGAACCCAAACAATGCCGGAATTATCTGATGATGAAAAAAAACTGCTAAGAACCCTGAGCCTAGAGCCCAAATCCCTTGACCATATTGCGCTCGAGTCCGGATTATCGATTCCTCGAGTCTCCAGCCTATTGATGATGCTGGAGATCAAGAACGTTGTCAGACAGCTGCCGGGGAAAATGTTCACCATCGCTTGATACGGCAAAAAGATCGGCTGAAAGTGATATTTTACCGCGATTTTATCGATATATATTAAGAGAAATTCAGGAAAAAGGGGCAAGACTATTAAAATAAAAGGCATAATAAATAGGATATTCCGTCGCTGGACGAGGCCGACAATGCCGGTACAAAGAGGCAACCCCAAGGCAGCACCGGTCCCCAGCAAGATCGTTCTGGACAATAGCAGCGGCGCACGGGCCGTAGCTATTGCGCCGGGTAGCAAATGCAGTGTTGCTGACCTGCGCCTCCCCGGCATCAGCTATGCCATTTCCCGCAGTTCGGATGGAGAATTATATTATGTGGGGCACGAAAGGATCGGCAATATCTTGATATTAATGAAAACCGCAGATAAGGTTGTTGATTGCGACAGCATTCGAGTCTCAAAGAACGAGAATGGCAGTATCCAGGTCTTATTATTGCCTATTAAGCCGCCGGCCAGACCAGCGGTCAGGACAGATAAACAACCGGCTGTGCCGTCGTATCAGAGAAAGTTCGATCCTGCGGCTGCCCCTACTATAGTAGCTGTCCGACCCGCTGAACCATCCTTTGCGAGATCAGATAAGGCAGAAGAGATCGTGAATGGGAATTATCAGGGATTAATGAAGGAATTGATCGGATATAATGCAGAGCTTGCTTCAGGCGCGCTCTCAACTATTTATCTGCGACTTGACCCTACCGGCGGGGAGCTGAAATTTGTTTCAGCCAACCCGTCCGGAGCGAACATCAGGTTGTTGTTCTCTAAAATAAGTGATGCCATGGTCATACGCGAGGCACAGGCCAAGCCGGAGATCTACGATCATAACGAGCTGTTGGACATTCTTACGGCCACTGTTCGGCGGACGAATCAATGGATAGGCGAAGGCCTGATAATGTCCCTGAAAGATATCTCTTGCAGCGGCAAGGACCGCGGAGAGGAAGACGAGGCTTTCTATCGTCCGATCCGCGAATTGATGCAGAGGTTCGAAGAGATGCGTTGCAGGCTTCTTATTTCCCGCCTTGAAGAATTTGACCGCTAGCTCGGCCGCTTAGCTTAATGTTTTGTTTTTTACCGTCCTCGTGTTAAAATAATCTCATTATGGTCCTCTTTTCTGAAATGTTCGTTTCCGAGCTCCGTGGGGTTCCTGTGGTCGACCGGCTGCAGGACCCGATAGGCGAGGTGCGCGATTTTGTCCTGACCGTGGGGGATGTTTTCCCCAAGGTGACAGGGCTTTTGGTCCGTGTCCTGGGCAAGAAAGAGGACCTGATCATCCTGATGGGAGAGATCGACCTGATCGGCAAGCAGTTCGTGGTCACCAAATCGGTCAGGGACAGGATCTGCTTTACCAGGCCGCATAACGGCGAGCTGATGCTCTGGCGCGACCTGATGGACAAGCAGATCGTTGATACTGAAGGAGCCAGGGTCATCCGCGTCAATGACCTCAAGTTGGGCAAGATCGACCAGGACGTCCGCTTGATCGCAGCGGATGTCGGTTTCCGCGGGCTGTTAAGAAGACTGGGAGTGCTTGGCCTGGTCGATCTTTTCTTGAGGATATTCAGCCGCCAGGTCCCTGATACGCTGATCGGCTGGGACCATGTGGAACAATTGAAGACCGGCAAGGCAAAGGGCATGATCACTGTGCCGACCAAGCATATCTCGGAAATGCACCCGGCCGATATCGCCAATATCATTTCCCAGGTCCATTCAGAGGAAAAGACCGCTATTTTCGCTTCTTTGGCCGACAAGACCGCGGCCGAAGCCTTGCACGAGCTGGAACCCAAGATCCAGGCGCTGTTGTTGCTGACCCTTGATACTAAAAAAGCTCTTGGGGTGCTGGAAAAGATGCCGGTAGACGAGGTGGCCGATGTCCTGGGAGATATCCCTGATGAGAAGGCCGATGAGTTCCTGCGTTTGCTCAAGCCCCGCAAGGCCGCTCAGGCGCAGAAGCTGATGAGACATCCTGAAGAGACCGCCGGAGGCTTGATGACCACTGAATTTATCGCCATTCCCAGGAACCTGACAGCCCAGCAGACGATCGATAAGATGCGCCAGCTGGCGCCTGATGCCGAGACCGTCTATTATGTCTATGTTGCCAATGAGGACGGCAAACTGGCCGGAGTGCTTTCCCTGCGCAGTCTGATCATCTCGCCGCCGGAGACCCTGGTCTCGCAGATCATGGTCAAAGACCCTGTTACTGTCACGCCGGATGCCAGGCAGCGGCAGGTGGCTGAGGTCATCTCAAAATACAATCTCCTGGCCGTTCCGGTCGTGGACGAACAGGAGAACATGCTAGGCATCGTCACGGTCGATGACGTGGTCGATTTCATCCTGCCGCCGGTCTCACGGCGGATCAGGCATATGCTGGGGTAAGGCTATGCACCTGCCGCGCCGGAGAAGGATCATGCTTTTCCTGGTCATTCTGGGACCGGGTGTTATTTCTGCGCTGGCCGGCAATGATGCCGGCGGCACGGCAACCTATTCGATCGTCGGCGCGCGTTTCGGTTATCATATGCTCTGGATGCTTATCCTGGTGGGTGTTTCCCTGGTCGTGATACAGGAGATGTGCGCCCGGATGGGTGTTGTCACAGGCAAGGGGCTTTCTGACCTGATCAGAGAAGAGTTCGGTTTACGCTGGACCTTCTTTGCCATGCTTATCCTGCTGATCGCCAATGTGGCCGTGACCATTTCCGAGTTTGCCGGCATTGCTGCCAGCCTTGAGATCTTTGGCCTGACCAGGTTCATTTCAGTGCCGCTGATGGTCGTAGTCATCTGGTTCCTGATGACGCGGGGCAGTTACAAAGGCGTCGAACGGATCTTTTTTGCCATGTGTTTTGTCTATTTCGCCTATATTTTCTCCGGTTTTATGGCCCGGCCGGATTGGGCCGCGGTCTTCCAGCAGACGGTCGTGCCGAGCTTCAGTTTTGACTACAGCTTCATCATGGTGGCCATCGCCATGATCGGCACAACTGTCACGCCCTGGATGCAGTTCTATCTCCAGTCATCGGTCGTGGAAAAGGGCGTTAAGATCAAACAATATAAATACCAGCGCTGGGACGTGATCATTGGTTCGATCGTGGCCGTGGCCATAGCGTTCTTTATAATACTGGCTTGTGCCACGGTGCTGCATCCGCAGGGGATCATTGTCCATGACGCCAAGGAAGCCGCCCTGGCCCTGGCGCCGTTCGCCGGCAACTTTGCCGCTTTCCTCTTTGCCCTGGGCCTGTTCGCCTCGTCGACCCTGGGGGCTTCGATACTGCCGCTATCGTCGTCCTATGCCATCTGCGAGGCTTTTGGCTGGGAGAACGGCATCAGCAAGAAATTTTCTGAAGCGCCGATCTTCTATGGTCTTTACACGTTGCTTATACTGGTCGGTGGTGGCATGGTGCTGCTGCCCAGGCTTAATCTCATCAATGTAATGCTCTTTTCCCAGACCACCAACGGCATTCTCTTCCCGTTCATTCTGATATTCATGCTTCTTTTGGTCAATAATAAGCGGTTGATGGGCGGGTACACCAATTCACGCTTCAATAACTTCGTAGCCGGGGCGACCGCTTTGGTCTTGATCCTGTTGACCTGTCTGCTCCTGGCCGCTACCTTCTCTGGTCAAGCGGGCTGATTTGTGCTAGAATACCATTTCCCGCATAAAGGACAGTATGTTTAAAAAACTATTGATCGCTAATCGCGGTGAGATCGCTGTACGGATCATCCGAGCGGCAAAAGAAATGGGAATCGCAACGGTCGCTGTTTACTCTGAAGCTGACCGTGATTCCCTGCATGTCAAGATCGCTGACGAAGCCTACTGCATCGGACCGGCCGCTCCCAACAAAAGCTACCTCAATATCCCAAGTATAATGTCCGCGGCCGAGGTCGCGGGCGTTGATGCCGTCCATCCCGGCTATGGTTTCCTGGCTGAGAACCACAAGTTCGTGGAGATCTGCCAGGCCAGCAAGATAACCTTTGTCGGCCCGGATATCGATGCCATGCAGAAAATGGGCGATAAAGCCACGGCCCGCGAAACGGTCAAAAAAGCCGGCGTGCCGGTCGTGCCTGGTTCTGACGGCTTGATCAAGGATGAGGCTGAAGCGATCAAGCTGGCTGAGAAGATCGGCTTTCCTGTCCTGATCAAGGCTACGGCGGGAGGCGGGGGCAGGGGCATGAGGCTGGCCTGGAACAAGGATGACTTCATCCATCTGCTGCACACGGCCAAGACCGAAGCAGAAGCCTGTTTCGGCAACCCGGACGTTTATTTAGAAAAATATATCGAAGAGCCGCGCCATATCGAGGTTCAGATCATGGCCGACAAACACGGCAACTGCGTCCATTTAGGCGAACGCGACTGCTCCATCCAGCGCCGGCACCAGAAACTGGTCGAGGAAGCTCTTTCGCCGGTCATTGATGAGCGGACCAGGCGGAAGCTGGGTGATGCGGCGGTCAGAGCGGCCAAATCAGTCCGATACCACAGCGCTGGCACGATCGAGTTCCTCTACGACAAGCACGGTAATTTCTATTTTATGGAAATGAACACCAGGGTCCAGGTCGAACACCCGGTCACTGAGATGATCACCAGCTCTGATATTATCAGAGAGCAGATAAAAGTAGCAACCGGCGAAAAACTTCATTTCAGGCAAAATGACATCAAGTTTCGCGGTCACGCTATCGAGTGCCGCATCAACGCAGAGAATCATGAGCGTAATTTCATGCCCTCGCCCGGGCTGATCAAGGCCTATCTGCCGCCGGGCGGTCCGGGTATCCGGGTCGATAGCCACGCTTATGCAGGCTATATGATCCAACCGCATTATGATTCCCTGATCGCCAAGATCATTGCCTGGGGAAAGGATCGCGAGGAGTCGATCAAATGCATGGAGCGCGCCCTGGACGAGTATGTCATAGAGGGCATCCAAACGACCATTCCCTTCCATCTTAAAGTCCTGCGCAACGAAGCTTTCAAGCGCGGCGAAGCCACCACCAGGTTCATCGAAGAGCATTTCGGCGGCTAATGGGTAAACGATCTACTTCCCGCCGTTTGGCCATGCAAGCCCTGTACCAGTCCGAGCTGGCCGGCTCTGATATCGAGACATCGCTGAAAAACATCACGGAAAGCGAACAGTTCATCTCCGAAACGATCGAATTCGCATCCAAGCTGGCCCGGGCCGCCTGGGGAGAGAAAGACGACCTTGACCAGAAGATCAGCTCACTGGCGATCGACTGGCCGCTGGATCGCATCGGCAAGGTTGACCGCAGTATCCTGCGCCTGGCGCTCAAGGAACTCGACCTGAAGGAGACCCCGCAATCCGTGGTCATCAATGAGGCCGTTGAGCTGGCCAAGAAGTACTCGGGCGAGGAATCAGCCAAGTTCATCAACGGCATCCTCGGCGCCTATGTAAGAAAAACGAAATAGACCGACACTGAAAGCGTCGGTCCCTCAGAACTGAGACATTTAGCCTCGAGTTATGCGGTCCATGATATATTGTTTTACCCCTGAAAATATGGTAAAATTGCCCTTTGTATCCCGACGCTTTGGTCGGGATCCCGTAACACAAGATTCTAATTAATAAGGAGAAGGGATGTTCACAGGGATCATTGAAGAACTGGGTATCGTTACTTCGATCATCCGCGGATCTTCCGCCGGCAAGTTGACCCTGTCGGTCAGCAGGAACCTGGCCGCTGCCAAGGTCGGCGACAGTATCGCGGTAAACGGCGTGTGCCTGACAGTGGCCAATATCCGCCGCAATTTCCTCGAGTTCGACCTTTCCTCTGAGACCATGAAGCGTTCCACCTTCAGTGAAACAAAGATCGGCGACAAGGTCAACCTTGAGCGGGCCCTGCCGATGACCGGCAGGCTGGGCGGCCATATTGTTAGCGGTCATGTTGACGGCATGGGGGAGATCAGGAAGAAGCTGGCTAAAGGCAAAGGTTTTGAGCTTTACCTCTCACTGCCTTCAGAACTGCTGCGCTATCTGGTGCCGAAGGGTTCGATCACGATCGACGGCATCAGCCTGACCGTGGCCGACCTGCGCGGCGGCCTGGCCCTTATCTCACTGATCCCGCAGACCGCCAGTGCCACGACCCTAGGGTGGAAGAATGTTGGCGACCGGGTCAACGTTGAGGTCGATATCCTTTCCAAATATATCGAACGCCACCTCAAGGGCGAGCTGAGCAAAGGCATGACCGAGGAGGTCCTGACCAAGGGCGGCTATCTGCCCATGGGCTGGATCGAAAATTAACGCAAAACTAAAAATGCAAAACGCGAAACCAAGGTTTAATATCATAGAAGAAGCCATCGAAGCGATCGCCAACGGCAAGATGGTCATTGTGGTCGATGATAAGGACCGTGAGAACGAGGGCGATCTGATCATGGCCGCGGAAAAGGTCACGCCTGAAGCGGTCAATTTCATGATCTCCAAAGGCCGGGGACTGGTCTGCGTGCCTATGACGGCCGAAAGACTGAATCAACTGGACCTGCCTCAGATGGTCGACCGCAATAGCGAGCCGATGAAAACGGCCTTTACCGTGTCAGTCGACGCGGCTAAGCAGCACGGCGTAACGACGGGCATTTCTGCCGCGGACCGTGCCCGGACGGTCGAGGTCCTGATCAACCCGAACTCTGCCAGCGCTGATCTGGTCAAGCCGGGGCATGTTTTTCCCCTGCGGGTCTGTCAAGGTGGTGTGCTCAAGCGCGCCGGACATACCGAAGCCGCGGTCGACCTGGCGCGTCTGGCCGGGCTTTACCCAGCTGCGGTCATCTGCGAGATCATCAATGACGACGGCAGCATGGCGCGCACCGGGCAATTGCTCGATTTTGCCAAAGAGCACGGGCTGAAGATCGTGACCATCGCCGACCTGATCTCCTACCGGATGAAGAAGGATAAATTGGTCCGGCGGTTATCGGCTACCAGGCTGCCGACACGGTACGGTGATTTCATGGCCTATGGTTATGAAGATCTGCTGACCGGGGACCATCATGTGGCTCTGGTCAAGGGCAAGGTCGAAGGCAAGGAGAATATCCTGGTCCGTGTCCATTCCGAATGCCTGACCGGAGATGTTTTCGGCTCCTGCCGCTGCGACTGCGGCGAACAGCTGCACAAGGCCATGGAAAAGATCGAGTTTTGCGGCCAGGGCGTGATCCTGTACATGAGACAGGAAGGCAGGGGGATCGGGTTATCCGATAAACTGCGGGCGTATGAACTGCAGGACCAGGGAGCTGATACGGTCGAGGCCAACCACGCGCTGGGCTATGAAGCTGACCTGCGCGATTACGGCATCGGCGCCCAGATACTGGTCGATCTGGGCCTGTCCGCGATCAGGCTGATAACCAATAATCCAAAGAAAATAGTAGGGCTGGAAGGCTACGGTCTCAAGGTAAGCGAGCGTGTGCCTATAGAGATAGAGCCCAATTCATATAATCAGAAATATCTTGAGACCAAGCGGGCAAAGCTTGGACATATGCTCAAGGAGCCGGAGGGTACAACCCCGGCTAAGGAGGTAAAGGACCATGGCAAAGATCATCGAAGGGAATCTGGACGCAAGTAAATTAAAATTCGGGGTCATTGTATCGCGGTTCAATGAACTGGTGAGCAAGGGCTTGCTGGACGGGGCGCTTGACTGCCTCAAACGGCACGGCGCCAAGGAGACCGGCATTGACGTGATCTGGGCGCCCGGCGCCTTTGAGATCCCGTTGATCGCCAAAAAGGTGGCCAAGGAATATGATGCGGTCATCTGTCTGGGCGCGGTCATCCGGGGCAGTACGCCTCATTTCGAATATGTGGCGTCCGAAGCTGCTAAAGGCGTGGCCAAGGTCTCGCTTGACAGCGGTGTGCCGGTAATTTTCGGCATCCTGACCACGGACAACCTGGATCAGGCGCTGGAGCGCGCTGGAGCCAAGCCGGGCAACAAAGGGTTTGCCGCGGCGATGACGGCGATCGAACTGGCCAATCTGAACAAGGAACTATAAAGGACCGTTCTAAAAAGGCGGTAGAAAGGGCAGGATAATGGCAAGGGTTTTACTGGAAAATGTGACCAAGAAGTTCAATGACGTTGTAGCGGTTAAGAGCATCAATATGGAGGTCAAAGACCAGGAATTCGTGGTCATGGTCGGGCCCAGCGGCTGCGGCAAGACAACGACCCTGCGCATGGTCGCCGGCCTGGAAGAGATCACCGAAGGCAATATCCATATCGGCGATCGCCGCATTAATGACGTGCCGCCTAAGGACCGCAATATCGCCATGGTCTTCCAGAACTACGCGCTTTATCCCCATATGAAGGTCTATGACAATATGGCCTTTGGCCTGAAGCTGCGCGGCTTGCCCAAAAAGGATATCGAGGAAAGGGTCAATGAGGCGGCCAATATCCTGGGACTGGAAAAGCTGCTCGACCGATATCCCAAACAGCTTTCCGGCGGCCAGCGCCAGCGTGTTGCCCTGGGCCGCACTATCGTGCGGCGGCCTGAGGTTTTCCTGATGGACGAGCCGCTCTCCAACCTTGACGCCAAACTGCGCGTGGCCATGAGGGCGGAGCTGCAGCGTATCCATAAAACGCTCAAAGCCACGGTCATTTACGTAACCCACGACCAGGTCGAGGCCATGACCCTGGGCCAGCGCATCGCTGTTATTCTGAACGGCGAGCTGCAGCAGGTCGAGAACCCGCTAAGCGTCTATTCCAAGCCGGCCAACCGTTTTGTGGCGGGTTTTATCGGCAGCCCTCAGATGAACTTTGTCGACGGAACGATCAGCAAGCAGGGCGACCAGTACATTTTTAAGTGTGAAGGTTTTGAGCTGCCTGTGCCCAAGGACGTCGATCATCTCCTGGAGAACTACGTAGGCAAGGACGTTGTCTTCGGCATCAGGCCGGAAGACATCTGGGATATTCCGTCATCCGACTGGATCAAGGACAAGATCACGCTTGAAGGCACTGTCGATTTTCGCGAGATCATCGGGGCGGAAACAAACGTTTTTCTCACTGTAGGCAAGGTTCCTTTGGCCTCCCGGGTCGGCGGTCTGTGCGACGCGACTTCAGGCAGTAAGTTCAAGGTTGTGGTCAACCTGAGCAAACTCCATTTCTTTGATCCTAAAAGCCAGAAGGCCATTATCTAGATTGCGAAATACGAATGGCGAATGACGAATCGATCAATCATGATGAGCCGTTGATCTTCGAGAAATCATCTCCCGGCCGCAAGGCTTGTTCATTGCCGGCGGCGGATGTGCCGGAACAGAAGATCGAAGAGCTTATTCCCCGGGATCTATTGCGAGACGAACTGAACCTGCCGGAACTTTCCGAACTGGATGTGGTCCGCCACTTTACCCGACTGTCCCAGAAGAACTTCGGTGTTGATTCGGGTTTCTATCCTCTCGGCTCCTGTAGCATGAAGTACAATCCCAAGGTCAATGAAGACATCGCCGGAATGCCAGGCTTTACCGAGATCCATCCCCTGCAGCCGGCAGAGCAGGTCCAGGGAATACTGGAGCTGCTTTATAATTTCGAAAAATATCTCTGCGCTTTGTTCGGCTATGACGCGTTCACTTTTCAGCCGGCGGCCGGGGCGCACGGCGAGCTTACCGCCTTGATGATGATCAAAGCATATCATAGTGAGCAAGCAGCAAGTGGAAAGTCGAGCGCGGAACACAGGAATATTATTATAGTCCCGGATTCTTCCCATGGGACCAATCCGGCCTCTGTTTCCATGGTCGGCTACCAGACAAAAGTGGTCAAGTCCAACGGCCGGGGCAATATCGATATGGCGGACTTGAAGCAGGCGGTCGGAGAGGATACTGCCGGCCTGATGCTGACCAATCCCAATACTTTAGGCTTGTTCGACGAGCATATCCTGGAGATCGCTGAAACTGTCCACAAAGCAGGCGGCTTGCTTTATTATGACGGGGCCAATGCCAATGCCACGCTGGGCATCTGCCGCCCGGCCGACCTGGGTTTTGACGTGGCGCACTTTAACCTGCACAAGACGTTCTCGACCCCGCATGGTGGCGGCGGCCCGGGTGCCGGGCCGGTCGGCGTCAACAAAAAGCTTGAGCCCTTCCTGCCTGTGCCAAGAGTTATCAAGAAAGGTTCCGATTTTCTATTTTCGATTGTCGATTTTCCAAGATCGATCGGCCGCGTCCACGGCTTCCACGGCAATATTAATGTGATAGTTAAAGCTTATGCTTATCTCAGGAGCCTGGGAGCTGAAGGTTTGAAGGATGTGGCTGAGAACGCAGTGCTCAACGCTAATTACGTGATGAACCGGCTCAAAGAATATTATTACCTGCCTTATGACCGCACCTGCCAGCATGAATTTGTGATCTCGGCCAAATGGCAGAAAGAAAAGTACGGGGTCAAGGCGCTGGATATCGCTAAACGTCTGCTGGATTACGGCTTCCATCCGCCGACCATTTACTTTCCCTTGATCGTGGAAGAGGCGCTGATGATCGAGCCGACAGAAACCGAGTCCAAGGAAACTTTAGATGCTTTTTGTGAGGCTATGATTTCCATTGCCAAAGAATGTGAAACCAATCCAGATCTGGTCAAGAAGGCTCCGCATACGACTCCAGTCAAGAGATTAGATGAAGCTAAAGCTGCCCGGGAGCTGAATTTACGCTGGAGTAATTAGAATTACTTTGGATTATTAGTAGGTGCCGGCCGTATCGACCGAACTTGGGGGGCAGGTCATACAGACATCAGCTTGCGCTGACGGAGCAGCACCTTCCTCAACTGAAGCAGAACCTCTAGGGCTTGATCCGGTTGAACTAAGAGGGCAGATGTTATTGAATAGCTGATCTTCTGTTGGCAGATTAAGCACCTGGCCTGGATGGATCATATCAGCGCTTTCAAGGCCATTAAATTGCGCTATATAATTGGCAGCACGCACAGCTTCACCTGGCGAAGTAAGATCATAATTTTCTTTAGCGATCTGAGCCAGTGTATCGCCAGCCTGGACAGTGACAGTTCCACTTGTTGCCGTCCTCAACCGAGGTAGCAGGATAATATCTCCGATTTGTAGACCGAATACTTCTGACATTTAAAGTGCCTCCCGAATTAAATGAGCATCTTGTTTCTACTACAGAATATATCGTATTTTAAGCTTCTAAGCTTGCATGTTTTACCGTTCCCAGACATCGGAGAATTGGGTATAATAATATAAATGAAAAATTGGGATTTGCTGAAAAATCCAGGATTTTCCGGTTCAGATAATATGGAATATGACCTTCAGCTATTTCACGATTTTGAACATGGATCAATTCCCTCGACCCTGCGTATCTATTCCTGGCAGCCGAAATGTATCTCTTACGGCTATTCCCAGAACATCGAGCAGGAACTTGAGGTCGTTAAAGCGCGACAATTGGGCTGGGATATCGTCAAGCGGCCGACCGGCGGCGGCATTGTCTTTCACAATGAAGCTGAAGTGACCTATTCGGTCGTGACCGCGCTTGATGACCCGAAACTTCCGGATGGCCTGATCCCATCTTACAAGAAATTATCTGAAGCAGTTGTTTGGGCTTTGAATTCAATTAATGTGCCAGCTTCGATAAGAGCCCAGAACCTGCCTGCCGCCTGCCTGCCGGCCAGGCAGGGCAAGGCAGGCACAGAACCTAGAACACAAAACCCATCTTTATGTTTTGCCGTGCCGGCTGAATATGAGATCGTTGTTGCTGGCAGGAAGATAGTCGGCGCAGCGCAGAAACGGGGCAGGGGCTCACTGCTCCAGCAGGGCTCGATCTTTGTCCGCAGCATGGGGCAGGCGGAACTCGACCTTTTACTTGACCGCGAGCAGGCGTATAATGCGGTCAGCGTTGAGGAAGTATTAGGTAAGAAAATTGGGTTTGAGCAACTAAGTCAGGCTTTAGAAAAAGGGTTTGAACAGGTATTAGCTATTGAACTGGAACCTGCGACTGAACGTCGCGGTTCCTGAGTGAGGAGCCGAGACGTTTAGTCTCAGGCTCCGAACGGGAGAAGAGGATTGGGCTGGGGATCAGCTTTTAAACAACTGGACGAGTACCGCTTTTTACTGCCTAAGACCTTTCAGCCGGGTATGAGGGTCGATGGTCTGGTCTACGCTGACCAGGCAATGATCGACCACATCTTCCGCGAAAACGCCCATCTTCAAGTAGCCAACGTTGCCTGCCTGCCGGGGATCGTTGGCAAGTCCCTGGCCATGCCTGATATCCACCTTGGTTATGGTTTTGCCATTGGCGGGGTGGCGGCTTTTAACCCAAAAGATGATGGCATTATCTCTCCCGGCGGGGTGGGTTATGATATTAACTGCGGGGTCAGGGTGCTGAGGACCGATCTGGAGAAAAAGGACGTCCAGCCCAAGCTGCTCGACATGGTCGAGGCCCTGGCCAGGAACGTACCTTCAGGCGTTGGTTCGGAATCAGAGCTGGCTTTATCAGCTAAAGACCTGGACAAGATCCTGGAAACCGGATCAAGTTGGGCGGTCAGGAACGGGTACGGTACTGGTGACGATTTGGAACATACCGAGTCCAGTGGTTGTCTGGACTGGGCTGATGCGTCACTGGTATCGTCACATGCCAAGGAACGCGGCGCTTCCCAGCAAGGGACTCTTGGCTCGGGCAACCATTTTCTTGAGGTCCAGTACATAGATGAGATTTACGACGACAAAAAGGCGCAGGAGTGGGGCTTGTTCGCGGGCCAGGTGACGATAATGGTGCATACCGGCTCCCGCGGCCTGGGCCACCAAGTCTGCACTGACTATATTAAGGTGATGAATAGGGCGGCCCAGAAGTACGGCATAAAACTGCCGGACCGCCAGCTTTGCTGCGCGCCGATATCGTCACCTGAAGGGCGGGACTACTTTGCCGCCATGGCCGCGGCAGCCAATTTTGCCTGGTGCAACCGTCAGATGCTGATGCACTGGACCAGGGAGACCTTCAGCCGCGTCATGGGAGCCTCTGCTGAGCGTTTAGGCATCAGGCTGGTCTATGATGTGGCCCATAATATCGCGAAAATGGAAAAACATGGCGGTCAGGCGCTGTGCGTTCACCGTAAAGGCGCGACCCGGGCGTTCCCGGATCAGCCTGTCCTGGTACCCGGGGACATGGGTCGCTATTCCTTCATCCTGGTTGGCACGGAAAAAGCCCTGCAGGAGACCTGGGGTTCTGTTTGCCACGGTGCCGGCCGGCTGATGAGCCGCCACGAGGCCAGCCGCAGGTATTCCGCTAGCGAGCTGATCAGCCAGCTGGAGGGCCAGGGCATCCTGGTCCGCTCAGCTTCCAGAAAGGGACTGGTCGAGGAAGCGCCTGGCGCTTATAAAGATGTTCAGAACGTGGTCAATGTGGTCCACGGATCCGGCCTTGCCAAGAAGGTCGCCCGTATGAGACCATTGTGTGTGGTGAAGGGATGAGCCTGAAAGAAGCCTTATTCTATGAACAGCTGGCTGGTGACAAGATCAAATGCACTCTATGTCCCTGGCAGTGCGTGATCATATCAGGCAGCCTGGGTATTTGCGGGGTGAGGCAGAACCAGGACGGCAAGCTCTATTCGCTCATCTATGAGATCGTTTCTTCCATTGCCGCAGACCCGATCGAAAAGAAACCTTTGTTCCATTTTTATCCCGGCACAAAAGTCTTGTCTTTAGGTACGTTCGGCTGCAACATGCGCTGTGGCCACTGCCAGAACTGGCAGATCGCTCACGTCAAACTGGGCAAGAACCTGCCGGCCAATGCACGCAGAGTCCCGGTCTCTGAGCTGGTCGGCCTGGCCAAAGAGACCAATTCAGCCGGCATTGCCTGGACCTATAATGAGCCGACCATCTGGTTCGAATACGCGCTTGAAGGCGCCAAAGCGGCCAAAGCAGCCGGGCTGTACACCGTTTGGGTGACCAACGGTTATATCGATCCTGAAGCCCTGGATATGATCGGCCCCTATCTTGACGCTTATCGTGTTGACGTTAAGGCGTTCAGTAACGAGGCTTATAAACGATTAGCCAGGGTCAAGGACATGCAGCCGGTGCTGGACGCCGCGATCAGGGCGAAAAAGAAATGGAACATGCATGTTGAGATCGTCACATTGGTCGTGCCCACGCTCAACGACGATAAAGAACAGTTAAAAGCTATCGCCGAGTGGATCCTCAAAGAGCTTGGCCCAGAAACGCCCTGGCACGTGACCGCTTTTATGCCTTGCCTGGAGTTCGAAAACATCCCGCCGACACCTCCGGCCACTTTAGACAAGGCGCGCCTGATCGGGCTGGAGACCGGCCTGCGTTTCGTGTACGTGGGAAATCTACCTGGCCATAAGGGCGAGAACACCTATTGCCCCAAGTGTCAAAAACTGCTGATCGAGCGAGTGGGTTATCAGACCGGTATTGGCAAGGTGATCGACGGCAAGTGCGGTTTCTGCGGCCAGGATCTCAACATCAGGAGCTGAGCGTCTTTTTCGCTTTCAGCCTTTTACGCCAAACAACGTAAAGGTGCAGCCCAAGCGTCAGGCCCAGCAGTCCGAAAGAGAGCGCCAGCTTGTTGCGGTCGACCGGATGGGCTCTCTGCCCGCCGGGGACAACTATTTCTAGTTTATCAGCGTGGATATCAAGGTCGCCCCCGTGCTCGCGGCAGGCCCGGTGGAAAGTCCCGGTCACGCGCACACGGTCGCCGGTCCGATCGTAACTGCCGGAATATTTGATGCTTTCAGCCTGGGCCGCGGTCAGCCAGATACCAATGGCGCGCTCGCCGTCATTGACGTTGACCCAGGCATGCGAACGCCTGATCATCACGTCGCCGATCACTTCGCCTTCAAAGGTCACTTTGTGGCCGTCAAAGACGTTGGCTAAATCGACTAGATTATTGCCGCTGACAGCAGAAGCAATTGACCAATTGCCAAGATACAATAACCAAACAAATAGCAATAAGCAATGACCAATAGCCAATTTGAGATATTTAAAATTGGATCTTGAACATTTTTTGCATCTTGTCTCTTGGTTATTGGTTATTACGTTCATTTGCTTCTTCCTTTTGCTCCGGTGAAACGTGCGATCGCCAGCCCAAACAGGATGAAGATCGACATGAACTCAAGCCTGCCGACCCACATCTGGATAATATAAGTGATCTTGAGCCCGGCCGGCATGCTTGCGTCGGTTATGCCGGTGGACAGGCCCACATTGGCCGCGGCAGACACGGATTCAAACGCAGCCATATCCAGGGGATAGCCGTAGTAAAGGCCGACCACCAGCCCGGCCAGGTAGGTCAAAACATAAAGGATCAACATGACCATGGCCGAGCGGACCAGGCGGTCCTCAAGGATCAAGTCCTTGATGTGATGGAACTTGGTCACGATCACGGCCGAGCCGGGCGCCATAATGCGCCGCACGTCCTGGATCAGGGCTTTGAAGAATAGGCCGATGCGCAGGGCCTTAATGCCGCCGGCAGTCGAACAGGCTGAGCCGCCGAAGCCCATGGCCAGAATGACCATGACAAGGGCCAGCACACCCCATTCATTCGGGAACTGCGGCGCATAGACCGTCATGTAGCCTGTGCCTGAATGGGCTGAGATCAGCTGGTAGAAGCCCTTGCGGAAGACCGCCAGCCAGTCGGGATAGACCCGCCACTGGGTCAGCCCTACGGTCATGATGACAAAGAGAACGCTCATCGAGAGGAACAGCGTCCTGGTCTCGATGTTCTTGAACAGCTCCTTGATACGGCCGTTCCAGATGGCATAGTGCAGGCTGAAATTGAGCGTACCTAGGACCATCAGCAAGATCGTCACCAGTTCATAAGGAAAGCTGTGGTAATAAAGAATGCTCTGGGAATGCGGGGTAAAGCCGCCGGTGTCAAAAGCCGCCATAAAGATCCAGGTGCCGTGAAGCAGCGAACGGATAAAGGGCATGCCCTCGAGCCAGCCGATCAGTGTCAGCATGAGCGTGCCGATGGCCAGATAGGCAAAACTGATCAGCCAGATGAACCGGGCGGTCTGGATGACGTTGGGCAGGACCTTTTCCTCGCGCGCTTCGCCGACATACATCCGGTAGGCTCCGGCCGTGCCGCGCACTAGGAAGGTCAACCCGATGACCACGATGCCCTGGCCGCCTAGGAACATGATCAGATGGCGCCACATGTTGAGCGAGACAGCGGCGTGGTCCAGGTTGACGATCAGAGCCAGGCCGGTGGTGGCAAAGCCGCTCATCGAATCGAAACAGGCGTCAAGATAGGACAGGTAATGACCGGAGAGGAACAGGGGAATGGCGCCCAGGAACATGGCCACCAGCCAGTAGATCGAGGTGACCGCCAGGCCCTGGCTCCAGTTAAGGTCCAGGTGCTCGGTGAACGATTGCTGCAGCAGCATGCCGATCATCACCGCAAGGCTGAAGCTGAGGAGAAAATTGACCGCCATGTCCCATTCGGCAAAGATCAGGGCGGTGATCAACGGTATCAGGAAGATAAAACCCAGGCCGATCGTCAGCCGGCCGATATAATATAGTATCGTTCTTAGGTCATTGATCGTGGGTCGGAGCAGCATGTGCTATTCTTTCCCCAGCAAAGCTTCGCGCAAGGCCATTTCCGAATCGGTCGTGGCCAGAGCGATAATCGAATCGCCGGGTTTTAATACCGTTTCGCCCTTGGCAAAAATGATATGGCTCTCGCGCACGATCGTGGCCAGGATCGAATCAGCAGGCAGCCTGAGCTCCTTAATCATCTTGTCGGCCGCCGGCGCCTTAGGGCCGATGATCAGTTCGACGATAGAGAGCTTACCGCGCTTGAGCGCCAGCAGAGTGAAGATGTCGCCGATAGTCGCTTCTTCCTCGATCAGCTTTGAGATGATGGTGGTGCTGGAGACAGTGTCAATCCCCAGTTTCTTGAAAGTGATCTCATTGCTCGGATTATTGACCCGGGCAATGACCCGGGGTACGCCGAAGGTATCGCGCGCCAGCTGACAGATAATCAGATTGTCCTCGTCATCGCCCGTGACAGCGGCCACGACCTGGGCCCGGGCAATACCGGCGTCCTCCAAGCGGCCGGGGTCGCAGCCGTCGCCGGCAATGACCAGGACCTGCTCCAAGTCCTCGGCAATACGCTTGGCCATACGCTCCTCTTTTTCCACCAGCGAAGCGTCAAAACCTTCATCAGCCAGGCGCCTGGCCAGGGAATATCCGACTTTGCCGCCGCCAACGATCAGAACATACATTATTTTTTGCCTCCGCCACTCTCTTTGGCCGCTGTTTCTTCCTCTTCAACGCGATATTCGACCAGGCCGATGTCGTTACCGATGGTGAACTCGTGTTTGGCCGATTCCTTGAGCAGAGCGCTGCGGAAAATATGCGCCACCAGGGTAGTAGTGCCGATCGTGTTAAGGCCGAATTTTTTGTAGATATCAGCGCGCAGAGGGTCATATATCCGGGTCAGAACACGGGGCACGTTGTAAATGCGCTTGGCGATCTGACTGACCATGATGTTGCTGTTATCGCCGTTGGTCACCGCGGCTAAAGCGTCAGCCCGTTCAATGCCCGCGCGCTTGAGAATATCTGGGTCAAAACCAACGCCGGTGATGGTGATGCCGTTGAAGTCAGCCCCCAGGCGCTTGAAAGACTCTTGGTTCTTGTCCACGATCACTACGTTGTGGCCTTCGGATGAAAGTATCTGGGCCAGCTGGGCGCCCACGCGGCCGCAGCCGACAATTATGATATGCATCCTACTGCTCCTTTTTCAGCGGCACTTCAGGCGGCAGCGTTGAAGGTTTCAATACCCCTCCGGAGACCACGTACTTGAACGCGTCTTCGGTCCTCATGTCCAGCAGAATGACATCCCTGGCCGGGACAATGATCAGAAAACCCGTGGCCGGGGTGGGGGTGTTGGGCACGAACACGTTGATCATCTTCTGTTTGGTCTTGGCCTCGATCTCCAGCGCCGCGTCGGATGTGACGAAACCCATGGACCAGATGCCCTTGCGCGGATATTCAATCAAACAGGCCCGCCGGTATTCCTCAGTTGCCTTCTGCATAAAAAGCATGTCGTTGATCTGCTTGACCGCGGAATAAACGCTCTTGACGATGGGGACGCGGTAGAGTATTTCTTCGCCCAGCTTGAAGATCTGGGCGCCAATAATATATGTGGCGAAGAAGCCAACCACCAGGATCAGCGCCAGAGTGATGACCAGACCGAGGCCGGGGATGGGTTTGCCGGCGATCAGGGTGATGATATTGCCCAGGATGCTGTCCAGGAAAGTGAAAATGAAGTAAAGCAGCCAGATGGTCACCAGCAGCGGCAGCAGGGTGATCAGACCGCGCAGGAAGTATCCGCTGATCTTTTGCCACATAAAATAGGGCCTCCCTTGATGATCTCGTATAAGTTTACCACCGGTATTTGCCTTTGGCAACCGGCATATGTTATACTCGGCTAAACCTGTTCAGGAGGTGTTCCTTGTGACTAGCGCCTATATTCTGGTTGAATCATTGCCTGGCAAAGCTATCGAACTGACCAATATCGTCAAGGGGATCAAAGGGGTCAAGACCGTCCATCTGGTGACCGGACCCTATGATGTGATCGCTTTTGTCGAAGCGGCAGACTTAAAGTCCCTGGGCGAAGTGATCGTAAAGAAGATCCAGTCCTCGGGCTGCGTCGCCAGGACTCTGACCTGTATCACTGTCGAGCAGTAGTTCCTCGACTACGCTCGATGCCTGCGTAGATCAAACGGTTGATCGCTGCCAGATAAGCTTTGCCTGAGGCCACCAGTATGTCCGTGTCGGCGCCGTGGCCCACATAGATCTTGTCCTTATCCTTGATCCTGACCGTGACCTCTCCCAGCGCATCAGTGCCGCCGGTGATGGCTTGGATCGAATAATCCACTAAACTGGCTTTGACCTTGGTCAACTCGGCGATCGCCTTGTAGACAGCGTCAACCGGACCGGCCCCGGTCGCGACCGCCTTGATCTTTTTGCCTTTGTGGCTCAACTGGACCTTGGCTGTTGGTCGGTCATGGGTGCCTGACTTGATAGCGATCTTCTCAACGCAATATTCTTCCGGCACGACATAGACCTCTTCGGCCACTATAATCTCCAGATCGCGCTCGCTAACCTCTTTTTTCTTGTCCGCGACCTCGAGAAACCGCTGATAAGCCTTTTCCAAAGCGTCCTTGTCCAGATCATAGCCCATGTCCTTGAACTTTTTTTGCAGGGCGTGGCGGCCGGAATGCTTGCCCATGACGATCTTGCTCTCGGTCAACCCGATGTCATTGGGATGCATGATCTCGTACGTTTCGCGGGCCCGCAAGACACCGTGCTGGTGGATGCCGGCCTCATGGGCAAAAGCGTTGGCCCCGACGACCGCCTTGTTGGGCTGGACCATCATGCCGGTGAGGTTGCTGACCAACCGGCTGGTCTTGTAGATCTCTTTGGTGTTTATCCTTGTTTCGCAGTCAAAGAAATCCTTCCTGGTCTTGAGGTTCATCACGACCTCTTCGAGCGAGGCATTGCCTGCGCGTTCCCCGATGCCGTTTATCGTGCACTCGATCTGGTCAGCGCCTGCCTTGATCGCAGCCAAAGAATTAGCTACCGCGAGGCCAAGGTCATTGTGCACGTGTACGCTGATGACCGTGCTGTTCTTCTTGATCTGCGGCACGTTCTTGATGATGTTCTCGATCAGTTGGCCGAATTCCCAGGGGGAAGTGTAGCCGACCGTATCGGGAATGTTCACGGTTTGAGCGCCGGCGTCAATGACCGCGCCGACGACCTTGTAAAGGAATTCAGGGTCAGACCTGCCCGCGTCCTCCGGAGAGAATTCCACATCCGGGCAGAGTGATCTGGCATATTTGACCATCTCGACCGCCTGCTTGAGCACCTGCTCAGGTGTCATCCGGAGTTTTTTCTCCATGTGAATAGGAGAAGTGGCGATGAAAGTGTGGATCCTGGGCCGCTCGCAGTATTTGACCGCTTCCCAGGCGCGCTCAATGTCCTCTTTTTTGGCCCTGGCCAGGGAGCAGATCTGAGGGCCTTTGACTGTTTGGGCAATGGCCTTGATCGCGTTAAAATCGCCCTGCGAAGCAATGGCAAAGCCGGCCTCGATCACATCAACATTGAGCTTGGCCAGCTGGCGGGCGATCTCCAGCTTTTCTTCGGGATTAAGCGACGCGCCAGGGCACTGTTCGCCGTCCCGAAGAGTGGTGTCGAATATCTTGATTGTTCTGGTCATAATGATCCCTCCTGAATCAGGGGTTTATTCTAACATAATTTGCCGTGAAATGCGAAATATCTTTAATGAACAAGCGATAATGAATATATGGTCACAGCAGCCGGAACGTTAAGACAAATATACAGTTCAATGACCGCCAGCCGCTGGCCGACGTACTATCGTTTGCCGGGAGACAAGACCCCTTCGAGGGCGCATCTGCCGGCGATCAAAGGCGTTGCCAGAAGCTCGATCGTTCATGCCTTGACCTTTCACGCGCTTCCTTTCCAGGTCGACCGAGTGATCGATGGTCTGCCTGCGACCGAGCAGCTGGACTCTTTGCCTGAACTGGGCAAACAGTACCTTTCTTTCTCGGTCTATGCGCTCAAACAGATGGTAGCGGCCGGTGCCATAAGCGCGAACACGGCCTGGAACATATTCAGCCACGATCTGGTCCGTGCCAGCCTTGTCGATGAAGGCAATTATTCTGAGACCCGCAGGGATTTTCTGCGGGAGGCTTTTAACTTAAGCGTGCGCGGTGACGGTCTTGCCGATATATCAGACAACGGCCTGCTGCTGTTCGAGTTCCTGGCACGGGCGGGACAGGCCGGCCTGGCGCAATTTAATAAATTCTCTGATTGGTCACAACAGCTTGTTTTTGATGAGGAGACCTGCCGGGACCTGAGTGAACCGGTCAGGGATGAATATCGCAAAGCGCTTTGGCTGGAGATGCGCTTGATCGAACGGCAGATCGGCTTGCCTGCTTTCAATGCGGACCTGGAAAAATTCAGCCTGGGCTCTCCGGGCGGACTGTATAAGGACAATTCGATCACCGGGTCGGTCGACATCTTTAAGGTTTACGATCTCAATTATAATGCCGAAGCCGGACTGCCAGTCGATTCAATAATCAAAGCGGAGATCGGCCACTGGATGTTCGGGAGACTGGGCTTGAAAGAGTTCGATTTTCCGGGCGGATTCCCTGGTCGATTGATCTCAGAGCTGATGCATCGTATGCATCACGCAGCATATACTCCGCGGATCGCCCGGTTGATGGAAACATTACCGCAGGACCAGCTGCCGCCGGAAGCATTGACTTTTTTGTCCGGTCAGTTCCTCTCGGAGATCATGACCCCTCCGTCTGTTTGGCAGGATTTTTTTCCGGTCTATCCAATTTCTTTTCCCGCTAAATTAGCGGATTTTTTCAGCCAGATGCGTACGCATCCGGATCGGGGCAATATCTTAGGGGTGGTTGAGATCGGCGCTGAATATCTGGATAGCATTATCCGCTTCCGCTTGGTCCGCGCTTTGAGGCAGGGAGAAATAAACTGCCGGCAACTTTACCCTCTCTACCGCCGTTTGGGCGTTTATGTCGCTATGCTTCACCTGGGCGGCAAGCTTGATATTGAGATCGTCGACCGCATCGGCGACCTTGACCAGGCGGACATAAGCAGATATTTCGCTTTGGCCAGGGCCAGGACATTTATATGAAAATAACCGCTCTCCCGAGATTAAGGCATACTCAGCGGCTGAACCAGCCGCAGGCTGAGCGTTTCTTTAAAGCGATCCGGCAGTGGCTGGCCGGGGCCAACCGCAAGGTGGCGGACTTGAAGAACGCCGATCAGAACCGCAACCACGTCGATCTCTATTCCAGCAAGATCCGCCGGGCGCTCAGCGAAGTCCAGCATCATCTCGATTATCTGCGGGCGCAGGGATTCCAAAACGAAGGATTGGAGCGGGAGCTGGCTATATTGGCAGAGCGGCTGGACCAGTTGGAGGACCGTGCGGGCTAGTTCTTGCTGCGATCATCGCGGGCCTTGATCTTCATCGCTTTGGCAAACGACTTGATCCTGGCCTGCTTCTGCCTGATTTGTGTTAATTTATATTGTCTTCTGCCGATCTGGCGCATTTAACCCCCGCTCACGCTCATGTCGTGGATCAATAGAGTAGGCGAGCCGATATCTTCAATAAACCTCAGGTCTGAGCCGACCGCTTCGATCTGTTTTAACATCTCGATCAGATTACCCGCGATAGTAATGCCTCGCACCGGATAAGTTTTTTCCCCATTCTCGATCATCAACCCGGCAGCGCCGACCGAGAAATTGCCGGAGATCGGGTTGACCGTGTGCATGCCCATGACCCGGGTGATGAACAGGCCATGTTTGATCGAGGCCAGCATCTCTTCGGGTTTGACCGGACCGGCCGGGATGTAAAGGTTCGTTGTGCCTGTTCCCGGTAGGTTCATGAACGAGCCGCGCACCGCGTTGCCGGTCGAATTGACCCCGCCTTTTTTCGCGGTGTAAGCGTTATAGAGAAAGGTCAGCAGTTTGCCTTTGTCGATCAGTTTTGTTTCCTGGGTGGCCGAGCCCTCGGCGTCAAAAGGCGCGCTGGATAAGCCATTGGGCAAGCGGCCGTCATCGATCACGGTCACAGCCTGGGCAGCGACCAGCTGGCCCAGTTTGTCCGCGAACATCGATTTGCCTTTTTGTACCGCTTCAGCGGTCAGGGCCGCGACCATGGCGGAGATGATCTCCGCGCCGACCACCGGGTCGATCAAGAGCGGCAGTTTCCGGCTCTTGACATGTTTTGCTCCTAAAAGCAGGGCAGCGCGCTGGGCAGATTCTTCCCCGACAGCCGCAGGATCGAAGTCAGCGAATTTCTTTGTAAAACTCACGCCGAAACCGGCTTCCATATTGCCGTCAGAGCCGGCAATCATCTGGGCAAAACCGCCGCACATGTTGGTCTTATATGCCACTGCCAGACCAAGTGAATTGAACAGCTCGATCTCAGAACTGCCATCGCTGTAGGAAACGCGCTCGGTCTTTTTGATCCGTTCGTCAGCCTTATAGGCAGAGTCCTCCATCTCTAAGGCAAGCCGGACCTTTTCTTTGATCTTGATTTCATCGATCTCTCTGTCGTAGAGATCAAGAGAAGAAGGCATGGCGGAACAAGGGGCGGGCAGGCAGTTGTTCTCATCAGGTTCAGCGTTGGCAGCGTTGGCCAGGGCTTGCCCGATCGTTGACTCGATCACGCTCTCGTCGAATTCGGAAGTGTAGGCAAAACCGAGCCGCTTGTCCTTGATCAGCCGGATGGCGCAGCCGATATCCTCGACTTCCTTGATCGCCTCGACCTTGCCGTCCAGGACATCGATGGTCAGGGTCCTGTTCTTTGAAAGAAATACTTCTGCCTGGTCAGCCTTGTTTTTGAGTTTATTTAGTATATCGTTTGTGTTAATCATTTTGTAGTCTGTAGCCGGTAGCCAGTAGTCTGTAAGGTGTCATTGCGCCTGCACCGCGGTGATGGCCACCACGTTGACTATGTCGTCAATGGAACAGCCGCGGGAGAGGTCGTTGACCGGCTTGGCCTCGCCCTGGAAAATCGGGCCAAAGGCCCGGGCGTGGGCCAGCCGCTCTGTCAGCTTGTAACCGATATTGCCGGCGTCCAGATCAGGGAAGATCAGGACGTTGGCGTGGCCGGCCACATTGCTTCTGGGCGCTTTACGCTGGGCGACCTTGGGCACAATGGCCGCGTCCAGCTGCAGTTCGCCGTCAATGGAAAGGTCTGGCCGCTTTTGCTGGGCCAGCTCGGTCGCCTTGATCACTTTATCAACGTCAGGGTGCTCGGCCGATGTTTTAGTCGAAAATGACAGCATAGCGACCCGCGGTTCCTTGCCGATCAGTTTTTTATATGATTCCGCGGTCTGGATGGCAATGTCCGCCAATTGCTCGGAATTCGGGTTGGGCACCACGCCGCAATCGGCGTAGAAGAGAATGCCATCCTCGACAAATGTGCGCTCGTTCAGGATCATGACAAAAAAGCTGGAGATGATCGACTGGCCCGCGGCCTTGCCGATACAGTTGACCGTGGCCTTGATCGTGTCCGCGGTGAAATGGGTCGCGCCCGAAACAAGACCGTCAGCCTCACCCTGGCTGACCATCATGGCGCCGAAGTAGGGGTAGTCATCCGATAAAAGATTGCGGGCCATTTCAATGGTCATGCCTTTGTGGCTGCGCTTGTCCTTGAGTACCTGGGTGAACTTGTCCAGCTTCTCGTGGTCCCGGGGATAGATGATCTTAACGCCGGACAGGTCGATATCGTTCTGCTGGGCCAGGGAATTGATCTGCTCGTTCTGGCCGACCAGCACGATCCTGGCCAGTTTGCTTTTAGTGATGAGCTCAGTTGCCTTGAGCACCCGGATGTCGTCAGTTTCCGGCAGGACGATGGTCTTGTTCAGTCGTTTTGCCTTATTCCATATCTCTTGGATGAAGTCCATATTATTTACCAGTAGCCAGTAGACAGTACCTGCCTGCCGGTCAGGCAGGGCCTATAGCCAGTTTGAAATATAGCATGTTTAGTTTAGCTGCGCAATCAGGGCCTCGAGCTCCTTTTGCGAGCTGATGTTCCTCTCCTTGAGCAGGGGAAGGAACCTGGTCCAGACCTGGAAAAGCAGTTCCACGTCGCCCATGGCCCGGTGCAGGTTGGCGCTTTTAAGCCCGAAGTGAGCGGCCACGGTACGCAGTTTATAATTGGCCAGGCCAGGGAGCAGATGCCGGGCCAGTTTGACCGTGCAGAGGACCGGGTTGTCAATGGCCGGCTGGTTGGTCCGCCTGAGCATTTCCCTGACAAAGGTCGAATCAAAATCAGCGTTATGCGCGATGAGCAGGCGCGGGCCGGCGAAACTGACAAAGAGCGGCAAGACCTGCTCGATGGGCGGGGCGTCGGCCACCATCTCCGTATCGATGCCGGTCAGCCGGGTGATCTCCAGCGTGATCTGGCCGCGCGGCTTGACCAGCGAGCTGAACATATCCTCGATCTGGTCGCCCTTGACCTTGAGCGCGCCGATCTCAGTTATCTCATGCAGTGCCGGCTCAAGTCCGGTCGTCTCCAGGTCAAAGATGACCGCTTCGATGGTCTCGACGCTGCGGCCGCGGGCGCGGGAGAGGAACTTATATTCTTTTTCCAGTTCCTGGAATTGTTTGTCCTTGAACAGGTCGGCGCTCATATCTTGATCAGCTCATACTTTCTCGAACCCAGGTCGATCGATTCAGCGTGCTTGAGCTGGATGCTCCAATCAGCCTCTGGCCAGATGGTCCGGAATTTGTCAGGGCCTTTGATCCGGCCTTCGCTTTGGTTGACCAGGTCAACGCAGGCCTGGTCCAGGGCTACGGGATCGAAAGAGGCCAGGATGCCGATATCAGGCACGATCGGCGCTGAATTGTGGGCGTAGCAATCGCAGTTCTCCGAAACGTCGGTGATAAAACTGATAAAGCCGATCTTGCTTTTGAACTGTGCGGCAATACCGGCCGCGTATTCCGCGATCTTCTGCTGGACCAGCGGGGACGAACCGACCCAGCAGGATTCAAGCGTCTGGTTCTTTTTACAGGTCTTGACCTCAGGGCAATTGGGGCAATCCTGGTGCATCTTGAGCTTGCCCAGCTTGCTGCCGAGCCCCATGCCCAGGTTCTTTAAGGCGCCGCCAAAGCCGGTCAGTTCATGGCCTTTAAAATGCGTGATCACCAGCATGGCCTGGACCAGCGCCCGGGGCGCGACATGGATCTTGTTGCAGAGCGGGTAATTGACCGAAATGGCCAGTCCGCGGACGTTGTCCGGATCATCGGCGATGATCACGTCAGCACCTGTCCGGTTCATGGTATAGCCATGATTATGCGCGGTCTGCAGGTGGGACTCGTTGTTGCTGCGCTTGCCTTTGTACAGTGTATTAGCGTCGGTCCAGAACGGTTTGCCGCCAAGGTCTCTGACTTTCCTAACCAGAGGTTTGACCCGTTCGGGTTTGATATAGGCATGATTGCCCGGTTCGCCAAAGTGTATCTTGAGCGCGACCTGGTCGCCTTTAGAGATAAGCGTTCGTAGACTTGCCCGGTCGAACAATTCGGCCGCCTGGTCCAGTTCCTTGGTGAAGAAAACTTTACTTGCCATCAATTACTATTATAAGTTGTCTGTCAACTCGGCGACTTTTCTGTGGTACTCGAGCGCGTGCTTGACTTCCTGCATGTCCTGCCAGGTCAGCCATTTAGGCGATCCCTTGGCCTTGGACTGGTTGCGCAGGAGGTAAGAAGGGTGGAAGACCGGCAGGACGGCGATGTCCGTTCCAGGCAGTTTGGTCCACTTGCCGCGCAGCTTGCCCATGGGCTCATCGCTCTTCAGGACCTGTTTGCAGGCAGGCGAGCCTGCCAGCAGGATGATCTTTGGTTTAATGAACTTGATCTGGGCCTCAAGGTACGGCCAGCAGGCTTCCTGTTCTTTGGCCGAAGGCGTGCGGTTATTGGGCGGCCGGCATTTCAAGGTATTGGCGATATAGATGTCATCCGGCCGTTTGATGTCGATCGAGGCCAGGATCTTGGTCAGCAGCTGGCCGGCCCGGCCGACAAAGGGCAGGCCTTGAGCGTCCTCATCTGCGCCTGGTGCTTCTCCGATCAGCATCAGGTCACAGGGCACCGGCCCCTGGCCGAAGACCACCTTGTTGCGGGTCTTGGCCAGCGGGCATTTCTGGCATTTTTCAGCCAGTGACTTGACCTCATCATAGGTCATTGACAGCAGATCAGGCTCTTTATTGAATAAGTCCATAATTGGATTTTAGCAATAATATAATGAAAATACAATTATTTAAGTATTTCTTTTACCGCAAGGAATAGTCCATCAAAAAAAGCTTGATTATTTCCAGACTTATATTATACTTTATAATGTTGAGTGTTTTTTTTGCCATCCTACTTCGTATCAGATTTATTTTATGAAAGGGAGGAAGTAAAATGCGTGTAGCCCGTTCTGTCCTTGTCTGCCTGGTCCTGTGCCTGTCCGTTTTTCTGTCCTTTGGCTGCGGTTCCGGTGGTGGCGGTGGTACGCCGACGACCACGACAACTGTTACGACCACGACCACAGTCACATCCACTTCGACCGTGACCAGTACTACGGCCGCGGGCAGCACCAGCACCACATCGACCACCACCACTACGCTAAAAGTTTCAGCTCCGACCTTTGGTACGGCGTCAGGCTCTTACGAGGCCTCAGCTGTATCGGTGACGATCTCCTGTGCCACGGCCGGGTCCAGCATCTACTACACGACAAATGGCAGCAACCCGACCACCTCTTCGACCCCTTATACCGGGGCGTTCGATCTTAATTCTTCAAAAGCACTCAAAGCTATTGCGGTCAAGTCGGGCATGGCCAACAGCGATATCTCCAGCGCCTGGTATGATGTTTACTGGTGGCAGCCGGTCGGCACCCTTGACAACACTGTTGAAGCGCTGGCCATGACGGATACCGGTGTAATAGCCGGCGGACATTTCACAGGCTATGCGGCGCAATGGACAGGCAGCGCGTGGAGTCCTCCGCCGTCAGCCTTTAACGGGCCGGTCAATGTCATTGTTGTGAACCCTGCTGACAGCAGGATCTATGTCGGCGGCAACTTCACCACCCCGGGTAATTATATTGTAAGCAGTGACGGCCCAACTTTTTATGACTTGGCCAGCGGTGTAAACGCTGAAGTCTTAAGCCTGGCGGTCGACGGCTCAGGCAATGTTTACACAGGCGGCAAATTTACGACTGCTTCGGGTGTATCCAGTGCCCGTGTGGTCATGTGGAATCGCAGCGGGACAAGCTGGGAGGCGCTGCAGGGGGGCACAACTAATACTGTGTATGCATTGGCTTATGATACCGACGACGACCTTCTCTATGCTGGAGGCACGTTCAGCAAAGCTGGCGATGTTACAGCTAATAAAATAGCTGTTTGGAAAGCAGCTGTAGCTACACCGACATGGGAAGCTATCCCTAATGATCTAATGTATAACGGGGCGAGCGGCCCGGTCATGGCTTTGCTGGTCCATTCAGGAGGGGATTTACTTGTTGGTGGTACGTTCAATCAAGTCGGTGTAGGGGGAAGCCCTGTTACTGCGCATAATATAGCTTATTATGATCCTGGTGGTGGTACCTGGAACGGGTTTGGCACAGGCGTAGATAACACTGTCAGGGTGATCGCCCAATCGTATACCAAAAGCTATGGCGGCGATAATATACTTATAGGCGGCGACTTTATCCAGGCAAATGGGACGGATGCTGCTTATCGTATTGCCAGGTCAAGCCTGGGCGGCGGTCAGACCTGGACCCAGCTTTATAACGGGGTCGCTGGTTCGGCAACGGTCAAGGCGATTTGTATCGACCAGACTAACGGGGATATATATATTGGCGGCAGTTTTACTGAAGTGGGCGGTGTTGCCTGCAGTAACGTGGCCAAGTTCGGCAAGAAATAATCGTCCAGACCCAAGCATCAAGAGGGGCGCCTTCGGGCGCCCTTTTTTTTGCATATTTGCGCTTGCGCCAGGAATGAAATTTGTTCAAGATCTTGACGAAAAACATCTGTAATATGTGATCCTGCGCTTCTTTTTAAGGGGGTCCAAAGCAAATGAGCATTATCAACCGCTGCCGTGCCGTGCTGCGGTCATTTGGCTCGACCAATATGATCATTGACTGGCTGGCCCGGGGTAAACTGACCAGGCAGGAGCTTGTTAGATATGCCAGCCATGATAATATTGTGCTCCGTTTCCGCGTCTGGATGGAGCTCAACCGCAATCCGGAACTGCTGATCTCCCTGGCTAAAAAGCAGCTTCCTGCGGCCGGCCTGTTCAACAAGGACATTGCTGAACTTTTAAAGTCGAGTCAGGCCAAGCCGGCAACAGTCGCCCGGGTTATCTGCGCCTGTGTCGGCCGGGAGCTGAACGGAGCAAAGCTTGCCCAGGCCTTTGATGTGGTCAACTGCCATTCGATCCCTGACCAGGGGGATATCATGGGCGAGATCGGCTCGCGCAACCAGGAGCTTTTTCAACTGCTGCATAATAAACTTAACGCTTAGTTATTCCTGAAATTTTACTGTTCTTACGCAAGAAAGCCTCTTTTTATCACGATTAATTTACTGTATGGAAGGATCATGCATGATAAATGGCATCAGGTACAGTTCTCTTGCCAGAGAGACCTGTCTGGCTGAGGGCGGCCTGCCAATGCCTGAAGACCACCATGACGATCTGCTGCCGGTTGAAACCATGCCGGTCACAGCTCCTTTGCGGCTGATCTCAGAACACCCTGAGTGGCATGCGGTTATTGCCGCGGCCGGCTGTGAAATTGAGCCAGGCCGGGCCAGGGATGAATTGAATGTGCTGGCCCTGGACTTTTTCGCCGCGGCTTACCTGGCCGGAAGGCCCGGCGCGCTGTCTGACTGGAACTCATTCACAGCGCTGCTCAACAGCTCGCCTGTTCAATCTCCGATAACCACGTGTTTGATGCGTTTGGGCCGTTCTTATTTAAATACGTCCGACCACGGACTTTTCTTTGATCTGATAACAGCGCCCAATGGCCCGGAGCGCAGAAGCGCTGAACGGGCTTTGAACGGCCGCCTGGTCGAGCTGGTCAGAGAGGATATCAGCGAACAGAACGATTGGTCCAGCGCGACTGATCCAACGCCTGCGGGCAGGATCTTGTCAGCGTTGGAAGCTCTGTACGGCCCTCAATTATATGAAGAGGCCCTGGGCCGGGCGGTCAGGCCTCATCTGGCCGGCCTGATGCAGTTCTACGGCCAGGACCAATTGAGCCGGCTGATAGCCTTGCCTGAGAATGAGCTCGCCAATCTGATCGTAGACACAATAAGCCGGATGGAAACACTGCCGTTGGGTTCAGCTGCCCGCCGGGCGGTCTCAGACCGCTACTTTGACCTCTCGCTGGTCGCTCTGAGCCGGGGCGTTTCCCTGGAACTGATCCGTTTCAATGTTTTTGCCGAAGGGATCCCTGGCCTGGAAGAGGCGGATTACGTTGAGCTTTACTGGCTGGGTTATTATGCTGATTCTCCGGAGCACAATGATAATCTGGCCATGCGCCAGCGGTTCGCGGACCAATTTACCTATTTCAGCGGGCGGCTGTTGAGCGCTGAACCTGGGTCAGTTGAGCGAGGCGCTTATGACTCGGCGATATGCTATATGTATACAATGGGCCGCAGTTATGGCTACAGCTGTGCTGAACTTGATGAATTATTTGAACGCGTCGCGGCTGAGCATGTGGTTGAGCTTGAACCTGATGCCAGGCTGGAGAGCCTGGACGACCTTGATCTTTTTGAACCTACTACGGTTGGCCCGGAAGGGTTGCCGCCGGAAGTGCTCGAAATACTTGATGAGAACGGACAACTTGGCCTAGTCATAAACAACTTGCGCGAGATCGTGCTAACACCTGAGATCGAAGAGGGCATGGACCTGACAGTACCGGACCATGGCGGTGAGGCGAACGCCGCGACCCGCAGCGTACAGATAGATTTCCTCACTCCTGAGGGAGAGCTGCTGCCTGCCTGGTATATCGCGTATGTTCTGGTGCATGAGGCTGCTCATGTTGCCTGGGGCAGGAATGTGCGGCCGCTGTTGCTGAACGTATTGCCTGACGAGCGGCAGGCGTTCCTGACCGGTGCGGCATTCTTGCAGAGCTATTATAATAATAGAATAGCTGACGGCACGCTTGAGCCTGGTTCGGCTGAAGCTGAGTATATCCTCCAACTGGTCCAAAACGATCGTTTGGCCGGACAGGCCGCCAATCTGGTCCTGGGCTATCAGGAAGACGATCTTGATCCCTACCGGTTCGACCTGCCGTCACGATCATTGCTGCTTTCCCGCGGACTGAACCGGGCCAGCGATCTGAACATGTCGGTCTATCCGACCAACCAGGCCATGAGCAATGTGCTAGAGGACCTTGACCGGATCACTGCTGCGCTTGATCTGCCGGAAGAAGAACGCGCAGCAGTGTATGATCTTTTTTCGCGGATCATCTGGCAGGATGAGGTGGTCAGGGGGGTCTTCAGCGAAGCGGAGCCGGGCAGCGACCTGGCGTTGCTTGATCTGGCCTATGATGCGGTCGACCGCTTATTTCATGAGCGGTCTGAGATGCCTGACCATGAAATATATTGTACTTCAGTTGACCTGCTGCAGCTTTTAACCCGTGTTTACCTGCATCTGGAAAGCGGGATAGACGCCTGATCTGCCGGCCGGCCTGAAATTGTCAGTGCCTGTCTGAGTCAAACGCTTTCCATTCGGCAACGGTCGAGAAGATCATCTGGGCCGCGTAGCGGGGCATTGTTCTGCTTTTAATGACCTCGCCGACCAGCAGGGCTACATGATCGATCCTGCCGTCCCGGTCAATAAAATCCCGCAGGTCATTGAAAAATACCGCGCTGACCAGCTTGTCGCAGAGCGGCAGCGGGTCGCCCTGTTTGTCAATATCTATTCCCCGGCTGGTCAGCAGGCCGGCCAGGCTTTTGATGCTGGTCGGCATGGCGCCGTGTTTGCAAAAACCGCAATACGGGTCCAGGGTGATGATGTTCTCAGCGCTGTGCGTTTCGATCACGCCGATGCCTTTCACGGTCGGAAAGATTACCTCCGCCGGAATGATGCGCTCCGAGTCGCGCTGGCCCGAGGTGATCTGGATGTTCAACCCGCCGTTGCGCTTTTTCACTCGCAGGCGCATAGGGGCCTTGGTTTCGTCCGCGGCAAGGAAATGCGCCACATAACGGGTCTGCCTGAACATGAAAGTGGTAAAACGCGGCGGTATCTGAGCGCCGCTCGTTTTGTATGACAAGCTCATGATAATATATCAGGTAAAACTGCTGAATATTTCAGTTGAACTGCCAATTGAATTAAAATAATGAACCCTTCTTTTGTTTAAATCGCTGGATCGGGCCGGGTTGTAAGCTGGCTTTAACTCCAAAGTTAAGTTATGTATAATGGGCCGGGAGATGATTTTATGAGAAGGCAGCTGTATCGGTTTTCGTTATTCCTCATGCTCATTGTCACGGCGCAGCTCTTTGGCTGCGTCCAGCCGAAGTTGAGCGAACCCCCGAACCAGCGCCGTCAGATATTCCAAGAGATCTATCCTTACACCGCGGAGCAGGCTAGGGCTATCCTGGCCAAGGAATTCCCGGCTGTCCCCGCGGAGCAGAGGGAGCAATGGCTGAAGGGCCGGAATATCGCTAACGCTAAGATCGACGGCCAAAAACGCTATTTCTCTGAAATGGTCAAGAACATTAAATTCCGCAACATCCCGCTGTTCCAGAAAGACTCAAATGCCATGGCGCGCTACCGCCAGATGTACCAGGTGATCAAACCTTATATCTATTCTAAATTTAAACTGCCTGCCTGGCAGAATTACCGCAATCCGAGGACCTATCATGGCACAACAATAGTCGATATCCCGCGCCGGGAATTGCCCAAGAAAGGCTTGTTCAGGCTCTGGCTGCCGCTGCCGGTCCTGACCGCAGCGCAGACGGATGTTAGGATCATTTCAATTGCTCCGGCTAAATATATCAGGTCAGACCCGACTATTGACCGTGATATCGGGTTGGTCTACATGGAAATCCCTCTGGAAGAGCTTAAGGGCAACCTTAAGGCCAGGCTTGAGTTCTCTTTCAAACGCTTGGAGCAGCGCTTTCAGGTAGATCCAGCCAGGGTGGGCGAATATGATCGGGAAAGTGAGCTGTACAAGAGGTACACGCGCTCTTACGGCAATACCAGGATCACTCCGGCGATCAGAGGGCTGGCCAAAGAGATCGTGGGCAGGGAGAAGAATCCCTATCTGGCGGCGCGCCTGATTTACGATCACGTCGTGCAAAAGATCAAGTACAGTTTTATGCCGCATGACGTGCTCTGGCCGCGCGGTCAGCCCGAATCGGTCTTTGTCCACGAACACGGCTGGGGTGACTGCGGCGCGCAGAGTCTTTATTTCAGCGCCCTTTGCCGCGCTGTCGGCATCCCTGCCCGGACCACCGGCGGTTTTCAGCTCCTGCGCGGCGAGTTCGGATCCCATTTCTGGGCCGAATTCTATCTGCCTGGTTACGGCTGGGTGCCGGTCGACACTTCGGTGGCGCAGTTGCCGTACTACTTGCCCGAACTGACGGCCAGGCAAAAGCAGGATTACATCGATTTCTTCTTTGCCGGTCTGGATAACCGGCGCTGTGTGCTGCAAAAGGATATTGATGTGCCGCTCATTCCGCCGGCGGACGGCTTGGTCTCTTTACCCATGGCGATACAGTTCCCGGCGGCTTTATGCGAGGGCATGGAGCGAGTGCCCGGCAGCGTGGTTTATGAGCATGCGAAAATGTACTTGAGATAGGGGAAAGGACGGAATTTAGAGGCATTATCTCTTGATCGCTGTTTTTCCGGCCCTATTAGCTAGTTTGTTTCATTCTGATCAGGCTGTCTTTTTCTGGAAAAAGCTGAGATAGATTATCTCCAGTATCCCCGCCGTGTTGATGATCAGCAGGCAGACGAACCAGGCCGGCTGGCCCTGCCTGGCCGCTTTCCACAGGGCGATACCTTTCCAGATCAGAGACCAGATGATCAAAACGGTCAACAAAGAAACCTGGATATTGCTTAATTCACTCATGGGCCACCTCCCGGGATTATTCGCTCCTGCCGAAGCTGCCGAACTTGAAGACAACGCCAAAGGCCATGCCTGACAGGTCTGAATCTTTCAGGCCCGGAGTTGAATCAACGCCGCTGATGATCCTGTAGCTGCTGCTTAAGGCCAGGCGGAAGTTCGGGGTGATGTTTATTTCGTAATCAACACCCGGTTCCAGCACGGTGAAATTTGAATTATCGGTTGTAGCGGTGGTACCCGGCGGCTTATAAGCGGCCTGGCCCCAGCCGATCAGAGAATGGATCACAAAATGTGTCAGTTCATCGGAATTGAAGATCCAGCCCAGTTTAATGCCGCCGCAGGAGAATTCCAAGTTGCCGGTACTGCTCGGGTTTAGTTTATCGGCCGCGATATTGGAAATAAGGGCCCAGCCGCCGCCGCCCAGTAAGAAAGTTTTATTGGCGATCCAGGCGCCTTCGCCGCCCATGAACAGGGCGTTATTGCCCTTGACGCTGCTGTAATGCATCAACGGCCCGCCGTAGCCGCCGCTTACAAAGCCCTGGTCGGCCAAGGTTCTTTGTTGAGCGAGGCTGGGGGATGCGAGGCAGAGGCAAATGAGCGCGATCAATAAATGTTTCATGGAGCTTCCTCCTTTGCTCTGGTTAAGCGCATTTTATTATATTCTTTTGTATTTGGCCAGCTCTTCTTCACTCATCCCGAAGTAATGCCCGATCTCATGCTGGAGCACGTTGACTATTAAGTCTGCTAGTTTTTCCTCAGGAAAGCGGTCAAAGGCTTTTTTATAGATGATTATTCTATCCGGCATGACGTTGCGGTAAGCTGGCCCGCGGTTAGTATAGGGCACGCCCTGGTACTGGCCCAGGATCAGGTTGTTGTCCTTATCATATATAATGCTGTCCGGCTCAACCTCAATTGTTATATTCTCCAGCTTTTCCCGGAAGGTCTCAGGGATGTTGGTGATGGCGGTTTGGAGGAGTTGTTGGAATACGGAGAGAAGCACGGATCAAACGGAGGAGAGGCGCATGGATTTGTTGTAAAGCGATTTTGGATCAGCCTTGAATGGATCGATCATTTTTCTGGCCAGCTTTTGAAGCTGTAAGCCATGATCTGTTGGTATCGATGGGTCTGTTTCTAATACTGAGAAGAGTTCTTTCGCTCTCATCAGGCAGGATCTCAATTCTTTGCCGCCGCCGTTCTTGGACAGACTGGTCGCTCTGGAGAATTCTGACGCAGCCATCATTAACAGTTTTTTCCAGCCGTATTTTAAAAGATCTTTTCTTGTAAGGTTCTTATGGTAGATCATAGTTCAAAATAGTTGGACATTATCTCCTTGATCTTTTTTTGAATCGAGCTGTTATTGATCAGTTGAGAATTATTTCCTTGTCTTGGGCGGATATTCATTAGAGCCGAATATTCCAGTCTTTGCCCTTTATTCTTAAATGGAAAATAATTAGCGCCCCAGATGTTCTTTTGTTGAGAGCCCTGCTTCAATAAAACCTGTTCCGCGTCAGCGTGCAGGGAACAACCGGCAGCTACCAGCTCGCTCTCTATGTCTACAGCTACCTTTATCATATCTTCAATGAATTGTTCGGTCAATTCTATTATCTGTTTCTTTGTTATGTGTGATACAAGTATGTGAGGCCAGGTCATAATATGTTAATTATAACTTATTTTATCAAAAATGACGAATATCTATGTTGTGATGTTGACATGCCATTAACTCGGGTCTATTATTTGTCGCATGAGCATTAATATATCCAAACCCTCAGACCTCGCGCGTTATATTGATGTTCTGCTTGTTTATATGAATATTGGGAAATTAAAAGATAAAAACATATGTTAACCATAGTAGCCCGGCTCCTTGCGTTAGCCTACATCGCCTTCCTGGTCCTCATGTCCCTTGATGTGTTCAATATCATTGGCTTTAGTATGATCGAAAAGGTCGTCGGCTTTATCATCCACCTTATCCCGGCATTCCTTGTTGCTGTCTGCCTCATGATCGCCTGGAAAAAGGAAACAGCCGGCGGACTGCTGTTACTGATATTGGCGGTCGGGTTCACGTTTTTCTTCCGCACTTACCGGGATCCGGGCATCTTTATGATCGCCACACTGCCGCTGATAGTTGTTGGCACACTGTTCATTGTTATCGGTAAAAAACGGGGAGGATGATCCATGGTAATGAAAAAAGATGACTGCTGTCCGCAGTTCGATCCAACGCCCTGGGAAGGCAAGACGCACGTTTGGAACGATAAGCTGTTCATTGTAGGCTCGGTCCCTCAATTCCTGCATATTCCTTTTCCGCCAATGTTCGCCGCCACGGTCACCCGGATGTGGAAAAGAGCGGAAGAGGCCCAGGCTGCGCCCGATCTGAAAGACTTTATTCTAATGGCTTATGACCCTTCCCCCTGGAAATCGGAACTCTATATGACCGTCACCAAAGATGTCCCTGGCGAGAAAAGCGTCAGGCTCTCTGGCACCTTCATCACCAAGGTCTTTGACGGCCCGTATAACGCGCCGCCTAAATGGGTCAAGGAATTCGATGAATACCTTTCAGGGCAGAGCAAGAAAGCGCTGAAGTATTATTTTTACTTCACCTATTGTCCAAAATGCAGTAAGAAGTTCGGGCATAATTATTGCGTGGTCTTTGCCCAGGTGCAGTAAGGACAAACTTAAGCAGCGCGCGATACCGATACCTGAGTGCCCTGTTTGACCAGCTCCAATGTGATGGGGGAAACAATGCCCTGGTGCAGGGTGTAGCGGTAGGTCCTGCCTTCTTCCATGCCGGCTGCCGCGCGCTTAAGCGCCACCATCATCTGGGGCAGTGAAAATCCAAAACGCGCGCTCTCTTCGATCTTGATGCTGAACACGCGCTGGGCGATCAGCGCGATGTGAGCGCTGCAGTCGCTGATCTTCATTGTTTCGATCAGCCCTGTCCCGGCCTGCATTAGGCCGAGCATCTCTTCGCAGATCTTGTAAAGGTTCATTAAAATAGGGCTGTCATGCTGCAAGACGGCGCCGGCCCGGGCCAGCAAGAGGGATGGGGCATTGTTGATCTGCAACCGCGCGCTGCGGACCATGCCAGGCAAACCGGCCAAGGCCCTGAGGACAGGTCTCCCGCATCCGGCAAAAGGTGGTGTCATGATCGTGTTCCTCCTCAATTTTAGTCACTTATTTATCAGGCCGCGGCCAGGATAATTTCATTCTTCCAAAGTTGTTTTTTATCCGGCTATCTGCTAAATTAACCGCATGATCTATTTGCTTATTGTCGCTCTCCTGCTGCTTTTGATCTATCTGATCTCTGCCTATGTTATGGCCTGGACAGTTATTCATCTGAACCGCCAGCCGATACTAAAAGATCCCAAAGACTACGGCATGGAGTTTGAGGACGTTTCCTTCCAGGCTGAGGACGGGGTCAGGCTCAAAGGCTGGCTTATCCCGGGCACGCAGCAAAAACTTGTTATCCTGACGCATGTCGGCGGCCTGACCAGATATGGTTCGATAGTGCGCTATAAGAATATCTCAAAGCTGTACAACAAAGAAATCGAGTTCCTCAAGACCGCCCGGCACCTGCATGACCAGGGCTACTGGGTACTGCTATTCGATTTTCGCAATCACGGCGAGAGTGGCCCCGACCCTGACCGCGGTTTGGCCGGCGTGGGCCTGAAAGAATATAAAGATGTCATCGCGGCGATGAAGTTCCTGCGCAACGACGTAAGAACAAAAGATATAGCCAAGGCCTTTGTCAGCTTTTGCATGGGCGCTAATTCCACGATCATTGCCATGAGCAAGGACCCGGAGACCTTCAAGGATGTTAAATGTCTGATGGCGATCCAGCCGATCTCTATGGAAGTGTTCGTGCGTTCGTATCTGAAAAGCCTGCTCACGCCGGCGGGCGTTTGGCTCTTTCTGCCGCTGGTCAAGCGGTTCGTTGTGCTGCAGGGCGGGGCGCCGATCGAGACAATGTCGCCTAAAGAATATGCCAAAGACCTTAAGGTCCCAACACTCTATGTTCAGGCGTCTAACGATCCCTGGACCGAGTTGAGCGATATTCAGAGCTTCTATGATAATACTCCGGTGACCAAGGAATTTTTCTGGATCAAGGACACCAAACACCGCTTTGAGTCGTACAGCTACTTCCAGGACAAGCCGGAAAAAATGCTTGAGTGGCTAGGTAAATGGCTCTGAAGAGCCGGCTTTGATAAATAGTCCTGTTGTGTTATAATTTCTCCGTCATGCAAGTAAAATTGTTCGATACGACATTGCGCGACGGCGCCCAGACAGAAGGCATCTCTTTTTCTCTTGAGGATAAGATTAAAATAGCCAAGCTGCTCGACGAGCTCGGCGTTCATTATATCGAAGGCGGCTGGCCCGGTAGCAATCCCAAGGATATCCAGTTCTTCAAAGCGATCAAAAAAGAGAAGCTGTTGACCGCCAAGATCGTGGCCTTTTCCTCGACCCGCCGTCCTGGCGTTAAGGTCGAAGATGACAAGAACATCCAGACCCTGCTAAAAGCCGAAACGCCCGCGGTCTCGATCTTCGGCAAATGCTGGGACTTCCATGTGACCGACGCGCTCAAAACAACCCTGGGAGAGAACCTGGCCATGATCAAGGAAACAGTGGCTTACGCCAAGCAAGCCGGCAAAGAAGTTATCTTTGACGCGGAGCATTTCTTTGACGGGTTCAAGGCCAACCAAAAATATGCTATCGAGTGCCTGAAAGCGGCGACCGAGGGCGGCGCGGACCTGCTCTGCCTCTGCGATACCAACGGCGGGACACTGCCTCATGAAGTGCTTGAGATAGTGCTCGACACCAGACGCATGACCACCAAGCCGCTCGGCATCCACGCGCACAATGATTCCGAGTGCGGGGTCGGGGTGTCACTGGCCGCGGTCAAGCAGGGCTGTGTCCAGGTCCAGGGCACCATGAACGGTTACGGCGAAAGATGCGGCAACGCTAATCTCTGTTCCATCATCCCGACCCTCTCGCTTAAAATGGGCATCGACTGCATTACCAGAGAGAATTTAAAACGCCTGACCGAGGTCAGCCGCCATATAGCGGAAATAGCCAACCTGCCGCAATCAATGCATCAGCCTTTTGTCGGCCGCTCGGCCTTTTCGCACAAGGGCGGCATCCATGTTTCAGCCGTGGTCAAGAACCCGGGTACTTATGAGCACATCAAGCCCGAGGCCGTGGGCAACGAAAGAAGGGTGACCGTATCTGAGCTGTCCGGCGTATCGAACCTGATGGTCAAGGCCAAGGAATATGGCGTCGATCTGGATAAGAACGACAAGCGGACCAAAGAGCTGATCACGGTCCTGAAACAGCTGGAGAGCGAGGGTTATTCGTTCGAGGAGGGTGAAGCCAGTTTTGAGCTGCTGCTCAAGCGCACCCTCGGCCTGGTCCAGCCTTCATTTGAGCTGGAGGATTTCCTGATCGAGACCCACAAGGAGAGCGCCAATGCGCCGGTCGTGACCGCCCATGTCAAGATAATGATCAAGAATAAGGTCCACGACGCCACCGGCTCGGGCGACGGCCCGGTCAACGCCATTGACACGGCCCTGCGCAAAGTGCTCGAGCGCATCTATCCCGAGATCAAGAAAGTAAAACTGACCGATTATAAAGTGCGCGTGCTCAATTCCGAGGCCGGCACCGCGGCCCGGGTGCGCGTTATCATCGAGTCTGCCGACGAAACCCGCACCTGGGGCACGGTCGGCGTTTCCACCAACGTGATCGAGGCTTCCTGGCTGGCCCTCGTTGATGCCATCGAATACAAACTGATGCCTGAGAAAAAATAAAAAGGGGCCGCTAATGCGAAGAACGTTGTTGCTGCTGTTTGCTTTATCTTTTTGTTTGCTGGCCAATGGTTGCGGCAACGATGATATTGTCACGGTCTCGACCACGGCCACCAGCCTGACAACAGTGACCGGTCCTTTGAGCACAAGCACCACTTCGCCGTCGGTCAGTAGCACGACCGTCGCCTCAACGACCAGCACGACCTCGACCACCCTGGCGACAGTGGCAACGCCGTATTTTGTCACCAGCCCGGACTCATATGAGGGGACATCCCTTAATGTTACTATAGAATGCTCAACCCCCGGCGCGACCATCTATTACACGACCGATGGTTCCACGCCGACAACAGGCTCTTCTGTTTACTCGGTCCCGGTGGCTCTTTCAGCCTCGAAGAATGTCAGGGCCATGGCGGCCAAATCAGGGATGAACAACAGCTCGCCTACTTCCGGCCAGTTCGATCTCTGGTACTGGCAGGCCTTAAGCGGCGGTCTTAATAATGATGTTCGGGCCTTGGCCATGGACGACTCGGGCAATGTCTATGTCGGCGGGTGGTTTAATGATGTCAACGGGGAAACTGATTTTGACGGTCTGGCTATGTGGTCGGGCGGCGGCTGGCAGCGGGTCGGCGGCAGTCTGGACAATGATGACAGCGTCAATGCTCTTCTCTTCGATGGTTCGGGCAACCTGATTGTTGGCGGCGGTTTTGATGACGTTGGAGGTGTAACTAACGCTGATAATATCGCCCGTTGGACCGGCTCGAGCTGGGAAGCCTTTGGCAGTAATACCAGTACCGGCTACGTTAATGCCATTGCTTTGGACGGCACGACCATGTATATCGGAGGCAGTTTCGCTAACATGGGGGGCGACGCTAATGCGGACAATGTGGCTTACTGGGATGGTGCCTGGAACGCTATGGGCAGCGGTCTTGATTCCCAGGTCCTTGCTTTACATCAGCTGGGCGTCAATACTTATGTCGGTGGTTATTTTGACAATGCCGGCGGGCAACCGGAAGCGGATTCGATCGCCCGCTGGATCGGCGGCAGCTGGTTGAGTGTCGGCACTTCAGGTATCGGTGAGAGCAGCCGTGTTGAGGCAATTGTCAGCTACAATTCCAATATGATTATAGGTGGTGTTTTTAGCAATGCCGGCAGCGTGCCTCAGGCCGATGATCTTGCCAAATGGAACGGCGCTGCCTGGTCGGCCATCGGCGGCGGGGAATTCTCCGGTTCCGTATATTCCCTGTATCATGACGGCACCGATCTTTATGTCGGTGGTTTCTTTGATGATGCGGCCGGGATCCCGGAGGCGGATTCCTTTGTTATCTGGACCGGTTCTACCTGGGAGGCGAAAGGCGACCTGCAGATCAGCGGCAGCTCTGTCCGTGCTATCCTAGTCAACGGCGATGAAATATATATCGGCGGCTCTTTTCAGAACGCGGCAGGGATCGCTGACGCTGATTATGTGGCCAGGTGGGCTAGGCTGGAATAGCTCAGAACCAGAACATGCGGGCTGTGGGCATAGCTTCACTGCTCAGGATATCGGCGATCGCCGTTAAAGCCTCGGTCTGTTTAGGGGTTGGATGGTTGCAGAAAAAAGCGCTCAGTTTTTGGGAATAGAGATAGAGCATCTGGAAGACGAACTCGTCATAAAGTTCTTCCTTCATCAGCGTGACCGCGTTGAACCCCCTGTCAAAAAAGAACGTGCTGGAGCTGGAGTGGGGCGCCTGGAAGAAGAGCGTCAGGTGCAGGTCCAGTTCGTCGAACAGAGGCGGATATTTCAGCCCGTCCTTGCCGCGCAACAGCATCTGAAAAAGGAAGAAGCGCGCCGCGTGCTTGGTCCGGCCTTCGAACGGATGGATCTGGTCATAGCGCGCGTAAAAGATATGAGCGCGGATAAATGGATGCAGAGCTTTGGCTCTGGCTGAATTGACCCAACCGATCAGTTCTTTCATCATCGGCCCGACCTGCTCCGGCGGGGTCATTAAAGTCGTCTGGGTCTGGCTACTGCGCCAGATGGCGTCCGTGCGGTAGTTCTCCGCCTCACCGTAGGGCCGCTGGCAGTAATGCGTGCCCTGGACCCGCTTGATCATGTCCTCAGTGATATCCTCTGACCTGAGCATCTTTTCCATGGTCTCCAGGCCGGTCCCTATCTTACTGATGTCCTTGTTGACCCGCGATTCAAAGATCATGCCCGTGTCAGGATCGGTTTGGTTCGGGTCCTCGACAGGAAAGAACTCAAGGCGGTCGCGTAGAAAAACCCGTATAAGTTCATTATAGGGGAAATTATGCGGCACATTGGCGACCAACCTGTCCAGTTGATCGAGCGCGGCCATGGTCTTGAGCCTGATCCTGAGGCAAAAAGTATAGCCGGTCGTGTCGAGCATCAAAACGGGTGACAGCTGCACTTTTCGCGGCATATCTGCCAAACCGCTGATGACGTCGCCTCTTAGTCCGGCCGGCAGATAATAAGCGAATTCGTGCAGGAAAACACAGGCGGCGACCTGGGATCTCGGCTGCCCGCTGTTGAACCAGGAGATGATCGTCTGGCCGTACCTTTGCCAGAGCGCTTCAAGCACCTCGTATTTAGCCAGGCAGATCAGATCGATGCTCAGGTCCAGCCGGCCGTCGCTCAGATAGCTGTAGATGATATCCGCGGCGCGGTCGACCGGAAAACCGTGCGCGTTGATATGCAGGGTGATCTCTTCGGCGCTGTGGCGGCGCAGCATGTCTGCCGCGCTCTGTTTTAAGCCGTAGCGAGCGATGAAATTCGTTATTCGCTGGGACGGCTGACGGTAGTATTTGACGATAGCCCTGCTGTCCATGGTCTTAATTATTACTCCGCTGTCCTTTTTCGCCTGATCTCGTTGTACTTATCCCGGGCCTGGCGGTCGGTCAGGCTGGCGATCCGGTCGATCGTTGATTGCGGATCGTGGCCGAGATGTGCGTTGTAATAATCAAAAAGGGTGTCGATGATGTCCGGGATGAAAGCGCAGGCCGATTGGACGAGTTCGCTGCCGATGATCCTCTCGTAATCAAAACGGAAAAAAGCCTGTCGCGCTTCCAGCATGCGGTCGCTGAGAGTGATGTAGTGCTTGCCACGGCTGGCGGCGACCAGGTCAGCGACCATGATGCCGATCATATCGTCGGGATCGGTCCCCAGGACCTGTTGCACGACGACTGGCAGGTCTTCAGGTTTTACTATGCTCATGTTCAGGGCATCAAGATAATCATGCGCCAGATAGACGATGATATCGGTGGAGCGGACAACACAGCCTTCAAGAGTGTAGGGCATTTCAGCGTCACTCATCCTGCTCGGGTCGGCCGGGACCTTGCCTGGCTTAAGCACCTCATCAAGTTGTTCGCCGCAGTGGCAAAGGATGCCGTTGCGCACTTCCGCGGTCAGGTTCTTATTCTCAAGTACATCGACCACGCGCAGGCTGTGGCGGTTGTGGCGGAAAGGCTGCCCCAGCAGCCTCTGGGCATGGCGGGAGAGGGCTTTTTCGCCGTCATGGCCAAAAGGCGGATGGCCCAGATCGTGGCCTTTGGATATCGCTTCGATCAGGTCCTCGTTCAGGCCCAGACGGCGGCCAATATCCCTGGCAACGCCGGCGACCTTGTCGACATGGAAGCGGCGATTGTGGATCAATGGACTGCGCGGAAAAGAGAGGACCTGCGTTTTGCCGGCCAGCGCGGCAAAATGTTTCATGTACAGTATGCGGTCGCAGTCCCGGGCGTAGATCGTGCGGCTGTCCTCGGTTATTGGCTGCTGACGGCCAAGCGACCTGGCGCTGGGCCAGGCATGTTCCGATAAAAGAAGTCTTTCACGGAGCTCCAGCGTACCGCGGTTCAGATTGGCGGAAAAACCGAAGTAAAGCTGGCCGGCGGTCAGCAGCTGGTCCTTTGTCAGGGTAGTGATCCTTGGAGGAACATAAGGCTTTTTTGTTATCCGTACTGTCATGGGATTATTTCGCAGCCTCGCGGCCGGAATTTCATTTTGTCTGATGTATTTTCTGTGTTATAATCATAAATTGTCATTGATATGCGTAATCTGCCTGATACAGCGAAAATAAATAAACAGAACCATCTGGAAATCGGCGGAGTGGACCTGGTTGACCTGGCCAAAGAATACGGCACGCCTTTGTTCGTGATGGACGAGGCTACGATTCGCAGCCGCTGCCGCAAATATATCGATTCGTTCCGTAAATATTATCCTAATTCTGATATTGCTTTTGCCTGTAAAGCTCTCTGTGCCGCGGGCGTTATCAAGATCGTGACCGATGAAGGCCTATGCCTGGACGTTTCTTCGGGCGGCGAGGCTTACACGGCACTAAAGTCAGGCGTTGATCCGAAAAAAATCTATTTTCACGGCAATAATAAATCGATAGACGAGCTGAAAATGGCCGTTGAGGCCGGTTTCGGCCGCATTATGGTCGATACCTCCCAGGAGATCAAGAACCTGGATGCTGTGACCCGGGAGCTGGGCAGGCGAGCTGAAGTGATGCTCAGGATCAATCCCGGGATCGAAGCGCACACTCACGAGTATATCAAGACCGGACTGATCGATTCCAAGTTCGGCGTGCCCCGGAACGAGATCGACGAGGCGGTCAGGTTTATCAGAGCTCAAAAGCTGATCAGCCTGGTCGGCTTCCACGCGCATATCGGCTCGCAGATCTTCGACACCAAACCGTTCGTTGATGAAGCCAAGCTGCTGCTCGAGTTGACGAAAAGATACGGCACCAAAGAGATCAATCTGGGCGGCGGTCCGGGCATCGCCTATCTCTCATCGGACGAGCCGCCGGACATCGAAACATACGCTAAAATAGTCGGCGATGTCCTGCGTGATAAGACCGGCGCCAAACTGGCGCTTGAACCAGGACGGTCGATCGTCGGCACGGCCGGGGTAACACTTTACACGGTCGGCGCGGTCAAGGACGTTCCTGATGTGCGCAAATACGTGCTGGTCGACGGCGGCATGGCGGACAACCCGCGGCCGATATTATACAAAGCGGTCTATGATGCTAAAGTCGCCAATAAAGTTAACGACAAACCGGTCGAAAAAGTCACCATCGGCGGACGCTTCTGCGAATCAGGCGACATCCTGGTCCGGGATATCAAACTGCCTGAGATCGAGGCAGGCGATCTGCTGGCCGTGCTCTGTACAGGCGCCTATAGCTATTCCATGTCCAGCAATTACAACCGCGTGCCGCGGCCGGCCATGGTCCTGGTCAATAACGGCGCGGCCACGCTTATTCTCAAGCGCGAGACCTATGACGACCTGATAAGGAACGACATTATCCTATGACCCTGCCGTTCGTACCATTCGCTATAAGATGGTTTGACCTAGTGGACATCACCGTGGTCGCGGTAATGATCTATTACATGCTGCTCTGGCTCCAGGGCACCCGGGCCATCCCGCTGATCCGCGGCCTGGTGCTGGTCCTGCTGATCTATCTGGCCGGCCGCATCCTCGGTCTTTATACGATCAATTGGTTCTTTGATAAATTTGTCGCTTTGATCGCGGTCATGCTGGTCATTTTATTCCAGCCGGAGCTGCGCCGCACCCTTGAACGCTTTGGCCGCGGCCGACTGCTGGGCACATTGGGTTTTGCTCCCACGCCGCACGGCAGTTTTTACGTGCGCAACATTGTCCGCGCGGTCGAGCAAATGTCCGAGGAAAAGGTCGGCGCGCTGATCGTGCTGGAGCGCATGACCGGCCTGACCGAGTATCTGGAATCCGGCGTCAGGCTCGATGCTTTGCTGTCATCCGAACTGGTGGTCTCGATCTTTGATCCGCGCTCACCGCTCCATGACGGCGCGATCGTGGTCCAGGGCGAGCGTATCCTGGCTGCCTCATGCCTGCTGCCGCTGTCAGAATCAAGGTTGTTGGACAAGCGGCTGGGCACGCGGCACCGAGCCGCGGTCGGTATTTCCGAACTGTCTGACGCGCTGGTCATTATTGTTTCGGAAAAGACCGGGACTATTTCTCTGGCAGAGAACGGGTATCTCACCAGGTACCTGACCAAGGACCAGCTGGAAGAAAAGCTCTTCTCGCTTTATAAGGTCGAGAAGGTCAAGAACGAAGGCTGGCCGTTCAACCGTTTCAAGCTATGGAAAAAGTGACCCTGATAAGTTTGCGGCAGGCAAAACAACGCCGCCGCGGCATCAGTATGCTGACGGCCTTTGATCATCCGATGGCTGCGATCCTTGATAGTTCGGGTGTTGATATTGTCCTGGTCGGGGATTCCCTGGGCAATGTTGCCTTGGGTTACAAAAGCACAAGATCAGTCACCATGGCTGATATGGTCCATCATACCAAGGCTGTGGCTAAAGGCGTTAAGCGAGCCCTGCTGGTGGCAGACCTGCCGTACCGTTCGGTCTCGGTCAAGAACGCGAGGCTGCTGCTCAGGGCCGGAGCGCAGGCGGTCAAGATCGAGGGTTTGAAAGGCGTGCGGCAGATAGTCCGGGCCGGGATCCCGGTCATGGGACATCTGGGTTATTTGCCGCAGACCATGAAAAAGCCGAAGGTTCAGAGGTCCGGCGACCTGATCGAACAGGCCAGGGAGCTGGAGTCGGCCGGAGTGTTCGCCATTACTCTGGAAATGGTCGAACCGTCATTAGCCGCGCAGATCACTTCCGCGGTCAGGGTCCCGACCATAGGCATCGGTTCAGGTAAATATTGCGACGGACAGGTCCTGGTCACCTATGACCTGCTCGGCCTGAGCCTCTGGTCACCGGGCTTTGTCAGGCCTAAAGCGGATCTGAAAAACGCCGCGGCTAGGGCGGTTAAAGCTTTTATAAGGGAGAGCAATTAATGAGACCCTGTCCGCATAAAATGCATTTCGGCTACGGGGAAAGATATCCTGCCAACCTGCGCAACCTGACGCAGGACGGCCGTCATCATGGACAGGATTTTTTAACGCCCAAAGGCACGCGGATAATTGCCTGTGTCAATGGCGTGGTCAATTATAAGGGCTGGCTGAGAGGATATGGACTGACCCTGATAATTAAGTTCTGGGTCAGCGGCAAGACCTATCGTTTGATCCTGGCCCATTTATCGAGGGTCACTACAAGTAAAAAGATCGGCGAAAAGGTCAAGAAGACCGATATCGTGGCACTGACAGGCGACAGCGGCATGGCCACTGGTCATCCGCACCTTCATCTGGAAGTGCAGGTGCTCTGGGGCGGCAAGACCTGGCGCGCCGTCAATCCTGGTTTCGTGACCCATTGTTGAATAGGCTGAAATGCGCCCGTAGCTCAACTGGATAGAGCATCAGTTTCCTAAACTGAGGGTTGAGTGTTCAAGTCACTCCGGGCGCATTTTAGTAAATCGAAAATCGATAATCGAAAATAGGATAATGAATATCATTCTTGTAGGGTTCATGGGGTCGGGGAAGTCGGCTGTCGGGCATAAGCTGGCTGAAAAGCTGTGCCTGAGCTATCTGGATACCGATCAACTGATAGAGGAAGCGGCGGGTCTGAGCATTAAACAGATCTTCGCTCAAAAAGGGGAACAGGTATTCCGCGACCTTGAGACAGAGGTTCTGCAAAAGCTCCAGGGCAGTGACGGTCATGTCATTGCTACAGGCGGCGGCATGGTCCTGCGGCGGGAGAATGTTGAGTTGTTGAGGAAGCTTGGCCCTTTGGTCCTGCTCTGGGCCGGTCCCGAGGTCATTTTTCAAAGGATCAAGGGCCAGACGCACCGGCCTCTGCTTAATGTGCCGGACCCTCTGGTTGAAATAAAAAAGATACTGGCCGGGCGCAAAGCTGTCTATGATAAAGTAGCGGATCTCAAGGTTGACACGTCAAAGCTGAATGTGGCCCAGGCGGCCGAAAGGATCGAACAATGGCTCGCATCAAAGTAGAGCTCAATGAAAGAAGTTACGATATCATGGTCGGCTCGGGGATACTCAGCGAGCTCGGCCGCATCCTTAAAGGCGAAGGCTTAAGCCGCGAGGTCTTTGTCATTACCGATCCGTTGATCAATGACCTCCACGGCGACAAGCTGCGGGCCGGGCTCAAGGGCATCAAGCACGAAGTGCTGGAGGTGCCGCGCGGCGAACGTTATAAGAACCTCAAGGTCGCGGCGAAGCTGATCGACGAGCTGGTGCAGCATAGCGCTCACAGGGATTCACTGATCATCTCTTTTGGCGGAGGAGTGATCGGCGACCTGGCCGGTTTTGTGGCCGCCACTTACATGCGCGGGATCAATTATATCCAAGTGCCGACAACACTTTTGGCCCAGGTGGATGCAGCCATCGGCGGCAAGACCGGGGTCAATCATCCCAAAGGCAAGAACCTGATCGGTTCTTTTTACCAGCCCAAACTGGTCTACGCTGATATCCAGTGCCTCTCGACCCTGCCGGCCAGGGAACTGCGCACAGGCCTGGCCGAAGTGGTCAAATACGGCGTGATTGATGACGCTGATTTCTTTAAGTTCCTCGAGGCTAATTCTCATCACCTCAACACCCGGGCTTTTGAGGACCAGGACACGCTCCGGGCCTCGCTTAAGGTCTGGCAGACGATCGTGGCCGAATCGGCCAAGATCAAAGCTAAGATCGTGGCCAAGGATGAGACTGAATCGGGTCTGCGCATGATCCTCAACTTCGGGCATACCGTCGGGCATGCCATTGAAACGCTGACCCGATACAAGGCATATAACCACGGTGAAGCAGTGGCTATCGGGATGGTCGTGGCTGCCAGGCTGGCTAACCGGCTGCGTTTGCTGGATAATGGATCGGTCGACCGCCTGGTCGGCCTGCTGCTCAAACTGGGCTTGCCGACCGAAGTCGAGGCCCTGCCGGCTGCCAAGATCGTTAATGCCCTGGGTATCGATAAGAAAGTGCGCGGCGGCAAGGTCCTCTTTGTTTTGCCTGAGAGTATCGGCAAGGTGGTCATTAGGGACAATGTGTCTCCCAGGGCCCTTGCCAGCGTGCTGCGGGAGATGGGCTGTAAATGAAAAGCGCTGCTGAACAGCTTAAATTGCTAAAACGCGGGACAGTGGAGATCATCCCTGAAGCGGAATTAATAAAAAAACTCCAAAGCGATAAGCCGCTCAAGATAAAGTGGGGTGCTGATCCATCAGCGCCCGATATCCATCTTGGTCATACGGTAGTGCTGACCAAATTACGCCAGTTCCAGGACCTGGGGCATCAGGTCATTTTTATCGTCGGCGATTTCACCGCCATGATCGGCGATCCGACCGGCCGGTCCGAGACCAGGAAGCAGCTCAGCAGGGAGGTCGTGGCCGGGAATGCCCAGACTTACCAAAAGCAGGTATTTAAGATCCTGGATAAAAAACGGACCAAGGTGGTCTATAACTCAAGCTGGCTTGAGAAAATGGACCTGATGGACGTTTTCAAGCTGTCAGCCCAATACACTGTGGCGCGCATGTTGGAGCGCAAGGACTTTAAAGAGCGCTTCAAGAACGAGGTTGATATCTCGGTACTTGAGTTCATGTACCCGCTGCTCCAGGGTTATGATTCCGTCCACTTGAGGTCAGATATCGAGATCGGCGGCACGGACCAGAAGTTCAACCTACTGATGGGCCGCACCCTGCAGCAGCGCTACGGCCAGGAGCCGCAGGTGGTGCTGACCCTGCCGCTGCTTGAAGGCACTGACGGCGTGCAGAAGATGAGCAAGTCGCTCAATAATTATATCGGCATTACTGAACCGGCCAAGGAGATCTTCGGCAAGACCATGTCGATCTCGGATAAGCTTATGCTCAGGTATTATGAGCTTCTGACCGACAGCGACTTGAATGAGGTCAGGAAAATGCATCCTAAAGAGGCCAAGCAGAAGCTGGCCCGCATCCTGGTCAGCCGGTTCTATGATGATAAAGCCGCGGCCGAGGCGCAGAAGGAATTTGAGTCCGTTTTTGCCAAAGGCAATTTGCCGGAGGAGATGGAAACGGTCCGGTTGATTAATACAAAACCGAAAGCGTCTGATCTGCTGGTCAGTACTGGGCTGGCGGCTTCAGGCTCTGAGGCCAGACGCATCATTGCTCAGGGTGGCTTCAAGGTCGACGGCGAAACGGTTTCGGATCCGGCTATGGAGATCGATATCTCAAAATCCAGGGTCTTGCAAAGAGGTAAAAAGAGCTTTAAAAGGGTAGAACAGAAATGAAGATCCTGGTCATTGGGGCTGACGGCCAGCTGGGGACGGACCTGGCTAAGGTCGTGCCAAAAAATGAGTTCGTCGGCCTGACCATTAAGGATATCGATATTACCGACAAGGCGCGCTGTCTGCATGTCATAAAACAGCACTCGCCTGATGTGGTCATTAACACCGCGGCCTATCATCACGTTGACAAATGCGAAGATAACGAAGCCCCGGCTTTCGAGGTCAATACGTACGGACCGAAATATCTGGCCCAGGCCTGCAAGGCGGTCGATTGCGCGCTGGTCCATATCTCGACCGACTATGTTTTTGACGGCAAGAAAGGCAAGCCTTACGTTGAGACCGATGCGCCAAACCCCGAATCGATCTATGCTATCTCAAAATACGCGGGTGAGCAGTGCGTTAAATATATACTCGACAAGCATTTTATTGTCAGATCGACCGGTTTATTCGGCACAGCCGGCTGTTTGGGCAAGGGCGGCGGTAATTTTGTCGAAGGCATGATAAAGCGTTCCCAGACCCAGCCGGAGCTCAAGGTCGTGACTGATGAAATGCTTTCGCCGACTTACTCACTTGATCTGGCCGGGAATATCAATGAGCTTTGCCGTACGGGCAAGTATGGTACATATCATATGGTCAGTCACGGTCATTGTTCCTGGTATGAGTTCGCCCTTGAGATATTCAAACAATTGGGCCGTCAGATCAAGATCAATGAGGCCAAGGCGGCTGATTTCAAGCCCCAAGCCAGGCGGCCCAAGTTCTCCGCTCTGGATAACGCCAATCTGAAAAAGATCGGTCTTGACCTGATGCGGCCCTGGCAGGACGCGCTTAAAGCCTACCTGATCGAAAAGGGACACCTGCCTGCCGGTCAGGCAGGCCTGAAAACCTGATGCGACTGGCCATAGTTCATGATTATCTGAACCAATTCGGCGGCGCCGAGCGGGTCGTTTCCACGCTGCACGAGATCTGGCCTGAGGCGCCGATCTATACTTCGATCTATGATCCGGCAGCTATGCCCGAGCAATTCAGCCGCATGGATATCAGGGTCTCTTTTATGCAGAACCTGCCGCTGGTCAGGCGCTTCTTCAAGGTTTATTTTTTCCTCTATCCGCTGGCCTTTGAACGTTTTGACCTGAGCGAATATGACGTGATCCTGTCGTCCAGTTCGGCTTACGCCAAAGGCGTGCGCAAGCGCCCCGGCCAGCTGCATGTTTGCTATTGTCATACTCCGGCCAGGTTCCTCTGGCGCTATGACGATTATGTCGCCCGGGAAAACATCCCGGCGGTTTTCCGGCATGTCCTGCCTTTCCTGATCGAGCCGATCAGGCAATGGGACCGGAGCAATTCCGGGCAGGTCGATCTTTTTGCGGCAAATTCGCAGAATGTGGCCGAGCGCATCCGGCAGACTTACGGGCGGGAATCTGTTATAATTAATCCGCCGGTAGAGAGCGCTCTGTTCCAGCCGTCGAGCGTTACGCTTGATTATTTTTTAGTGGTTTCGCGCCTGGCGGCTTATAAACGGCTTGATATCGTGATCGAGGCCTTCAATCGCCTTGGCCTGCCGCTCAAGATAATCGGCAGCGGTTTGGCCAGGCGCCAGCTGGAGAAACTCGCCGGACCGGAGATCGAATTCCTGGGCAGGGTCAGTGAGGCACAGCTGGCCAAACACCTGGCTGAATGCCGGGCCCTGATCTTTCCGGGAGAAGAGGACTTTGGCATCGTGCCGCTGGAAGCCATGGCCTCAGGCCGCCCTGTGATAGCTTATCGCGCGGGCGGGGCGCTGGAAACCGTCATTGACGAAGTGACAGGGATCATGTTCGATGAACAGACGCCGCATTCACTGGAGCTGGCGCTCAAGCGTTTCCAGTTCGAGAGTTTTGACAAAGCGGCGCTGAGATCTCATGCTGTCGGTTTTGATAAAGAGGTCTTTAAAAGTAAGATCAGGGAGCTGGTCGAGACCAAGGCAAGGGAAAGGGACCTATGAAAAAGTTGAAACAATTGCTGCGCTGGGATGATTCGCGTGTCTTTGATCTGGCGATCGAAGGACTTATCCTGGTCGTGATACTGCTCATGCCGACGATCTTTGACCGAAGGCTGGGCATTGTCTTTTCCGGCACCAAGACGGCTTGGATGCGAGCTTTTGGCGCGGTGATCCTGGGTATCTGGGCGATCAAGCTCATCGTGACCAAACAGCACAGGTTTTTCCGGACGCCGCTTGACTGGCCGGTGCTTTCTTTTCTCCTTTGCACTACGGTCGCTACGTTATCTTCGGTCCATGTCTATACCAGCATCGTGGGGTTTTACGGCCGTTACGAGGGCTTGACCAGCTGGTATCTCTTTGGTCTGTTCTTTTTTGTGGTCACGAATTACATCCGTTCCTTTAACCAGCTCAAACGGGCGGCTATGATGGTCATCCCGGCGGCAACATTAATGGCGGTCTATTCAGTGCTCCAGCGCCACGCGCTCGATCCTTACATGTGGGGTGGGGTAGTCACCTGGCAGCGGGTCATCGGCACGATCGGCCAGCCCAACTTCCTGGCTGCATATATGCTGATGGCTTTCTTTATCAATTTGGCTTTGATCATGATGAGAAAAGAAGCACGGCCTAAGGCTGCCTGGCATGACGGTGTTTTCCCGCTGGGCTGTTTTGCCTTTTCCCAGCTGACCTTCATTGCTATGATCTATAATCTTGAGGCGTATAACATTCTACTCTGGTATCTTGGTTTTACGATCTATACAGTGACTTCGCTGTTGTTCGTCTATACCTATGAACAACTGCCGCCCAGGGCGCTCAATCTTTTATTGGGCTTTACTCTACTGATAAATTATATTTCGATCCTCTACACCCAGAGCCGCGGAGGGTATCTTGGCCTGTTCACCGGACTGGTCCTTTTTCTCGGCCTGGCCGGCCGCGATTGGATATTTATTAATCGGCGAAAACTGCTGGCGGTAGGCGCGCTGATCCTGCTGATCTCCGGCGTGACCATGTCCCGGCCGGAATATTCCCCGTTCGCCCGCTTTGCCTCTGAGATCAAGACAGAACAGGTCGATGAGGAGCAAAAGGTTGAGGAGCAGCCGGCTGAAGGCGCGGCGGAAGAGAAAGAAAGCAAGCTTGTTCTGGAGGGCGCTGCGGGATCGCGCGGTGAGACCTGGAAATCGGCCTTTTGCATAGTCGCTGATTATCCGGTCTTTGGCATCGGCCCGGAAGTGCTTAAAATGGTCTTTCCCCGCTATGAAACAGACCTGTTCCGTTTTAAGGAAACATTTCATGTCAAGCAGGACCGCTGTCACAATGAGACCTTTGATGTCCCTGTGACCAAGGGTCTGCTGGCATTTTTTGTCTTTGTTTGGCTCTTGTTTACGCTGTTCAAGGTCGGCTGGCGCAAAAACAGCAGCTTGACGGGCAATGAGCGTAGCCTCTTGGTCGGCCTGCTCGGCGCGGCCTTGGCGTTCATCATCCAGAACCAGTTCAGTTTTGGGGTCGTGGCGATCACTTCTCTGTTCTGGATGATCTGGGCTATGGTCATGGTCGTTGGTGAACGAGAAGAATCTCAAAAAACAGTTAACGTCAAATGGTCTGATCTGCCTTGGTTCCAGGTGGCGGCGGTCCTTGCCCTAGTTTGTTTAATGATCTATGTTTCTTTCTTTTCCTTCCGCGGCGATGTCTGGTTTAAATCAGGTAAAACTCAGATGCAGGTCCGGCGCTTTGATCAGGCGGTCGCTGATCTGAACAGGTCGCTTGATGTCTTTCCTTTTGAAGGGGGTACGGTTTCCCATTTAGGCATCTGTTATCTTAATCTCAGTAATATGAAACCGGAAGAGAGGATGAAGAATGTCGGCGAAGCGCTCAGGATCTTCACCTATGGTACGGAGATCGACCCTTATAACGCTGATAATTTCTATCTCCTGAGCAAGATATTATTTTCTATGAACGATCTGGCCAGAGCCAAAGAGAAGGCGGATATAGCGATTAAAATAGACCCGTACTATGCTGAGGTCTACCACTTAAGGGGGCTGCTCTACGAACGTTTAGGCCAGAATGACCTGGCAGCGTCCGATTATCAAAAAGCTTTTATGATCAATCCCGGCCTGAGCGAGCCGATGCATAATCTTATTCTGCTAAATCGGCGTCTGAACAAAGAATCGGCCAGTCTTGCTGTTTTTGATCAGGCACTCAAACGTTATGGTGATCACCCCAGTATTTTGGAAACTGCCACCAAGTTGTATCTGCAGGCCGGCAGGATCGATCAAGCCAAGGCTACAGCTGCCCGGATGCTCAAGGTCTCACCAAAGTATCTGCCGGGTTATGTGCTGCGCGCAGCAGTGGCGATGCAGGAGGGACGACTGGAGGATGCTTACGCCGATCTGCAGCAGGTCTTAATGGACGATCCCAAGAATGTCAGCGCGCGCCTGGAGCTGGGCCGGCTTTACCTGATGAAAGGGCAAAGAGCCAGAGCCAGGCAGGAATTCGAACAAGTGCTGCGGCTTGACCCGAACAATGTTTTTGCCAGGCAGCTGCTGCAGCGGTAGATAAAACAATGATAAAATTCATTCTGGACGCGGTCTTTATCGTTGTTTCTTTTATTCTGGCCTATTTCTTCAGGTTCAGGATACTATTATTTGTTTCTCCGCCCGGTACACCGGTATTGGACCAGTACGTGGAAGTCCTGATCTTTATTATGCTGATCTGGCTGGCCCTCTTCAAGCTGATCGGTCTTTATGAAGAGAAGCGGTTCTCTTCGCTGATCGATGAATTAGCCTTGGTCTTCCTGGGAGTTTCCCTGGCCACGCTGGTCATGCTCGGCATGCTCTTCCTTTACCGCGAATTCTGGTTCTCGCGGCTGGTCGTGGTCAATGCCTGGTGGATCGCCTTCTTTATCCTGGCGGTCGTCCGGATCGTGCTCTTTACCATTAAACGGAGACTGCGTCTGAGAGGCTGGGGAATAAGGAACGCTCTGATCCTGGGCGCAGGCGAAATGGGCCAGGTGCTGGCAGCCAAGATCTCCCAGGACCGGACCCTGGGTTATCGGATCCTTGGTTTTCTCGATGATGATCAGGCCAAGCGTGGCAAGACCTACTATGACGTCCGTGTGCTGGCCGAGGTCGCTGCGGTCAGCCGGTTGATCAAGGAGCTCAAGATCGAGGAGGTCATTATCGCCAGCTCTAAGTTCCCGGCCCAGAAGGTCCTTGATATCATCACGGAGTGCGAGCGTTACGGGATCGAGTTCAAGCTCGTGCCAGGCATCCTGGAGTTGATCGCTTCGCGGGTCGATTCCGATGAGCTGGGCGGCATTCCCCTGCTGACCGTTTCAGAGATCCAGCTCAAAGGTTTTAATGCGCTGGTCAAGCGCGCCACCGATATTCTTCTGTCAGTGCTTTGCTTGATCATATTAAGCCCACTCTTGCTCATTTTCGCTTTGCTGGTGAAAGTCACTTCTGCCGGTCCGGCATTCATTTTTCAGGACCGAGTCGGACTTGATGGTAAGACCTTTAAAATGTTCAAGTTCCGCTCCATGGTGGAGAATGCCGAGGCCCTCTTCCCCGAACTGGCGCCTCTGTCTGAAACGGAAGGTAATATTTTTAAGATGAAGAATGATCCCAGGATCACGCCTTTGGGTAAATTTATGCGGCGCCGGAGCATAGATGAATTGCCGCAATTGCTCAATGTTGTGTTCGGGCAGATGAGCATGGTCGGTCCCAGGCCGCCCTTGCCCCGTGAGGTTGTGAAATATACTTCCTGGCACATGAAACGGCTGCGCGTGCGGCCGGGCATTACCGGCCCCTGGCAGGTCTCCGGCAGGTCCCTGCTGCCGTTTGAAGAAATGGTCAGACTGGATATCCACTATATCGAGAACTGGTCGCTCTGGCTCGACCTGAAGATCCTGCTCAGGACGGTCCCGGTAGTTGTTTTTGGCCAGGGAGCTTACTGACAGACCACGATCTTGCCCCGCCTGGTCTCTGTCCTGCTGCTGTTCTGAGCGGAGAAGAAAAAGGGATAAATGCCGTTGCTGACCGTCCGGCCGAATTGGTCGATCCCGTTCCAGGCCGTGACCTGACTGCCGCTGATATTGTTCTGTTTGCTGATCCAGATCAGTGTTCCTGTCAGGTCGTATATCCTTATGGTCACATCGGCAGGCTGGACCAGGGAATAGCTGAAGACCATGCCTTTGCCCTGGTCGGAAAAAGCCCCGGCCAGTTGCTGGCGGGGCGAAAATGGGTTGGGGCCGTGGACCAGCCCGCCGATCAGGCTGTCGCAAGATGCGGCCGAAGCAAAGGTCCTGAGCGTAGCCTGGGCCAGGTTGCCGGCTTTATCGGCTGCTTCCAGCCTGATCTCATTATTGCCGCTGACCAGATCGATATCGGTCGAGAAATAGCTGCCGTTCAACTCGAAATCCTTGATCTTCTTATTGTTCAGGTAAATGGCTAATGAGGCCGGATTAAGGTCATTGACCAGGCCTGTGATGACCAGCTTTTCCTGGTGGGTCTGCGGTTCACAACTGCTCGTTATGGTCAGCATGGGGGAGGTATGGTCATAGACCAGGGTAAAGATAGTTGCAGCAGCGGTGTTGCCGACCAGGTCGCGCGGCGCGACCTTAACTTCATAGGTGCCTTCCAGCACCAATTGCTTGCACGACAGTATCAGCTGGTCGTTTTCCTCGCTGGCTTCGCTTTCAAGGGTCAGGCCGTTTATCTCGATCAGGGTCCCGCACAGGTCCAGGCCGGCGCCGCTGTCGGTGAGCGGCAGGCTGATCCGCTCGGCCTGGCTGGCATAACAATTGCCGTCGGCAGCAAGTTGCAGTTCCGGCGGTGAACGGTCAATCTTCAGGGCCAGACAGGTCGAGCCTGTGTTGCCGGCCTGATCCGTTAATTTAATGGTCAGGCAATTGCTGCCTTCTACCAGATCTTCGGCCAGCTGCAAGAAACCGTAAAGGCTTTTCAGCTCGGCATCGTAGGCCAGAACAGCCTCGACCGCTGCGCCATTCAGCTCAAGTTCAGCCGGGCAGCCGTCGGCCAGATCGTTCTGCAGGTCAAAGATAGAGGCTTCGATAACGACGACCGAACCGGCCGCGAACCAGGAATCCGCTGCTGGAGAGATGACCTGGATCTCAGGAGAAGCTGCGTTATAAAAGACCTCTTTGGTTATCAAGGAGAAATTACCTGCTTCATCGCTGGCCATAATGGTAAAGATGTTATTGCCGGCTTCCAAAGTGATCTTTGCTGTAAAACTATTATCCGCCTCCCAGGAAATGGCCGTGCTGTTGAGGGAGAGGCTGATCGGCGTTTCGTTCAATTTGCCGCTTAGACTGGCCTGGTCAATACTGCGGACCGCTTCCCAGGAAATGAGACCGGGCGCGGTCCTGTCAACAGTGAAGGCCAGCGCTTGGCTGGTTTGGCTTTGCCGCAGGCCATCTGTTGCCTTTGCCCGGATGAAATATCGGTTCTCCGGCACATCATCCGGCAGCGGCACAGGGATCGTTGCGCCTGTTCCCGCAGTAGCGACAAGGGTCAGGCTCTGGGTGCTGCCGGTGTTGAAAGAACTGTTGGTTGACAGCTCGAATTCACACGACAGCGGACGATCGCCGGGCAGATCGGCGCTCGGAACCCGGCCTTGGAGCTTAGGCGCGGCCAGTTCCGGGAGGATCAATTCCGTTAATAGCACAGTGTCGCTGAAGGTTGCCGCATACCAGCGGCCATTTTTTTGCCCCAGGGCATAGACAACCTGGTCTATATTTAGCAGCTGGGGCTGGCTGAAATTCTCTCCTTTATCCGGAGAAGCTGAATAATATGAAGCATAACGACCGTTGTATTCGTTATGCCAGAGGATCAGCAGACTGCCTGGTGCCGGCTGCTGCAGCCTCAGGCCGGCGATCTCATCCTGGGAAACCGCCAGGCTGTTAGCTGACCGCGTTGTCACATTGGTCAACAGTTCCGGCGACCAGGCGAGGGACCTGATCTGCCTGATGCTGCCCAGGGCAGCACTGCTGATAAAGCATAACTGGACCCTGCCGTCCGGATCGAGTTGTAGCCTTGGTGAACTGAGGCTTTCGTCTGTCAAGTTGACGGTCAGCTGGTGCGTGAAAGTCCTGCTCTGGTCCAGGCTGGCTTGCAAATGGATCTCCTGCCCGGATTGCCAGGCAACAGCGATCCTGTTGTCGAGCACTGCCACGGCCGGATCGCGGCCCGTATCTGATATCAGCAGGGCAGGGCTGAAAGAGCGGCCATTGTCAATTGAACCGGCCAGAAAGATACCCGGCTGGCCTTTGAGGGAATAGACCAGATAGGCTTGCTGGCCTGAACTTGAAACGTCAAATGATTCCGGAGAACCGCTGAAACTAAAACTGGTCTGGGCAAAGCCGGTGCCTGGATCCAAATGTTGCAAACTAACGGCCGGGCATTCGCCGGATGAGGTCGAGAGCCAATAAGCCTCTGTCTGTCCCCATTCATCCATATCGATCAAGGCCGGGACAGCTGCTGTGGCTGTTGCGGCTAAGCACACCACTACTGCTAGCGATAAAGATATTTTACCGATAGTCATCCGCTTGAATTCTAGCATGGCCTCGCGATAAATCAAGCCCGGAAACGCTCCGACCGGCTTTACGGGCGGAGCATTATCGGCTATAATTAAAGGTCAGCCATGAAGGGTGCCAATAAAAAGATAATCATAGTTGGGGCGGGGCCGGTCGGCTGTTATCTGGGCCAGTTGTTGAAACAGCAGGGTTTTGATCCATTGCTCCTGGAAGAGCATGCTGAGATCGGCCGGCCTGTTCAGTGCGCCGGCATTGTCGGCCGGGGGATATTCGAGGAGACCAGGTTCCCGATCTCTCAAAAGTCCATTCAGAATACGATCGACGGTTCGCATGTGCACTTCAATGGTTCCTCCTTTGTTCTCAACCGCGGCCGGGTCGCTTATATCATTGATCGCGCTGTCTTTGATCAGGAGCTGAGCAAGGGGTTGCGCGTTGAGTTCAATACCCATGTTCAGCAGGTCAGCCAGATCAAGTCAGGCTTTATCCTCAAGACCAATAACGGGGAATATTATGCCGATCTGGTCATCGGGGCTGACGGGCCGAACTCCCGCGTCAGAAAATCGCTGGAATTCTCTTCCGACATGAAACTATACCGCGGCTACCAGTACCGGATCAAGCTGGAACCCAGACATCAGAACATGGTCGAGGTCCATTATGTCAAGCCGTTCTCGCTGTTCACCTGGGTCATTCCCGAGGGCAATGGCACGGTCAGGATCGGCACGATCTCGCCGAACCCGTATCAGGAACTTAACGGTTTTATTGAGAAGATAGGGTATAAGGGCGAGGTACTTGAAAAGAATGCCGGCGCTATCCCGATCGGTACCTGCCAGCTGGTCAAAGGCCAGGCGGCGCTGGTAGGAGACGCGGCCTGCCAGATCAAACCGATCACTTCCGGAGGAATTTATTACGGCATCAAGTCCGCAGAGCTGCTGGCTGAAGCGATCAAAGAGAACGATCTGGGACTTTATGACCGCCGCTGGAAAGAGGAATTCGAGCAGGAGATCAGGATCTGTCTGCTGACCCGTAATGTGCTGGAGAATATGGATGATAATGTCTTGAAAAAGGTCTTCACTTATGTTAAGGACAATGCCACGCTGATAGAGAAGATCGGCGATTTTGAGAACCATTCTTCGATCCTCTGGAGCCTGGTCTTTAATCCCAGGACCTACCCGACGATCGGTTCGCTGCTTATGGGCATGGCCAAAAATCCGAAGTTCATCCTGCGCTCCCTGCTGAGGTCGCCGCGCTGAAAATGAGACGCTGCGGTCTGGCCCTCCTTCTGGCTGGCTTGGTTCTCCTGGGGGCATGCCTGTTATATCCTTTTATTCTTGAGTCGGCTGCCAGCTGGCTGATCGTGCGCCATGATCTTGCGCCTGTTGACTGCATCATCGTGTTGGGCGGCGATAATAATGGTGAACGCGTCAGGGAAGCGGCTGGGCTTTACCATCAGGAATACGCGCCAAAGGTCTTGCTCTCGGGCGGGCCGCTGGCCTGGGAGCTGTCAGCGGCTGATTGGATGAAAAAACAGGCCCTCACGCTTGGCGTTCCCTCACGTGATATCCTGCTGGAAAAGGAGTCTGAATCAACGATCGGCAACGCGCTCTTCAGTTTACAGGCCGTCAAAAAGATCAAGGCCGGTTCAGTCATCCTGGTCACATCACCGACACATAGCCGCCGGGCCTACAGGGTTTTCAACAAGGTCTTTGGCAGGGAAGGGATAAAAGTGATCTCCTGGCCGGCGCGGGAGCCTAAGTTCAGGCTTGAGCGCTGGTGGACCAGGCATGAGGACAGTCAGCAAGTGCTCTGGGAATACGCTGCCCTGGTCTTTTATCGATTGAAGCTATACTGATGTCCCGGGTCTATGTTATAATGACCGCGATAGAGGGGTGTTCTATTGGCTAAAGATATCGTTCTGGTGACCGGCGGTGCCGGCTATATTGGTTCTGTTTTAGTCAAAAAACTCCTGGAAAAAGGGGAAAAAGTCAGGGTTGTTGATAAGCTTTACTTTGGCGACTCAGCCCTGGCTGATATTCGCGGCAAGATCGAGCTTAAGGCCGGGGATGTGCGTCAGTTCGATCCGGATCTCTTAGACGGTGTCAAGTGCGTCATGCACCTTGGCTCGCTCTCCAACGATCCGACAGCGGAATTCGACCCGAAAGCCAATAAGGAGATCAATTTTGAAGGCACGATGAGGGTGGCTGAAGCCTGCAAGAGAAAAGGCGTTAAAAAGTTCACTTTTGCTTCTTCCTGCGCTATATACGGGTTTCATGTTGACGATATTGCCGACGAAGATCATTCGACCAACCCCCAATCCGAGTATTCCCAGAGCAAGCTGGACGCGGAGAACGGCTTGCGTTCACTGGTCAGCGCTGCTTTTTGCCCGGTCATGCTCAGGCAGGCGACTGTTTTTGGCTTTTCCAACAGAATGCGCTGGGACCTGGTGGCTAATACCATGACCAAGGATGCCTTTGCCAGCGACCGTATACACGTCTACTGCGCCGGTGACAACTGGCGGCCGCTGGTGGACGTCAATGACGTAGCAGAAGCGCATATTGCTATGATGCAAGCTCCTGATGATAAGGTCAAAGGCCAGGTCTTTAACCTGGTGCACAAGAACTATCGTATCCTTGAACTGGGCCATTGGATCGCAGAGATCATTAAGCCGAAGCAGAAAATTGAGGTCAATGTCCTTTTTGGCTCAAAAGAATCCCGCAGTTACCGGGTAGCGGGAGACAAGATCAGCCAGGTCACCGGGTTCGAACCTAAAGTCACTGTTGAGGATGCTGTTAGATCGATCTGGCAGGTCCTGCATTCAGGCCGCTACACTGATTTCACCAATCCTATTTATTACAATATCGAGTGGATGAAACTGCTTGTCGACATGGAGCAGAAACTAAAGCTGATCGGAAAGGTCTTTTAATGCGTGTCGGTTACGGTTACGATGTGCATCGGCTGGTCAAAGGCAGGCCTTTTATCCTGGCCGGCGTGGATATCCCGCACAAGACCGGCCTGCTTGGCTGGTCGGACGGCGATGTGCTGGTCCATGCCATCATTGACGCGTTGCTTGGCGCGGCCGGGGAAGGTGATATTGGCAGCCATTTTCCGCCCGGTGATGAAAAATATAAAGGCATTGCCAGCCTGAAACTGCTGGAGTTCGTTCGCGAGCTATTGCGCAACCGCGGTTGGGCGATAAATAATATCGATTCAACCATCGTGCTGGAAGAACCGAGGCTTGCCCAGCATGTCGCAAAGATCAAGGCCAATATTGCCAGCACGCTCCAGATCAGACTTGAGCTGGTCAGCGTAAAGGCAAAGACAGAGGAAGGCCTTGGTTTTACCGGCAAAAGTCAGGGTGTGGCAGCTCACGCCGTTTGTCTGATCCATAAAGAGGTCTGAAGGGAGTTATTCTTGGCCGTTAAAGGTTCGAAGTTGCGCTTAGGTGTGAATATCGATCATATTGCAACTCTGCGCCAGGCCCGCAGGGAGGATTTTCCTGATCCGGTGGCACTGGCCAAAGAGGCGATCGCGGGCGGCGCTGACGGCATTGTCTGCCATCTGCGCGAGGACAGGCGGCATATCAATGATGCTGACGTTAAACGTCTGCACCGGCTCAGGACCAGGCTTGATCTTGAAATGGCGGCCACGCCGGAGATGCTGAGGATCGCTTTGGGCTTGCGCCCGGACATGGTCACCCTGGTGCCGGAAAAGCGCCAGGAAATAACGACCGAAGGCGGGCTGGATGTTGTCAGGCATTATCGCCGGCTTAAGCCGTTCATTAATAAGCTCAAGGCTGCCGGAATAACGGTCAGCCTGTTCATCGATCCGGAGAAAGAACAGGTCAAGACCGCGGCCTTGCTGCAGGCTGATTTCATTGAGTTGCACACGGGAAAATACGCCCGCAGCGCTTACGTCAGAGGGAGGCCAGGCCCGCTCAAGCGGGAACTGGCCAAGATCAAGCTGGCTACAAAGCAGGCCAGAGCTAAAGACCTGCGGGTCAATGCCGGCCATGGCCTGGATTACCGCAATGTCCGGGCCATTGCCAGGCTGGCCGGGGTCGAGGAATTGAACATCGGATTTTCTATAATTGCCCGCTCGGTCGTTGTTGGACTGCGCCAGGCGGTAAAAGAGATGAGGAGGGCTATCGGATGAAAGTTGCTATCGGTTCCGATCACGCGGGCTTCAAGCTCAAACAGCAGGTCAAAGAAATGCTCCAAAAAAAGGGTTTTCAGGTCAGGGATTACGGCACTGATTCCGAAGTTTCGGTCGATTATCCTGATTATGTTTATCCCGTAGCTGATGCCGTGGCCAAAGGCGAGTTTGAGCGGGGGGTCGTTATTTGCGGCTCGGGTGTCGGTGCCTGCATCACGGCCAATAAAGTCTCCGGCATCAGGGCGGTCCTGGCCTATGATGCTTACACGGCCAAGCAGAGCAGGGAGCACGGCGATTGCAATGTTCTCTGTCTGGCCGGCAGGAAATTGAAGCCTGAACAGGCCGGGGAGATCGTTGATGTCTGGTTCAAGACAGGATTTTCCGGAGAGGAGCGGCACAAGCGGCGCATCGACAAGATCGAGCGGGGTGGTAAGTAAGTGAAAGCACTGATAATGGCGGCGGGATACGGCACCCGCCTGGAACCGCTGACCCTGGCGGTGCCTAAGCCTATGGTGCCGATCGTCAACCTGCCGACCATGCAGCATAATATCGAACTGCTCAAGCGCCACGGCTTCAGGGAGATCACGGCCAATATCCATTATCATCCGGAACAGATCGAGAACTATTTCGGCGACGGCCACTGGCTCGGCGTCAATCTGTCCTATTCTTATGAAAAAGAGCTTCTGGGCACAGCCGGCGGCGTGCGCCGCATGGCGGTCGATATCGCGGATATCAAAGAAACCTTCCTGGTCATGTCATCAGACGCGCTGACGGACATCAACCTTAAACGGCTTGTCGATTTCCATAGAAAGAAAAAGGCGCTCCTTACCATCAGTTTGGCCAGGATGGACGATGTTACTCAGTTTGGCGTAGTCATCACTGACCAGGCCAACCGCGTCACTGGTTTTCAGGAAAAACCCTCTCAGGAGGAAGCCAAGAGCGATCTGGTCAATGCCGGCGTTTATGTGATCGAACCAGAGGTTCTTAAGATGATGCCCAAGGGCTTTTATGATTTCGGCAAGGAGCTGTTCCCCAGGCTGGTGGCTGAAAAGGCTGCCTTGTTCGGTTATCCCATGGTCGAATACTGGAGCGATGTCGGCTGTCTTGATAAATACATCGCTTCCTGCTATGACGCGATGAAAGGCGCGCTGCAGATCAGGGTGCCGGGCCGCCGGGTCTCAAGATCGACCTGGATCGGCGCCCGCGAGAAGATTGACCGCTCGGCCAGGTTCGAAGGTTCCGTGGTCATCGGCGATCGCTGCAAGATCGGCAAGGACGTTTATATCAGGGATGCGGTCATTGGCGATAAGTGTACCATAAGTGATAATGCCATTATCACCGGTTCGGTGATCTGGTCGGATTCCATTATCGGCAAAGCGGTCCAGGTCGAGCGCTCGGTCATTGGCAACTGGTGCCATCTTGAGGAAGGTGCCAGGATCGCGGAAGGCTCGATCTTGTCCAACCGTTGTATAGTCAGGAAAGGGGCCAACCTGCCGCAGCACAGCAGGCTTCAGCCCAACTCCATAATCTGATAATTAATATAATAATGTAATATCTTCCTTTTGCTCCTCATGCAAGTTCAAGCGCCTGAATTACGATAATATCAGTGTAAGACCGATCAATTCCCAAGGAGGAATAAGTTAATGAAAAAGTTTCTTGTTCTGCTATCTGCCATTTTGATCGTCACTTCTGTCTGTTTCGCGCAAGAGAACATGGGTGCCAGGCCGATCGCCATGGGTGGCGCTTTTACCGGGCTGGCGGACGATGCCAATGCCATTTTTCTCAACCCGGCCGGTATCGGCTATATTGAGGGCGAGGTCGCTGCTATTTCGACCAAGATCTCGGAAGGCAGTGAATATACCATCCTGGGCGGGGTCGAAAACACGCCTTACGGCAGTTTCGGTGTAGGCTACATCAGCTCATCTTACATTATTGAAGACCTGGAAACATCATCGGAGCTGGTAGATGCCGGGGACGCTTCGAACAAGAATTTAAACCAGACCTTGGTTTTGTCCTACGGCAGGCAGCTCAATGACTTCATGGTCGTGCCGAAATTCATGGGACGCTTGTCCCTGGGCACGAACGTCAAATTTGTCAGTTCCAAGATCAATAACGCCAAAGGCCTGACCAGCAGATCTGATTCAGGCCTGGACCTTGACCTGGCCGCTGTTTTTCAGCCTAATGATCATATCTCCTGCGGCATGAGCGTCAGGAATATTCTTGCTGCTGGGTCGGCCCTGGAGGACAGTTCAGAACCGTCCAGCCCGACCATGTCAGCTGGCATCGCCGGCAGGCTTCTTAATGATTCTTTGATCATCAGCCTGGAAACAGGCGCCGCTGGTGTGGAAGTTAAACTGATGCCGGAGCTGGCCTTAAGGGTCGGACGCGACGGCGACTATACGACCGGCGGGATAGGCGTCAGCCTCAATGGTGTTGGCATTGACTATGCTTATCTGAAAAAAGCCGAGCCTGTTCATTACATAGCGATCTCGCTGGCTTTTGACAATCCGACCGATACCAGACAGGCGAGCATTATTAAGGAGTAGGGGGGCTTCCCGCAAATCTCTACTCACTGCTTTCTACTATCTAATTTTGGGGGGCGTTCTAGGCAGATGGCGCGCCCCTCTTTTTTTTGTTATAATGCGGCCAAATGATCATATTAAAATTCCTGTTCTCATTGTTCTTTTGGGTCTATATCCAGCTTGGGATCCTGCTTGTGCTGATCTTGTCGCTGCCGGCCAATCTGCTGCCTAACAGGGGCAGGGCTTTCAATTACGCTTTGGCCAAGCTGCTGCTCAGGCTGCTCTTCTTTATAAGTTTTTTCAGGATAAGATTAAAAAGCGGCCAAAAAGTCGGCTTGGTGAACAGGGAGATCTTGATCGCCAATAAACCGGACCTGCTATCCACCTTTGCCTTGATCATCTCATTGCCGCGCCAGGTGCGGTTTGTCGCTGCCGAGAATATATTTTATATACCTTTCTTTGGCTGGCTGCTTAAGGCCATCGGCTGTATCCCGGCGGGAAAAAAACTTGGAGGTCCGCTGGGCTTTGCAGTTTCAGTGATGGCAGCGATGAAACAGAACGAGGCTGTCTTGTTCTATCCCAGGAACCTGAGGCGTTTTAACGGCCGAGTCAGCGAGTTCAAGCCGGGAGAGATAAGCGTAGCCAGATCGGCCGGAGCGACCCTGCTGCCTTTGGTTGTGACCGGCACAAAAAAGCTGATCAAACGGGGCAGTGTCCTGCTCTGGCCCGGGGCGATCGAGATAACCGTTCATGAGCCTGTTACGCCGGCTGAGCTGGGATCGGTCGATACGGTCATGGCCAGGCTCACAAGGCTTTATCAGGGTGAATTACCGTTTGAAGGGGATTGAATAGTGTTATTTTGGGGAATAATCATTTTTCTTGTTATTATGCTTATTTTAACAGGTCTTTGGATGATCGTTTATTCAAGCCGCTCTTCACGGGCCAGGCAAGGCCTGCGTCAGCTTGACCGGTCGGTCGCTGAATTTGACCGCCGGATCACAGAGGCAATCGATACCCTGGACCGAGCCGCTGAAAAAAAATAATCATAAGCCCCATGCAAGTTATTTGCCGCTGATCCCGATAGTATTCAATGAGAGATAGTAAATTATGCTTTTTTATGCAAGTTATCGGCTTGTTGATACGATAGTTAGGTAGAGGGAGGAGTAGCTCATGACAACTTGGGGAGTAAGTCCGGTCGGCGTCAGCACGGTTGGTACTGCTGATGCGTCAAGGACCGGCACCACCAGACATCTCAATCCTGATCAGAGGTTCCGTTCGGAAGTCGGCCAGGCCGGCCAGGCCGGCTGCGACGCGATCGGCGGCACCAGCACCCGGGATGCTGAAGATGCTTTTGTTTGTTATGATAATAATGGCTATCAGCAGTCGCATCGCGGCTCGCTGTTTGAATGGATGGCTTACGGCATTGGCCGCCTGTTCGGGTTATACGATGTTGCCGGTGAGGCGCCTGATGTGCAGCAGCCGGACACAGCCGCGGCTGATGTCCTGCCGGGTGCTGGTGGAAGCGAGACCGCTCCCGGAACAGGCATTCCATCATCTTTAACAGGGACTTATTAAAATGTGGGAATTTATCGTTCAAAACTTTAATTGGTTCACTTTCTTCCTGGCGCTGGGCGTTTTTGCCCTGCTGCAGAGCATAGTGAATTTCCTGATCGCCCGTTCCGCCAGAAAGAGGGCGCGTCAAAGAACAGCGGTTGCTGAACAGAAGTACCAGGAACTTAAAGGCAAATTTGAGACTAAGAAGCAGGAATACGACCAGATCTTAGGCACCAAGGAGGCCAAGTAAGCCATGACCGGCCCTAACGGCATATTAGTACCAGGAGCAACAGCTCACGCGACGGCTGCGCCGGCTGTGACCGCGGCTGCCAGCAGCCAGCCTGATCAGGTTGGCGATCCCCGGTATTCACGCTCCTCGGCTCTTCTGGTCGTGCGTGAATGGGATCCCCTGACCAACGAAGGCGACGAGAACAACGGCGCCATTGCTGATGCGCTGGTCGCCCAGATGGGGCCGGAAGATGAAACTCCCGGCCAGCTGACCTTTGATGAGTTCCGCGAGGCCACCGGTTTTGATGACATGACCGAAGAGGCCTGGAACGCCATGATCGGCTTTGATCAGGGCAATACCCAGCTGGGTACAGGCGCGGCTGAAGGCGAGTTCGTTGTCAAGGACCTGAGGCACCTGGCCAGCTATTTGCAGCAGTTCCGCTTCTATACCGAGATCACCGGAGTGAATTTTGACCGTTTTGCCAGATGGGAAAATATCACCATCGTGCCGAGGGAGCAGCTGCTCCAGTACATGATGTCCCTGAGCGAGCAAGGGATACGCGACCTGGTCCACGGCATTAATTACCAGCACGCACTCCAGGCCCTGCGCCGGCTGGGCATCGTTAATATCGATGACCTGCCGGGCACTGATCAGGGCCGGCTTGAAGATGCTATGGTCGAGGCGGTTATTCGATTGCAGGACGCTGCAGCCGGCAGCGGGCCGGCGGCTTTGCGCGCCAGACACGTCCTGAGCATGATCGGCCTGTTGACCCTGGGCCGGCTCAATGAACAGGTCGAGGATGAACATGGCAAGCCCGGCTTGGCTGCCGAGCGTTACGGCCTGCGGGACCCTCTGGCCGCGCGGCATTTCCTGAACACGGTCTTTACGTCCTATATCGCCGGAGAGACCATTTCCGACGAACAGCTTGAGGCTCTTGAAGGATTCTCTGATTCTGTCGGCCTGCTGCGGGAAGCTGCTGGCGATAATGTTGAGTTGAACCAGAAGATCGACAACGCTGATTATGAGTCTGAGGAGTTCCAGCAGGTGCTGGGCATGATCGATGGCTCGGCCACCCATGAAGACGGTTCTGATTATACCGAGGTCGAGATCCAGGCCGCTATCAGGGACCTGCCGCAGGTCTTGACCCACACACCGGGTTCAACGACCCATTCAGCTGCTTCAGGCACCCTGGTCCCGCATCTACCTGGCGCTGTGCCTGGCCAGCCTGAACTGACCGTGGAAGATATCGAGATCACGCCGGCCCCTGTTAGCCAGGATGAGAGCCCTGAAGAAGCTGCTGCAGAAGGATCAGGAGAAGTTGCAGAAGAATCAGAGGAAGTTACGGAAGAACCAGAGGCAGCTGCCGCAGAACCAGAAGCAGATGAGCCGGTGACTGATGAAACAAGCGGTACTGATGGGATCGAACCAGCAGCTATTCCCGTAATGCCTGAAGAGCAGCATGCTGTTGGGTATCAGCCCATGGCTATCGTTGTTTAAAGCCTATTAAATTCCCCTTTAATTAGCCCAAAAACCAGCTTATTTCTATGCAAGTTTTACCCTGCTGATTACGATATATAAGTAGAATGGTTAATGTCGGAGATGTATCACAATCCCAACAAATAGCTGAGGAGCAGATGCAGGACCAGGTTGCTGGTGCCGGCGCTGAGCCTGAGTATCTCATTAATAACTCCATCCAGATGCAAGGGCTTGAAGCGGCCGACACTGCTGAGATCTCCGGCGGGCTATATTGCACTTCATCGGCCGTTGCTGAGGCTATTATCAGATGCAGTTCCGGGTCCGAGGACGAGGAACAGTACATCGAGAACACCACTGAGTACGAAGAAAAGGTCGGCGGCAGCGGTGGCGGTGGCACGGAAGAGCCCTCGGGGACTTCCGGTTCTTCAGGGACTTCCGGCTCCTCCGGCACCTCGAATTCCGGCTGGTCAGGCGCCTATGACGCGCTCAAATCTTATGAAGACAGCCTCATGGACGATGTCTTTGGTTTTGATGATGAAGACTTCATGACCCAGAACTCCGACGGCTACTGGGAGCTTGATGCCGAGGCCTTGCTGGCCTGGCAGATGAAACTGCTCAAGAAAGCCAATACCATGGGCTGTATGATGATCATGATGTCCAGCCCGTCCGAATGCCGGGCCATTGTTGAGGAAACGCTCACTGAAGTGCCTATTGAGGTCGAGGACGGCAAGAACTCATACAAGGAAGTCTATGCCCGCAGGATGGGCTTGATCCAGAAACTTGTCGGCACCGCTATCAGCACCCTCTTTAAACAGATCAATGACCGCAACCAAAAGATCTATCAGCAGAAACTAGATGAGATCCAGGCGGAGAACGAAGGCTGCGGTGCGGATACCGCGAACTTTATAACCGGCGGCAAAGGCGATATCGAGACCCAGGAAAAAGCCCTGCAGGAAACCTGTGAATATCTTGAGGCTTCCAAATCAGCCCTGGCGGCAATGCAGGAAGTTGTCCGCTCATTGATGGAATTCCTTAAGGAAAGCGCGGCTGCCGGCGATATCGGCGCCATGGGCATGATCGATGCGCTGAAAAAGTTCGATGAAAAGATCGACGAGCTCAATGAGGTCGCTGATGAAAAGCTCCAGGATGCCCGTGATAAACTGGCTGAATTGCCGGATTCCTCGACCATCAGCGTTTTTGGCGCGATCGAGGCGTTCTGCGGCAGCATTATTGGTATCGGCATCTGGGCTATCGTGGCCAATTGCAGTGATGATTACGATGTCATGGACGGCTCCGAGTACATGAGCGAGGTCGATCTGGCCCAGATGATCGACAATTACCGCGGCACCATCGTGGCCATGCAGAATGCCCAGCGCATGGAGCTGTCCGTACGTCTCTCCAAATCAGACCTGTACAACACCGTCCGCCAGGAAATGACCGGGCTGACCGGTGTCAGCAATGATGCCGAACTGCTCATGCGTTCAGCTGAGGCCTCGCTTGGCCTGACCCTCTCGATCTTTGATGCGACCGCTTCATGCTTCATGCTCAAAGCCCAGCTGCATAACAACGCCGTCAGGACGCTTGACCAGCTGGAGCAGCTGCGTAAAGCCCAGCCGATCAGGCTGCTGTCCTTTGCCGCTTCTATGATCATCCTGGCCCTTTCTATCGTTGTGACCTGTTTGACCTATGGTTCCGGTTCCCCGTTGATTGTGGCGGCGGTGCTGGCGGTCGTGGCCATTGCCAAGGCTGTGCTTGACGCCTGGGCCACTGATGTTGCCAGTGACCTGGACGGCTACGATCCGCTTGAGGCGAACTATGATCCGCGGACAAGCGAGAGCGAAGACGATTCGATCACCGGCGTGCTCAATGATATTGAGGCATCTCAGGAACAGAACATGGCCAATGCCAGCAATACGGATAACGTCATCGGCCAGAGCAGTGATGAATATTATTATTTTGATTCAGCCAAGTTTGCGGCATACGAAGCCAAGCAATTGATCCTGGACAACGCCATCCGCTGCATCTTCTCTATGATCAGGAATGCCCGCGACCTGCGCCGTATCGTTAAAGCGGAAATTACCGGCAAATCAACGCCCGATTCAGGCGAGGCACTGCTGCAGAACGCGGTCGAGAACATTGTCCTGCAGCGGCAAATGGTGCTGTCAGCGCTCAAGTTCCAGCACAGCGAGGTCATCCAGGCCAAGAATATCGCCAAACAGCGTGAGATCGCTACGGATAAGGCCTGGGATGGCCTGATCTGGAGCATTGTCGGCAACGTTGGCGGCGCTATACTCGGCGCGGCGGTCGGCGTCGGTAACGGGGCCATGGCCCTGGTCGGCGCGGCGATCGGCGGCACACTGGCTTCCAGCATCTATCAGTTCGTTCAGATGTCGCAGGATAATTATAAGGGCATGGATATCGGTCCGGAAAGCCAGCGAGAGCTTGAGAAATTGCTGCAAAAGCAAGGGACAAATTCTATTGAGGCGAAGCTTGAGCGTGCCGAAATAGAGGCTTATCAGACCCTGTTGAGCCAGGGTATCGTTTCAGCCGGTGACGGTTATTCTGCTGTTGACTTCGGCCTGGCGGCAAAGATCTACGCCAGGTTGGGCATCATTTACGCGATCAAGGAAGCCGTGGCCAAGGCCAAAGCCATGAAGGCAGAGCTCAGGGCCATTGTTAAACAGGAATTTACCGGCATCAATCCGGGCAAATCCGGCGAGCTTGCCCAGCAGGTCATCGCGGCGAATTTCCGCGGCACGATGTCACTGGCCAACAGCATTGTTTCCCACCTTAAATCCAGGACCGAGATATTGAACCGCGCGCGCGATGCCGAGAAAGCCTATAACGTCGCTTTAGGCGTAATGATCGCCAATATTGTCCTTTCCGCGACCAGCTTCGGCTGTATGGCCGGCGGTGCTGCCGGCAATGCCCTGGCCGGCGCGCTGGCTAGTGTCGGTTCGGCCTTGATGGGACTGGTCAATAACCTGGCCAGCCTGGTCCAGAGCATCATGACGGCCGGCAGCGATCTGGGCAACTACGAGAACTATAACGCCAAGACCACTGTCGACAAGACCGGGATGGTGACAAACAATACCAGCTCGATCGAGGACAAACTTGATCAGCTTAAAATAGAGATCATGACGCAGATGAACAGCGAACTGATGCAGGAGCTGAACGGCAGTTATCATACGGTTTCCGCCAGCGCGGCCTCGCAGTCAGAGGCGATGAGCAAATTATTCAACATCCAGGAAGCCCTGGCCGTGGCCCGGTCGATCGCCTCAGCAGCCAGGGAGCAGGTCAGGGCGCGCATGACCGGCAAGCGCTATGCTGAAGCGACCTTTGGCCGCGAATCGATCGACAATTACAAGCAGGTGGCCCTGAGCATCCTTGATTCGCTCAAGAGCGCGCTTGAGGTCATGTGCGACCGCCAGAACAAGATGGAAGAGGCGACCCGCCAGGCCTGGCTGGCCGGCGTCCAGTCGCTCATCAGCCTGGCCTCTGTCGTAGTCGCTGTGGCCAATGCTGTCCAGAAAGCCGAGCTCCAGGAAATGACCCAGACAGGTTCTCCCACTACTGCGGAAGGATCTTACGCTACTCCGGACCAGGGCGATGTCGCGCCTGAACTGGCTGAGCCGGCCGTTACCACAGAGGTAAGCGCTGAAAGCGCGCCTGGAGCGGCCTCAGACACCGGCGTGGTCGATGCCTCTCTGCCGGCCGCACCTGCGCCCGATGCCGGCGCTGAGGTCGCGGCTGCGGCTGAAGCAGCGGTCGACAGTGTGGCTGAGAGCGAAGGGGCGACCGAGGCAGAAGCTCAAGAAGAGGCCAGGGAAGAGGAACGGAATGATGCCGGCGGCGA
>JAFGDE010000010.1 GCA_016932255.1 Candidatus Saganbacteria bacterium
CTGAAACCCCCTGGTACCAGGCCCTGGGCTTGATGAACGAGGATGGCACACCGAATCTGGACAATGAATATGTGCTTGACGGCCGCAACGCCTTTTTTGAGCATAGCCGGATCGAAGAGAGAGAAGGGCTGTTTGTGGAGCTTACCGGCGCCTTGGAACATGATTTTGATGAAGCGATCGATTATGTTCACAGTGTTGACGCTGAGGTTGACCGGACCAGAGCGGCCGGAGCTTTGCCAACGATCGATGTCAACTTGCCGGGAGTCTTGCTTGGCGAGGATCACAACATCGATGAGGTAGCGTTGATGCATCATATTTTGGGCATGAACAGCGAGACCGTCTCGGCCATCCAGGAAGAACAGGCCAGATCATATGCCGCACTGCAGCAGGTGATCGGGGCTCTGTCAGGTGAGGAGATAGAGATCGATTACAGCGACCCCTACATTCAGGCGGCGATCAGCCAGCTGGCCGGAATGGCCGCCAGCCAAGCCGCAGATACCCTCTGATCGATCCCAGAACCTAGAACCCAATCACCCCATGATCACTTCAACGTGATGCTCATTGCCTGTGGTCGTTCCTGCCTGCCGGCCAGGCAGGTCCGGCGGGATGAGATTGCTTTCCAGCTTCTTGTTGTCCAGGGTCAATGACTTGACGCCCTTGGACACGCCTTCCGGGTTCCTGACTGTGATGTAGTAGGTGTTGCCGCGGAAAACACGCTTGACCTGGAAGCCTTTCCAGGACTTGGGGATACAGGGATCAACGAGCAGACCTTTATAATCCGGCCGGATGCCCAGGATCCACTGCGAGACCGCGATAAAGTTCCAGCAGGCGGATCCCGTCAGCCAGGAATTTTTACCCTCGCCAAAATCCTTATGCGGCTTGCCCGCGATCATCTGACAATAAACATACGGCTCTGTCTTGTACAACTCGGCGATCTCGTTATGCGCCGCGGGCTGGACCGCTTTGTAATATTCATAAGCGATATCACCGCGGCCGATCATGCACTCAGCCACCATGGCCCAGGGATTGGGATGGCAGAAGATGGCGCCGTTCTCTTTCAGTCCCGGCGGGTAAACGCCGATGCTGCCGTATTTCGGGATGAACTTGGAGTAAGGCGGGGTCATCAGCATGATGCCGTGCTCGGTCCAGAGCTGCTTTCTGACTGCGTCCATGCATTTGAGCGCCTGGTCCTTTTCCGCGGTGCCGGAAATAACGCCCCAGGCCTGGGTTTCCAGGTAGATCTGGCCTTCCTTGTTCTTGCTTGAGCCCAGCGGTTCCTCATCCTCGTCAAAAGCCCTGATATACCAGCCGCCGTCCCAGGCCGCTTTATTGATGGTCTTGGCCATGTTGTCGGCGATCCCATTAAATTTTTTGACGTCCTCAGGCTTGTCGATCAGCTCGGCCATTCTGGCCAGTTCTTTGGCGCCGTAGACCACCATCTGGGCGATCATGACCGATTCAGCTTTATCCTTGCCGCTGTTGCACAGGTTGAGACAGTCGTTCCAGTCGGCGAAATAGATCTTAGGCAGACCGTGCGGGCCGGTGTGAGTGATGGAGAAATCGATCGCCCGGGCCATGTGCTCGTAGATAGTGTCTTTCTCGCCGCCGACAAAGGGAACTTCCTGCTCCAGGAAGCGGATGTCGCCGGTCTCTTTGACGTAGGAGGGAACTGAGACCGTCAGCCAGAGATGGTCGTCGCCGTAGCCTGAGCCGTTGCCCTGTTTGGTCAGCGGCGAGTACTGGTGATAGGCCGAGCCGTCCTCGAACTGGTTGCTGGCCAGGTCGATGATCCGCTGTTTGACCTTTTCCGGGATCATGTGGACAAAGCCCAGCGTGTCCTGGTTGGAATCCCTGAAGCCCATGCCGCGGCCAATCCCTGATTCATAATAAGAGGCTGAGCGCGACCAGTTAAAAGTGGTGCGGCACTGGTACTGGTTCCAGGTGTTGACCATCAGGTCCAGCTCCGGGTCCTCGGTCTGGCAAGACATCTTGTTCAGGTTCTCGTCCCAGTATTCGGCCAATTTTTTCAGCTCTTTTTCAATGACCTTGGGGTCCTCGAACTTCTTGACCTTGACCAACGGCTCCTTGATATCCTCGGTAAAACCCAGGACAAAGATAAAGGTCTTGGTCTCGCCGGCCTTGAGCTTGAAGTTGAACATCTGCGAGCCCACCGGCGACCAGCCCAGGGCCAGAGAATTGTTCATCTTGCCTTCGGCCACGGCGCGGGGCTTTGACCAATCGCCGTAATTGCCCATGAAATCCTTGCGCTGGGTGTCATAGCCTTTGGCCTGAGCATTAGCGCAGCCAAAGTAGCCGACCACGTCGTGGGAAACGCGGTAGCGGCTGATATGATAGATGATATTGTCCTTGACCTCGGTCTGGCCGATGTTGAGGTTGTACTGATAATCGGTCATATCGTTGAGCGCGTCCCAGAGGCAGAACTCGACAAAGGAGAAGAGCGACAGGTCGCGCGATTTAAGGCCCATGGCGCCCTTCTTCGGCTCGAACTTGACCTCGAGCAGCCAGACCTCGAGGTTCTCGCCCAGGGGCACAAAATAGGTCGCTTTGGTCGTAACACCGGAATATTCAGAAGTTATGGTTGAATAACCCAGGCCGTGGCGGCATTCATATTTATAGTCTTTGAGATCTTTGAGCACCGGCTGCCAGGAGGTCGACCAGTAGTCGCCGGTCTGGTTGTCGCGCAGGTAGAGGTAGCGGCCGCCGCGGTCCATGGGCACGTTGTTGTAGCGGTAGCGCAGCAGCCTTCTTTCCTTGGGGTCCTTGTAAAAACTGTAGCCGCCAGCGGTATTTGAGAACAGCGCGCAGTATTCTTCGCAGCCCAGATAGTTGATCCACGGCAGCGGAGTGTCCGGCTGCGTGATCACGTACTCCTTTTTTTCCTTGTCAAAGAACCCATACTTCATTTAGCGTTCCTCCTGACTAAATTGAGCCACTTCTTGCTGCCATTGGCGATCTCCAGGAACAGGCTGAAGTTGGCATAGATCACTTTGCCTTTGCCGACCTTCTTTTTGATGATCAGCGGCTTTTTGCCTTTGCCTTTCAGACCGTCAAAAAAGCCTTTGGCCGTTGGTTCCGTGTATTCATGGACCACGCCGAGCAGGTCCTCAAGCAAAGGTTTGGGATAGAGATGACCGTTCTGGTCCTTCTGGCCGAAACGCGATTCGGTGATCAATGTGCCGCCGCGGCTGACCCATTTTTTCAGATTAACGTATTGTTCTTCTGATAAGAGATAGGGATTGGGCATCAGGATGGTCCTGTAGGGCAGGTTGCCGATGTCCAGATCGCGCTCAAAAATAAAATCCACCGGCCTGTTCGGTTTGTAAACAGCCTGATAAGCGCCCGGCATGGACATCAGTGTATGCATCAGGCCGATCTCAACGCGGACCGGCTCCCACTGTCCGGCAATGCCGCGCGGCGGGCCCTGTTCCTGATAGGTCTCGACCTCGCTGCTGCGCAGATAAGCTATTCCTATTGTCGATTTTCTATTTTCTATTTTCAATTTCCTAACCGACTTAGCCAGGTTCTTGATCGTTTCCAGCCGTTTGGTGGGAGAACCGTCCGGTTTCAGGATGCCAAAGCCGGCGGTCTCAGCGCCAAAAAGCGGCGGCTTCCAGTTATGGTAGAGCAGGGCCTGCGCGCCGTACTTGAACGCCAGTTCAGTCCAACCCTTGATCTCCGGCCCTTCGACATGCTCGGGAGCGCCCCAGCGCACGTTCTGGCCGCCTTGCAGTTCAGTGATGTGGAATTCGCAATTTGTCACGCGGCAGAAGCTGCGCCAGATGTCGTACATGTAGGCCAGATCGCGCTGGGCCATCCTGCCGCCCTTGGGGTAGATGTCCAGGCCGTAAAAATCCAGTTCATCGCCGATAATACTGTGGTCGGGCACGCGGGTGACAATGCCGACAAAGCCATTGGTGCCGACCTTGTGCTTTTTGTCGTATTGTTTGACGATGCGGGCCAGTTTTGTCACCCAGTCGCGAATGCGTTCCGACTTGAACCTGAACCAATCCAGAAAAATATGCGGGGAGACCGCTTCCCAGATGCCGGCCTTGGGCGTTCTGATATCTTCAAAGCGGGAAAAAGTGCAGGTCCAGAACCGGGTGCCCCAGACCTCGTTGAGATGCTTGATCGTGCCGTATCTTTTCCTGGCCCATTTGATAAAGGCCTGTCTGGTATGTTCGCAATGGCAGAAATCATTGCTCGTGGTGTGGTCAAGCGGCGGATAGACCGGCTCATTGTCGACCTGCCAGTAGAGCAGGGCTGGATGATTACGGTAACGCTGGACCAGTTTCCTGGCCATGCGTTCAGCCAGCTTGCGGTATTCGGGATTATCCTTGCAGATGTTGGGCCTGGGGCCGTATTCCGGGTAGAGCGAGCCGTCCTGGGCCACCGGCCGGCTGTTGGGATTCTTTCTGAAGAACCAGACCGGCACCTGTGAGGTCGGTATACCCAGCAGGACCTTGATGCCGTGCTTGGCGCACAGGTCCATGGCCCGGTCCAGTTCCTTCCACTCGAACTTGCCGGGTTCAGGCTCGATCCAGTCCCAGGCCATCTCGCCGAAACGGATGATGTTCAGGCCGGCCTGCTTGATCTCGGCAAAGGTCCGGTCCCAGGTTTCTCTGGGCCATTGATCGGGATAATAGGTAACGCCGAATGGCAACATAACCGGATAATTATAGCAAAAAAATGACGTGAAATGAAGGGGTACGGTTTTGGTTCTGGGTACTGGGATGATGGATGGGAACCGCGGCGCCTGCCTCGCCGGCAGGCAGATGCGGCCGCAGGTTCCTTAATAAAGGAAATGTGAGCTAAGCAAGCGTCACGACGATCTTTTTGATCTGGCGGTCGCGGATCAAGGCGGCGTGTTTGGGCCCGACGAACGGCTGGTCGATATCGATCTCTTTATCCTCGGTGTAGAGCTTATAGGCAATGGGTTTAACGCCCTTACCGTAGGTGTTCCGCTTCTTATTATTGAGGTAGGTGACCTCGATCTCGCCAAAAAGCTTAAAGCTCAATTTGCCGTTCTGGAACAGCCATTTAGGCAGGGCCGGGTTCAGCTTGAAACAGAGCTTGTCATTGTCGTTGAGATAAAAGATATTTTTGCCGGTGGTCATCAGCAGCCAGATGTCAATGAACTCGGCCGCGCCGCCGGATAACCTGGCGACGAAACCGCGGCCATGGTCGTTCTGGTTCGGATGAGCGCTGCTGACCAGAAAAGATGAGTTTTCCAGAATGCTTCTTTTGTAAAGCTCCGGTTTAAGAAAAGGGATCATTACGTTGCGGAAATCGGCGTAGAATTCCTCGCAGCAGCCGGCCTTGAGCAGCTCGAGCATATATTTATACTCCATGTGCAGCCAGATCGATTCGTTCTCCAGCCAGCCGGGCGTGAAGATCCTGGCCCGGCCGATCTCAATTGGAGTTTCCTCCAGTGAGGCATTGACCTTGTACATCTTCAATTTTTTATCGAACAAGGGGCTTTGACTGACCAGCTTGGGGATCTTTTTGTCACGCTCGACCTTGAGCGCGTGGACATACCCCTCCAGGAACAACGGCAGAGGTTTCTGCTTGAACTTCTTGACCCTGATCTGATCGTTGACCAGCTCATAGTCAACTGCTTCATTGATAAAATAAGTGTAATAGTTCTTATAGCGGCTCAAGCAGCGTTTGACCGCCCGGCCGCATTTATCCCTGACCGCTTCCAGGAAAGCCCGCACATACTGGTCCGTGACGTTCTCTTCTCTGCCGCTTACGCCCAGTTTGGTCCGCTGGCGATAGGCTTCCTTGAGCACGTTGGCCTTTTCCCAGTAGCTGAAGCTGTCCTGGTCCGCCAGTTCCTTCTGGAGCAGGTCGATGAATTCCTTGAGCTCATGCGGCAGGCTGAGGTTCTGTCCCGGCCTCATATGGTCAAGGACGTAGCTGCACAGGCGCTTGAGCTCCAGTGTTTCTGAGAGCGAGGAGCCCATCAGCGCGGGCAGGCCGTTGAGCGCGTCGTACCAGTCGGGCTTATCCGCTTCCATTTCCAGGCCGATGCCTTCAGGGTCAAAGGTGGCCGCTTTGTTGGCCACGATGGTCATGATCTTGGTCAGTAAAGTGGTCTTATATATCTTGCCTTTGCCGTGCTCTGTGCGCATGATGTTCTTCTTTTGTTTGCGGCCGGCCAGCAGGGACTGCTTTTCAAGGTCGGGGCGCACACTTTGATATTGCCTGACCGTTCCGCAGGCCACGCAGTACCTTTGCTGCCGAGGCAGGACGACATGTTCGTTGTCAAAAAAATGGAATATTTTCTGGTCAAAGAGCAGGGCAGAGAGCTTTTCCGGAAAGAGCGCCTCATAGCTTTCCAGCAGGTCCGTGTTATAGAAGGCATGGTCGATCCAGTAGCCCTCGTGATGGACCGCGTCCTCCTCGATGTCCGCTGTTTCTAATAAAGCGCCGGCGAAAGCCTGGCGCGAGGTCCTGTACTTGATGCCCGATTCCTCAAGGAATCTGAGCAAAGAACCCAGAATGAAAGGCCTGGTCAGGGCTTCAGCTAAGTGATCGCCGCCTTCACTGATGTGTTCGGCCACCAGCTTCTGGGCCTGCTCGGTCGAGCCCAGCCGCAGTCGGCTGCCCAGCACCACCAGGGGGTTATAGCCGTCCAACTGGATCAGGTTGAAGAACCTGATGATATTATCCGCGCCCACCTCAGGATTGAAAAAGATATCGTTGCGCCGGTTCTGGTTGATATCACGGTAATTGCCGTTGCCCTGGGAAAAGAAAGTCGGCATCAGCTTAAAGTCGTTGTAATCCCGTTCCATGTCGCCATGCTTGCGGTAATAGAGATACATGGTCTTGCTGCCCAGACAAACGGGCAGTCCGCCGCGCATGACATTATCCAGGAAGGTCTGGCGTGAATACAGGTCAAAACTTTTTGAGGCACTGGCAATGTCCAGGCTGGAACAGATACCGTCGATCAGCGCTTTGTTCTCTGCGGCTTTTTGCTCAAGAAAGGCTTTGGAGCAGGCCCGCTGTTTCAGCTTGTTCAGCAGGTTAACGTTGTCGGCCTGGCCGATGAGCGAGAAAAGCCCCAGAATCCCTTTCCCCTTGAGCCGGCAGCGCTTAAAAGCAAAGGCTGAGGGCAGGATGCCCTGGGTTTGCTGCTCAGGCGCCACAGAGAACCGCTTCTTTTCGGTCAGGTTGCCGGGCTGTTCCAGGCTGGTATTCTGGCCAAAGACCACGTTCGGGTCGACGATCAGCTCAACTGCCTGGTCCTTGCCGCCAAGATTGGCAAAAGCTAAATAGAAATTGCCCTTTTCGATATATTTGGTCTCAGAAACGTCGGCCGGAGCGACTTTCAGCTTATAGAACGGTGCGCCGTTGTCCAGGTTCTCCACTACGCACCAGGCCTGGATCGTCTGGCTCAGGCGTTTCAGGAAATCGTTGGTAAAGCCGTGCGGGATAATGGTCGGCAGACCGTCGACCACTTCGATCTGCCGGGCTTGAGCGCTCAGGTTGCTGATGCTGACCTTGCGGGCCAGGGCAGAGAAGGCCTCGTTGGGCACGGTAAAATAGGTCACTTCTACCCGGAGCTTGAGCTTCGGATTGGTCTCTGAGATGACCAGCTGGTACGGGCTGATGCGCATTTCGTTCTGGTGCCGGCTGGTCTGGGCAAAGGGTTCGTAGACCTGGCCGTTGACCTTAATAAAAGTGCGGAAGCCTGTCAGCGAGACCCGGCGATATGCTTTATTGGCCGGCTGGAACTCAATGATCGCCTCGTCCTTGTCGTGCACCCCGGCCGAGGTGATAGCCTGGCCGCGATTGGTGTAGAAGACCCACATGGGCGAGCCGAAAATGCCGGCGATGCCCGGGAAAAAGCTGGCAAAGGTCGGCGACGAATTATAGTTCGTAATGACGAACTCATCAGCCTTTGATATATGGTAGCTGACCTTTGGCATAGACCATAATTCTACCGTTTTTACGGGGTGGAGTCAAAAGGGCTTATTCGACGGTAACTGATTTGGCTAAATTCCTGGGTTGATCGACATGACAACCCCGTTTGACCGCGATGTAATAAGCCAGGAGCTGGAGCGGTATCACCGCCAGGATCGGGGAGAGAGCTTCCGAGGTCAGAGGGATGTAGATGATCTCATCGGCTTTTTCCGTGATATCAGTGTTGCCTTCGCAGGCCACGGCTATGACCTTGCCGCCGCGCGCCTTGACCTCCTCGATATTGCCCAGGATCTTCTCATACCTGCGGCCGGACAGGGCCAATACCACCACCGGCATATTATGGTCAATTAGGGCGATAGGGCCGTGCTTCATTTCCGCCGCGGGGTAGCCCTCGGCATGGATGTAGGAGACCTCTTTGAGCTTGAGCGCGCCTTCCAGAGCAATGGGAAAGCCCTTGCCGCGGCCCAGATAGAGGGCGTTGGTCGCCCGGTAGAAACGCTCGGCCACATGCTGGACAGCCTCTTCCTGATAAAGCGCTTCTTCGATCTTGCCCGGCAGTTCGATCAGGTCGTTGATCAGCTTAGTGGCTTCGCTGTCACTGACCACGCCCTTGCGCTTGCCGAACAGGATGGCCAGCAGGTAGATGACCGTCAGCTGGGTCGTGAAAGCCTTGGTGCTGGCCACGCCGATCTCAGGCCCGGCGTTGGTGTAGACCACACCGTGAGATTCGCGGGCAATGGAGGATCCCACAACATTGCAGATCGAGATCACTTTAGCGTCCCGGGCCTTAGCCTCCCAGACCGCGCCCAGGGTGTCGGCTGTTTCGCCGGATTGAGTGATGGCAATGACCAGGGTGTTCTGGTCGATGATCGGCTGGCGGTAGCGGAACTCGGCCGCGTACTCAACTTCAGCCGGGATGCGGGCGTACTGCTCGAACAGGTATTCGCCAACCAGGGCCGCGTGCCAGGATGTGCCGCAGGCGGTAAAGACCACCCGGTTGATCTTCCTGATCTCATCATCGGTCAGGTTCAGCTCGTCAAAATGGATCTTGTGATTTTCCGCTTCGATGCGTCCTTCGATCGTTTTCCTGATGGCGCTGGGCTGCTCATGGATCTCCTTGAGCATGAAATGGGCGTAACCGCCTTTTTCCGCTGATTCCGGGTCCCAGGAGATCAGCTCAGATTCCTTGGCCACGGCCTTACCCTGTAGGTCAAAGACCTTGAGCTCATCCTTGGCCAGGACAGCGACCTCGCCGTTGTCCAGCTTGATGATCTCGGCGGTATATTTGAGCATGGCCGGGATGTCCGAGGACAGGTAACATTCATTCTCGCCAAAACCGACGATCAACGGGCTGCCGTGGCGGGCGATGATGATCTTGTCCGGCTCGTGCTCAGAGACCACGGCCAGGGCGTAGGAGCCCTGGACCTGGTTAAGTGTCACGGCCACAGCTTCCAGAAGGTTGCCGGCGTAATTTTCCTCGATCAGATGAGCGATCACTTCCGTGTCGGTCACCGAGGTGAATTTGTGGCCTTTTTGGGCCAGGTCGCGCCGCAGTTCCAGATAATTCTCGATAATGCCGTTGTGCACAACGACGATCTTTCCGGTGCAGTCCTCGTGCGGATGGGAATTGGCATCGGACGGCTTGCCGTGGGTGGCCCAGCGGGTGTGGCCGATGCCGATATGGCCTTTGATCGGCTTGCGCCTGAGCAATTCTTCCAGGTCAGCGATCTTGCCGGCCCGTTTGGAGACAAAGACCTTGCCCTTGTCCAGCGTGGCCACGCCGGCCGAGTCATAGCCGCGGTACTCCAGCTTCTTCAGGCCTTCCATGAGGAAAGGGACCGCTTCTTTATTGCCGATATAACCGAAGATGCCGCACATAATTAATTCCTAATGCAGAATAACGAATGCCGAATTTTGGTGTCGCTTCGCGACTTATATATAATATGCGTGCCGCAGGCACACGTCAGTTCAACATTCGGTATTTGCAATTCGGCATTTCTCACTGGTTAAGTATTGCCTCAACCTCTTTTTTGGCCAGTTTAAGCTGTTCGCGGATCTCCTCAGGATTATAATCGGCGCCGGAAGTGACATAGTCCCACATGATGCCGAAACGCCGGGTCAGGATCGGCTCCAGCAGTCCCCAGGACGGGATCGGCGGGTAGGTCCGGCCGTAAAGCACGGCTGACTTGAAGATCTTGCGTTTAGGATCGTTGGCAAAATAGGGGTCATCAAAAGCGTCCAAACGAGCCGGCAGGAAACCTGAGATCTTGGCGTACTCGACCTGGTTCTTTTTCTGGATCAGGTATTTAAGGACTTTGAAGGCGCCGGCCTTGTTCTTGGCCTGCTTGAAAATAGCCAGAGAGGAGCCGCCGACAAAAGTGACCCGGCCTTTGGGGCCCTGGGGATAGCCTGTGACCGCGAAATTGCGCGAGGTCAGCGAACCTTCGGCTCCGCCTTCAGCGGCCGGCCGGGTCAATGTCTTGACCTCATACGGCCCGTCAAAGTACATGGCGCAGGCGCCGTCGTTAAAATTGCCGGAGACCTGGGCAGTGTTGAGCTCCAGGTATTCCAGGGGAACAAAATCCTCGCGCACCAGGCTGATATAGTAGGAAACGCCTTTGAACACGGCGTCGGAATCAAGCACACAGGTCTTGCGGTCCGGGGCCAGGAAATCGCCGCCGGCCATCCAGATCCAGGGGGCCAGGGAATGGATCACGTTCCAGTCATTCTTGCCCGAGAGGCCTAAGGGTGCTACCGGCTGGTCTTCGATCACCACGTCGGCGTCGTAGATCTTTTTCAGCGCGCGCTTGAAAGAGTCCCAGGTGCCGAGCTCTGACGGGGCAACCCCGGCCTTTTTCAGCACATCGGTGCGGTAGTAAAGGGCGCGGGCGTCAAGGAACCAGGGGATCGCGGTCGTTTTACCCGAACCTTCGATGCCGGTGGTCTTCCAGCCGACCGGGACAAAGACCTTTTTGCTGCCGAGTTCGGCAATCGCTTCAGCGGAGATCTCTTCCAGCGCCCCCATACCGGTGATGGCTGAGACCCAGGTCGAGCCGAGTTGGACGATATCCGGCACGTCACCCGATGTAGCGGCGGTCGTGATCTTGGACCAGGCCGCGCCCCAGTCAACGGAAGTGATCTTGACCTTGATGCCGGTCTCTTCTTCAAAGGGTTTGAGCAGTCTTTCCAGATCGGCCACAGGCTCCAGCGAGTTGGGCATGACCCACATTTCAACGACGTTCTCGTTGCTCTTCTTGTTATTGTCGCAACCGGTCAGGGATGTAAGTGTCAGGGCGGCCAGAAGGGTAATGGTCAGCAGAGTTTTGATCTTGTTCTTCACAAAAACACCTCTTTCAGGTAATGCATCGCACAAAGTACTATTTTACCATATTTGGGAGCAAAAATCAAAACCTCACCCCCTCCTTCGCTTTGCTCCGGTTTCCCCCTCTCCATCTGCGATGGAGAGGGGGACGGAAGGGGGTGAGGAAAGAAAAAAGCCGGCTTGGAAAAGCTCCAAACCGGCTTTAATTCTTTTTATCGCGGAACCTGCGAATAAACTTCGCGGTTCCTGGGTATCGGAACCGAGACGTTCAGTCTCAGGTTCCGACCCGCGTTATTTTAGAACGGGCTGTGATCGTCGACCACGGGCTGCGGTGGCGCGGGCATGAAGGTCTCCAGCGGGTTCCACAGCACCATTCCGCCGCCGCTCATTTGAGCGTTGCCGTCTATCTCTAACTGGTACATCTGGCCGCGCACAGTGATCGAGCGGTTGAGCCAGGGCAGGGTCCAGTCAAGACGCCCACCATTGATATCGCCGCCCATGTACATGGTCGCGTTCCTGGTAAAGTCCAGGCCGAGCGTGATTATACCGCCCTGCTGCCAGTCGATACCGACCGTGCCGCCGAAATTCTGCATGACCGGCCAGTTATCAGGATTGGTCTCATCCGCGTCGCCCTGCCAGGTCCTGGCGTAATAGCCGGTCAGGAATGGAGCGACTGGTGAGCTTCTGAAGACCAGGCCCAGGTCACCCCTGAGCGACTGCAGATCTAACAGGTGATATGTGTCAACTCCAAGGGATGGCGAAAGTTGGGGTTCCGCGATCCTGCCCCAGGGAGAATGGCTCCAGGAGATCCAGGCGTCGGGCACCCATTGGCTGTCTTCATCTGACATCCGGCTGAAATTGAAGTCTAATCTCAGGCCGTAGTCATAGCTTTCTGTGCCGCCATCGAAATCAGACAAGCCGGGCAAGACATAAGTTTCTGGATCATAAAAAATGATGGAGCGTCTATATTCGCCCAGAAAAGCGCGAGCGTCCAGCCACGGCTGGCCGAAGTCAGAACCCAAGGCCAGACCGCCGCTGTAGGACAACTCTCTGCCGTCATAGAGCCAGTGAATGGGCTGCTGGCGTGAATGCTCGGCAAAACCGATCTTGCCGAAAGCGTCAATATAAACATTGCCGTGCGGATAGAACCTGGCTTGCAGGCCAAGCTCAGTGTCAAACATATGGTCCATATCCTGGAAGTCGCTCTGATAATCGATCGACAGCGCGGCCTGGATAGCCAGCCAGTTAAGGGCATGAGATGAGGTGATCGGATTAAGGTCCGGCCGGCCCCAGATGGTCACAGGCTGGTTCTGGTCCAGGTTGCCCATATGGAGTGTCAGGCCCAGATTGGGGTACATATCGGACATGACCGGCTGCATGGCGCGGTTCATGTCGTCGCTTAGCGGAGCATGGCCGCCGGCTGAGAGCTGCAAGTGGCGGCCGTTCAGTCTTAACACATTGAACAGATAATAGCTGGCCAGATCAGTACCGGTCAGCGGCTGCTCGCCAGTGCCGCCGTCAGCGATCGCTGCTTCAGCACAGTCGCTGTCAGCTGTGTCGATGTCAAGATCATGGTCATTGTCAATATCGTCACGACAGGTGAGGGGCATATCCGGAGCATTGGAAACAATAGTAAAAGCATCAGGCTGGATAACACCGACCTGATTATGCTCTTGGCTGAAAACCCTCAAGCCGCGTTGACCTAAAGTTGCGGCGGCCGCAACGGACAAGTTCAGGGTGATGATCGTGCCATCCTCTGAAACTGTGATATCGCTAGGTGAAATGTTTGAGTCGGTCTCCTGGCTGTCAAGCAGGAACTCGATCACCGCATCAGATGGAAAGTGCCTGCCGGTGATGGTCATGATCAGTTCCTGTCCAGGCTCAACGCTATCGGCAGCAATTTCAGCGTTTTCGGAGTCACTTAAGGCAATGTCGGTGATCACCGGAACGGTTACCTCACGGCAGCCGCATTGTTCGGTCCTGATGCTTTCGCTTTCCAGGGACGTATAGCGGGCGTAAATTTCGGGATAATTGGTCCGCAGCGTGGCCATGGCACCGCCCTGGCCATCCTGTCCGACCAGATCGTTATTGGCCGGCAGGAGGATATCGGCAATAGGACTCAGGGCTGCATTCACTGTGGCGTCGCCGGAGTCGTCCATTTCCGCTATTAATCTGTTGTAAACTTCTGAAATAATAGCTGTCAAGGAGACGCGTCCAGGATCTGTCGAAGCACAGGTCTCAGCAATGATCTCCTGTTCGATCTGCTGGTAGCGGGCATAAATCTCGGGATAATGGGTCCGCAGCGTGGCCATGGCACCGCCCTGACCATCCTGTCCGACCAGCGCTTCATTGTTCGGCCGGAGAATATCGGCGATAGGACCCAGGGCTGCAAGCACTTCAGCGTCGCCGGAGTCGTCCATTTCCTCTATCAAACCCTGATAAACGTTTTGGATTATCGAGGTCAGGGATATCCTTTGGCCTTCGCTTATTTCACAGACCTCGACCTGCGACAGCGGCGCGGCCTCATCGGTCGCGGGTGCCGTGCCATCTTCTGCGGCAGTGGCTGGAGCAGCGGTCGCTGCTCCGGCTACCGCTCCCGGGCTCAGTAGAACTATTCTGGTAATGCCTCCTATGGTCATGTTACTTACTCTCCTTTTTATGTATTAGATGCCGCCGCTGTTGCCAAAATTCAGGCCACTGGGCGATCCTGGTGTTTGCGGCGTCTGATGCCGGTGGCCGGTTCGCCTTGGTCCGACCTGAAAACCATCCTCAAGCAGACCGATCTCCCTGTCAACCTGGGTGCCATCAGTGTTAGTCTCGGAGAGAATAACCAGGATATTGCGGCTGCCGGTCTCAGCTTCAGAGTCGATGCTGATGTCAACGACCAGCTCGTTGTTCTCAACGCGCAGGTTGGTCACTTCAATGCCGTTGCCAAAAGAAACGCTCAGCCTGCTGACGACTGTCTCGTCATTGAGGTCCAGGTTGGACGGCACGCCGTGGACTATGACGCCTGTAAAAGACTGGCCCTGGCGGCCGCTGGCCTGGCTCAGGGAACATTCTTCGTCGCAAATAAAATAAAAAGGTTCCGGGGGCGGGCAATATTGATCGAGCAGCTGCTGCAGCAGTTCCTGATGCGCCGTAATATATTCGGCCACGGCTTCAGCTGTCAATTCGGCTGGTTGAGCCTCCTGGACAGGTGCCGGCGCTGGAGTTACTGTCACGGTCTCGCTTTCAGTGCGTCTGGGTACCTGCGGCTCACAGCCGCTGCTGCTGCCACTCAGGCCGAAAACATCAGCTACTGCGCTGCCCCAATCACTTAATGTTCCTAAAATATCCATTTTCTTCCTCCTTAAATACCATCGCGGCTGCCAAAGTTTAGACCGCTGGGTTGTTGAGGTTCTGGTTGAGGCTCCGTTGTTTCAACTGCCGGTGTCATAGCTCTATGGCCGTGACTGCCGCTGCTGGCCCTGCGTTCAACAGTGAAAGCATTGCACAAAGTGCCGGAAAAAGCGCCGTTGACCGTTATCAGCAACGGCCGGGTCGTTCTGTCAGCGTCCCGGGCGATCTGCAGTTCAGCCTGCAGATTGCCATTGCTGGTGCGGCTGATCTCCGTAACTGTGATGCCCTCACCCAGATCGATCTCCAGGCCTTCAGGCAGGGCGTTGTCTTCGCCAAAGAAATTGATAGGCGTGCCGCTGATGGTCACTGTCACGCTCTCGTCCTGGCGGCCGCTGTTCGGGCTCAGGCTGCTAACGACGAAAAACGCGGGCAGGTCGATCGGCGGCACCATGCAAACATTAGGCTCTTCGCAGGCCGGGCCTGCGGCAGCAGTCTCTGCTGGAACGTTCTCTAACACATCGGCAATGATCAGGGCGATCTGGTTGCGGGAAACGTTCAGCTCAAAGCTGGGAAAAGGCAGGGGATTGAACCAGATGCCGTGGGAGCAGGCCCAGGCATATTCGCGTTCAGGCATAACATTGTAAGGCCGGCCCAGCTCGGCCAGCCGGGCCGCCAGGCGGGAAATAACTTCATCGTGCTGGTTCCGGGACAACCTGGCCAGAGAAGCGCCAAGGCCATTAGGGTCCTCGTTGCGGAAGTCGGTTGAATACTTTGTATCGATGATGTACTGGGCCGCGTTGTTCCAGAAGGTCGCGGTCTCTCCGCTGGGCAGGTCGACCATGGCGCAGGCATTGCCGTGGCCGGGGTTCATGCTCATGATCGCGTCAACTTCAGGCCGTGACAGAACGATCAGGTCGCTGGCTAAGGTTTCACTGACCCTGCCGAGATCAACAGCTTCAGGAGAAGAACAGCCGCTGCTGCTGCCGGAAACACCGAAGAAATCAGCAACGTCCCGGCCAAAGTCTATGACCGAATCAACGTTAATACCTAAGATATCCATTTGTGCCTCCTTGAACAAATCGCAGTATTACCTATTATTTTCTATATATATATCGGCAAGAAAGCGGGGAAATTTCACTTTTTCGCAAAAAAAAGGGGCGCCTTCAGGCGCCCCTTTTGACGACGGAGATAATGATCAGAGCGAAGCCTGGAGCAGCGAGCCGCGCAGGCTCGGCCGTTCCTGAGGCAGGCCTTCCTGCTCGAAGCCTTTTTCCCAGGAATAAAGGTCCCTGATCTCGGTGCCGGCCAGGGTGGTTTTGGACAGCATCTCGACCGCCTCGGCGCGGGCCAGGTCCTGCTTCGGATGCAGGTAGTTCTGTTTGACGTAACCCAGCATACCGCCTTCCTTGGCAGCCTGGATGTACTTGGCGGCCCAGTTGTTCACAGAAACGTCCCAGTAAGGTTTCTCATAGATCTCATAAGCGACCTTCATGTTCTCAAAGCGCACCAGCACAGCGATGCCCTCGGCCTTGGTGATCTTGTTGTTCGGCCGGAAACTGCCGTCCGGATAACCCTTGACCAGGCCCTGCTGCTGGGCGACCTCAATGTACTTGGCACCCCAGAAAGTCGGGTCAACATCCTTGAAGACCTTCTTGGCTGAGCGGTCGGGCAGCTTGAGGCCCTTGGCGCGGACCAGCAAAGTGGCGAGTTCGGCGCGGGTCAGGGCACGGTCAGGCCTGAAGGAACCGTCAGGGTAGCCTTCGACCAGACCGACAGTGCCGGTGTCTTCGATCGGGCGTTTGGCCCAGTAGCCGTCAGGCACGTCGGCAAAATTGATCAGCCGAAGCAGTCTAACGTCCTTGGCCACATAGTCGCC
>JAFGDE010000011.1 GCA_016932255.1 Candidatus Saganbacteria bacterium
GAGGCAGGATCTTATTCAAGGGCCAGCTCTGTTTATCGGCAATTAGCTACCCGCTTTTCCGGCCGGGAGCAGACCTTATCGCTTTATCCTGCCGGACAGACCGATGAGACCTCCCGTGGTATCACGGTCCGGCCGGCTCAGGACGGTGAGAACCAGGTCTATTTTGACGGAGGGGCCTACGCGCGGGTGCTCGATGTCAGGATCAGCCGTCTGGCTGTGGCCCGGGCTGAACAAAGCGAATTCCTGTCCCGGTCCGGTGTTGAGAACCCGTTCGACCTTGGTCAGGTCAGGAACTATATATTATCACTGCCGCCTGAGGCTGTGGCAGAAGAATTAGAAACATATCTGTCAGCCTTTTATTTCCACATCGGTTCGGACGTGCCTGATGACGCCAACCTCTCGGCCGTCATGGCATATCCGCAGAACATCATTGGCCAGCGGCCGGTCGACTGCCGCGTCTTTGCTCAGATCACCAGGCATGTCCTGACGCCTGGCTGGTTAACCCGAGTGGCGAATTTCTTCGGCGGCCGGCAGTCGCCGTATCAATTCCACGACGTTTATACCACGCAGGTCCATTACGGTGTCCAGCACACTGATTCCGGGCATCAGTTGCTGCTGGTCGAAAGTTCGGCCGGCGCGTTCATGCTCAATAATGACCAGGTCATCCAGCTTGAGAACGGCAGCGAGGAACAGATCAGAACGGCGCTGGCCGGCATTATGGAATCGCATGGTTATGTGCTGACCGATCCCAATGACCTGCCCATGACGCACTTTGTGGTCCTGGATGACGGCGAGCAGCTGACCGGATCTCTCTTTGAGGATGCCAGCCCTATTGTTGGGGCGGACGTGCCGGCTGTCGCGGTCGATGGCAGCGATGAACCCGCGGCTGGCAATGCCAGTCTGATAGGCGAAGGCTAAGACCTAGCGGTAATTGATGAACTGAAGCGCGAGCGGCAGGTTGGCCGCTCTTATTTTTTGGATGACGACCTGCAGGTCGTCTATTTTTTTGGCCGAGACCCTGACCTGGTCGCCCTGGATCGTGGCCTGGGCCTTGAGCCCTGAGGCCTTGATCAGCTTGGTGATCTCTTTGGCCTTCTCCTGAGGGATGCCTTGCTGGACCTTGATCAATTGCTTCTTCGTGCCGCCGGCCGCGTCCTCGACCTTGCCGAAGTCAAAGAACTTGAGGTCCAGTTTTCTCTTGACCAGCTTGTTCTGCAGGACCGCGGCGACGTTCTTGAGCTTGAAATCGTCCTCACTGACCAGTTTCAGGTCAGGACCCTCTTTTTCGATCTTGCTGATGCTTCCCTTAAAGTCAAACCGGGAAGAGATCTCTTTCATGGCCATCTGGACCGCGTTGTCGACCTCCTGCATGTCCGGCTTGGAAACGATATCAAAAGAGTGGTCTTGTGCCATGGTTGAATTATACCACTAATAGTATATAATATGAAAATCGTAAAAGAGGAGGTTGATCATGAAACGTTCATTGATATTGGTTATACTGATCTCATTAGTCGGTTCCGTTCTGATCATTTCTGGTTGTCAGGAAGCCCAGAAAGTGGCTGATATCCTGCAGGTTTTATCGGTTAGCCCAGCGCTTGATGCCACTGACATTGCTTCTGACGAATCCTTGTCGATCACTTTCAATTTCCCCCTGGATGAGAGCGGTATAACCCAGGCCAACCTGTTCGGTACTTATCTGGAATATTTTGGCGGCCAGCATACGGCTGGTGATCCGATGCTCGCCGGCCTAGAATGGTCGGCGGATGGTAAAACATTGACCATTCGGGTAAATAATTGGTCGGGTTTAGCTCAGGGCAACAATAGGGTCGCCATCCGAGCGACTAATCGGATCAAGGATATCTTTGGCAACGATCTCGGGGCCGCGCCCGTACTCTGGCGCTTCAGGCTACATTATCAGACCGTGCCGACTACCACCACGACCAGCACCAGTACGACCAGCACCAGCACGACCACTAGTACCACTACCACGACCATGCCGGATTGGGACTGGACACAAGCTACGGCCAGCGCTGACTGGTCTAACCGGATGGATTTCAGCAGTGTGGTCTTTGACGACAAGATCTGGGTCATTGGCGGGTTTACGAATACTTATACTAATGAGGTCTGGGCTTCCAGCGACGGGACCAACTGGGACCTGATGACAGCTGAAGCGGCTTTCGGTGCCAGGAAAGGGCACACTAGTGTGGTCTTTGACGACAAGATTTGGGTCATTGGCGGTTATTCGTCAGCTCTTTCATACACCAACGAGGTTTGGTCCTCCGGCGATGGCGTTGACTGGCAGCTGGTCACTCCTGAAGCGGCTTTTCCCGGCCGCCAAAACCATACCAGTCTGGTTTATGATGGTAAAATGTGGGTCATTGGCGGTTTAACGCCGGGCTATAGCAATGATGTTTATTATTCAACTGACGGCGTGACCTGGCTGCAGGCAACGGCCGCGGCCGATTTTACCGCACGTTCCGGCCATGCCAGCGCGGTCTATGACAACAAGATGTGGGTGATAGGGGGGAGAGGCAGCAGTTACGTGTATGACGATGTCTGGTCTTCTGTGGATGGAGCTACCTGGCAGAACCCCGGTCGCGTCACAGCCTTCTTTGCGCCGCCGCCGCCGGCATCCTCTGAAGTGGCCAGGACCGAGCATGCGGCTGTAGCGTATTCTTTTAACGGCAATGAATATCTGTTCATTACCGGAGGCTACCGCTATATAGGCGGTGTTTGGACAGAGGTCTGCTTTAATGACCTGAGATACACCAGCAATGGGTCTGACTGGACCAGCGTTGAAGCAGCATCTGTTTATACGCCTAGAGGCAACCATGCCAGCGTGGTCTTTGATGATAAGATCTGGGTCCTGGGCGGGGCTGATAGTTCGACCGGTTATTCTGATGTCTGGTATTCACCCAAACCTTGATCAAGTTCGTTAAGGGTGATATCACGAACTTTAAGGCCGACGCGATCGTCAACGCGGCCAATTCGTCATTAATGGGCGGCGGCGGGGTTGATGGCGCGATCCATCGGGCCGGCGGGCCGGCCATCCTTCAAGAGTGTAAAGCTTACGTTGCCAGACATGGCCGGCTCCCCACCGGTCAGGCGATGATCACGACAGCCGGTGATCTGCCGGCTAAATTTGTTATTCATACTGTTGGACCCATTTATAAGATTATCAGAGGATCGGATGATCAGAGCGAGAAGAACAGAAAAACAGAGGATCAGAGAAAAAAGTTAAGAGATTGTTATATAAATTCACTCAAGTTAGCTGCTGAAAAGGGGCTTTCATCGGTCGCTTTTCCTTCGATCTCAACCGGGGCTTATCGTTATCCTTTAGAGGAAGCTGCGCCGATCGCGGTCCAAGCGGTCAAGGATTTTCTCAAAGAACCGTCCTCTGTTAAAGATGTTGCCTTTGTTCTGTTCAATGCACCGACCTATGAGGCGTATAAAAATGCCGGATAAGATACGCCTGCAGAAATTTTTGGCCGAATGCGGGGTTGCTTCAAGACGCAAGGCTGAGGACCTGATCCGCAAGGGCAAGGTCAGCGTTAATGGCGAACTTGCTCAATTGGGCATTAAGGTCGATCCGACCATGGATGAAGTAAAAGTTGACGGCCGCCTCGTTTCAGAAAAGGAGAAAAAGGTTTATCTCAAGATATATAAGCCGGTCGGATACGTCAGCGCTGTTTCCGATGAGAAGGAGCAGACCGTGGTCGATCTGGTCAAAGATGTTTTGGGCCGGCTTTATCCGGTCGGACGTCTGGATATGGGCTCAGAGGGCCTGATGATCCTGACCAATGATGGTGAATTGGCTAATAAACTGATGCACCCGCGCTATGAGCATGAAAAAGAGTATGAAATAACCGTGCCGGAGCCGCTCAACCAGGAACAGGTTTCCCAAATTGAAGAAGGGGTCGTTCTTGATGGCAAAAAAACCCTGCCGGTAAAAATAAAGCCGCCTGACAAGAGAACCTTCCGTATTGTGTTGAAAGAAGGTCGTAACCGGCAGATCAGGCGGATGCTGGAAGCTGTGGGCAGCCGCGCCACAAGGGTCTGCCGTGTTCGGATCAAGAATATCTTTTTGGGCGACCTTAAACCTGGTGAATACAGGACCTTGACCCCGGATGAGTTGAAAGGCCTGCTTTTTTAGTCTTCTCATCTGTTTTTCTCTGTGTTATAATCTCCGACTATGGCATTGATTGTCCACAAGTATGGCGGGACCTCGGTTGGAACCCCGGAGAAGATCAAGGACATCGCCCAAAAGCTGAAAACGCTTAAGGCCCAGGGCAATGAACTCGTAGTCATCGTTTCAGCTATGGGCCATACTACTGACGAGCTTATCGATCTGATGAACAAGGTCGCGGACTCCCCTGACCACCGCGAATATGACATGCTGATCTCGACCGGAGAGCAGGTCTCGGCTTCGCTGATGGCCATGGCCCTGATCGATATCGGCTGTCCCGCGGTCTCGCTGACCGGCGGCCAGGCCGGCGTGGTGACCGAGGACATCTATAAAAAAGCCCGGATCAAACATATCCACCTTGACCGCTTAAAAAGCGAACTTAAAGCCGGCAAAGTCGTCATTATCACCGGGTTCCAGGGCATTGACAGCAAAGGCGACATCATTACTATCGGCCGCGGCGGGTCCGATACATCCGCCGTGGCGATCGCGGCCGCGCTCAAGGCCGATGTCTGCGATATCTACACTGACGTTGACGGTGTTTACACGACCGACCCGCGGATCTGTAAGACAGCTAAAAAGTTAAAGTATGTTTCCTATGAAGAAATGCTTGAACTGGCCAGCCTGGGCGCCCAGGTCCTGCACCCGCGCTCGGTCGAATGCGCCAGTATCTATAACATGGTCATCCATCTGCGGTCCAGTACCAAGGACATCGAAGGCACTTATATCATGTCCCCTCAACGGATCGCCAAGGAGGTCGGGAAAATGGAAAAAAAACAAGCGGTCAGGGGGATTGCGCTTGACGAGAACGTCGCCAAGATCGGTGTCCTGAAAGTCCCGGACAAGCCGGGCATCGCCGCTAAGATCTTTGGTGCGCTGGCAACTGAGAGCATCAATGTGGATATGATCGTCCAGAGCATCCATTCTGCCGGGGCGCTGGCCGACATGGCCTTTACCGTGGAACGCGCAGACCTGAAAAAGGCCGTTGAGGTCGCTAATATCGTGGCGAACGAGGTTAAAGCTGAAGAGGTCGTCTCCGACGCTGATGTCTGCAAGGTCTCGCTCGTCGGTATCGGCATGGTCAGCCAGCCGGGCACCGCAGCCAGGATGTTCGAAACATTATCAAAAGAAAAGATCAATATCCAGATGATAGCAACCTCGGAGATCAAAATATCCTGTGTGATCAAGAAAGAACAGGGGAAAAGGGTCGTTCAGTTGCTGCACGATGCCTTTGATCTGGATAAAGTTTCCTGAGCTTTATGAAGCTGCTGCTTTTCATCCTGTTGGCTTATCTGCTGGGTTCGCTCCCTTTTAGCAAGATATTCCCCGGGCTCAAAGGCAAGGATGTCTCTGCCGCGGGGACCAAGAACATCGGTGCGACGAATGTCCTGGTGGTGGCCGGGCCGGTAATGGGCGCGCTGGCCCTGGCCGGCGACATCGGTAAAGGTTATCTGGCCGCTTATCTGGCTCAAAGCTATCTCGGTTTTCCCTGGGCTGTTGCTCTTTGTGGTCTGGCTGCGGTTGCAGGCCACGACTTTTCGGTCTTCTTAAAATTTCGCGGCGGCAAAGGTGTGGCCACAACAGGCGGGGCGCTGCTGCTGATCGACCCGCTGTTCGCCATCGCCGTGCTGTTGCTTTGGATATTGCTTATCCTGGTCAGCCGCTACTTTATTCCCTCGACCATTATTATACTGGGGCTGGTCCCGTTGATGATGTGGATACTGGGCATGAGACCCGAGTTCATTGTTTTTGGCCTGGCCGCTTTTTTGCTGGCCCTTTACGCTCACCGCCGTGATATCCAGCGCATCGTTGCTGGCCGCGAGATCGATACTTCAGATTCGATTAAAAAATATCTGAAAAAGTGATATAATGCTTTTAACTGATCGGTCCTGAAAGATCGGGGCGTAGCTTAGCTTGGTAGAGCGCACGCTTCGGGAGCGTGAGGTCGCTGGTTCGAATCCAGTCGCCCCGATCTTTCAGGATATGATTAAAAATCAAGGAGGTTATCATGAAAAGATTGTTGTCATTGACCCTGGGCCTCTCGCTGCTTGTTATTGGAACGTTAGGGTGTTCTTCGGGTGGCCCGGGCGCGCCTAAGGAATTTTCCGCGACCAATGAAGCCAAATTCGGCGGCCGCACCATGACCTCGAAGATCTATTTCGGCAAGGATAAATGGCGGGTCGAGTCCTCGGCTTTCGGCCAGAAGACGATCGCTATCGTCCGGGCCGACAAGAACGTGATGTGGAACATCATGCCGCAGCAGAAAATGTACATGGAAATGAAGCTTGATCCCAAGCAAATGGTCGGCAAGACCACCAAACTGCCGGGCGAACTGTCACGGAAAAAGGTTAGCAGCGAAAAGGTCAGCGGCCTGATGTGCGATAAATACAAGATAACCTATAAGCCGAACGAAAAGGCCAGTGAGATGTCCGTTTACCAGTGGATCTCCAAGGATAATATCCCGGTCAAGACCGCGGCCACTGACGGTTCCTGGTATTCGCTCTATAAGGACGTTAAAGTCGGCGCTCAGCCGGATTCATTGTTCGATCTGCCCGGCGGATATAAGAAGTTCAGCATGCCGAAGATGCCCAAGTTCTAGGTATTGACTTTTTAGCAAGCCGTTGATATATTGAGCTTAACAATGAAGCAGAAGCCCAAGCGGCAGAGATACTATACCTTTATGGTCGTGCCGCACGATCCTGAAGGAAAGACCTTCTCTCTCCGTTTGCCTTTGCTGGTCGTGCGAGCCGCGGTGTTTTTGGCCATCTTTTCGCTGTTCCTGGTCGGTTCTTCGTTCGTTTATTCGTCGATACTGTCGCGCCGGCTGGTCCACTATCATAAGGCCATTGCTGCGAACCGCCAGCAGATGAAAGTGATCGATGATTTCTCCCAGGAAACGGCCAAGGTGCACCAGGCGATCACCGAACTGGTCCAGGAAGATAACGAACTGCGCAAACTATTAGGGCTTAAGAACTGGCGCAGCAAGATCAAGCTTTCGAACAAGAAAGAAGAGCGGTCAGAACAGGTCACCAGCGACTTGGTTGCGGCTGAACAAAAGATCGCGGAAAAACAAGAAAGCCTGTCTGAACTTAAAGAATGGGTCAGCCAGGTCAGGCTCCGCTATGCTAACACGCCGTCGCGCTGGCCGCTTTACGGTCGCATCGTTTCGCGTTTCGGCTACAGGATATATCCCTGGCGCGGTTTCCATACAGGGCTTGATATCTCAGGCTTATATGGCGCACCGATCAGGGTCACGGCCAACGGTTATGTTTCGTTTGCCGGCTGGCGCCGCGGTTACGGCAGAACGGTCGTTGTGAACCACGGTTTCGGCAAGAGCACGCTTTACGCGCATTGTTCCCGTTTTACCGTGCAACAGGGCCAGCAGGTAAGCAAAGGCCAGGTCATTGCCTATGTCGGCAATACCGGTTACACGACCGGGCCGCACCTGCACTATGAAGTGCGTGAGAACAATAAGCCGGTCAATCCGGTGGCTTATTTGGACCTGAATATTCTGACCGCAAGTAAGATCTGGAGGAGATAAAAATGGGAATTTTTGGCGGAGAAGTTAAACAAAGCGCGTCCGGTTCGCCTGTTGATACGATCATCGGCCAGAAGGCCAAGTTCAAAGGAGAGATCAATACTTCCGGGACCTTGAGCATCAGCGGGGAGTTTGAAGGCCGGCTGGTCAGCAGTAACGAGGTTATCATTGGCAAAGGCAGCAAGGTCACCGGCAACGTTGCCGGCGGCAGCGTGATCGTTTCCGGCCATGTTTCCGGCAATATTACGGCCTTGGGCTCGCTGGAGATTACCAAATCAGGCCGGGTGCACGGCGATCTGGCCGGCGGCAGGATCGTGATCGAAGAAGGCGCGGCCTACCGCGGTAAGGTCAGCGTTGAGACCGGATCCGGCGCTATTGACGAAGCGGACGAAGAAGCCGGCGATGAGATAGAGATAATTGAAGAGAAGCTGCCTGTCCAGACCCGGCTTTAATGGCTTTCCCTTCGACAGTGCTCGGGGCAAGACTTTTCATAGTTGCCACGCCGATCGGCAATCTTGAGGATATCACTTTCCGGGCAGTACGAATCCTTTCTGAAGTTTCATTGATCGCGGCCGAAGATACCCGCAAGACAAAGATACTGCTCAATAAATATGAGATCAGGACCCCGCTGACGTCCTACCATAAGTTCAACATCCGCTCCAAGACAGACCAGCTGATTAATGAGATCGAGCAGGGCCGCAATATCGCGCTGGTCTCGGACGCCGGTATGCCGGCGATCTCCGATCCCGGATATGAGCTGGTCAGGGCCGCGGTCGAGCGGGGGATCAGGGTTGAACCGATTCCGGGCGCTTCGGCCGCCATCACGGCGCTGGCCGCCTCCGGTCTGCCGACGGACGAGTTCCATTTTATCGGTTTCCTTCCCAGGAAGCCGGGTAAAAAACGCAAGACACTCGAGGGCTTGCGCGATCTGTCCGCGACGCTTATAATCTATGAGTCGCCTTTTCGTTTGCTCAAGACCCTGGCCGAGATCAGAGAAACATTAGGAGAACGCCAGCTGGCGGTCTGCAGAGAGCTGACCAAGAAGTTCGAGGAGATCATCAGGGGAAAGGCAGGTGAGGTGCTGGAAAAATTAAAGGGCCGCAATATCAAAGGCGAGGTCGTGGTGGTGGCGGCGGGCTCCGGCCAGGCTGCTCAGCGGGAGAGTGCTAGTTAGTCAGCAGGTTCTATTCCTGCCCTGTGTCGGGGTGAGTAGAGTTTTCCCGAGAACTCTATACTTCAAAGATCTTTAGGAGGTATAGAGTATGTTTAGATTATCAGGTTATCAGATTATCAGAGTATCAGGGCTCTTTTTTTGCTCGATCCTGCTTGCTTCTGCCTGTCTGGCGCAGTATCCTGTTTTTTACGGCGAAGAGGTCGTGGTCACGGCCCTGCGCATCCCCCGTTTGAGGTCCAGCGTGCCCTGGAATACCAGGGTGATCACCCGACAGGAGATCGAGAACTCCTCGGCTAAAAAGCTCGGCGATATCATCAGGACCGTGCCGGGGCTCTCCGTCAAGGCTAACGGGGGTTTAAGCTCGCAGATCTCGACCAGGCTGCGAGGTTCCAATTCCCAGCAGGTCCTGGTCCTGCTCAACGGCCATCGCATCAATTCTCCCAGCCTGGGGCTGTTCGATCTGGGCGATATCCTGTTGACCGACGTGGAAAAGATCGAAGTGGTCAAAGGCCCGCTATCTCCGGCCTATGGCGCGGACGCGGTCGGCGGCGTGATCAACGTGATCACCAGGGCCGAGAGCGAAAGTCCGCAGCTGAAAGCTGTCATGGCCTATGGTGAATCTAATACCCGGCATTATTCTGTTTCAGGTTCCGGTCAGCATTATTTTTTCTCACTGGCTTCGCTCAGAAGCAACGGTTTTCGGGCCAACAGCGATTATCAGGCTGAAGATTATAATGTTAGATTGACCGGTGGCCTGGGCACTGCCCGGGTCGAGGCTGGCTTGAAGCGATACAAAGCGGAAAAAGGCTCTCCGGGCTCGCTTGATTTCAGCACGCCGCAGGCCAGACAAACGGATGACAATGATTTTTACGATCTGCTCTACGCGCTTGATGAACTGGGCCTGAAAATGACCCTGTCCCAGGCCGTGCTTGACCAGCGTTATGAAAACCCGACCTGGGGGCAGCTCTCAACGCACCGGACCGTCAGCACCAGCTATGACCTGCAGCAGGTCATCAGCTGGTTCCCGTCACAGACCTGGTTGCTGGGCCTGGAAATGCGCTCTGACCAGAGCGAAAGCACTAATTCCGGAACGCATGACCTGGAGAACAAAGCGGTCTTTTTGCAGGATGAGATCGAGGCGAGCTCCGGGCTAAAGCTGGTCTTGGGCGGCCGGGAAGATATCAGCTCGGTTTACGGCGGCCATTTCAGCCCGCGCCTGGGTTGTGTCTGGCGGCCCTGGCTGGACACGATCGTTAGGGCTTCCTGGGGCAGTTCCTTTAAGGCCCCGACCATTGACGACCTTTTCTGGACCAGAACAACGGAACCAGGCTGGCCCTCCGGCATCGTGACCACGGAAGGTAATCCGGCTCTGCTGCCGGAAACGTCCGACAGCCTTGACCTGAGCCTGGAGAAACGGCTTGATTTTGCCACGACCGCGCGGCTTTCCCTGTTCAAAAGCCGGATCAACGATATGATCCGCTGGAGCAACACTTCGACCTCGACACGGGATTCCTACTGGACGCCCCGCAATATCAGCGATGCGGCCATTGAAGGCATTGAGTTCGAGCTGAGCCGGCAGATCAATGACAGCCTCAAAGGTTTTGTTAACCTGACCTATGAACTGGCCAAAGATGAGGCAACGGGGAATTTTCTTGATTATGCTCCTCAGAACCAGTACAACGCCGGCCTGACCTATGATGACCGAACAGGTCTGACCTCTGATATCAAAGTGAAATATGTGGGGGAACGCTTTGCCGACCAGGCTAATACCATAAAACTCGAGGCCTACTCAGAGGTTGACCTGACCATGACAAAGAAATTCGGCAGTTTAATCGTTAAGGGAGAGATCGAGAACCTGTTCGATGCGGCTTACGCGGAATCATACGGCTTTACGGATATTTACCCCATGCCTGGAAGACGGTATAATATAGGGGTAAGCATTGAGCTATAAAGGAGCAAGCATTATGATGGGATTTCAAACAGTTAAAAGATACCATGTGGCTGTCGATATCATTTTGATCGTTGCTGTCATTGCCGGATACATGGGCCTCAGAACAGCTCTGCGTCCGCAGAGCCGGCCTCTGCCTGTTTTTATCGGTGAGACCGTGGCAGTTGAGCAGCCGGTCAAGGTCAGCTCGCTGACCAAGGCTGCGCCGGTAGCCCGGGCGCAGGCAAAGCCGGCGGCCAAGGCGGCTGTCCAGCCTCTGCCGGAGCCCAGGATCGTTCAACCCCTGCCCATTGTGCCGCCGCGGGTCACTTTTAAGGTCCTGCCGCAGTATCCGGTCAGGGCCCTGGAGCAGGAGATCGAGGGGACGACCGTTCTCTCCATTCAGGTCGGTCTGTCAGGGGCAGCGGAAGATATCATGGTCAAAAGCTCTTCCGGCAGCGCGGAACTGGATGAAGCGGCCAAGGCTTCGGTCGCTCAATGGAAATTTTCCCCGGCAACGCAGGGCGGCACAGCGCTGGCCAGCCGCTTTGAAGTGCCGGTGAGCTTCAGGCTGCAGTAATGGCAGTTGAATCATTGGGCAGGACACTGCTTTATATCGGCGTGATCCTGGTGCTGATCGGCGGGTTCTTTATCCTGGCGGCGAAAGTTCCCTGGTTCGGTCGCCTGCCTGGAGATATCGTTTATCGTCGGGGCGGCATGACGCTGGTCCTGCCGATAACCACAATGCTTCTGGTCAGCCTGGTGCTGACTCTGCTGCTTAATATAGTATGGAGAAGATGATCTAAAGAAAGCCGGGGCGTGGATTGTCGGAGGCTAAAAAATCGGGGCGTGGCCCAGCTTGGTCTAAGGCGCTACCTTGGGGTGGTAGAGATCGCTGGTTCGAATCCAGTCGCCCCGATTTTTTAGCTTGAGAAAGCGTGGCCCAGTCCCGACGACATTAATATATAATTATGGAAAGTCGGGATCCCGACATTCA
>JAFGDE010000012.1 GCA_016932255.1 Candidatus Saganbacteria bacterium
AACGGTATCGGGGGTTCGAATCCTCCCTCCTCCGCACTGATTTTCTTTTCTATGTTATAATACCCCCGTGATCATCAAGCGAACAAATCTGGTTCTTTTGCTGATCGTGCTGACGGCAATAGCCGCGGCCGCGGCCGAGCGGCTCACCTACCATTCCTGGGAAAAAGGTCAACTGACAACTTCTGAAACAACGGTGAAACGGACCGCTGAAGGCTATCTTTTCGAAGGCTACAGCTGGGCCGGACAAAGCATCACCAGGACCGACGCTGAATTCAATACCCTGCTTGTTGAAATGTTCCGGCCCGGCCGGCCGGAACGTATAACGCTCAAGCGCAAAGGCAATATCATCAACTTTAAAGGTCCGTGGAAGGGCGAACAGATCAACGAGGATATCAAGGTCGACTCGACCCCGTGGCTCAGCTCCCCTTTCCTGCTGATCGATTTTATCCGTTCAGAAGATAAGGAAAAGAAGTTCTACATGATCCTGATCCACGACCAAAGCGCGACCAAGTTCAAGGCAATCAAGGAAGGTTCCGAAGAGATCGAGGTCAACGGTATAAAGACCAGGGCGCTCAAGGTCAAGGTGACGCTTGACGACTGGCGCGGCATGTTCTGGTCGTCCTATTACTGGTTCCGGCCGTCCGACGGCATTATGGTCAGGTCCAAAGAGACGCGCGGGCCGCCGGGCACGCCGGAAACACTGGTCGAGCTGGCCAAGGAGGTTGAGGAATGAAAAAACTGCGGCGTTCTTATTTTTGGCCCGTTCTCAGCGGACTGATCTTGATCTTTCTGGCCCTAACGGCCTATTTTTCCCTCAACAACGCCAGGTGGCAGATCAAGCTTGAGCCCGCGGTCCAGCGCATTCTCAGCAACTCCCGATACAGCCATGCGAACTGGGGCCTGCTGGCGGTCGACGCCAAGAGCGGCGCCATACTGCTTGAACTCAACCCCGATAAACTGTTTGTCCCAGCCTCAACCACCAAACTTTTCACCTGCGCCTCAGCTCTTAAAGTCCTGGGGCCGGACTTCCGCTTCAAAACACCTGTCTATCAGCACGGCAAGATCGATCCCAGGCTTGGCATACTCTGGGGCGACTTGATCCTGGTGGCCAACGGCGACCTGACCATGGGCGGACGGCGCAGAGATAACGATACGATCGCTTTTACCGACCTGGATCACACCGACGCCAACGCGCTCGACGGCGCGGAATTGACCGCCCCCAACCCCCTCGCCGGCCTGGACCAGTTGGCAGCTCAGGTCAAGGCCAGCGGCATCAGCAAGGTCATGGGTGACATTATCATCGACACCAGGCTCTACCCGATCGCCCGGCGGCCGGGCGGCCATTTTCTCTCGCCGATCAGCATCAACGACAACCTGATCGACTTTTCCATCACACCGACCGGGCCGGGCCAGCCGGCCAGGGTCACCTGGCGGCCGTTCACTGAATTTTACGACGTTGACATCCTGGTGACTACGGCGGATAAAGGCCAGGAGAACAGGATCTTTATCAATGAAAGCGACAGCACGATCAAAGTGCGCGGCCAGATCAGCGCGGACACAAAAGAACTGGTCAAGACCTATCAGGTCGAGGACCCGGCTGCTTTTGCCCGCGCCCTGTTCATGGAAGCGCTGGAACAGGCGGGGGTCAGTGTTAACGCAACGCTGCGCAAAGAGAACCCTGCCTGGGAGCTGCCTAAAAAAGAGCGCTACGCCGAGATGAAGAAAGTCGCGGAACTCGTTTCCCTGCCTTTTTCCGAATACGTTAAGCTCATTCTCAAGGTAAGTCACAACGCAGGTGCTGACAACCTGGTCTGTCTGATCGCAGCTGCCTCCGGCAAATGGGGCTTTGAAGCCGGCCTGGCAGCGGAAAAGGATATTTTAAAGCAAGCCGGCGTCGATCTTGACCAGGTATTCCTCGGTGACGGCGAGGGCGGCGTGCGCGAGGACCTGATCAGTCCGCAGGCCGCTGTCCAATTGCTGCGCTGTATGGGCCGGGAGAAGAGCTTTGCCGCCTACAGGCACGCCCTGCCCCTGCTTGGCGTTGACGGTTCACTGGCAGCTATGGCCAAAGAAAACGACCCTGCCCGGGGCAAGGTCGCGGCCAAGACAGGCACCACAATCATGCTCATCCCGATGAACCAGACCCCGTTTCTTTTATGCAAGGGTCTGGCTGGTTATATCCAAGCCAAAAAAGGCCGCGAGATCGCTTTCGCTTTCTACGTCAACAATGTTAATATGCCTGAGGCCAAGGACCTTGCGGCTATTGGCAGATTCGCGACCGATGTCGGCATCGATCTGGGCCGCATTGCTCAGGTTCTTTATTTAAACAACTAAAATGGAGCACAATGACCGGGCCGAACAGGCAAGACAAAGTTATAACAGGATGAGCCGGTGGTACGACGTTATTTCAGGCCCGTTCGGCCAAAAATACACTGACGCCGGACTGCAGCAGCTGGCGCCGCAACCAGGTGAAAAAGCCCTGGAGATCGGTTATGGCACAGGCTACGCCCTGGTCAGCCTGGCCAAGGCCGTTGGCCAAAGCGGCAAGGTCCACGGCATCGATATCTCCGACAAAATGAAGGAGATCGCTCAGCACAGGGTCAGAAAGGCCGGCCTGTTGGAACAGGTCGAACTGGTGCGCGGCGACGCGACCAAACTTCCCTACGCGGAAAATTTCTTTGACCTTATCCACATGAGCTTCACGCTTGAACTTTTCCCGGACAAGCTGATCCCGGTGCTGCTGCAGGAATGCCGCCGGGTGCTGCGGCCGGGCGGCCGGCTAGGCGTTGTGGCCATGTCCAATAAGAGCAAACCGACCTGGATGCTCAGGCTTTATAACTGGTCGCACAAGGCCTTTCCGGCTTATGTCGACTGCCGGCCGATCTTTGCCGCCAAACTGATCGAACAGGCCGGCTTTGCTATCATTAATGACAAGGAAATGAACATGTGGGGCCTGCCTGTGACCGTGATCGCGGCCCAAAACCCGGAGGGATTATGACAGACAAAGACCAACAGAGATTATACAAAGACCTGGCCAAATATTTCCAGATCATCACGCCGCCAGAGGATTACCTGGAGGAAGGCGAATATTTTTCCCAGGTGATCAGGAACATGTGCCCGATCGAGGCAAAAACCCTGCTTGACCTTGGCTGCGGCGGGGGCAACGATGATTTTGCGCTGAAGAAGAACTTCAAGATCACCGGCATCGACGTCAGCACGGAGATGCTTGAACTGGCCAAGAAGCTGAACCCGGAAGTTAAATATGAAAAAGGCGACATGCGTTTCTTCAAGAGCCAAGAGCGCTTTGACGCAGTGACGATCTTTGATTCGATTAATTACATGGTAAGCAAGGATGACCTGGCCGCGGCTTTTAACACGGCCTATGAACATTTGAAACCCGGCGGTGTGCTGGTGACCGTCGCTGAACAGACCAAAGAAAGCTTCCGGCAGAATATGACCATGATGAGCAGTCACAGCAGCGGGAACATCGATGTTACGTTCATTGAGAATTACTACGACCCTGATCCTAACGATACAGCCTACGAAGGGACCTTTATTTTCCTGATCAGGGATAAGGGCAAACTGAGGATCGAAACAGATCGCCATGTCTGCGGCCTGTTCCACCTTGACGAATGGTTCACCCTGCTGGAGGAGACCGGCTTCAAGATCAACAAGCTCGATTTCAACGTTTCTGACCCTGAGGCCAGGAAAATGCCCCTGCTGATCTGTCTTAAACCGCCGGACTGATCAGTCGGTCTCTTTTTTAGCTAATGTTTCCAGAATGATCGTTATGCCGATAACGATCAGGATCAGAGGGAAGATCGAGATCTGTAGGCCCATGAATCCGACAATCCCGCCGACCACGGCAACGACACCAAGCACGACGATGAACCAGCTGATACTCAGCTTGTTCATTGCCCTGGCCAGGTTGAGGCCCAGCAGGATCAGGCCGACCCCCAGAAGCCAGGTCGATTCCGGAACAGTACCTTCCGGCACCAGCCAGAGTCCGCCGATCATGACAAGAAAAAGAGCCCAGGCCACTGTGTTCATTTTGTTCCCCAACGCTTGTTTAGTCATCTTGCTTTCTCCTTTTTATCTGGCAAAAATATGGACGATCAGGCTGCCCCAGACCGTCAGGATAACGTTATTAAAAGCGTACGGCACGGCGTAGCCCAGCGCCGGCGCCGGACTGTCCGCGTCTTCTTTCAAAGTGTTGAGCGCCGCGGTGATCACGCCAGCTCCGGTCAAAGCGCCCAGCAGCAGAACAGGGTTTAGCTTCAGCACCCACCTGCCGTATAATAGACCAGCGATCATCGGCACAAGTGACAGGACTACGCCGGCCAGGAAGACCGAACCACCGGTGGTCTGCAGCGCGTGCAGAGCTTTAGGCCCGGCGCTCAAACCAAGACAGGCAATAAACAGGTTCAGCCCCAGGTCGGTCAGGATCCATTGCGCGCCGCCCGGGATCTGGCCAAAGGTCGGGTGGACCGAGCGCAGCCAGCCGCAGACCAAGCCGGCAACCAGCACGCCGCCGCCTACTCCCAGTGTGACCGGCACTCCCAGCACAGGGATTGATACCAGGCCGATCAGCGTACCGAAGACACAGCCCAGGCCGATCATGATCAGGTCTGAAGCAGAGGTAGGCCGTTCAGCGTAGCCGACCTGTTTAACGGCACTGTCGATCACTTTTTGCGAACCGGCAATGGTCAGGACATCGCACTTATGCACCACTGTGTCGCGGGTCAGAGGCAGTTCATGGCCCTGGCGCGTCATCTTGCGCAGATAGATCCCGCCGCCAAAACGTCTGCCCAGCTGGCCCAGGGTCTGGCCGACCACATCTGGTTTCAGCACACAAACATTAAGGATCTCGCCGAGCAGATCGCAGGCAGCTTTGTCATCGACCTCGGGACCGACCAGTTTAGCCCCCTGGCTCAGGACGGAAGCAATGGCCGCGATCGCCAGGATATCGCCGCTTTCCAGCCTTAGATCCGGTTTGGAGTCCAGCAGCTGTCCCTGGCGGTCGATATTCTCGACCACTGCCTGGCCGGGGAACGACCGTTCGATCTGGGCCACGGTACTGCCGCCCTGCTCCAGCCTAAAAGCTCTCAAGCCGACCTGCTTGTACCAGGAAAAGAGCGACGGATCGCTTGAGCTGTCAGCGCCGCCCGACATCTCGGCTTCCAGTTTCTTGGACTCTGCTTTAAGGCTTAAGCCCATCAGCCTGGGCGCCAGCTTAAAAAAGACAATGCGGCCAGCCGTGCCGAAAATGTAGGTGATGGCGTAAGCGATGGCCACATTGCCCAGCCAGAGCTGCTTTTGCGCTGCTGAAAGCGCCAGGTTATTGATCGCTCCGTCAGCCGTACCGACGATCGTCGACTCGGTCAGCGCGCCTGCCATCAGGCCGGCGGCCGTGCCCGGATCAAAACCAAAGAACCGGCTCAAGCCAACCGCCGTGAGCAAAGCGGTCACAGCTACGACCAGCGACAGGTAAATATAATGAATGCCTTCTTTTTTCAAAGCGCCGAAGAACTGCGGCCCGACCTTGTAGCCAATCGTGAAGATGAATAGAGCAAAGCCGATCGTCTGCAGCAGATCAGGCACATCGATCCGCATCTGTCCCAAGACCAGCGCGGTCAAGAGCACGCCCGCGGTCGAGCCGAGGCTGAATTTGAAGACCTTGATCTTGCCGACAAAATATCCAACAGCCAGGGCCAGGAATATCGCTACCTGAGGATGCTGACGGCAAACCCCGGTCACGAACTGGATCATCTGTTCTCCCTTCTATAGCGGCGATGATAGTCATTGAGCAGGTCGCTGATCGCATGTCCGATCTTGGCGTAAGCCTCATCAGGCAGATTGGCCAGAGAAACACGCACCGACATGTTAGGCGCGGCAAAACCGCCGCCATCCATCAGCACGACCTGTTTTTGCTCAGCCAGCTGCCAGACAAAATCGATCGGTTCATGCTCCGAAACAAGCCAATTCGCGAAATCAGTGCCGTAGCGCTGTTTTGCCAGGCTTGGAATATCGACGGTCGTATAATAATGGGCATCGTACCTGTTCTCAGGCAAGGTCAGGCCGGCCGCTTTATACAATGTTTCAAAACGCTCTTTAACGATCGACTGCGCTTCCTGCTTGTAACTGCCCTTTTTATCTATAAGGCAGTAGAGCGAGAAAAAGACCATCTGGACCTGCTGGGGCGTTGACAGGCCAGCTGTGTGATGCAGGGCGACCGAGCGGCTGTCCGCCACCATGCGGTCGATCAGCTTCATGTTGTCCGGGTCCAGTTCGACCGTGCTGTAGCGCTGGTGCAGCTGCTTCCTGACCTCGACTGGCAGCTTTTTTATCATCTTGTCCAAAATGTTGCTCTCATGCAGTCCAATGACGCCCAGACGCCAGCCTGTGGCGCCGAAATATTTGGAAAAGGAATAGACCAGAATGGTATTGTACGGCGCCATCGCTGCCAGGGACTTAAAATCATTGACGAACGTGCCATAAACGTCATCCGTCAGCAGGACCAGGTCCGGCCTTCTGCGCTTGACCAGGTCAGCGACCTTCCTGAGAGATCTCTGGTGCATGGCCACCGAGGTCGGGTTCGAGGGGTGGACCAGAAAAAAAGCCTTGACCGCTGGGTCCTCCAGCTTGGCTATCTCTCTGTCAGGATACTGCCAGTCATCGTTCTCATCCTGTTCGATCTCCAGTTCAACGAACCGGTAATCGCTGAGCCGGGGGATCTCCAGATACGGTGTAAATATCGGCGTGCCCAGGGCGATCTTGTCGCCCTTATGCGTCAGGCCGTTTTCCATCAAAGAATTAAAAATATAATCCATGGCCGCGGTGCCGCCTTCCGTAGCAAAGAGGTCGAACTTCCCACCCGGAACTTTACCCTTGAACATCTCCTGTTCGAGATATTTGTGGACTATCTGCTCGCAGATCGAGAGCATCCGGTCAGGGGTGGGATAATGATCACCGAGGATCGCGTCGGTCAGTTCGAAGATAAAAGCATTGCCGTTGATCTTAAGCTTGGTCAGCACATAGTTGTAGGCTTTTTTCAGGAATCTGGCTTCTTCTAACCTGTCCCTCTTCTTAAGGAACTGCAGAAAGCGTTTTTTAATGCCCTTCTTTTCCGGCTTGTTGCCCAGCCTGGTCCGGTGTTTCAGCCTTTCCGATTCATCGACCGCGAACTGGCCAAAAAGAAAAAAGGCCCGGCGCGGCACCATGGTCACCCAGTTGGGATTGCCCCGGCCGGCGTTGAGCATCATCTTCTCCCCGCGAGTCTCGGCCATGGAGATCAATTTGTTCTTCAGTTCAAACGGGCTTAAAGCTTCATATTTCTTTTCCTGCCGTCTGCTCATGAGGCCACCCCTTTTCAGGCAAGATCTTCATCCGCGAGTATTCTAGTACTTTGACTTGCCTATATCAATTGATTAATAGGCCTGATTTGCTACAATAATGCCCATGAAGAGATCTTTCTGGCTTATTCCTGTTATCCTGCTGGCGCTCTATGGCTGCAGCAGCCCGCCTGTTGAGGTCAACCGCTTTGATCCGGTAGCCGGCGGTCCGTTCATCAGCACGCTGGACAAGAACGGCGAGATCTATGCTTCTTATATAGACCCGGAGATCCAGTTGGTCACCACCCTTTACGAATACAATTCGATCATTGTCATGCCCCTGACAATTGTTAACCGGACGGATCACGACATTGGACCGGCCGATTATTCCCTCAGCCTGTGCGACGGCAGGGATTTTAAACCGGTCAGAATGCTGGATCGCAACGACCTGGTCAATGTCAAAGGAAAACTGGAAGGCAAAGGCACTGACTTCGGCAGCGGGATCGAAGGCATGGCCCTGGCCGCAACCGTCAACGCGTTCGAGGACCTGACCAACCAACCCAGTACCAAGATGATGGTCAAAGGCATCAACCAGGCGATCAATGACTATTTCGAATTCCGGCCGGTCTATGCCAGTGAGGCCCGGACCGGCCTGCTCTGTTTCCTGGTCGATTTTAAACTGGAATACCCGCTGACCGTCAGGCTGAAGGTCAAAGACAAGCTGATCGATATCAGGTTCCTGCCCCGTCCTAAAAAAGAGGGAAACTAGACCTCAAGCCGGCTCCCGGCCGAGATCTCGACAAAATCCTGCCCCAGTTCGAGCGCAAAGGTGCGGATAGCCGACTCACCGGAGCAGTGACAGGGAGCAAAACGAGCTACTCCCAGGCTTTTAAGCTGAGCAATGATCTCTTTGACCTGAGCTTTGTTCATTTCGTACAGATGAAAGCCGCCCAAGACCAGGCCAATTGGCTCTTTCAATCGTTCCTTGACCCGCCTGACTATTTGAACGATGCCTGGATGAGCACAACCGGTAATGATGACCAGTCCGTTGTCCGTGCGCACGGCTAGGGCCTGCTCCTTCTTCTTGTCGCCCATCTCGCCAGTGGTAAAAACACCCGGCCAGAGTTCCTGCCAGCCGGAGACCTCAACAAGCTCAGCACCGGTCGAGCCAACCTCGCGTTTTAACTTATCCGGAAAGGCCTGGAGCAGATAGACCTTTTGGCCGGGACGCAGGACCACGGGCAGGCCGTTGATATGATCCCAGTCAGCATGGGAAATAAAAATGGAATCGATCCCTGTTGGATCGATCTTTAGCGCTTTTAGATTATGAACCAGGACCTCGGGGTCCCCGCCTGTGTCAAACAACAATGTCCGATCGCTGAACTTAAGCAGCGTACTGAAACCCCAATCCGGTTCAAGGCCGGGGCCGCAGGCAGTATTATCGTAGAGCATGGTAAGTTCTATAGTTCCTGTCTGTTTCATTGTCGCAGCACATACTCCGCTATCGCCCGGTAAAGCGTTGTGACGGCCAGGATCGAACAGTGCAGGTGTTCCTCCGGCAGGTCAGGCAAGCGTTTGATAACTTCGCCGGCTGATATACGCAAGGCTTCGTCAATGGTTTTATCGCGGGCCAGGCTGGCAGTCATTGAGGCGCAGGCCCTGGTGCCGGCGCAGCCTTCTGTATAATACTTGACCCCGGTAATTTTCCCCTGTTCGATCACTAGATAGAATTCCATTTCCTCGCCGCACAAGCCTTTGACATAAGCCGATGCGGTCGGATCGTTCAACCGCCCCAGGAAATCATCTGTTCTCAATCTTTCAGAGCCTGCCATATCCCCGACAACTCCTCACCAGCCGCTTGAGCATCATATTCAATGATCATTTTACCGGCGACCATGGCTTCGACAAAGCGGCGGTCAAAAGCTATCTTGCCGACCACCGGCACATCCGCTTTTTTACAATAGTTCTCGATCTCATCGGTCATCTCCGGGTTAAGGTCATATTTATTGACGGCCAATTTGACCGGGACATTAAAATGCCTGGCCACGTCCATGATCCTTTTAGCGTCATGCAGGCCGGAGGTCGTCGGCTCGGTAACGATCAAGGCCAGATCAACACCGGTCAGGGAAGCGATCACCGGACAGCCGATCCCCGGCGGCCCGTCAATGATAATATAATCCGAACCCCGCTGTTTGGCAATATCGCGGGCCGCCTGCCTGATCCTGGACACAAGTTTCCCGGAATTTTCTTCAGCGATCCCCAGTTTCGCGTGGACGAATGGGCCGAATCTCGTATCTGAAATGAACCATTCTCCGGCTTTATTATCGACCAGCTTAACAGCATCAGAGGAACAAACCCTGGCGCAGAGGCCACAGCCTTCACAATCGATCGGATCAACAATGTATTTCCCGTTGATCGCCTGGAAACGGCAAGCCGCCAGACATTGACCGCACTTGGTACACGCTCCCGGGTCGATGACAGCTGTTTTGCCGCAAATGAACTCATGCCGCTGCCTGATCTTTGGCTGAAGCAGCAGATGCAGATCAGCCGCATCCACATCGCAGTCGACCATGATCTTGTTCTCAGCTAGCGCGGCCAAAGCACCGGTAATGACCGTCTTGCCGGTACCCCCTTTGCCACTGATGATAACTATCTGTTTCATTTCTGCCCTCCCCGGCCGACCGCTGCCAGCAGATCAATGAATCGCTGCCGATATTCAGGCTTGCCTTCGATCAACAAAACGCCTTTTGAATACAAAGCCGCGATCTCGCGGTCAAAAGGGATCTCCATCAGTATAGGGATATCATTTTCTGCGCAGTATCGCTGTGTTTTATCATCACCAATATCAGCCCGATTGATAATGACGCCGAAAGGCAGTTGTAATTTCCTGACCATTGCCACGGCCAGTTTCAGGTCGTTCAAACCGAACGGGGTCGGCTCGGTCACCAGGAGGCAGAAATCGCTACCTTTGACCGCGGCTATGACCGGACATGACGTTCCCGGCGGCGCGTCGATGATCACGGTCTTGTCCGGTTCGATCAGTTGTTTGACCTGCCGGATCAGCGGCGGCGACATGGCCTCGCCGACATTGAGACAGCCCTGCACGAACGACAATTCGTTCCTGCTCCCGACATCGATCACACCAATATCGCGGGGCTTCTCGATAATAGCTTGGCGCGGACAGAGCAGTGCGCAGGCACCGCAGCTGTGGCAGAGCGCCGGAAAGATCAGGACCTTATTTTTGGCGGAAACGATCGCATTGTACTCGCAGACCTCAGCGCATTTGCCGCAGTGATTGCACTTATTTTCATTGACTTCGGGCACCAGGACGGACGCCTTAAGGCTTTTTTCGATCTTTGGCTTGATAAAAATAGCGGCATTCGGTTCCTCAACATCGCAATCGAGCAGCTGAGCATTGCCTCCGGCGGCCAAAGCCAGAGAGGTCGCAATAAGTGTTTTACCCGTACCGCCTTTACCTGAAGCTACAGCGATGATCATTTAAGCGGCTCCTCTGCCATGATCCCAATGAACGCCCCGAACGGCAAGGCCAATCGGCTGAGGGACCTTTCCAACCACAAGCGTTGAGCAAAGGCGAAATAAGTATCGAACAACGGCAAGAAGATAGTGCCGCGCCAGTTGATCTTAACCGACCTCCCCAACATTTTCTTGACCTCATTCAGAACGTAAAACCTGGCCTGTTGCCAGATCTCTTTGCCGCTCCTTTTGCGCCTCCAGGCCAGCAGGCTGTGCCGGTTAAGTATACCAAAAAAAAGACGGCCCCGACTGACCCGGAAAGCCTCCTCTATCGCTCGCTTTGGCTCTGCCATGAACTCAAGCGTTGTAACCATCGCCACCAGGTCAAAACTTTTATCAGCGAACGGGAGTTGATACGCCTCTCCCTGCTTCAGATCTATCTTGAAGCGGCCTGATCTGTCACGGGCCAGGCTGAGCATCTCAGCTGAAGTATCCAGACCAACAACTTCGGCTCCAAGCGAGGCAAAATATTCAGTAAAATGGCCTGTGCCGCAACCTATTTCGAGGATCCTTTCTCCTGGTTTGACCCGGCAGAGATCAGCAATGACCTGCTTTTCCAAGCGGTCCACCAATCTGCCCTTAGGCCGGCGGTACCAGGCCTCATAAGCAAGCGGCTGGTCAAAATTAGCCCGCATCAACCACCCCAAGCAGAATCACGACCGAACCGTTGCTGCCAAAAAGCCGCAGGATCATCTTTAGTCATGGCCTCCTCGGCCAATGGATACTGATAATCTTCAATATATTTCCGGATCGTTTCATAGGCTTGATTGATCCGCTTCATCTTTTCCTGACAGTGCTGTTTATCTTTTTCAGGACAGCTATCCGGGTGCCACTTTTGGGCCAGGCCGCGATAAGCCGCTTTGATCACGGGCAGACTGGCCTTTTCTCCCAGCCCAAGGACGTTTTTGGCCTTCTCAATATCAGCAGCACTCGGCTTCATGATCATGCTCTCCCACGAACAATAATGGAAAGACAATATCACTGACACAGCACGGCACCCAGACCGCCAGGAACAAGAAGACAAAGATGACCAGGCTCAAGAACCAATTGATGGTCCCGCCTAAAGCCACAATAATATGAAAAAGCGACGCCCAGGTGCTTAAAAGGACATGACCGGCGTGAGGGAATTTGGTCCTGGGCCAAAAATAAGCGATCGCCACCCCCAGAAAAGCGGCAGGATTGACCAGCCACCATTTCTCAATAAAACCGAGGTGCAAGCCGCGGTTAGGCAGGTTCAGCATGGCCTCGCCTAGATAAGGGATGATCGAATCACTTAATGTAGCAATACCGATCGATCCGACATAACCAATGATCAACAAAGTGAAGAGATTACACTTTATCTTCAATTTTCCACACTTATAGTGATTATACATGGCAGCTGTGACCAGGGCGCTCAAAACCACATGTAACGGATGCAGAGTATAAAATATGGTCAGAGCCGTTGGTGAAGGCGTGCGATAGAAGATCAACATTATCACTATACCACTTAGGGCCCCTAACACCGTAAAAGGAGCATGATTGCGCAATTCCTTTAAAATATTTTTCAGCATTATCTTATCCTAAATCACCGGCCGCCGTTTTTTTGTCTCTGCCTCATCTATTGGCCGGGCGTCAGGCCGTTCCACATCATAGACCGTGTAGACCTTGAGCGGAGCGAAAAGCTCCTTCAACGGCTCAAGCTCTTTCTTGGACAACGGTTCGACCGGACAGGGCCGCAGCGGGGTATTAAGCTGCACCTCGACCGGATCTATCTGTTTAGCCAAGCGGGCCAGGTCAGCCACCCGCTCCTTGTTCTGCGGTACAATCATGATCTGCAAGGCCAGCCTGCCGGGATATTCTTCCTGGAATTGCTTGATCCCGTTAAGGACCAACCTTAAAGTGGTCCCGTTAGTCGGATGATTGATCTCCTGGAACAGTCTTTCATCCGGCGCGTCCAGCTTGGCGACCACCAGATCGGTCAGGCTGAGTTCTTTTCTGACCTCCGGTTGATGCATCAGAGAAGAATTTGTCAGGACCGCGACCGGCTGTTTAAAGCGCTGCTTGATCGCGGCAATGACCTCTCCCAGATTAACCGCCAGGGTCGGTTCACCGGTGCCTGATAAAGTAATGTAATCGATCGCTATTTCCGGGAGACTGTCCAGTTCGCTGATGATCGCTGCGGTCGGCACGAACAGGCCGCGCTTGATTATGTGCCGGACTGTCGGCCCCAACTGACAGTAATTACACTCAAAAGTGCAGTTTTTTTCCCCGGAGATCAGGTCAACGCCCAACGACCTCCCCAGACGCCAGGACGGCACTGGTCCATAAATATATTTCAAAACGTTCCCTCCTATAATTTATTGATCACGTTCTGCGCAGCCACTACCAGCGGGTACATCGTCGGCGGCGCGGTCAAGTGCGGCTGGGTCGCCATTTGCAAAGTCTCGAGTTCCGTGGCCGACACACGCTGCTGCAGCGCCAGTCCGATAATATTGATCATCTCACCGGCTGACATGCCGCCGGAAACCTGGCCCCCTAGCAGAATACCAGACTGTCTGGAAAAGATCAGCTTGACCTTGACCTTGTTGGCACCGGGGATACTGGCAGGATGCTTGTCCGGCGCTTCGGCAGTTCCGACGGCGAATTCAAAGCCTTCTTTCCTGGCCGTGTCTTCGGTCAGTCCAGCCGATCCCAGCACCAGACCGGCGACATAGGTCGAATAAATAGCAATCGTCCCTTTATTCTCGCGCACGACCTTTAATTGAAAAAGATTAGCGCCGGCAATCCTGGCTTCCGCAGTCGCGGTCGAGGCCAGCATGACCGGCAGGTTCTTGCGGGTGAAGAAATCGCGCTTGCCGGCGCAATCGCCCACCGCAAAGATGTCCGGGTCTGAGGTGCGCATATATTCGTCGGTCCAGATGCCCTTGCCCCGACCCATATCTAGACCAGCATCCTTGGCCAGTTTAACATTGGGTAATGCACCGATCCCCAGGACGACCAGATCGACCGGCAGTTCACTGCCGTCAGAAAGGAGAACTGATTCGACCTTTTCCTTACCCTTGATCTCCTGGACCTTTTTGCCGCAGATCACCTCAACTCCTTTAGCTTTCAATTTCTCCTCGACCTGCTGACCGAATTCAGGGTCAAAGGAATTCATTAAAAGGTTCGGCAGGAGTTCGACCAGCCTGACCTTGAGGTCTTTGATCCCGGCCAGTTCATCCGCGAACTCAATGCCGATAAAGCCGCCGCCGATGATCAAAGCGCTCTTAGCCTTGACCACCTTGTCCTTCATTGCCTTGAGATAGCCCATTTCCTTATGGATGGGATAAACGCCCTTGTTATCCAACCCATTGATCGGCGGAACGATCGGCTCGGAGCCAACTGCCAGGACAAGTTTGTCATAGCCCAGTTCCTTTCCGGCCTTTAGTTTGACCGTTTTAGCCTTGCGATCAATGGTGGTGACCTCATCAACAACAAGTTCGATCTTGTTTTTTTCCAGCGGCGCATTACCCATGGCATTATCTTCTGGTTTTTGCAGCGTGCAGTACATATAAGGGATGCCGCAAGGGATCACACCCTGGCCCACGCTTTTTATCAGGACGATCTTCTTGTTAGGATAATAGTTGCGCGCGGTCACAGCGCTGATAACACCGGCGGGCCCCCCTCCGACAACGATGACATCATACTCCTCTTTTGCCATTACGCACTCCTTACCACTATTATATATTTACTTCTGCTTGCCCGAATCCTTGGGCGCAGTAGCATCGCTGGCCTGCTGCAGCTTGCCTGCCTTATAAGCTTCAACAGCTTGTTTGACAGTGCCGCCAGCGCCGACAAATATCTTTAAACCCAGTTCCGCTAGGGTCATGTAAGCGTTGGGGCCCACATTGCCGGTGACCACAGCTTGAGCTCCCGCTGAAGCGACCATCTGGGCGGACTGGATACCCGCACCGCCAACGGCCGTGGCGGCCGGATTACTCAGCGCCTCGAACTCAAGTGTAGCATCATCGATTATGATAAAATAGCTGCAACGGCCAAAGCGCGGATCGACCTGGCTCTCCAGGTCAGCCCCTTGCGCTGTAACACATATCTTCATTTGCTGTGGCCTCCTTGATCATCGGGATGATCACAAGTTGATTTGGGCACACCGTATCCCCTACCCGCCCCCGGAGTGCAAAGAGAATCTCCTCCCTCTAAGTTGCCGGCAGCCAATTGAGCTATGACCTCGTCCAGGCCGCCGCTGACACCAAGGACCGTCTTAATGCCGGCTTCAGCGAACAATTGCTTGGCCCGCATTCCCATACCGCCAGCGACGATGCATTCTACACCCTGTTGTTTCAGGAACTGCGGCAGGAAGCCTGGTTGGTGACCGGGGTTGGATAGAGTCTGCTTCGATCTAACCTCTTTGGCCTCGATCTTGACCAAAGTAAATAAGGGACAACGGCCAAAATGCTCTGACACACGGCCATTATCCGTGGAAATCGCGATCTTCATCATTTACCTCCTAATTAGCGTCCAAACCAGCGTCCACGGCCAAAGCCGCGGCCACCTCCGCGGCCAAAACCACGACCACTACCCCAGCCGAAACAACGCCCCCAGAACCTACCCCAGGGACCCGGCTGTGGAACTTGCTGGTCACGCTGCTCGCTCGGCTGGCCCGGCTGCTGCTCTTTAGCGCAGTAGCCCATGCCCCAACCGGTCAGCGGGCCTTCGCCTCTGGGCCCAGTTCCATCAAAACCTGGCATAACATTTCACCTCCCTCGCCATCTTGCTCCACGGCCCCAACCGCGCTGACCCGGCCAAGCCGGACCCAGCGGCGGGACAATGTGCTCTCCGCCAATGATTTTAATAGCCTTCTTAGAGATTATCGCTCCGATCAGTTTCTTCCTGCCCGAATAGAGCAGGCGCTGGATCGTGCCTCGCGAAACCTTCATTTTTTCAGCCGCCTGCTGCTGGTCAAGTTCTTCGTGGTCACACAAGCGCATTGCTTCAAGTTCGTCATGGCCCAGTTCGACCAATTCCAGCATGCTCATCGGCACGGCTTGCGGCTTATATATTGTGTCGCCGGCGAACGGGTGGCAGAAACGCCACTTCCTTCTTCTCGGGCTCATATGCTCCCTACGCTCCCTCTCTTCTGAAATTCTGATGATCTGATAATCTGATATTCCGATTTGTGCATATGCACATTATAACAAAGACCCGCAATAGCTGTCAAGTTCAAATTGCAATATCTTTATGTAATGATAAAATATAGTTGTTCGTCATGAAAAGATTAAAACTGTTCCTCATCTTTAGTATACTGTCATGCCTGTTTGCTCCAAGCGCCCTGGCCCGCGGCCTGGGCAGCCGCACGGAGCTAGAAACCTGGCTGGCCGGTATTATGGCCGCCCATTTAAAAGATTACAATATCGCCGGGGCCACTCTCTGCCTGGTCAAGAACGGTAAGGTATTCCTCTATGAAGGCTACGGCTTCGCCGACATTGACAACAAACAGCCTGTTGACCCTGAAAAAACGCTCTTCCGCCCCGGCTCCTGCTCCAAGCTGCTGACCTGGACCGCGGTCATGCAACTGGTCGAAGAGGGAAAACTGGACCTTGATACAGATATCAATAATTACCTAAAGAAATTCAAGATTCCCAACACTTCCCCCGAACCGATCACGCTCAGGCACCTTATAACCCACACTCCCGGGTTTGAGGATTCCGAGATACTTTTGTTCGTTAAAAGCTACGGCGAACTTGATCCCCTGGAAAAATACCTGATCCAACAGATGCCAAAACGCATCTGGCCCGCTGGCCTGCGGCCGGCATATTCAAATTACGGCGCGACCCTGGCCGGCTATATCGTCCAGGAAGTGTCCGGCCAGCCGTTCGATGATTATATTAAAGATCACATCCTTGACCCGCTGGACATGGATGTTTCAACCTTTAAACAAGAACAGACAGAAGCGATCAAAACGAACCTGTCGCACGGCTATGTCTTTGCCAACGGCAAGTTCATTCCCGAACCTTTTGAGTTCTGCAATGCCGGACCGGCCGGTTCGCTGACCACTACGGCCCTTGACATGGCCAAGTTCATGATCGCGCATTTAAACAAAGGCCGGCCCCTGCTCAAAACCGAGACAGCAGCCGAGATGCACAAGCAACAGTTCACTTTCGATCCAAGGCAGAACGGCATCTGCCTTGGTTTTTACGAGATGAACTACAACGGCGTTCGCATTATCGGCCATGGCGGGGATACGATCCTGTTCCATAGTCTGCTGGCTCTGCTGCCCGAAGAAGACATTGGGCTGTTCGTTTCTTATAACAGTCCGGGCGGGACAAAAGCCCGGGACGAGCTGTTGCACGCTTTGATTGACCGCTATTATCCCCAGTCGCTGGAACCCGCCCCCGCGGCCGACCCAAAACTGGTCAAAGAAGCCAAAGCGCTGGCCGGCACATATCTACCCAACCGCCGCCCCTTCTCCACTTTTGAAAAAGCTTTTCAGTTGTTCGCCCCGGCGATCAGCATCAAAGCGCTGGATGACGGCACACTGCTTGTTAAAGAGCTCAGGATGGCCCAGCTCGGGCCGGATTTTTTCCGGGACTTCTATGACAAGAACACGGCTGTGGTCAAAAAAACAGGTGGACGATATTATTTCAACAATTTCTTTCCCTGCGTTTATTTTGAAAAGCTGAACTGGCTTGAAACAGCCCGGTTCCATCGTGCCGTTCTCTGGGCCTGCGTCATTGTCCTGTTTTCAGCTGTCCTGCTCTGGCCTATCCTGCTGCTGATCGACAAGAGCCATCATGTCAGAATCAAAGGCTCAACTTTCGCCATCTGGATCTCGATCCTGGCTGGCGGGCTGGACCTGGTCTTTTTGCCTTTAATATTCATCAACCTCGAACCGGCTCTCTATGATCCCCGCTCCCTGGACTGGATCCTGGTCATGCCGATCGTGGCCGCGGTCCTGACCCTGGGCTCATTGATCTATACGATACTTGCCTGGAAGAACAAATACTGGAGCTTGCTCATCAGGGCCCACTACACGCTGGTGACCGCAGCCCTGCTCTGCTTCATCTGGTGGCTTTATTATTGGAACCTGCTGGGCTTCCGTTATTAAACAAAAAAGGAGCAAAGAGATGCGACCGATAATAATCTGCTATAGCCGGACCGGAAGGAACAAAAAGCTTGCCCAGCAGCTGCAGCAGATTCTGCGCTGTGATATGGAAGAGCTTATCGATAGAACAGATAGATCTGGCTGGTGGAACTACCTCCTGGCCGGCCGCGACAGCATGTTCAAAAAAATGACCACTATAGAGCCGGAGATCAAGAACCTGGAATCGTTCGACATCATTATAATCTCTACCCCGCTCTGGGTCGGCACCATCCCACCGGCTATCAGGACTTTTCTGCGCCGGGACAAGCAAAAGATCAAGCGTTTGGCCGTTATTTCCGTTTCAATGAACGGCAGCCAGCAACGCGCGATCCATGACATTGAAAATGAATATGGCAATAAACCGGTCGCAGCCTTGTTCCTGAGCGAGAAAGAGCTCAAGAGCGGCAGGCACAAGACTCGTTTCGATGATTTTGTGGAAACACTTCAGGCCCTGCAAAAGGTCAAAGGCGACCTGCAGCGCTGAAGATCAAGCTCCCAGAGGAGAAAAAGCACATGAAATTAAAAAACTTATTGGTCTTGCTTGGTCTGGTCCTGCTCAGCTTGAGCGCCGGGTTCCTGGGGTCCGTCTTCACGGTCAGCAATATCCCGACCTGGTACGCGGCCCTCAATAAGCCTTTTTTCACTCCGCCCAATTACCTCTTCGCCCCGGTCTGGACCTTTCTCTATTTCTCCATGGGTGTGGCAGCCTGGCTTGTCTGGCTCAAGCGGGAAAAAGAGCCGCAAAGCGGCGGCGCTCTCAAATTATTCTTTGCCCAGCTCGCACTTAATGCTGTCTGGACGCCTTTATTCTTCGGTCTGCACTGGCTGCTGGCCGCTTATATTGAAATCGTCCTGCTCTGGCTTTTTATTCTCTGGACCATCATGAAATTCTGGAGGATCTCAAAGACCGCAGGGCTGCTGCTTATCCCCTACATCATTTGGGTCAGCTATGCCTCGTGCCTGAACCTGGCAATCTGGTGGCTGAACCGATAAAAAAGATGAGGTTCACCAGGGGCTGGCTGGTCAATAGAACCAACGTTTATATATCCGGCCGTAGATGCCGCGCTGTTTGATCTCAGCCAGGCCCTCGTCAATATAATTGGCCAGCCGTTCATCGCCTTTTTTGACCGCGAAATACATTGAGGTGACCTGGAGCGGCGGGTTGATGACGCGCAGGCCGTCCCAACCGGTTTTTTTCAGATAATAAGCAGCGACCTCGAACGCGCCGACATAAGCGTCGACCTTGCCTTTTTTAAGCGCCTCGATCGCTTCAAGCTCTGTTTCATAAAGATGGATATTCACCCCGTCGATCCCCCGCAGGTAATCTGAATAGGTCGTGCTTTTCTGCGTGGCAACACGCTTATGCTTGAGGTCCGCGACCGAACGGATGCGGGAGTTCCTGCCCACGAAAAGGTTGAGGCGGTATTCGATATAAGCAGTGGCCGGAAAAGTATAGCGCTCAAGACGCTCGACCGTCTTATCCATGGCCGAAACAACATTGACCTCGCCGCGCTCCAGCTGCTTGAGGGCTTCCTGCCAGCTGAGCGGCCGGATCACTATATGGAGCCCTTTCCTGGCCAGGACCGCGGTCAGCACCTCCAGGTCGAAACCGGTAAAACGACCGTCCTCAACAAAAGAGAACGGCGGGAAATCCTTGTCAAAAGCAAAGATCACCACGTTCGGCTTGGCGCAGGCCAGGTAAAGGCCGAGCGAGGCCAGGATCAGGATCAGCAACAAGGCCGCTTTACGGTACATTTTTCCCTCCTTGACCACCTGGCTGGAATTGTAGCACTTTTTCCGCTTGATTGCAGGCAGGTTAGTGCTAAAATATGGCCATGTTCAATGATCAGCTCAGCCCGGCGAACAAGATCATACTGGCAGCTACCCTGCTGCTGGCCCTGTTCTTTGCCCTGGGCTTGCTCTTGAGCTGCGGCGGGCCAGGCCCTCTCGTTTATAGGAATGAAAGCTACGGCTTCGCCGTCACCTACCCGAAAGCCTACAAGATCAGGGAATTCAGCTTTAATGGCGAACAGACCGGCGCTGAATTCAACATTGACTTCGGCAGCATTACTATCCGGGCTATGGCCGCTGGGACCATATATAAGGACATGAAATTCGATGATTACGTACTGATCGCCGCGGCCAGCGAGATCCAGAACTTCCAGGAGATCGCCTCTTACAGGAAATTCCGCTCGTTGAGCGGGGTCCACGGCTACGAGACTTTCTGGGAGGTCAGCGAGACCATCCCGCCGGATGAATGGAGCGAGGGCCTGCAGCCGCAAAAGAAGATATTCGGGCCGATCTATTATTTTCCGCCCAGAGCACCGAAGCTCAGCGGTGCCCAGCCGGTCAAGACGATCATGCTCTCCTACTACGCCAAATCTTCGGGCGAGGCTGAGATCCTGGTCAAAAAAGACCTGACCGAGATCGCCAGAAGCTTTAGATACCTAAGTACGCCTGATGGATCTGAACAATAAGCCCACCTGGCGTAAACTGCCGACTTCAGCCTATTTCCTGCTAAGCGCTAATGCCGTGCCCCTGTGCGGCGTGCTCTTCATGGGCTGGGGATTGATGGACATCCTGTTCCTTTACTGGGCCGAATCAGCGGTCATCGGTTTCTACGGCATACTTAAGATACTGCTGGTCAAGAATGAAGGCAGCTTCCTGGAAAGAACCCTCAACAGCATCAGCAAGGTCTTCGGCTGCGTCTTCTTTACCATCCATTTCGGCGGCTTCATGGCCGGCCACGCTATCTTCCTCTGGGCCATCAGCACGGAATTCTTTGACTATCAGATCCAGCCCTGGGAGCTGTTCCGCACCATCAGGCTGGCCCTGCTGCTCATGTTCGTCAGCCACGGCTATTCTTTCCTGCGCAATTACATCGCCAAGGGTGAACGCTTTCGCGAATCGGGTTCAAATTTCATGCTTGAGCCGTATTCCAGGATCATTGTCATGCACCTGACACTGATCTTCGGCATGCTGCTGGTCTTCGTCTTTGGCCAGCCCGCCCTCCTGTTGGTCTGCTTCATCGCGCTCAAAACCTTGCTTGATCTGACCGCCCATCTAAGGGAACGCAGCAAGTTCGCGCTGAAATAAAAAAGATGCCCCGATCTTGCGACCGGGGCATCTTCTTTTTATGAACCGTTCTGGTTAGAACGCGTCGCGCTGGTCGCGCCGCGGCCTGTCTGACCTTTCGGTCTTGGGCCTGGCCTCGTTGCAGGTGATCTCGCGGCCGTCCCAGGAATATCCGGCCATCGCTTCGATAGCCTTCTGGGCGTCAGCGTCTTCCATGTCAACGAACCCGAACCCGCGTGACCGGCCAGTGAACTTATCAGTAACGATCCTGGCGGAGAGGACATTGCCAAATTCAGAGAACTTGGTCTTCAGATCCTCATCCTTAACGGACCACGGCAGATTGCCAACAAAAATACTTTTCATGATACACTCTCTCCTTTGCTGGATTTTGCTGCGGTAATGGAATGTGAGGCCACTGAATAATGAGGCTTCGACACGATATAGCTGCAGACTCCTTCTAAGATCTTAACCATTACTTCGACCTTCAACATACATATTATAACGCTGATACATGAACCATGTCAAGCTTTTCTTATCTTTTTTCCTGCAAGAACATCCTGTGGTAGCGGGCTACATCGAACTTGCAGAAATTGGTATGGTTGGCCAGGCGCGCCGGCGACCAAATGATATCTTCGACGATCATGCGCTGGACCCGGGCGCTGCGGATCCTGTCCCGGGCCGAAGCAAAATAGAACATCCCCCTGAACAGCGGCGTGCCTGAGGCGGAGACCGTGTTCTGCAGGCAAAGCGAGAGGTCCCACTCCGACTGGACAAAGAGCATGTGGTCATTGACCAGTGTGGCCAGGCCTTTGTTCACGCCGAAATCGAAGAGGCTCTCCATATCAGAACATATCTCGTAGCTGGAAGAGAGGCTGGTGCGCATCTGCCGGTCACGCAGCAAAGAAAGGACCTGAGCGCGGAACGGGCTTTGCTCCATGTTGCCAAAGACAGGCAGTTGCCTGACCGCCAGCGGCAGTGTCTGCCAGGTAAAATATGACATCAGATGCGCCAGGTATTCAACCCGCGGCGCCGCCAGGTACCAGTCAGACATCGTCGCGGCCGCCGCCAGAAAATCTTCGGCTTTCTGGCGGGTCGGCACGTAATTAGCGCCGATAAAACCCAGGTGCCGGTTGCGGAGTATCGACTGCCAGATCTCCGAGCGGTCTTCCGGGCTTAGGAATCTCAAGAACCGCGCATCCGATTTAAGCGCCAGGCGCACGCCCATGGTATTATCCTCCAGAACAAGGTCACGCACCAGTTGAGACCTGGCGGGTTCCTTGAGCCGGCCGAACTTGTCCAGGGCTTCCAGATGCGGGGCCCAGGGATTGCTGTGGGCAAAACTTCTAACAGCGGCTATTTTCACAAATTGTATTCGTCAAAAAGAAAGGGGGATTTCAGGTCTCGTTACTTCAAGTACTGGTCGAAGAGTTCCAGGCTTTTTTGCATGAAAAACGGCCATTTGGCGATGAACTCGTGCTTCTCGGCTGGGATCCTGTATAAAAAAACGGTCTTACCCTGTTTCTTGAGCGCTTCAGCCAGTTTGTCCGACCATTCTACCGGCACTGAATCATCGCTGGTGCCATGAAAAATGGCGACCGGCGCTTTGATCTCGCCAAGATAGGTCTCGGCTGAGAGTTCCTGCCAGAACTTGGGGTTGGTCTCGGGGGAGCCGTAAAGACTGAGTATCTCTTCAGCGCGCCGCCTGCCCTCCCTGGCCCTGGCCGAGCTGGTCCTGGATGAACTTTGCCTGCCCCGCCCAAGGCTCCAGCGGGCAAAATTATCCCAGGCGTTCATGCTCATGGGCGCGTAAAGCACCGCGGCCTTGACCAGGTCCGGCCGGCTGACCAGAATGTTGAGAGTAATACCGCCGCCGCGGGAATGGCCCAGCATGCCGATGTGCTCCTTGTCAAAATAGCCCTTATTGCTGTTCTTAATGGCCAGAACACAGTTGATCACGTCCTGCTCGTAAGCCAAGTTGAAGGTTGCCTGTTGATCAGGATCCTTGTCGGAAAAAGCGTGGTTGCGGTAATCTGGATGAACGACTATATAGCCGTGCCGGGCAAAATAGTCCTGCTCCCTTTTCAACCCGCGGCCAAGCGTGTAAATGCTGGGCGGTATATAACCATGATTGGTGATGATTACCGGGAACGGCCCCTTGCCTTTGGGCAGGTTCATGATGCCGGAGATTGTCAGCTCCCCGCTCTTATAAGCGATACGGTAGCGTGTGTAATATTTATTCTGCGAAAGCAGCTCCTTAACACTGAAACTGCTGCCGCTAAGCTCCAGCCGGCCAAGCTCAGGGATCGATGGAGGCTTTGCGTCCGTCGGTCGTCCCAGGACCAACAATTGGACTGCCAGGGATAGCAACAGAAAACAAATGGAACATCTTTTGATCATCCGGTTAAAGGTTACTCTTTCCTGCCCCATTTAGCGATGCTGTTGCAGCTCACGCCGCCAACCGAGCTAAAGTAACCGCCGATATAAAGCGAGCCATCTGGCCCAAAGACGGCCGCGTAGATAGTATCGCCAGCATCATCAGTCCCTTGAGGAAAAGGCTTTGTCCAGCTGGAGCCGTCCCATTTGGCCATGCGCTCAACAGTTACGCCACTGGCAGAATAAAGGTCCCCGAAAACATACACATCTGAGCCTTTTATAAGCATCGCCCGAACAGGGTTGCTCGGGCCGCTTATACCGCTGCCCATGACCTGCCAGGTACCGCTGGAATACTGGGCTACATGGTCCATGCCACTTATGCTCTTGCCCAAGGGGAAAAATCCGCCGGCGTATAGTATGTTTGACGTTCCATCATAAGCCAGAGCGTATATACATTCATCAGAAAGACTGGTTATACCCCCATCCAGCGCTTCCCAGGTGAGATATAGATCGTTCCATTTAGCAATATTATTGCATGTGATGCTATTATCAGCCAAAGTAAATTTACCGGCCACATAAACATCATCGCCATTACGGCATAGAGCATAGGCCGCGCCGTCAACACCTGCTTCAAACGATGTCCAGTAGCTGGGAGAGCTCAGGGTATATTTAGCTACGTGATTAGCCGGGACGCTTGAACCACTCACGCTGGTAAAGTCGCCGCCGAGGTACATGCAATCATCGGCCGGAAACGTTCCCTCCCGGCCAAGCAGAACACGCACAGCGTTATTGCAGCCACTACCCATCGTGGACCAGGCGCCGCTGACATATCTTGTAACCTTACCGGTAAAACTTCCGCCGGCAAATAGATCTCCATCAAGCATTGCCAGCGCAGAGACTGAGTTGTCCAACCCTGTTTCAAGGGAAGTCCAATCACTGCCGTCCCATTTGGCTGCATATGGCGAATTCAAGCATCCGGCGTACAGATACGTACCATCATGTTCCAGGGCCATGACAATAGAACCAAAACCGCTGCCTACCGGCTGCCACCAGTAAAGGTCATATGTCGCAGCAGCCACAGTACTATTGTTATAGCCCGATTTGACCGCTATTGCCCTGATCGTTCTGGAAACTTCCAATGAGATAGGACCGGTATAAGGTATCGAGCCGGTGTCCGGGGTTGAGCCGTTGGTCGTGTAATAAATATCAGCGCCGCCGGTCGCGCATTCCAAAGTGACCAGAATTGCATTGGTCTCGTAAGTCCCGCCGGCCGCGCTGAAGGTCGGTTCGCTGGCTGTCGGCAGGGTCGTTGAAGTCGTGCTGGTAGTGGAAGTGGTTGGGCCAGCCGTGGTCGAAGTGGTGCTGGCAACTGTGGTGGTCGAAGCCGCAGTCGTGGAGGTTGTCGGCGCGGCTGTCGTTGATGTGGTGGTCGTGGTCGGCGCGCCGCCCCCGCCGCCGCTGCCGCAGCCAAATATCAGCGTTAATCCAAGAATCATCACAGAAACCAAACTAATAATATAATATTTATCTCTCATCATTCGAACCTCCTGATAAGCAGTTAAACATAAATTAGATTATAACAGGTTTTTTATACTATTTGCGCTCAAATCATACAGGCTCAATACGCAGGAAAATAAAGTATCTACTGAAAATATCGTTCTAATTCCAGTCTGACCCAATCCTGATAGTCGCGCAGTTTCAGCCAGAGCGTTAAGGTTTCCGGCACAGCCACGACCTGATAGGCCGTACGCTTTGGCCAGGTCGCGCCGCCCTCATAGAAAAAAATGTCCATTATTTCCATCATTTTCCTCGGAGTGATCTTGCCCTTGTATTTTTCTCCTAATTTAAGAAGGTTCTCGCGGCGCTGGACACTTTTGTCAGCCGCATCGCAAGGCAATGCCAGACCCCAGGCTGGATCAACAAAGTCATTGGTCGCGGCTAATATCCCTGGTCCGCTGCGGCGGCGAGTGGCTTTTGTTGTCATTTCGTAAGAATACGCCTGATCCTTAGTCGCAACATTGGCGATAAAGGCAAAGTTTGACAGGTTCGTCTTCATCGCCGCGTCAAAGGCCGGAAAGTTATTATAATCCATCAGGAAAGTGACTTCAGAGGGATAAAGGACCAGGCGGTCAGACGGGCTCTCAGCCCCACCGGACTTGACCGCTTCATTATCTTCAAAAAAGATGCCGGCCGCATTCATAGCTGTGAACGAAGTGATCTCTCCCGCGTAAGCCAGCAATGCGACCGGGACCCCATCATCCGGCCGATAAACAACGGCGTTCAAGTATGGCGCGAACTCATCTTTAAAGAACCTGGTCGAATCATAGTTGCGGCCGATGACCAGCGGACCATCGCCGGTATAATCGCCCCAGGCCGCCAGAGCCGAACACTGCCCCGGGTCTTCGCCGCCCTCGGCCTGAAGGAATGTCAGGCCAAGGATCGACTCAAGGATGATCAGTTTTTCAAGTTCCATTCCTGATGTCTCGGCCATGCCATATGTGATGTCTTTTAAGCGTTTGGGATAGAGGGCGAATGCAGCAGAAGAGAATTCTTTCATCAGGTTATAAGGGATCTTCTCTTGGGCAATGAACCTTTCTTCGATCGCGACCTTATAAAATTCCTTGATCCGGTCCCCGGCCAGGCCGCCGTACTGCCGGCCTATCTGTTTATAGGAACCTGACAGAACAAGAATATTTATCTTATCGGCCTGGTATAGTATGCCGCCTTCAAATTCCCTGACCGGGCCGGCCATGACCGGAGCAGCCAGCGCACAGATCAACAGAAAGGCGCTTGCCCGTTTCATTTCATTTTCTTATAAGCGATATAAAGCCCGATCAGTGCCAGCGGCAACAGCAGGTCGCCCCAAATGATGTTCGGCCCGATATTATAAGCCGCGAAATTGCCGGTCGCGGCCATTGACCTGATATGGCCAAGCATGCAGCTGATCAGAAAAAAGCTATTGGCAATGATGGCCGCCAGCCAAAAACTGCCGCGAATGAACAAACACAGAAAAGCGATCAGGCCAAAGGCCAGATCAGCCACTCCGACCTCATACTGGAACGGGCTGCCGGCCGGCCAGCCGATCATTTTTGCCGTGGCTGGGCCGTTGAACACATGCATCAAACCGGCGATCAATGCCCCTGCTCCAATAGAGAGGACCAACAGGTACATCAGGGTCACTTCAACGATCTTTTTGGCAGAGCGGCCCTTCATCAGGGCGACATGAACGAGAATGGCGATCAGGGTCAGGACCAGCATAAAGACAGGCATGAAGACCTCCTTTATCAATTTGCTGAATTATATCATAGAATACAAAATGAGATTGACATCTTTATCCCGCAGTGACACAATATTGCCGCAAAGGAGGTAAATATGATGAAGATGCTAAAAATGATCGGTTACGGATTGATCATCTGGGTTGTCCCCTATGTCACGGCCATAATGTTGATGGGTTTGATGACGAGCGATCCGGTCTTCTTCAAGTCGATCATGATCGTTGAGGGCTCGATCATCGGTGCCATCTGTATGGCCGCTTATTTCAGCAACGTCAATAAAGACACGCTGAAAGAGAGCCTCATCGTCGGCCTGGTCTGGGTGGTCATAAGCTGGGCGCTCGACTTCGCCGCTCTGCTCCCCTTCTCTAAGATGCCGCTTGACCGCTACTTCATGGAGATCGGCATCCGCTACGTCGGTATGCTGGCCCCGATCGTGGCGATCGGGTATTTACTAGACAAAAGAATCAAGACTTAGAAGTTTTAAAACATCAAAAAGGCCGTTCCCTTATAGGGACGGCCTTTTTTCGGTTGAGATTAGCCTTACTCCCTGATCACCTTGACCAGCGCCAACCCCCTTACCTTCGGATCTTCTGACCACTTACTCGACCTCGCAATTGATATTTACGATCTCACGTTCCTGTTTTGCGCTGAAATTAAGATAAACAGTAAAAATATCCTAGCCGGCCCTTCCCTTCTTCACTAAAAAGTAAGGGCATGATCCGCTTTATTGACAAGGCCAATAGCTGATGGCAGAATACGCCAGAGGTGGCAAGATCGTGAAAAAGATAATCACCTATGTTATCCTCGTTCTCCTGCTCAGCTCGGTCGGTTACTACTTGATCATCCATTTAAAAGCCCTGGTGCTCAAGCCTCTGGCGGTCATGTTCTATCTGATATGGTGCCCGGCGCTTTCGGCGATCGTCATTTCTTTGGCCTTTGAAAAAACCTCAAAGGCATAGGCTGGAGCCCGGGCGCGGCTAAATGGCTGGGCCTGGCCTATTGTCTGCCGATTGTTTATAAGACGCTGGCCTACTCTATCATCTGGCCATTCCGCTGGGATGCGCTCAACCCGGCTTATCAGTTCTATCCCTTCAAGCCGATCATTTACGGCATATATCTGGCCAAGATGCCGATGCTGGCCCAGTTAATTCTGCTGGTCATAACCGTGACAGCGATGACCTTCCCGATCAGATGGCTACGGCTCAAGGCCGGCAGTGTCTGGGCAGCAACGCTCTTGTACGCCAGCCACAATCTTTATATCCAGCGCCTGTTCGATACGTTGACGCTTGAGACCGGGCCTGCGTCCAAGTATATGACAGGCGAATCAGGTCTTGTGCTGATGGTAATCTTCGTTGTCCTGGCATTTATTTTCTGGAAAGCCAGGAATAAGCTGCCAGCAATGACGGGATCATAGAAAAAAGCAAGGCGCCTGAGAAACTCAGGCGCCTTTGGCTTGTTCAACTACCGGTCCGGTTCAGAAGCGGGCGGAATCTCTCCGCTCGCCACGACCACCGCCAAAGCTGTTGGACTTTGGTTTAGCTTCATTGACCGTCATTTCACGTTCGCCCCATTTTTGCCCGCTCAGGGCAGCAATGGCCTTTTGCGCGTCCGCGTCATCCATGTCAACGAATCCGAATCCCCTGGACTTGCCAGTGAACTTATCGGTAACTATCCTGGCTGAACTAACCTTGCCGAACTCGGAAAATTTCTGTTCCAGTTCTTCATTGGTAGCAGACCAGGGCAGATTGCCTACGAATATGCTCTTCATGTGAAGTATCTCCTTTGATCTTATTTCCCTGCGATTAACGGAATGTGGAGGCCTTAATGAGGGCGTCTACATGAGCTTAGATGCAGTGTCTAAAGTTCTGAACCATTAATTTCGACTTAGCCTATACAGTATGGCAGGTAAGTGACATAAAGTAAAGGGATATTTACTGTTTATTTATCGACCATTATAAGCGGGGATTTCACTTTATGCATGCGGCAAATAAACATTAAAACAAGCATCAAAATACAAATTATAATTCAATAGCTACGCCGGCATTTCAGCTTTGAATTTAACATAAGATAGAGCTTAACAGCCCCGGCGGCTAGCGGGGAAATAGCCTCAAACAAGGCGGCGTTTCATGAGAATCAAATTGCGGGCGGTCGTGGCGATCAGGATCAGCAGTGAGGAAAAGACTTTTATCACGAGCAGCATTTGCGCAAAAGGACAAAGGTGATGCCCTAATTCATCTCGATGATCTTCTGCCGGCTCCGCCTGCTGCTTACTACACGGACCTGCCGCTTTTTGACATCAAAATGCTCGGAGAGCACGGCGATCAGAGATTCGATCAAAAAAAGGCCGCTTTCCGTTGGAAGGCAGCCTTGTTATTCCCCAATAACCTTGACCAACACCCGCTTTTTCCTGCGCCCGTCGAACTCGCCGTAAAAGATCTGCTCCCAGGGACCAAAATCGAGCGCGCCTTTGGTAATGGCTACGACCACTTCCCGGCCCATGATGGTCCTTTTCAGATGCGCGTCAGCATTGGTCTCGCCGGTCTGGTGGTGCTTATAATCCAGCCGAGCGGGAGCTATTTTCTCAAGCCACTTAAGGAAATCCTGCTTCAGGCCCGATTCTTCATCATTGATAAAGACCGAAGAAGTGATGTGCATGGAGTTAACCAGGACCAGGCCTTCTTTTACACCTGATCTCTTGACCGCCTGTTCGATCTCATGCGTGATATTCACGATCTCGCGCTCTTGTTTGGTAGTGAAGTAGAGATAATCAGTATAGGTTTTCATATTATCGTATTCTACTCTATCTCAACGATCTTGGCGCGGCTCTTTTGACCGCGGACCAGTCTGACCTGCCGTTTTTTAACCTTGAAATGCTCCGCCAGGACCTCTATCAAAGCCTCGTTTGCCCTGCCCTCGACCGGCGGAGCGGTCAAGTGGACTTTTAGCTGACCGTTCTCTTCAACCACTTTATTCTTTTTCGCGCGCGGGATTACCCTGACCGTATAGTACATGAAAGGATTATAGCATATCCCGATATTTATCCCGGGCAGCGGCATGGTCCTTGCAGGGCAGTCTTTCCGTTCTGCCTATGAATACGTTGAATAATAATAGGGCGTGTATGCCTCGAATTCCGCGGCACAAGTGTCGACCTGCTTGAATTCCGGCTGAACGTTCCTTTCCAGGCAAAGTTCAAAAATCTCTTGCTCCTTCAGTTCCCACAGCCCGGCCAGCTGCCGATCAGAAAAGCCTATAGTCTTAGCTTCACGTAAAAGTTGTGTCGGGATCTTTTTGCCCTTGTACCCCTTTAATTTCTTTTCAAATTCAACGATCTCCTGCAGGTTGCTCAGGAACCAGGGATCAATGCCTGTCAGGCCATTGATCTCAGTCAGGCTCATGCCGATCTGCAGGGCGTACTTGACGGCAAAGATACGCCTGGCGCTGGGATAGCGCAGGGCTTTTTCCAGGTTCCTGAGGATCTCCGGATCTTTAACGTCATCCAGGCCGTAAACATTGATCTCCATTGAACGCAGGCATTTTTGCAGGGACTCCTTGAAGGTCCGGCCGATAGCCATGGCCTCGCCCACCGATTTCATGGCCGTGGTCAAGGTCTCGTCCGTGCCGCGGAACTTCTCAAAAGTGAACCGCGGGATCTTGGTCACGCAGTAATCGATCGTCGGCTCAAAGCAGGCCGGGGTTTTCCTGGTGATATCGTTCGAGATCTCATCTAAAGTGTAGCCGACCGCAAGTTTCGCCGCTATTTTGGCGATGGGAAAGCCGGTCGCTTTAGAAGCCAGGGCGGAAGAGCGCGAAACACGCGGGTTCATCTCGATCACGACCATGCGGCCGTCCCTGGGATTGACCGCGAACTGGATGTTAGAGCCGCCGGTCTCAACGCCGATCTCGCGAATGACCGCGATCGAAGCGTCGCGCATCAGCTGATATTCTTTATCGGTCAGGGTCTGCGCCGGCGCTACAGTGATCGAATCGCCGGTATGTACGCCCATGGCGTCAAAGTTCTCAATGGAGCAGATGATCACGACATTGTCATTAAGGTCGCGCATGACCTCCATCTCGTACTCTTTCCAGCCGATCACCGATTCCTCGATCAGGATCTCGGAGATCGGGCTGGCCTCGAGGCCGCGGTTGGCAATGACCTTAAACTCGTCCAGATTGTAGGCCACGCCGCCGCCGGTACCGCCTAAAGTGAAGCCGGGCCGGATAATGACCGGAAAACCGATCCCTTCAACCACCTTGAGCGCTTCCTTGTAGTTGTAGGCCTCGCCGCTTTTGGGCAGGTCCAGGCCGATCTTCTGCATCGCTTCTTTGAACAGCTCGCGATTCTCCGCTTTTTTGATCACTTCGCCTTTGGCGCCGATCATCTCAACATTATATTTCCGGAACACGCCCTTTTCCCAAAGCTCGACCGCGCAGTTCAGCGCTGTCTGTCCGCCCAGGGTCGGCAGGACCGCGTCCGGTCTTTCCCGCTCGATCACTTTTTCAATAAACGACGGCTCGATCGGCTCAAGATAGGTCTTGTCCGCCACCTCGGGATCGGTCATGATGGTGGCCGGGTTGCTGTTGACCAGAACGATCTTATAGCCGTCGGAGCGTAACGCCTTGCAGGCCTGCACGCCCGAGTAGTCGAACTCGCAGGCCTGGCCGATAACGATCGGCCCTGAACCGATTATCAGGATGGTCTTGATATCATTTCTTCTTGGCATGCTTGATGCTCCTGATGAACTCGTCAAACAGGTACTTACTGTCATGCGGCCCGGCGCTGGCTTCCGGATGGTACTGCACTGAAAAGGCCGGATGCTGCTTATGGCGCAGCCCCTCGGAAGTGCGGTCGTTGAGATTGAGATGCGTCAGCTCGATCTCTTGGCCGCTCAAGCTGTTCAAGTCGACGCAAAACCCGTGGTTCTGCGAAGTTATCTCGACCTTGCGCGTGCGCAGGTCCATGACCGGCTGGTTGGCGCCCCGGTGGCCGAACTTCAGTTTAAATGTCTTCCCGCCCAGGGCCAGGCCCAGTATCTGATGGCCCAGGCAGATGCCGAAGATCGGCACCCGGCCAATCAATTGCCTGACGGTCTCGATCACGTAGCCGACAGCGGCCGGGTCTCCCGGTCCATTGGACAGCATGACACCGTCAGGCTTCATGGCCATGATCTTCCTGGCCGAGGTCCCGGCCGGCACGACAAGGACATGACAAGCGCGGGCCGCCAGATCCCGCATGATATTATACTTGGCGCCGCAGTCCAGTAGCACGACCTTGAATTTACCCTTGCTGTTCCACTGATAGGTCTTTTTACAGGTCACTTCCCTGACCAGATCAACGCCGACCAGGCCCGGTGACGCCTGGGCTTTACTGACCAGACTTTTTGGATCAAGATCCCTGGTCGAAATTATCCCTTTCAGCGCGCCGGCAGAACGGATATGTAATGTCAGGGCACGGGTATCAATGCCTTCAATACCGATAATTTTGTACTTCTTCAAGAATTCAGCCAAAGCCATGTTCGCACGCCAGTTGGAAATAAGCCGGCTGGCTTCCCGCACCACAAAACCTGACAAATGGGGCTTTTGTGATTCAAAATCATCCGGACAGATCCCATAATTGCCGATCAGGGGATAGGTCATGGCCACTATCTGGCCTTTGTAGGAAGGATCGGTCAGGATCTCCTGGTAGCCGGTCATGGAGGTATTGAACACGACTTCGCCGGTCTGCTCGCCTGCCGCGCCGAACGATGTGCCTTCAAATACCGTCCCATCCTCTAGAGCCAGGATCGCTTTCATGTTAAATACCTATTGATCGCTTTGGCCGCTTCCCGGCCCTCATGGATCGCCCAGACGACCAGCGACGGTCCGCGCTGGACATCGCCGGCCGGGAATACCTTCTTGTTCTGCCACCCGGGATCGAGCTCTTGTTTTATAAAACCAACCGCCAGGACGACCAGGTCCGCCTTGATCTCGAACTCAGACCCCGGAATCTCGATCATCTGCCTGCCTGCGAACCTGACCTTCACACAGGCCAAAGCAGTAACCCTTGAATCTTGGCCTTTGAATGCTTTTGTCAGGATCGACCAGTGCCTGTTCGCCCCTTCTTCATGGCTGGAAGTCGTTTTTAACAGCAAGGGATAAACCGGCCAGGGGCAGGCTTTGTCCCGGCAAACCGGCGGCTCAGGCAGCAGTTCGATCTGAACGACACATTCAGCGCCCTGCCGGTTGGCCGTACCCACGCAATCGGAACCGGTATCACCGCCGCCGATCACCACGACTTTTTTGTCTCTGGCATCGATCAGTTGGTCCTTCTGTATCTTAGCCCCGGCCACCCTTTTATTCGATTGCGTAAGATAATCCATAGCAAAATAAATACCGTTAAGCTGCCGGCCCGGGATGTCCAGGTCCCGTGGCGTGCGGCAGCCGGTGGCCAGACAGACAGCGTCGAATTCCCTAATCACTGCCGGCCCGGCCTCTGTCTTGGTCCTGAACTTGATGCCCTCGTTCTGCCAAAGATCCATCCTGCGGTCAAGGATGTGCTTCTCCAGCTTGAAATCCGGGACACCATAACGCATGATCCCGCCGATCTTGTCCGCTTGTTCAAAGACGGTCACTTCATGCCCCATTCGATTTAATTCTGCAGCACAGGCTAGACCGGCCGGGCCTGAACCAACCACCGCAACAGATCGGCCGGTCCTGACCTGCGGCGGCCGGGCCTTGATCAGCCCGTGTTTAAAGCCATGCTCAATGATCGCTAGCTCGTTCTCACGGACAGTGACGGGATCATCATTGATCCCAAGGACGCAGGCATACTCGCACAACGCCGGACAGACCCGGCCGGTTACTTCAGGCAAATTATTGGACACATCCAGCAGCTCCAGCGCCCTGTCCCACTGGTTATTGGTCACCAGGTCGTTCCACTCGGGGATATAATTGCCCAGCGGGCAGGCCCAGTGGCAGAACGGCGTGCCGCAATCCATACAGCGGCTGGCCTGGTCGCGCGACTGCGCGTCCGTCCTGAGCCGGGCGACATCATAATAATCCTTGACCCGTTCGCAGACCGGCCGGTACCTGGCCGCCCGTCTCTTGATCTCGATAAATCCCCGTGGTCTACCCATCGGCGACCTCCAAGAGCTCCAACTCTTCTTCGCTCATAGCCCTTTCTTCCAGTACTCGTTTGTACTCGATCGGCATTACTTTGAAAAAACGGCCTTTCTCGGCCCTGAAATCGTCCAGGATCCGCCGGGCCAGCGGGCTGCGGGTATATTGGAAATGCCTGCTGAGCATTGCCCGGATGAGCTTCTCATCCATTCTGTTGAGCGCCTCAAGCTCGACCATGCCAGGGTTGCATTTTTCAGAAAATTCATTTTCCTTATCATAGACATAAGCGATGCCGCCTGACATGCCGGCGGCAAAGTTTCGGCCGGTCTTGCCCAGAACAACAACGCGGCCGCCGGTCATGTATTCACAGCCATGGTCCCCCACACCTTCGACCACAGCGTATAGTCCGGAATTCCTGATGCAGAACCTCTCCCCGGCCTGGCCGCGGATATATGCTTCGCCTGAGATGGCGCCGTAAAAACCGGTGTTACCGATCACGATGTCATCACGGCCGCTCTTAACGATCAGCTTGCCTCCAAAAATGCCTTTGCCGATATAATCATTGGCCAGACCTTTCAGCTCAAAAGTGATGCCTTTGCATAACCAGGCACCAAAACTCTGGCCAGCCACACCCTTAAACTGAAAATAAATTGTATCCTCCGGCAGGCCGGATTCGCCGTATTTTTTCACTATCTCTGCGCTGAGCATCCCTCCGGTGGTGCGGTCCTCGTTGCTGATGGCCAGCTCCTGCCTGATGCTTTTTCCCCGGCTCAAAGCCGGCCCGGCCAGCTTGATCAACTTCCGGTCGAGGATGTTATCAATGCCATGGTCCTGCTTCTCCGTGCAATGGGTCACAGACCCTTCCGGCTGGTAGAGGACCTTGGACAGATCGATCTTTTGAGCTTTCCAGGGCAGGAGCTTCTGGTCCATTTCCAGCAGGTCGCTGCGGCCGACCAGTTCATCGACTGTCCTGATCCCCAGCTGCGCCATGACCTCGCGCAGGTCCTGGGCCAAAAAGCGGAAGAAGTTGACCAGGTATTCCGGCCTGCCGCGGAACCTTTTACACAGATGTTCGTCTTGAGTGGCCACGCCTACCGAACAATTGTTCAAATGGCAATGACGCAGCATAACGCAGCCGCAAACTATCAAAGCAATAGTGGCAAAGCCGAATTCTTCGGCACCCAGAAGCGCAGCGACCGCGATATCCTTGCCGGTGCGCAGCTGGCCGTCGGTCTGCAGCCTGACCCGGCCGCGCAGACCGTTCAAGACCAGCGTCTGGTGGGTCTCTGACAAGCCCAATTCCCAGGGCAAGCCGGCGTGGCGGATAGAGCTCAAGGGCGAAGCGCCAGTCCCGCCATCCCCGCCTGAGATCAGGATCATGTCAGCATGGCCTTTGGCCACCCCCATGGCCACCGTGCCGACCCCCACTTCAGAGACCAGTTTCACGCTGATCCTGGCGCGCGGGTTGACGTTCTTCAGGTCAAAGATCAGCTGGGCCAAATCCTCGATCGAATAAATATCATGGTGCGGTGGCGGTGAGATCAGGGTCACGCCAGGCGTTGTATAACGCGTCCGCGCGATGATGGCGCTGACCTTATGGCCGGGCAACTGGCCGCCTTCGCCCGGCTTGGCGCCCTGGGCAATCTTGATCTGCAGCTCATCGGCATTGACCAGATAATGTGTCGTCACGCCGAACCTCCCGGAAGCGACCTGTTTGACCGCCGATCTCCTTTCATCCTTGAACCTGCCAGGATCTTCGCCGCCTTCACCGGTATTTGACCTGCCGCCGATCATGTTCATGGCCTTAGCGATGGTTTCGTGCGCCGGTCCGGAGATCGAGCCAAAGCTCATCGCGCCGGTGGCGAATCTTTTCATGATGCTCTCGACCGGTTCGACTTGATCGAGCGGGATCGGCCTGGTCTTGGCAAACTTCAGCAGGCTGCGCAAGGTGACCGGCTGTTCACGCTGGTCATTGATCAGTCCGGCGAATTCTTTGTATTTTTTATAATCATTATTTCGGGCGGATTCCTGCAGGATTGAGATCGTCCGCGGGTTCCAGAGATGTCTCTCCCCGTCCTTTTTCCACTGGTACAGGCCGCCTGGATCCAGGACCCGCCGCTCGGACAGGAAAGCTTCGTTGTGGCGCAGTAAGGTCTCCCGGGCGATCTCGTCAAAACCTGCGCCGCTAATGCGCGAGACGGTGCCGTCAAAGCATTTCTCGATCACTTCACTGCCCAGCCCCAAAGCTTCAAAGATCTGCGCCCCGCGGTAGCTGTTTAGCGTTGATATCCCCATCTTGGACAGGACCTTTTTAATGCCTTTATGCACCGCTTTACGGAAATTATTGACCGCAGTGCGCCAATCGAGCACCAGGTTGCCCTGCTCTGCCAGCAGGCCGATCGCTTCGTAAGCCAGATAAGGGTTGACCAGATCAACACCATAGGCGAACAAGGCAGCGAAATGATGCACTTCCCTTGGTTCGGCGCTCTCCAGGATAATACCCAGCCTGGTGCGCAGGCCCTTTCTGATCAAATGATGATGGACAGCCCCCACTGCCAGCAGCGCCGGCAAGGCAGCCTGATCCTTGTCGATCCCGCGGTCGCTCAGGATAATGAACGTATAACCCTCTTCGATCGCCTGTTCAGCCTCTTGGCAGATCCGTTCAAGGGCTTTGGTGAATTCTTTAGGCTTGAATAATATCCCGATGGTCCTGGTCATCCAGCCATCCTGGTGAACATGCCTGATCCTGGACAGGTCCTCATTGGTCAGCACCGGCTCCTTGACTCTGATCTTATGGCAGTGCCCCGGTGATTCGGAAAGGATCTCTTTCTGCGCCCCCAGATAGGTTTCCAGGCTCATGACCAGGTCCTCGCGGATCGGATCGATCGCCGGGTTGGTCACCTGGGCGAACAGCTGGCGAAAATAGTTGTAGAGCAGCTGCGGCCGGTTGGACAGGACGGCGTGCGGCGTGTCATTGCCCATGGAACCGACCGGCTCCAGGCCCTTTTCGGCCATGGGCTTTAAGATGGCGCTCATATCCTCGCGGGTATAACCAAAGGCTTTGAGCCGGCGCAAGATCGGCAGAGATTCCTCTTCCTCTGAACTTACACGGCGAAGCTCTTCCAGATCTATCATGTTCTCTTTGAGCCACTGCCCGTAAAAGCGCTTTTCATAGATCTCTTCCTTGATCTCCTCATCATCAACAATGCGACCGGTCTCGGTATCGATATAGAACATCTTGCCCGGTTCCAGGCGGCCGGAGACCTTTATGTCCTTGGGATCGATATCGAGAACTCCGACCTCTGACGCCATTACCACGGCATCGTCGTTCGTCACGATATAACGCGCCGGCCGCAAACCATTGCGGTCCAGGACAGCGCCGACATGCTTGCCGTCAGTAAAGGCAACGGCTGCCGGTCCATCCCAGGGCTCCATGAAGCAGGCGTGATACTTATAGAAGTCCTTGACCTCTTTCTTCATCTGGTCATTATGCTCCCAGGCGCCCGGGATAAGCATCATCATGGCGTGAGGCAGTGAACGGCCGGAGAGCACCAGTAATTCAAAGACATTGTCCAAACAGGCGGAGTCCGAGCCGCCCGGCCGGATAACATCGATGCCGCGCGCTCTCATCCAATTGATATTTCCCCGGAGAGTATTGATCTCACCGTTATGGGCCAGAAAGCGGAATGGCTGGGCCAGGTCCCAGGTCGGGAAGGTATTGGTGCTGTAGCGGGAATGGACCAGCGCGATGGCGCTCTTGAACCCGGGGTCCCGCAGATCAAGAAAATATTTCTCCAGCTGTTCGGGTTTGAGCAAGCCTTTATATATGATCGTTCTGGTGGACAGATTGGTGATATAAAAGCCTTGCGCCTTGACCTCTTCTTCGATCTCGCACCTGATCTGATAGAGCTTGCGCTCCAGTTCCAGGCGGGTATTGATCTTTTTGCCTTTGGCGATAAAGACCTGTTCCATGACCGGCTGGGTCCGGCGGGCTGTTTCACCGATCGTTGAAGCATCGACTGGCACCTGCCGCCAGCCCAGCAAGATCTGCCCGTGCTGCTCAACTATCCTGGCGACCAGTTCTTTGCAGATGCTGCGCAGTCTTTTGTTCTGGGGCAAAAACACCAGTCCGGCGCCGTAGCTGCCATAACGGGAAAGCTTAAAATCGCAGTTCTTTTCGAGGAACTCATAGGGAAGCTGGATCAGGAGGCCTGCTCCATCCCCTGTGTCGGGATCAGCGCCGACCGCCCCACGGTGCGCCAGGCTCTTGAGCACATCCAGGCCCTGCCGGACGATATCATGGGATCGCCTGCCTTTGATATTTACGACAAAGCCGACCCCGCAACCGTCGTGCTCATAGCGCGGGTCGTACAATCCTCGATCATGTTCTGTCTTGACATATTGCCACATTTTCGACACCTTTAGCCGACACCTTTTGTCAGGATCAGGGGGCGCACCTCAAAGGTGTCGAGCCGAAAAGGTCACGCCCCCCAATTATAACTTAGAGTATCGGTAAATACTTCTTGATCTCGTACTCTGTTACCTGGATGCGGAACTCGTCCCATTCCTTTTTCTTGAGCTCGATGAAACGCTCAAAACAATGGTCGCCCAGTGTTTCCCTGAGCAGTTCGCTTCTTTCCGCCCGTTCAATGGCCTCTCCCAGGCTGGGCGGCAGGGACTTGATGCCGCGCTCCGCACGCTCTTCGTCAGAGAGGTGGTAAAGGTTGAGTTCCATCGGATCTCCCAGTTTGTATTCTTCTTCGATCCCCTTTAACCCGGCTGCGAGCATGACCGCCAACTGGAGGTACGGGTTGCCGGAAGGATCCGGGCATCTCAATTCCATGCGGGTGGCGACCTCCTTACCCGGCTGGTACATGGGTACCCGGATCAGAGCTGACCGGTTCCTTCTGGACCAGGCGATGTAAACCGGAGCCTCATAGCCCGGGACCAGTCTCTTGTAAGAGTTGACCCAGGGAGCCAGCACTGAAATGATCTCCGGAGCATGTTTCAGGATGCCGGCAATATAGGATTTGCCGATCTTGGACAAATGATATTTGTCGCTCGCGTCATAAAAGGCGTTGGTCTTGCCTTTGAACAACGACTGGTGGCAGTGCATGCCCGAGCCGTTCTGGCCGAAGATCGGTTTGGGCATAAAAGTGGCGTAAACGCCGTTGGCCGAAGCGATCTCCTTAACGGTCAAACGATAAGTTACCATCTGGTCAGCCATCTTAAGGCCATCCTCGTAGCGCATATCGATCTCATGCTGGGATGGTGCGACCTCATGGTGGGAATATTCGACCCGGATGCCCAGTTTTCTCAAGGCAAAGATCGTCTCCCGCCTTAAATTGGAAGCCATATCCAGCGGTGTCAGGTCGAAATAACCGCCTTCGTCCAGGATCTCGGTCCCTTTTGAATCCTTGAAATAAAAATATTCCAGTTCCGGACCGACATAATAATGGTCAAAGCCCAGCTTCTTCATTTTGGCCAACTGTCTTTTCAATACATACCGCGGATCGCCTTCGTAAGGCTTATGCTTGCCTGCAGCTGGCTGCAGCACATCGCAGATCATCCTGGCCACGGCCTTCTCCTGCGGCCTCCAGGGCAGGATGGCAAAAGTGTCCGGGTCCGGCTTAGCGATCATGTCCGATTCTTCGATCGCCTGGAAGCCGGTGATGGACGAACCGTCAAACCCCATGCCATCGGTCAAGGCGCCTTCCAGCTCTTCCTTGCCGATCGAAAAACTCTTTAAAATACCATTTAGATCCGTGAACCATAACCTGATGAATTCGACATCATTATCCTTTACCTGTTTAAGTATCTCTTCTTTGCTCGGCATTATTACCACGCTCCTATATTTTTTGGATCCGCCGATCCCTCATCCCGAAAAGGTCAGCAAGCGGCCCGTTCGCTCGTCAATACAACTAAATGAAGCAATTTCATTACCAGCAAAATCCTGTTATTAACCGGCAATTATCTACAATATTGTAATTTACGGTCTGCCATTATACACTTTTGTATCAGCCGATCGCCGCGCTGTTCGTTTCGCCGGTCCTGATGCGGTAGCATTCCTCAAGCGGCAGGACGAATATTTTACCGTCACCGATCCTGCCGGTGCGCGCCCCGTTCATGATCGCTTTAATGGTCGGCTTGACAAAATCATCATTGACCGCGATATCGAGACGAACTTTTTTCAAGAGATTGACCTCGGTCACTACTCCGCGATAAGTTTCTGTAAAGCCCTTTTGCTGGCCGCAGCCCACCACATTGGTCACGGTCATCTTATGGACTGCGGCATTAAACAGCGCCTGTTTAACGTCAGGCAGTTTCTCAGGCTGGATCAAAGCTATGATCAGTTTCATTTTTATCCTCTCCTCTATTGGGTCGTAAAGATCTGGAATCCAGAGTAAGCCTCAAGCCCGTGTTCGCCGATATCCAGACCGCGCAGCTCTTCTTCCCGCGTTACCCTGAGGCCGATAAAGACATCGATCAGCTTGAACACGATCCACATGGAAACGGCCACGAACAGCACGGCTGACCCCACACCTAAGAGCTGGATGCCCAGCTGGGTCAATCCGCCGCCGTAGAACAGGCCGTCAAAGGATAAACCTAAAGCTTTCTGGCCAAAGAGACCGATCGCCAGTGTGCCCCAAACACCATTAACCCCGTGGACCGGGAACGCGCCGACCGGATCATCGATCTGCAACTTATCGATCGCCACTACCGCCAATACGACCAGCAAACCGGCGATCGCGCCGATGATGATGGCTGCCCAGGGCTCAACAAAAGCACAGGGAGCAGTGATCGCGACCAGTCCAGCCAGGGCCCCGTTCATGGCCATAGACAGATCCGGTTTGCCAAAGAACTTCCAGACCGCCAGCATGGCAAAGATCCCGCCAAGGGCCGCAGCCAGATTGGTATTGATCGCAACCCGGGCGATCAGATCGCCGTTACCCACGGACAAAGTAGAACCAGGGTTAAAACCAAACCAGCCGAACCAGAGAATAAAGACACCCAATGAAGCCAGGGGTATAGAGTGCCCGGCAATGGCGTTAGCCCTGCCGTCAGGGCAATACTTTCCGATCCGGGGCCCCAGCATCATGGTCCCGACCAGGGCGGCAAAACCGCCCAGCACATGAACAACTGTTGACCCGGCAAAGTCGGCAAAGCCCAGGCCAGCCAACCAGCCTCCACCCCAGACCCAGTGGCCCACTATTGGATAGATGAAAGCCGATATTACAAACGAATAGGCCAGGTAAGCCGGGAACTTCATTCGTTCCGCCATTCCGCCAGCCACAATCGTGGCCGCGGCGCCGCAAAAAGCCGCCTGAAACAGCCAGAAAGCCGATAAGGGCACGCTGGCTCCGGAGACCGCGCCGGACAGGAACCAGCCGGTAAGGCCCATAAAAGCGCTGCCAGCCCCGAACATGATCGCATAGCCGAACACAAAGTAACCGACCGAAGCCATACAAAAATCAAGGAAGTTCTTTGTGAGAATGTTACAGGCGTTTTTAGCGCGGATAAAGCCCGCTTCGACCATGCCAAAACCAGCCTGCATAAAAAATACCAGGAAAGCAGCGATCAGGACCCACAATGTATCGACCCCTCTTAATAATTCATTCATTTTGGCCAACTCCTTTCATGCTTAAGGAATAGCAAGGTCATTGCCATGAAAAAATAGCCAAAAAATTACATTATTGTACGGAGATGGATGCTGCAAAATACGGATCTGTAGGATTTCTTCAGAAAGATATGCTTTGAGTAAATGATTACAGAGAAAAGAAGCTTGCCCTTATATTTAAAAGCCCAGTAATGTTGCGCCAGATCATAAAGCTCAATAATTCCTCGTTAAGGTCAGCGTCTCGGTCTCATCTTGCGGCAAGACTTCCAGCATACGGTCGAACAAATATGTTTTTTCCGGTAAAAACCGTTTCATACGGGTAAAGAATTCGCGCTCAGGCGCAAAGGACTGCTTGACACTATATATTTGGAGTTTTTTTCCGTTCGGCGCGTCTTTGTCTTCTATTAATGTCCGTAAGTTCTGGCCCGTAGCGTTCCTAGCTAGGTCCAAGAGCCGGGGCAGAGACGCACGGCTTAAAGCATTGGCCAACCCGATGTCCAGGCCAGGTCTATTGCTCAGGTCCATGATGATCGACAGCAGGCTGATGTATCTGATCTCGCGGGCCACCAGCCGATCCAATGCCGCAGCCTGTAAATTCTCCGGCTGGCGTAAAAACCCCTCAGCGCTGATACGGCCGAACAACAACCGGCTGCTCAGGTTAGCCGCGGCCTGTAACTGCTGCTCACTGGTGCCGTGCTTGAAAATGCGTTGCAGGCCCCAGAGACTGGTATAGAAACTCTGGGCACGCATGCTCCTGCCGCGCAGCATGTTGGCCGGCCGCCAGAAAGCGGTCCTTAGCGACCCCAAGATCGAAGATCTCATGATAGTTACATCTCGGCAAGGCCAGCGGGTAATTTCAGGCGATCTTTAAAGTGAATGCAGTATGCGCCGCAAGGCATCAAGATATTCAGCTGATGAATAGACATCATTATGTCCCCCCTGCTCCAGCAGGACCAGTTGTTTCGGTTCGTTGGCCGCGTGAAACAGCTTTACTCCAAGATCAAATGGAACATGTTCGTCCTTCTTCGAATGTATGACCAGTATCGGCTCTGTCACTTGCCTGATGCGAGATAACGAATCAAATCTCTCCCTAAGCCAGACAAAGGGTCTTTTGTAGAGCGGGTTCATGCGCGGCGCCAGGTCCGCCAGGCTGGTAAAGGTCTTCTGGACGATGACCGCGCCGACCCGCTCATTGGCCGCGAGCCAGATGGCCGCGACACCGCCCAGGGAACTGCCCATGACCACGATCTGCTCCGGCTTATATTTCTTTTCCCGAACAAGATAGTCGTAGGCCGCATCAGCCGCCAGGTAAAGTTTTTCCTCATTCGGATAGCCCTCGCTCCTGCCATAGCCATGGTAGTCGATGATAAAAACGTTGGCCGGCAGGGCGTGGAGTATATTGATCAGGTCAAGCCTGTGGCTGATATTGCCGCCGTTGCCGTGCAGCAGCAGGATGATCTTGTCCGAATCCTGGTTCAAAACGAACCAGCCATTGAGCCTGGCCCCGTCAGCCGCTTTAAAATAAATCTCTTCGTATTTAAGGCCGAGCGAAGCAGGCGTGCCGCGCATCTTCTTGACCGGAAAGAAGACAAAGGCCGGCTCAACCAGCGGCTCAATGAAGAGGTTGAAAGCCGTCAGAAGAGCGATCACGATCAAGCTGTAGCGCAGGATGTTTCTCATCTGTTTAAAGTTTTATGTCCGTTCCTTTAACCAACGGCGCTGTTTCTGATGATCGGGGATAATTTCGCCCACCCGCCGCCAGAACCGTTCGCCGTGATTGCGTTCGACCAGATGCATCAGCTCATGCACTACCACATAATCAATGACCTCAAGCGGCATGGCAACCAGCCGCCAGGAGAAATTAAGCGAACCTTTGGCGCTACAGGATCCCCAGCGCCTGCGCGCGGAAGTGATCTTGACCGAGCCTGGCTTAAGACCTGTCAGTTGTGAATAATACTTAACCCGTTCGGGGATGATTCGCCGCGCGCTGGCTTTAAGCTCTGCTGTTTCTTCAGAAGAAAGAACCCTGGCCCTGGGCCGGTCAGCCATTTGCCTCAATTTGTTCTTGATCCAGCCGTGCTTTTGCCTGATGAATTCACGGATCTGGTCCTCTGGCAAGCGAAGAGGCGCGCGAACCACTAACTTCGCCTCCGGCGTTACGATCAAAGCCAGACTGCGACGCTTGGAACGAACCAGTTCATCTATCTCAATCATAAGTCTATTCTAATTGAAATCCGGAACAAAAAACAGCGAAGTTCCTGCATGAATATTCCGTCCATGCCTATCTGCCCCATGCGGTCGATTATAAGCACACTGCAAAGAGCTGAGCAGCGTCTGGGCAAGCGCTACTTTGCCACTGAAGCACCGCTTGGCGGCGCCTATATCGGCAGCCAGTACTGGCCGCTGCTGTATACGATAGAAAGGCTCAATATGCCGTCTGACTGGAGTTTTGCCGACCTTGGCTCGGGGCTCGGCAACATCGCCTTCCCCGCAGCCACACATTTCAAGGCCGTGGTGGGTTTCGAGCTTGACACAGCCCTGTTTCATGAAGCCGAGCGCTGCAGGCAGGAACTGGGGTTCGCTAATATTCAATTCAGACAGGACGATTTTCTTTACGCCGACCTCAGTGATTTCAACGTCATCTTCTTTTTCAAGCCTTTTGTCCTGCGTTTTGTCGAGCTGATGCATCACAAGATGCAGGAATTGCGGCCCGGCACCAGGGTCATTGCCAATACCATAAATTACGAACGAGCCAGGATATTTGATCCGCGCTCATTTGAGCAGATCTTTGAGATAGACGATCAGCTTGCCCTGCGTTCGGACGCGGAGAGATACGCGACTTATCTAAAGGTCGATAGTTAGGATTGACGCGGCCGCGCCTCACTGAGATAATTGATCCATGCCCATAGAAAAAGCCAAAAAGCATTTTCTAGGCGCTGACGGCCACGAAAGGCTGAACTGCGCTAAGTCGATCTTCAAGGTCTTTACCGACCTGGACGAACAGAGCCGCAACGAGATCGGCCACGGCGGTGGCCGCGCGCCAGGCGGCGTCTGCGGCGCTTACTATGCGGCTAATCATATTCTGGCCCGAAAACGCCCGGAAAAGCTGGCTGACCTGGAAAAGGAATTCATCGCCGCAGCCGGTTCTATCAGGTGCCGCGAGATCAGGCGGGGCAGAAAACTCCCCTGCGTGGACTGCGTGGGCAAGGCCGCGGAGATATTACATCAGGAATTAAAGGACCAGCGCTAGCCGTATTTTATCTTCAAGAATATGATATATCCGGTCAGGCCAAGCGTCACCGTATTAGCCGCGATGACCGGGATGGAACGCAACGCCAGGCCGTAGACGATCCACATGGCCAACCCCAGGGAGAAAAGGCCAAACATCATCAATGACAGGTCCTTGGTATGCCTGCTCGTATGCGCCTTGATCACCTGCGGCAGGAACGAAGCCGTCGTCAGGCAAGCCGCGACCGTTCCGATCCAAAATATCAGGTCCATTGTTTTCTCCCTTTAGCGGCAGTTCAGCCAAGCATTATACTATATTATTGTGCTATGATATAGCGGCATGAGCGAACTCATCCGGGTAGAAGGAACCGACATTCTTCACCGCCGCTGGCTGGCAAACCAGCCCAAAGCCTGCCTCCTGCTGGTCCACGGCATGGGCGCGCACAGCAATCGCTGGCAATTCTGGGCCGACCATTTCCTGAACCAAGGCCTGTCCTCCTATGCCATTGAGCTCAAAGGTTTCGGCCGCACGCTTAACCGGCCCCGCGGCCATATCGATTCGTTCAAGAGCTATTATAATGATGTTATCGCTTTGAGGGACCAGATCGCCAGAGAGGTCCCGGGCAAAAAGATCTTTCTGGTCGGCGAAAGCATGGGCGGACTGATCGCTTTTATGACCGCAGCGCTTCACCCAGAAGCTTTCAGCGGCCAGGTCATCATGTCGCCTGGCTTTGCCAATGCCATGAAGTTCAAACTGCTCGACTATCTCTCACTGCCTTTCTTTCTGATCTTTGACCGCAGGCACTTAATCCAGATGCCTTTTACCTCTGCCATGTGCACGCGCGATGAAGCTTATCAAAAGATCATGGACAATAATCCTGACGAACATCGGCTGGCCAGCGTCAAACTGCTCTTTGACATCCTGCTGGAACAGAGCAGCGCTAATTCGCTGGCCAAGGACGTTAAAATCCCCACTCTATTCACGATCGCAGGCCAGGACAAGCTCGTTTCACCGGCGGCAGCCAAGAAGCTGTTCGAGAAGATCGGCTCAAGCGACAAAAAGCTGATCGAATACCCGGAGATGTTCCACGCGCTTTATATTGATAAAGGCAGAGAGAAAGTCTTCAGCGACATCTGGAACTGGCTGGAAGGGAGGATCTAGGAACCGCGACGCCTGCCTGCCGGCAGGCAGGTTCAGTCGCAGGTTCCCGACAATATGAAGTACATCCTGGCCATTGATCAGGGCACGACCGGCAGCCGGGCGATCATCTACGACAAGAACGGCCGCCAGGTCGCCTCAGCTTACAAAGAATTTCCTCAGTATTTCCCAAAACCCGGCTGGGTCGAACATGACGCGGGTGAGATCTGGCAAAGCGTTAACTGGGCTATCCAGCAGGTGCTGAAAAAAGTCCCGCCCGCTTCGATAGCCGCGATCGGCATCACCAACCAGCGCGAGACCACGGTCATCTGGGATAAAAAGACCGGCAAGCCGGTGCACAAAGCCATTGTCTGGCAATGCAGACGGACCGCGCCCAGGTGCGAGGAATTGAAGCGCAAACACGGCTTAAGTAAAAGCATCCGCCAGCGAACAGGCCTGCCGATCGATGCTTACTTTTCCGCGACTAAGATAGAATGGCTGCTGCAAAAGATCAAAGACCGCAGACTAAAGACCAAAGACCTGCGCTTTGGCACGACCGATACCTGGGTGCTCTGGAACCTGACCAACGGCAAAAGCCACGCCACTGACCACACCAACGCTTCGCGCACCATGCTCTACAACATCAACCAGCGTAAATGGGATAACCGTTTGTTGAAACTATTTAAGATCCCCCGGCATATCCTGCCCAAGGTCCAGGACTCAAGCGGTGATTTCGGCACGACAGTTAAGATCGGCAAATTGCCCGCCGGCATTCCCATCGCCGGGATCGCTGGCGACCAGCAAGCTGCCTTGTTCGGCCAGACCTGTTTTGAGCCGGGCACAGCCAAGAACACTTACGGCACAGGCTGTTTCCTCCTGCTTAACACCGGTAAAAAGCGCATTACATCCAAGCACGGCCTGATCACTACTCTGGCCTGCGATAGCCGCGGCAAGCCGGCTTATTGTCTTGAAGGCGCAATCTTCATTGCCGGTGCGGCGATCCAGTGGTTGAGGGACGGCTTGAAGATAATGGCCAAAGCGTCTGACTCGGAAAAACTGGCAGCTCAGCTAAAAGACAATGACGGCGTCTACTTCGTGCCGGCTTTTGTCGGATTGGGCGCACCGTATTGGGACCAGGAAGCGCGCGGTTTGATCTGCGGCCTGACCCGGGGCACGACCAGGGCGCATCTGGCCAGGGCCGCGCTTGAGGCCATGTGCTATTCGACTAAAGACGTCATGCTGACCATGGCCAAAGACTCCGGTTTGAAGATCAAAGCGCTCAAGGTTGACGGCGGAGCGGTTGGCAACGACCTGCTCTGCCAGTATCAGGCGGATATTCTAGGCAGACCTGTCGTCCGGCCGAAGATCATCGAACTGACCTCGCTGGGCGCGGCTTATCTGGCCGGGCTCTCTGTCGGTTTCTGGAAAAGCGCTAAAGAGATCAAGCGTTTCTGGGCCAAAGACCGGCAGTTCTCGCCCAAACTCAAACGTTCACAAGCAGAAAGGTATTATCAGGGTTGGCAAACAGCGGTCAAAAGAACTTTGACGTCCTGATCATCGGCGGCGGCGTCAGCGGCACGGCTATTGCCAGAGAGCTGTCACGCTACCGCCTGAAGGTCGGTTTATTAGAAAAAGAAATTGAACTGGCTTTCGGTGTTTCCAAATCCAACTCCGGCATCATCCATCCAGGCACGCAAAATCCGCCTAACTCGCTTAAAGGCAAACTTTGCGTTCAAGGCAACGAACTGACCAGAAAGATCAGCAAAGAGATCGGCGTGCATTTTGAAGAGGTCGGCGAGCTGATCGTTATTTTCAAGCCTGAAGACTTTCCGCAATTAGAAAAGATCAAAAGCGACGCGGAAAAGCTGGGCGTGCCCGGGCTAAAGATCGTAGACCGCGCCTGGCTGGACCAGCACGAACCCAACCTGAGCAAGGACGTTCATGCCGCGCTCTACGCTCCCACAGCCGGGATCATCTCCCCTTACCGCTGGGCCTATGATCTGGCAGAGAATGCGGTCAAGAACGGCGTTGAGATATTTCTTGGGCACAAAGTGGTCGGTATCAAGCGATCTTCTGGAAACCTGCGACTAAACGTCGCGGTTTCCAACAGCGAGGAACCGCGAGGTTCACTCGCAGGTTCCGAGCGCACTTTCCAGGCAAACCATGTGATCAATGCCGCGGGCTTGTTCGCTGACGAGATCGCTAAAATGGCCGGCGTCACTGATGTTGAGATCAAGCCGCGCAAGGGAGAGGAATTTTTGCTCGACAAGAAGCGCGAACACATCGTCAATCACATCATCTTCCCCCTGCCCAATCCCAAGTCAAAAGGCATTCTGGTGATCAAGACATCTGACGGCAATCCGATGATCGGCCCGACAGCTGAGGATATTGCGGACAAACACGACCTGTCAACTTCAGCAGCCGGATTGAACAAGGTCCTGGAAAGCGTTAAAAAGATGGTGCCGACCATCTCAGAGAACGATATCATCGCTTATTTCGCGGGACTCCGGCCAACGGCTGGCAAGGATTATATCATCAGGCATGAGGACAAGGTCCCAGGCATGATCACTGTGGCGGGAATTCAGTCCCCCGGCCTGACCGCGGCACCCGCCATCGCACTGATGGTCGCCGACCTTCTGAAAAAGAACGGCCTCAAATTAAGAAAAAAATGGTTCTTCAAAAAGCAGCGCCAGCCGACAGTTCATTTATTTGCCATCCCCTGGCAAAAGACAAAAGAATTGATCGCCCGCGACCGCTCCTACGGCGACATTGTCTGCCGCTGCGAGATGGTCTCAGCTAAAGAAGTGCGCGACGCCATTAAACGCGGGGCCAGAACACTTGACGGCATCAAATTCCGCACCCGGGCGCAGGCCGGCCGCTGCCACGGCGGTTTCTGCACCACGCGCATCATGAAGATCCTGGCTGAAGAGCTGGGAGTTCCTTTGACCAAGCTGACCAAACGCGGGCCTGGATCGGAGATCGTCAAAGATGAAAGAGCGTGACCTGGTAATAGTCGGCGGCGGGCCCGCTGGCATGGCCGCGGCCCTGGCAGCCAGCAAAAAAGGCGTTAAGGACGTGCTGCTACTCGAGCGCGACCAGTACCTGGGCGGCATTCTTAACCAGTGCATTCATAATGGTTTCGGCCTGCATCACTTTAAGGAAGAGCTGACCGGGCCTGAGTACGCGGAACGGTTTATCAAGGAAGTCACAGCTGACAATAATATCGAGGTCAGTCTGCGTTCGTTCGTGGTCAACTTGACTAAAGACCGTGTGCTAACCTATCTCAAACCTGGCGAGCTGGTCGAGGTCAAGGCCAAAGCCCTGATCATGGCTACCGGCTGCCGCGAGAGAACTCGCGAGATGATCCATATACCCGGCACACGTCCAGCAGGTATTTTCCCGGCCGGTCTGGCGCAGAAACTGATCAATATCGAGGCTTTACTGCCCGGAAAAGAGGTCGTGATCATCGGCTCAGGCGATATCGGGCTGATCATGGCGCGCCGCTTTACGTTGGAAGGCGCTAAGGTTAAAGCGGTCATTGAGATAGAAAAAGAAAGTCGCGGCCTGGTCAGGAACGTGGTCCAATGCCTGGAGGACTTTAATATCCCGCTTTTTTTCCGACATCAAGTCAGCCGGATCATCGGCCAGGATCGGGTGGAAAAAGTCGAAGTGACGGACCTGGGCAGCGGCAATAAATTCGAGCTGACCTGCGACACGGTGCTGCTATCTGTCGGCCTGATACCTGAGAACGAGCTGATCGAGATGGCTGGCGCTGCGATCGACAAACGGACCAATACGCCAGTGTCTGAGAAACTGAACAAGACTTCCCTGCCCGGTGTTTTTGTCTGCGGCAATTCTTTTAAAGTCTACGATCTGGTCGATTGGGTCACGCGCGACAGCATCAAGGCCGGAGAAGCCGCGGCTGAATATATTAGCAATTTGGGTTCTGGGTTCTGGGATTGAAAGGAACCGCGGCGCTTGCCCCGATTCCCACATCGGGGTTTAGCCGCAAGTTCCAATAAGGCGCTAGAAATATGACAATCGAAAAGAAGAAAATGATCTGTATTTCCTGTCCGCAGGGCTGCTTACTGGAAGTGGAGACTGACGGCAGTCGCGTCATTAGTTTAAGCGGGAACAAATGTCCTAAAGGCGAGGACTATGCCAAACAGGAGATCGAATCCCCTACCCGCATGCTGACCTCAACTGTGCTGACCAAGGGGCTTGATCTGAAATTAGTTCCGGTACGCACGTCTGCGCCCATACCAAAAGCCAAGATCTTTGAGGCAATGGTTGAAGTCAGACGGATAAAGCTTGACCGTCCGGTCAAAGCGGATGAAGTTATCCTGCCGAATTTCCTCGGTTTGGGAGTTGATCTGATAGCGACGCGGTCGGTTAAGCGGCCTTAGGCTTGTTTTCCTCTGCGACGAATTTCCTGATATCTTCGATATGATCAAGGATCATTTTGGCCTTGGTCAAACCGAAAGAGAACGGGAATTTCTCTTCATCATTCCTTTTCAGCACTATCATCGGCCGGCCTTTAAATTCTGAACGTTCTGCGATCATTTTGGGGCTCCTTTCAATTGTTTATAGGGTCATATTACACTAAGTGGTTAAGAACTGTCTAGCCTATCTTGACCAGCTCTATCTCAAAAGTCAGCGCCTTGCCCGCCAGCGGATGATTGCCGTCAAGCACGAGCGTCTTGTCTTTGACCTCAGCGATCTGGACGACCATGCTCTGGCCGCCTTGGTTGGTCATTTTAAGCTGCATGCCGGGCTTGGGCTCAACCCCTGTGGGCAGTTGCTCGCGGCTGATCTCGATCAGCATTTTTTTGTTGCGCTCGCCATAGGCCTGGTCTGGTGCCATCTTTGCGGTCTTCTTCTGACCTTCCTCCATGCCGATGACCGCGGCGTTAAAACCTGGAATGATACTGCCTTCACCTATGGTGAAGCTGAGCGGTTCTTTTTTAGCCGATGTATCAAAGACCGAACCATCATCAAGCTTACCGGTGTAGTGAACCTGGACCTTGTCTCCCTGTTTCGCTTTCGCCATATGTATCTTCCTCCTTTTGCACCCCCCATCAAGGCGAAACCCTACAGGAAGCACGGTTTTATTCATTATACGCTCCTGACCCCTCAAGTCAAACCCGCCGACCTCGACCTTTAACAAAGAAAGGTCTATAATTCCCTCATCAAGCCCTGGAGGTTGAACATGAAAAAATTCATCTGGCTGAGCCTCTCACTCTGTCTCATCGCTTTACTGACCAGCTGCGCTAATCCCTTTGTTTCACGCGGAGATAATCTGTTCAACCAGGCCGGCTGGCAGGAAAAAAGAGGCAACTACCTCACAGCTGAGAAGCTATATGCACAGGCGCTTAAGGAATTTCGCAAAGCCGACAAGCCCAAACAAGTGCTTAAGTGCCAGTACAAATTGACCGACATGAACAAGATCACTATGACGTACACTTTTACCGAAGAAGCCGTCAGGTCGTTGATCAAAGAACATTATCCGGAGACTAAACCGGAACGCATCGACCAGATCATCGCTGATAAACGGCTGCCGCAAATGGAGATCAACGGCCAGCAGTACTATTTCTCAGATTTCCTTAACACTCTCTTTCATGTTTATCCTGAATTCAGGAGCAAACCCCAGCCAGGCGCCCTGGGCAAAAGCCAGGGCTTCTTCAGGGTCATGAGCAAATATATATATAAAAAGGAGTCCGCCCCAGCCGGCCAGACCTTTGTCAACCCGATCAACTATCTGGCTGAAGGAAAGGTAACCATACCGCGGGAGAAATTGCCCAAGAGCGGCCTTTATAAAATCTGGCTGCCCATGCCTTTGACCACCGCGGCCCAGCAGAACATCGAGATGATCTCGATCGAACCCAGGCAGTACGTTAAGTACCCGATCAAAATGGACGGCGATATCGGCCTGGTCTATCTGGAGATCCCGCTGGAAGAGATCAAGACCGACCTGGCCATCAGCCAGAAGTTCAGGTTCAGGCATTATGAAGAGCGCTTCAAGGTCGACCCGAACAAGCTCGGAAAATACGACACCGAGAGCCCGCTTTACCGGCGCTACACCGCTTCAGGCAAGAACATCGCGGTGACGCCGTCGATCGCGCTCAAGGCCAAGGAGCTGGCCGGGGACGAGACTAATCCGCTCAAGATCGCCAAGATATTTTTTGACCATATCATCTGGGACCTGGAATACAGCTTCACACCCCACGCGGCGCTGGAAGCGCTGGAAATCCCTGAATCGGTCTTTGTCCACGAACATGGCTATGGCGACTGCGGCGCGCAGAGCATGTATTTTGCCGCGCTCTGCCGCGCAATGGGCATTCCTGCCCGGGCCTCAGGCGGCTGGCAGCTCTTCCCGGTCAATACTGCCGGCTGCGGCAGCCATTTCTGGGCCCAGATATATTTACCTAACTACGGCTGGGCCCCGATCGATACTTCGGCCGGACAGCTCGGCCGTTACATGCCCGGCTTGACCGACCAGCAGCAAAAAGATTTCGCCGACTATTTCTTCCTTAAGATGGATCCGTTCCGCTATCTTATCCAGCATGACGTGGATATCCCGTTCATTCCGGGACCTGACGGACCGGTCGTCTTCAGCATGGTCCTGCAGGACCCTGAAGCGGTCTGTTTTGAGATGGACGAGAACCCCGGCTTGTTCCTGATGGATAACTGGCGGTTGAAGGTCAGACAATTATAACTGGCTTTTAGATCAGGTCATAGGGTGCGGCAACGGCTGAACTAGCGGACCCCGCTGATCGAGATGCCCCACATGTTGCAGTCCTCAGGCATTGTCTGCGCTTCCCAGGAAGCGCCGCCGTCAGTCGTCCGCAGGATGACGCCGATATTCTGCCAGGAAGAATTTGTGCCGGCTATCCAGCAGACATTTTTATTCAACGCTCTGGGCATCAGCAGAAAATAGATACCGAAGCCGGATTGACTTGAAAGCTGCTCGTCCCAGGTGGTCCCACCGTCAGTAGTATGCAGGATATGGCCGTAATCCTGGGCAATCCAGGCAGTGTTAACGTCCAGCGGAAATATGCCGTTGCAGTCGCCCATCACGGTCTGGTGCTGGCTGACCCAGTGGTCGCCTCCATCCGAGGTCTTGAGAATGGCGTATCTGCCGCCGGTGGCCCAGACATTGTTCTCATCCAGGGCGTAAATATCGATCAGGTTCTCGCCGGTGACCTCAAGGCTTGACGAGCCCTGCCTGACCCAGCTGCTGCCGCCGTTGGTTGAGCGGACCATTGTCAAATAGCCGCTGTCAGCGCCGCCGCCGGCCCAGACATGCTGGCTGTCCAGGGCATAGACCGCTTGGAGCTGGACTGCGGGAACATTGCTGTCGTTCTGTTTCACCCAGGTGTCGCCGCCGTCAGTTGTCCTGAGGATAGTGCCGTTCAGGCCGACCACCCAGGCTGTCATGGTGTCCAAAGCGCTGATCTTAAGCAGTTCGTCCGTGCCCAGATACGCGGCCGAGCTTTTACGCTGCCAGGAAGCCCCGCCGTCCGTTGTCTTGAGTATCGTCGGGTAACCGTTGTCCGGATCGCCCACGATCCAGACATTATTATCATCAATAGCGCAGACAGACCAGAGCTGGACAGCCGGGACCTCCTGCGGCGATCCCTGGCGCACCCAGTTAAGACCGCCGTTGGTCGTGTGTAGGATCATGCCATAGCCGCCTTTGGAGTTGCCGACCGCCCAGAGGACCGCCTGGTCCGGGCCGATCGTTGTAGTGGTGGAAGAAGTCGTGCTGACCGTGGTCGTGGGAAAGATCAGCGAATCCTCACAACCGGTCAGCATTAGAGAGACACAGGCAGCCAGGACCAGGAACACGAATCTTTTTTTCATCTTAGCTTTTCCTCTAGCGGCGTTCGATCTTGACCGCTTCGACCGCTATTCGCTTTATATTATTCGGGTCATACTTGATCTTAAGCTGGGCCCCGGGCTGGAACTGGGGCAAATATACCGGGGAGATGACCATTCTTTTAGTCGTTTCGTATTCCGGTCCGTTTTCCGGACGAACAACCAGGAACAGGCGCACTTCAGGCTGTTCATTGATCAAGTTGCCGGTCGGGCTGATCTTGACAATCTCTGCCATGGCCGGTTCGCCGTTCTGGATCAATTTAAGGTCCTGGTACGGCGACAGCAGTAAGAAGTAACCCATCATAAAGAAACCAAAAGCCATGGCCGGTCCGACAATGAAGCGGCCGAGCCGCTGATCAAGTCCGCCGGTCATATTGAGACTGCCCAGGGCCAGCATGGTCGCGCCGGCGATAAAGGTCAAAATAGCGATGAACGGAGCCAGGTCATAGATCAGAAAGACCGACAAAAATAACACGAGCATGCCGAGCGTAAACTCCGCTCCGCCGATTATCACCAGGGCATTGCCCTTACCTTTATAGAAGCGCCTGACCAAGAGATGCAGGCAGATAACCAGCAGGAAGACCGAGACCATATAACTCAGTTCGATCGCTTCAAAAGCCAGTAATGTTTCTATCATGGTTTACTCCTTTCAGCTGAGCTCTTTGCTCACGTCATCAGGCACTCCATAAACGATCCCGACCTCGCCAAAAGGCACCGCATGCCTTTTCGTGTTATCCGACATGATATCCCCTTTACAGCCTGATACGGCAAAGACCAGAAAGAGTATCAGAATAGTGGCCCAACATCTTGTCACTGGGAAATTCTAACACCATCGTGGACCGGACTCAATCTCTTGTTAGCTGCAGGAGAAAGTGATAATATTGGCCGTATGAAATATTTGGGCCATGCTATTTTCATCCTTATTCTGGCGGTGATAGTCACGCTGGTCGTTTTCCTGATCGATACCGGACCGAAAGTCTTTGTTCAGAAACATCCCGACTACCAGGAAACATATTACAGCCTGACCGACAAGAACGGGGACAAGATCCAGATCACTCTCTACCACACAGAGATCAACCGCAGCGTTCTGCGCCTGCGCTCCGGCTCAAAGCTTCCCCTGACCGACCAGATCAGGCTGTTGTCCCGGATTCTTGACCGTGTGTTCAAGGATATTGATAAGAGCAGCGTTGACACATTGTTCGTCGGCCGCCTGATCAGCGCTTTTGGCGAGGACATGACTATGTCCCGCCGCCTGGCCCAAGCCGCCTCAACCTCGCCTCTATGGAACAAGGACACAGGCCGGGCAATGAAAGGGCACGAAAACCCGGCCGCTCGCGAGATCGCAAATCAAGCCCATATTTATACGGAACTGGCAGCCACACTTAATAAGCATGGTTTCATTATCCGCGTTTCAGATATGGAAAAGGTCCTGGTCTTCAAGGCAAAGGATACCCTCTATAGCCAGGAACTGCTCAACGCCGGCATTGGAGCGCAGGAAAAACTGCCGATCGACGCTTTGACCTGGTTCTCCATTACGCCTGCCGAACCAGGAGCCAAGTAAAAACTTCACGAAGGGGACAAGCACATGAGCAGACCGGAAATGTTCAATAAAAAAGCGGCAGCCAAACAAAGCCGGCCGGACAATATAATTGAAAAGCTCGCTCTTGGGCCGGGCATGCGCGTTGCTGATATCGGTTCAGGCGGCGGTTATTTCGCTTTGCGCTTTGCCGACGCGGTCGGGCCGGGAGGCACGGTCTACGCCGTTGACACGAACGAGGAGTTCCTTGGTTATATCAAGAAAAACGCCCTGGCCAAGGGCTTGCAGCAGGTCAAAACCGTGCTGACTCCGGGTGACGTGGTCCCCCTGCCGGACCAAAGCCTGGACCTGCTTTTTTCGCGCAACGCTTACCATCATCTGGAAGACAGGGCCAACTATTTCAGCCAGTTAAAGAAGCTGCTGAAACCTTCGGGGAAACTGGTCATCATCGAGCACAAAGGCAGCGGATTGTTCAGCTGGCACCGCTGGTTCGGCCATCACACGCCCAAGTCACTTATAATTAATGAACTGGAACAGGCAGGTTTCCGCCTGGTCAACGACCATAGCGACCTGCCAAAACAGCATTTTCTGGAGTTCGCTCTTTAGTTATCTTTTTTTCGGCCGGCGCCTGACCGCCTTGAGCATGCGCTCGTAAGCGACATTCGGCGTCCTGCCTTCGGTCAGGTTATTCTGGTACAGGGCTGCATACCCGGCCCGGTTCCTCATTTTAAAGATCTTGACCTTAGACCTGGGCAGCTTGAGCTCTCTTGCTTTTGCCATAATCCCACCCCCGCATCATTAAAACCGATCGTTATTGATTATACACCTATTTACTGATTGAAAACCACGCAATAACAGGTATAATAAGCCTCAAATGAGATCCCAACGCGGCCTGATACTATTGATAATATTATTGCTGACCAGTCAGGCGGTCTTGGCCGCTTCCAGCCAGTATGACCGTGAACTGCTCAGGACATCGGCCCTGCTGACCGGCGCATTGTGCGCCGGAGAATCAATTTCCCTGCTGATCGGCCAAAGCCTGGCTGATCCCGATAATACCTGGTCAACGCCCAAGAACAACTGGCTGCTGCTTAGCGATCTAGTCACCGGCCTGGGCATGGTTTACCTGGCGCACCGGGATAAAGCGCTTTATGATTCCAGCATGCTCTTTAATTTTGCCGCGGTCTCGACCATGACCCACGCTTACCGTGAGTGGGAATACTTTGGTGACGATGACAATAAGTTCTGCACCAATGAACCGCTGTTCCTCTCGAACACCATCAAACTGCTTGGGTCGCTTTTCGTCACCGGCAAGGTCCTGGCCTTAAGGGTTTCCTGGTGATCATGAAAAAGCGCGCCCGCACCAAGATAATCTGTACTCTGGGGCCGGCTTCCGGCTCCCGGGGCATTCTGCGCAGGATGATGCAGGCCGGCATGGACGTTGTCCGGCTCAATTTCTCCCACGGCAGCTATCAGCACCGCATTGAACGCATCAGGCTTGTCAGGGAACTGAACAGAAAACACCGCCGTGCTGTCAGGATCATGGGCGATCTGGAAGGTTTCCGCATCAGGATCGGCCGGCTTAACGCTCCGGTCGTCCTGCGCAAGAACGACACTGTCTGGCTGACCCAGAAGGAAATTATCGGCAGCGGCTTGACCCTGCCCTTTGACTACCACGGCGACCTGAAAGCCATCAGGAACGGCCAGCAGGTTTTTATTGATGACGGAAACATCTGCCTTGAGGTCACTGGTCGACGCTCGGACGCACTCAAAACGCGAACAGTGATAGCCGGCACGGTCAAAGAACGCAAAGGCGTCAATATCCCCGGCGCCAAGCTGAAGTTCGCCGGGCTAACGGCCAAGGATATGCAGGATATTGGCTTCATCGTGGCCCACAAGCTTGATTACATCGCGCAATCCTTTGTCCGGACAGCTGACGACGTGCTCAAGGTCAGGCAACTGATCAACAACAGCGGCCGGGGCATCAAGCTTGTCGCCAAGATCGAAACACGCGACGGCATCAGGAACATCGACAGCATTATCAAGGTCGTTGACGGTATCATGGTCGCCCGCGGCGACATGGGCATCTCCATCCCCATTTATGAGGTCCCGATCGTCCAGAAAGAGATCATCAGGAAATGCAACAAGGCCGACAAGTTCGTCATTACGGCCACGCAGATGCTGGAAAGCATGACCGAGAACCATATCCCGACGCGAGCCGAAGTGACCGACGTGGCCAACGCGGTGCTGGACGGCAGTGATTTTGTCATGCTCTCAGGCGAGTCGGCTGTCGGTAAATACCCGGTCGAAACGGTCAGGACAATGGACCAGATCATCAAATACACCGAACAGCATCAGGAGAAATGCCGATGAGCTTTCTCTGGATCAGGCTCCTGTTCGCTTTTGTCGGCTGCGTGGAATTTGTTACCGGCTTGAGCTTTATTTTCCTGACCGAGCAGGTCTTTGCCTGGACAGGCATCGCCCGGATCACGCATCTGGAATACATCCAGTTCCCCGCTCTGCTGATCATGGTCTTTGGCCTGATGATGTTCGCTGTGGCCAGAGATCCCCGGGCCAACCGCCGGCTCATTCCTTATATTTCCTTCTTCAAGGTCGCTTTGATCGGCGTGGTGCTCTATAACTGGCTGACCAAAGGCCTGTCCTGGCTCTGGCTCAGCTTCATGTGGTTCGATATTGTCTATTTGATCGGTTTTGTGTCAGCCTACCTTACCTTGAAAGACACAGGATCATAACATTGATCAATCCGGTTTACCCGGGCAGACAAATGAGTTAAAATAAACGCGGAGGTGGCCCATGGCTCAAAAGAAGAAGAAAAAGACAGTAAAAAAGACCGAGGTTAAAGAAGAGATCAAGGTCCAGGGAGAACAGCTCCTGTCCAAGGTCAAGGAGATCATCAGGGAAGGCAATGTCCGCCGCATCACCATCAAGGACAGGAAAAAGAACACCATCCTGTCGATCCCGGTCACTTTCGGCGTGATCGGCGCGGTCCTGGCCCCTATCCTGGCCGCGGTCGGCGCTATTGCTGCGCTGGTGGCCGAATGCACTATCACGGTGGAGCGCAAAGGCAAGTAATTGATACTTAACCTGACCTTACTGGCGCTGGGCGGCGGTTTTGGCAGCGTCCTGCGTTATATAATTTATACAGCGACCCATGAAACTTTTACGCACCATTTCCCCTGGGGCACGGTCACGGTCAATCTGCTCGGGTCTTTCTTTATCGGCCTGGCCTGGGGTATTTTGGGCGAGAATAATTTAAGCAAACCCTGGCGTCTGATGCTGTTCACCGGTTTTTTCGGCGGCTTCACCACCTTTTCCGCCTTTGCTTTGGAGAACGTCAACTTGTTCAGTGAAGGCAAGACCAGCCTAGCCATTTGGAACATCCTGGCCAGCAATATTATTGGTATCCTGTTGGTCTTTATTGGCCTGTATCTAGGCCGCCTGTTGATTACCTCTAGATAATCCAGCGTGCTATAATTGGGTCATGGACCTGTTTGCCGCTAATGAGAAGGAATACAAAGGCAGGCACGCGCCTCTGCCCTACAGGATGGCTCCCAAAACCATTGACGAGATCGTGGGCCAGCAGGAGATCATCGGGGCTGGCAAGCTGCTGCGCCGCTTGATCGAAACGGACAAGGTCAGCTCCGTCATTCTGTTCGGCCCGCCCGGCACCGGCAAGACCGCCATTGCCCGGGTCATTGCCAATTCGACCAAAGGCCATTTCGAATGGCTCAACGCTTCCGTGGCCAAGGTCGAGGACGTGCGCCGCGTCAGCCTGCAGGCCCAGCAGCGCATCAAGATGCACAAGACCAAGACGATCCTCTTTTTGGACGAGATCCACCGCTTCAATAAACTGCAGCAGGACGCGCTCCTGCCTGATGTTGAAGAAGGCAACATGATCCTGATCGGCGCGACCACAGAGAACCCTTTTTTCTACGTTAACTCTGCTCTCGTTTCCAGGTCAAACATTTTTGAGCTTAAGCCACTGACAACTAACAACTTACAACAACTTATCAAGCGGGCTTTGACGGACAAAGAGAGAGGTCTAGGCAATAAGAAGATCAAGATGAGCGCTGAAGCTGTTGAACACCTGGCCAAATTATCTGACGGCGACGCCAGGCGCTGCCTCTCAGCCCTGGAGCTGGGAGTCCTCTCAACCAAGCCCGATAAAAAAGGCGTAATCGATTTTGACCTGGCAGTGGCTGAGGAGTCGATCCAAAAGAAGGCTGTTGTTTACGACAAGAAAGGCGAAGGCCATTACAACACGATCTCAGCCTTTATCAAATCCATGCGCGGCTCTGATCCCGACGCCGCGCTCTACTACCTGGCCAAGATGATCTACGCCGGCGAAGACCCCAGGTTCATCGCCCGGAGAATAGTCATCTGCGCGGCCGAGGACGTGGGCAATGCCGATCCCCTGGCCCTGGTCGTGGCCAATTCCGCCATGCAGGTGGCCGAGTTTGTCGGCCTGCCTGAAGCCCGCATTCCCCTGGCCCAGGCCGCTGTTTATGTGGCCTGCGCGCCCAAGAGCAATGCCGCTTACCTGGGCATTGATGCCGCGATCAAGGATGTGAAAGACAACCCGACCCTGGAAGTACCCAAACACCTGCAGAACGCGGTCTATGAAGGCGAAAAGAAGATGGGCAAAAGCAAAGGCTACAAATACGCCCATGATTATAAAGGCGGGCATGTTGATCTTGATTACCTGCCGGTCAAAAAGAAATATTACGAGCCAAAGGACATCGGCTACGAGAAAAAGATCAAGGCGAGGCTGGACCAATTAAAGAACGATCTGTTCCCTGAGGCCCAACACTGAGACCCGTCCGTTAAAATCCTCTTCAGCCGCAAAGCGCTTCAATTTAGCTGGCGAACCGTGCATAAGATAGGTCGGCCGCGCGACTTCCAGGATCAAGGATTTCAATTCAGGACCTGTTATATGATTAAAGACATGAAATAAGGCTGTGCGGGAGGACCAATCAGCGGATAGGTTCCTTTTTCCGATCCTTTTTTGGACAGAGCTCTTGCTAAAACGGCCATCCACGATCAGCTGTCCGCCTGCTGACAGTATTTGGCCGACCACCCTGCGGGGAAATTCCCGGCGCAGGCTGCCCGGTCCGGCAAAATAGCAAAAGGGACCGATCTCCTTAAAATTGGCTTTTCTGCCAAAGGGTTCCATGACCAAATAAGCGGACGTATATGCTTCCGGATCACCTTCGAGCCACAGATCGGAGAATTCCTTGTGGTCAAGATATGAGGTAAAGGCATTCTTAAGATACTGATTGATGAATATCTGGAAACGATGGGGCGCGGCGTCATCCTGCCATCGGCTTAACAGCAAAGCGAACTCGTTGAACACCCCGTAAGGCTCTGTGGCAACAACGACCGAACGCTCTCTGGCTATTGTCCGGCCGATCAGCTCAAAAAACCTTTGTTTTTCCGCTTCCGGCTCAGGCAGCTCGGAAACGCCGACCAGGCTGCCTTCCGTGATCAAAGCCCTGAGGTTCATGTCAGGCAGACGAAAGGGGGCCAGTACTCCTCTGGGCTGGGCGGCAAAATCACCTGTGATCAAAAAATTGCCTTCAGGGGCCGTGATAATGATCGAAGCTGATCCCAAGATATGTCCGGCCGGGATAAGCCTGGCATAAATGTTCCGGCCTAAATGGAACTCCTTTTGATAAGGCACGGCCCTGATCCTGTCCAAGCACTCCTCCACCAGATGGGGCTGGTCTTGATCCGAAAGACCGAATACCTGTTCAACAATGGCCTTGGTCGGCGCGGTCGCGTAGATCCTGACCTTGGGATTCTTTTTATATACTTCGATCAGATTCCCAACATGGTCAGCGTGGGCGTGGGTCAACAAGATAATATCCGGCTGGCATAATTTGACCATGCCATTGCTTTGATTTCCCGGATCTATCAGGATCTTCCGTTTTCCTATCTCAAAGAGCAGAGAATGCCGGCCGATGCCGTTGCCGGCCAAAGCTGTTGCCCTGATCGGCCGGTCCCTATTCAAACGTTTTATCGCTGTTACTGCCATACAAGGATATCGCTTCGCTGATTGAGAAATTTCGCTTCATTAGCTATAATCACTCTGATGAGCAAAAAAGCTTATGAAGACATCGGCTTTGCCAAGATCGATCACCTCCGCATCAAGCGCAAGGGCTTCCCTGAAGTGATCTTCTGCCAGGGCAAGACCCCGGCTCAGATCGCCCAGATCGCCAAAAGGATCGCGGCCAATAAGCATGACGTGTTGGCTACCCGGGCTGACAGGAAAGATTTTCAGGCAATAAAAAAGGTCATCAAAAAAGCAAAGTATCACCCCGAAGCCAGGATTGTCACATTCAAAAACACTGGCTACCGGCTACGGACTACTGGCTCCGTTGCGATCATCACCGCCGGCACATCCGATATCCCAGTTGCCGAAGAAGCCGCCGTGACCGCGGAATTTCTCGGCCTTAAGGTCGATCGGATATTCGATGTCGGCGTGGCGGGCATTCACCGGCTGGCCAGTAACCTGGAACGGATCAATAAAGCCAAAGCAGTCATCGTGGTCGCGGGCATGGAAGGGGCACTCCCCTCAGTCGTCGGCGGCTTGATCGAACAACCGGTCATTGCCGTTCCCACCAGCGTCGGCTACGGCGCCAACTTCAAAGGGCTGTCCGCGCTGCTCACAATGATGAACAGTTGCGCACCTGGCGTGGCCGTAGTGAACATCGACAATGGTTTCGGCGCCGCGGTCATGGCCTTTAGTATTTTAAAGAGTGCCGGAGCATCCCCCTCTCCCAGAGGGAGAGGGGGAAAGAGGGGGTGAGGGCATGAGGACCGCGTATTTTGACTGTTCATCCGGCATAGCCGGCAATATGATCATCGGAGCCCTGCTTGACGCGGGGCTCGATCCCGCTTATTTAAAAAAGGAACTCAACAAATTGCGCGTCTCGCATTACACACTGCGCATTACCAGGAAGAACAAGCTGGCCGGCACTTATTTCGACGTCGCCTTAAAGAGCAAAGAACCTCAGAGAAACCTGAAAGGCATCCTTAAGATCATCAGCGCGAGCAGATTAAGCAAAGACGTCAAAGAATTAAGCTCGCGTATATTCAAAAGGCTGGCCCAGGCTGAGGCAAAAGTCCACGGCATCACGGTCAACAAAGTCCATTTCCACGAGGTCGGCGCAATTGACGCGATCGTTGACATTGTCGGCGCCTGCATCGGCCTGGAAAAGCTGGGCATTGAGCAGGTCGTTTGCTCCCCGATTCCCTTTGGCACTGGCCGCATCAAGCATGCTCACGGCCTCCTGCCCATCCCCGCGCCGGCTACAGCCGAGCTGCTCAAGGGGGTGCCGATCTATCAGCTCGATGTCAAAGGCGAACTGACCACCCCAACCGGAGCAGCAATCATCACCACAATCACTGACCGGTTCGGCCTGGCGCCCAGGCTGGAGCTTGAGGCTTCTGGCAGCGGCCAGGGCTCAAAAAAGTACCCGGGATTGCCCAATACATTTAGAATCCACATCGGCGAAGCCCTTGACTTGTCGGCAACAGACGCGGTCGTTCAGATTGAGGCCAACATCGATGACATGGCCCCCGGCTCTTTTAACCAGGTGATCAAGGAGTTGATGAAAGCCGGCGCACTCGACGCATACATGATACAGGTGATGATGAAGAAGCAAAGACAGGCCCTCCAACTGGTCGCCCTGTGCCGGCCGGAAGACCGTCACCTAATCATCACCCGGATATTTGAGCTGACCACGACCTTTGGGGTACGGGTCTTTCTGGTGCCAAGGGAAAAGCTGGCCCGGCATTTCAAGACCGTCAAGACAAAGTACGGCCAGGCTCGCGTCAAGATCGGCTCGCTTGGCTCAAGAAGAGTGACCGTTGCCCCTGAGTTTGAGGATTACAAAAGGCTGGCCAGGAAACACAACGTTCCGATCCAGCAAGTCTACAAGGAGATCAAGCGATGTTTATAGACACCCACGCGCACTTGACCTTCCCTGAGTACAAAGCCGATCTGCCGGAAGTGATCGAGCGGTCCAAACAGGCCAATGTAGAGGCCATCGTCAACATCGCGCTGGACGATGAAGCCCTGGCTGCTTCGCTGAGAATGGCTGAAGACTATCCTGGTTATGTTCTTAACGCTTACGGCCTGCACCCACACGACGCCTCGACCTGGACTGACGGCATCGCGCAAAGGACCAGAGAGCTGGCTAAGGCCAATAAGATCGTGGCCCTGGGCGAGATGGGCCTGGATTATCATTACAAGCTTTCTCCCATTGAAGAGCAAAAAGAAGTTTTCAGGAAACTGCTGCAGCTCTCCCAGGAGCTGGACCTGCCGGCCATTATCCATTCCCGCGAAGCTTCAAAGGACACTCTGACCATCCTACACGAAGAGAACCAGGGCAAGCTCAAAGGCGTGCTGCATTGTTTCGGCGGGGACATGGAATTGGGGCAACAGGCCCTGGATATGGGTTTGATGATCTCATTTACCGGCACCGTCACGTTCAAGAAAGCCGAAGCTGTCAGGCAGGCGGTGCAACAGATCCCAATCGAGCGGATCATGATCGAGACCGACTGCCCTTTTCTGGCGCCGCAGGTTTACCGCGGCAAAAGGAACGAGCCGGCTTATGTTGTGGAAGTGGCGGCCAAGATAGCCGAGGTCAAGGGTCTGTCGCTGGAAGATGTCGCAGCCCGAACAACGGCCAACGCCCGTAATTTCTTTGAGCTTTAAGCTTTACGCCGTTCGTAAACGTGGTTATTCCTGGCGTCCTTAAGCCGTGGATGCACCTGGTCGCGCTCAGAAACGATCAACTTGCCGCCGACCTCAGCCAGCGGCCATTTGACCCCGACCTCAGGATCGTTCCAGATGATGGCTGCCTCATTCTCCTTGCTGTAGAAACCGGTGCATTTATAGTAGACGTGAGTATCTTCCTCAAGCGAGAGAAAGCCATGGGCGAATCCCGGAGGGAAATAGAGCATTTTCATGTTATCACCGGTCAAGACCTCGCCGTACCATTTGCCAAAAGTCGGCGAGCCTTTGCGTATATCAACGCCGACATCAAAGATCCGGCCCTTGATGCAGCGGACCAGTTTTCCCATGGGGCTGGGATTGTTCTGGTAATGCAAGCCTCTGAGAACACCTTTTTTCGAGACACTGTGGTTATCCTGGACAATCGGATGAGTAAACCCATTCTGGATAAAATCCTTTAAATTATATGATTCCATGAAAAAACCGCGATCGTCATTGAACGCTTTGGCTTCGATCAAGAACACTTCTTCGATCGGGGTTTTATTGAATTTAAAGATGCCCATTGAGATCCTCCTTTGATCTATAAACCGCCGTAACCGGTCAATTCCATCAGCCAGAACGATATTATCTTAAAATAATCCGCGGCCAGTAGCAAGCCCACGATCACCAGAAAGACGCCGGCGATCCTATGTATCAGAGGCAGTCTATCCTGGAGTTGTTTGAGCAAAGAGATAAAATGGTCGACCGCCAGTGAAGCCAGGAAAAGCGGCAGTCCCAAGCCAAGTGAAAAGGCCACCAGCAGCAGCGCGCCCTGCCCGGCCATTCCGCTCTGCGCGGCCAGGGTCAGGATCCCGGCCAGGACCGGCCCGACACAGGGCGACCAGCCTAGGGCAAAGACCATCCCCACAATAAAAGTGCCCAGATATCCGGAAGGCTTGGCCGCCAGAGTCATTTTACGTTCAATGTCCAGGAAAGGCAGTTTAAGCAGACCGATCAGATAAAAGCCCAGCAGGATAAGAAAACCACCGCCCAGCACCCGCAACAGGTCACACAGGTTGAAAAGCAGGTCACCCAGCAAGCCGGCCGCCGAACCCAGCAGGGTAAATATAAAAGTGAAGCCGGCGATGAACAACAGGGAATGGATAATGGTCTTTAAACGCACATTCTTGACCTCTTCGAACGAAAGGCCTGTGATATAGACCAGATAAGCCGGCACCAGCGGCAAAAAACAGGGAGAAAAGAAAGCCAGCACGCCGCCGCCAAATGCAATGAATAGACTGATGTTTTGATTCATTGGATCAGCGGCAGGAATTCAGACCATCTCCAGTGGCGCGCTCCGGTGATACGGCCGATTATCCGGCCGGACCGGTCGATGATAATGGTCGTGGGAAAAGCTCGAATGCCGTAAAGGCGGGCTATTTTGCCGTCGCTATCCAGCAGCACCGGAAAAGTATGACCCTCATTATCAACATACTGCTTGACCCGTTCCTGCGGCTCATCAACGCTGACCGCCAGGACGACGAATTTGTTCTTATCGGAATCGTTGTGCATTTGCTGGATGGTCGGCAACTCTGACCGACACGGCGGGCACCAGGTCGTCCAAAAATGCAGGAAGACCAGTTTGCCTTGATGGTCGCTCAAGCGGTGGACATTACCTTTCAGGCCGCGCAGAGTGAAGTTAGAGGCAGCCACCAGCTTAGCCTCAGGGGCCCTGGGCACTTTGCCCATCGCCTGGACCCCGGCACCCAGCCCCTGGACCCAAAAGCAAACCAAGAGGAACAGAGCGATATATCTCAGAGCTTTACGATGCATTTGGTCGGACACTTGGCCACGGCAGGTTCAGCCGCAGCATCCCCTTTTTCATAATCAACGCGGGCCAGATTATCCTTGATCTCATAAGCGCCGGGCGCGTTCTTGACGCAAAGATTGCAGCCGATACAGCCAACCTTACAGGCTTTGCGCACCACAGCAACCTTATCCTTTGAATTACAGCTGACCACAACGCGATTGGAACACGGGACCAGTTCAATTATTTTTCTGGGACAGGCATGGACGCACAGGCCGCAGGCCGTACATTTCAATTCATCAACATGCGGCAGGCCGTCTTCCCCCATTTTGATCGCGTTAAAAGGACAGACAGCCACACAGTCGCCAAAGCCGAGACAGCCATAAGTGCAGGCCTTATACCCTCCGGCGACCAGTTCAGCAGCCGCGCAGGTCTTGACCCCTTGATAATCAGCCCGGGCCGCGGCCAACTCTTTAGTACCGCCGCATTTGACCACCGCGCGCTTCTTGATCCCCGCCTCTGCTGTGATGCCCAGGATCTCAGCGATCTCATCCATTACTACGGATCCGCCGGGCGGGCAATTCAATCCGGTCAGGTCGCCCTGGGCCACGATCTTTTCCGCCAGGTCATGGCAGCCAGCCTGGCCGCAGGCACCGCAGTTAAGCCCGGGCAAGGCCGCGCTTACAGCCAGGACCTTGGGGTCCTCTTCGACATGGAGCTTCTCCGAAGCCACGGCCAGCACACTGGCAAAGAACAGTCCCAGTCCGCCCATTGTTACTAAAGCTATGAGAAATAAATTCATCCCACTCTCTCCATCCCTCTATCTCCCCATCTCTCCATCTGTTAACCCGATATAAGCCCCGCAAAGCCCATAAAAGCCAGGGCCAGTAATCCCGCAATGATCAGCGTTATCGGTGCACCTTTAAAATGCTCCGGTACCGGCGCCAGGTCAAGTTCCTCGCGGATGCCGGCCATGATGCAAAGCGCCAAAGTAAAACCCACCCCGGCGGCCAGACCAAAAGTCACGCTTTGAAGAAAATTATATTCTCTTAAAGCTGCTAAAAGCGCCAGGCCCAGGATAGCGCAGTTAGTGGTGATCAGCGGTAAAAATATGCCCAGCGAGCGGTAAAGCGCCGGCGAGGTCTTTTTGATGAACATTTCCACGAACTGCACCAGCGAAGCAATAACTATAATGAAAGAGACATACTGCAAGAATGGCAGGCCAAAGGGAACAAGGATGAGATTATTGATCAACCAGGTGACCATAGCGGCCAGCACCATGACAAAGGTCGTGGCCAAGCCCATGCTGAGCGCTTTTTCCAGTTTATTGGACACGCCCAGGAAGGGACAGATGCCCAAAAACATGCTCAGAACAAAGTTATTGACGATCGCCGCAGAGATAAAAATCAATAACAGGTCCATGTTAGTTCACCTCCGCCTGCGAGTCAACAGGCAGGCAAGCAGGCGCGGCCTGCTGTTGACCGGTCTTTTCTTTGAGATAGTTCAGCAGGCCGATCAGCAGGCCCAGAGTAATAAAAGCGCCGCCCGGCAGGATCATGATGACCCATGGTTCGAAATTGACCAGGCCGAACAGCGAGCCCGTACCAAAGATCTCCCTGATCGTGCCCAGCACGGTCAGAGCAACAACAAAACCAGAGCCCATACCCAGCGCATCGACAAAGGACTTCGCCGGGTCGTTCTTTGAAGCAAAGACTTCGGCCCGGCCCAGGATGATACAGTTGACCACGATCAAGGGCACGAACGGTCCTAAGGCCTTGGAAATATCAGGAAAGATGCCTTTGAGGAACAGGTCAGCCATGGTCACAAAAGTGGCAATGACCACGATAAATGAAGCGATCCTGACCTGGTCAGGGATAAGTTTCCTGATCAATGAGACGATCGTACTGGAACAGACCAGAACAAAGGTCGTGGCTAATCCCATGGACAGGCCGTTGATGGTGCTGGTCGTTACGGCCAGTGTTGGGCACATGCCCAGCAACTGCCTGAAGACCGGGTTCTCGTCCCAGAGGCCTTTGAGGTATTCCGTAAGATATCCGCGTTTTACTTTGCTTGCTGCCATTGCTGCACCGTTTTATTAATGATGTTCACTACCGCCCGGCTGGAGATGGTCGCGCCTGTGATCGCCTCGATCTGGTTTAACTTGCTGGGCTTGGCGCTTTTGACATATTCGATCGGCGGCTTGCTGGCCAGGCCCTTGAACTGGGCGGTAAAAGCGCCTTCCGCGATCTTAGCGCCCAGGCCGGGTGTTTCAACCTGCTCCAGCACGATCATGCCAGTGAACTTGGAAAAGTCGGCATTAACGCCGACCATCATCTTGATCACGCCCTGATAACCATTGCCCTGACAAAGAATAGCTGTACCGGTCTTTTCTCCCCGTTGACCATAGCATTCAAAATACGTCAGGTCTTTGTCCGATATCTGCTTGTATTTGACCGTGCCGGGTACGACCTGAAAGACCGCAGCGTCGTTGGCCTTGATCTGGTTGACCTTGATCTTGGGCTCGGCCCATTGATACATCAGCGAGAGAATGCCGCCGGAGACCAGGCCGATCACGCTCAGGACCACGATCATTTTTGTCAGTTTGTTCACTTGACCGGCCTCCCAAAACGTTTTTGCGGATAGCCCAGGATGCGCGGCCTGGTATAGCAGTTGATCAGCGGCACAAAGGCGTTCATGATCAGAATCGAATACATGACGCCTTCGGGCAGTCCGGAAAAAAGCCGGATGACCACGACCAGAACACCAGCAGCTGCGCCAAAGACCCACATACCTTTAGGCGTGAGCGGCGAAGTGACCAGGTCGGTCGCCATATAGAGCGCGCCCAGCATCAAGCCGCCCGCCAGCAAATGGAACAGCGGATCAGGATATTTTGTCGGATCGATCAACCAGAACAAGCCGCCCAGGACAGCCACACTGCCCAGATAGCTGGCCGGAATGCGCCAGTTGATCAGGCCTTTGAACATAAAGAAAAGCGCGGGTAAAAGCAACAGTAAAGCCGAGGTTTCGCCGATACAGCCGCTGACATTGCCAAAGAACAGCTTGCTGTAGACGGTTGTCTGCTGTTGGAACTTCATCAGGGCCAGCGGCGTGGCAGAAGAGACCGCCTCAACGCCGCGCCAGAACATCGGCGCAGCCCAGGTAGTCATCTGGACAGGAAAAGCCGCGGCCAGAAAGGCCCGGCCGACCAAAGCGGGATTAAAAATATTATAGCCTAGGCCGCCGAACAGCATCTTGCCCACAGCAATGGCAAAGACAGCACCCAAGGCTGCCTGCCACCAGGGCATGACCGGAGAAAGCGTTAAGGCCAGCAGCAGACCGGTCAGCGCGGCACTGCCGTCGCTGATGGTCGGTTCGACTTTCATTATCTTATTGACCGCCAGCTCGGTCAGCACAGCCGCGATAACGCTGGACAGGATGACCAGCAGGGCCGGCCAGCCGAACAGGACGATACCAGCAATGGTCGCCGGCAGCAGGCCAATGATAACGGTCCGCATCATCAGCGGCACTGAGCCAAAGTCATTACTGTGCGGAGATGAAGTTATCAGAAAGCTCATTTCATTTGCCTCAGCTTATACTTTGCCAGTCTGACCCACTGGACGATCGGGATCTTAGCCGGACAAACATATGCGCAGCAGCCGCATTCAATGCAGTCCTGGCCGCCCCACTCTTCGAACTCGCCGTACTTGCCGTTATCAGCAAAGGCCGCCAGGCGGCTCGGGACAAGGTACATCGGGCAGTTGCTGACACAGCGTCCGCATTTGACGCAGGGATATATCTTTTCTTCCTTAATGTCGCGCTGGCGCAGGACCAGGATACAGCTGGTCGCTTTGACGACCGGTATGTCGACCGAGGTCTGGGCCACGCCCATCATCGGCCCGCCCATGATGATCTTGGAGGCATCCTCGCACAGGCCGCCGCACTGGTCGATCACTTCCTTAAAACTGGTGCCGATGCGCACCAAGAGGTTCTTGGGCTCTTTAATGCCCGGCCCGGTCACGGTCAGGACCCGGCTGACCAACGGCTGGCCGCGGGTCAATGCCTCAAAGATGGCAACAGCAGTTCCGACATTGACGACCACCACACCGATATCGAGCGGCAGGCCTCTGGCCGGCACCTCGCGATCCAGTGCCGCCTTGATCAGCATCTTCTCCCCGCCCTGGGGATATTTCGTTTCAAGCACGACAACATCAACGATAGCTTCAGAATGCTTGCGCGCCACTGATTTAAGCCGTTCTATCGCGTCAGGCTTATTGTCCTCGATACCGACAACGACTTTTTCCGCACCGGCGGCCCTGGCCGCGAGCAGCGCCCCCTGAACGATCTCATCAGCTTTTTCCACCATGACCCGGTGGTCAGCTGTGATATATGGCTCGCACTCGCAGCCGTTGACCAGGATCGTATAGATCTTCTTGCCCTCAGGCGGGGCCAGTTTAACATGGGTCGGGAAAGCCGCCCCACCCAGACCGACAATACCTGCCTCACGCACGGCCTGCCTGATCTCTTCAGGCCTCAAAGCATCGGTCTTTCTGCTGTCAACGGTCCTGGCCTTGGGCTCTTCTTCCTCCCCAGCTTCGATGACCACAGCAAGGATCTCTGTGCCGCAGGGATGCGGCATTTTATCTATCTTGGTGACCTTGCCGGAAATAGAGGCATGGACCGGCGCGGAAATGAACTTAGAGGAATCAGCTATTTTCTGTCCCTGGACGACCTGGTCGCCCACTTTGACCAGCGGCTCACAGGTGGCCCCGGTGTGCTGATGAAGCGGGATAATGACCTTTTTCGGGGCCGGCAGCTCCCTAATGGCCTTCCCCTGGGTTGCGGTCTTATTGTATTTTAGATGTATTCCCTGAGCGAAAGTTTTCATTTTTGTCCCTTGTCAAATGCTCGATAATTTGGTACGGGGCAAAACAAAACCGAGTTATTATAACATAAAATTTAAGCTGGGAAAATGACCTTAATTACCTTCGCTCTCAATGATCCGGCCTGCTGGATGCTCCGGTCATACAAGCTGATGATGAAATAGGTCAAGGCAGCTGAACCCAAGCCGCAGACAATGCCGCCCCATTCCTGCCAGACCGCCAGACCCAGGATACGCGCTAAGGTCGAGCCGATCACATAACCAAGCAGCAGACCGAGCACGGGGACGATAAAAACGATAAAAGATGCCTTGACTATCACTTGTGAAGGGATTTCTATCTCAACAATATCGCCTTGTTTTGCTCCGAGATCGTTAACAGCTTCAATGCCGACCAGTCCCTCTCCGACATTATGACATAAACGGCATTTGTCGCAGGCTGCGCTGCGCTGGAAAGCGATCAAAACAATATTGCCCCGGACAGGTCCGGCAACGACCCCCTGTTCCCTCATTAACCGCTCTTTTTGGCCAGGACCTTCTTGATACGCTCAACGAGATCATCCGGATCGAATGGCTTGGTGATATAATCTGACGCGCCAACCTTCAGGCCCATATCAACATCCTTCTGCTCTCGCTTGACCGAGACCATAATGACCGGGATATCTTTGTATGTCGAAGCCTTGAGCTCGGCACAAAACTCATACCCGCTCTTGCCCGGCATCATGATATCGAGCAGGATCAAGGTCGGTGCGCTTAACCTGACCTTTTCCCAGGCCGCATTGGCATTAGCAGCAGCTTCGACCTCATAGCCAAAAGGCCTGAGGATATCCTCCATCAGGATCGATATCTCAGGTGCGTCATCGACCACCAGGATCTTGGTCATCTTGACTGTCCTTCCTTCTCTTTGGCCGACGCCTCTTCAACCGATTTAGCCGCCGGAAAATCCTGGCCTGCCTGGCCGCCGATCACGTCAAGATTGTTCCTGATCGCGTCCGTGGTCACCCAGTCGCAAACCTTGAGGATCATGCGCGGCCGGCCTTTGCTCATTCTGTAAATGTTCTCTATCGCTTCGTCAGTGAACGGCTTGATCCCTTTGCCGCCGGCATCCTCGATGCGCTTGCGGATCATCTCTTTGGTATCAGCCTGGCTCAAGTGGTCGATGTAGACCTCCAGTACGATGCGGTCAAAGAACGGCGGGCTGTCCTTCTTGATCTTTTCCCTGGTCTCAGGCAGTCCGCCCAGCACATAATTCACTCCCTGGATATCACCCAGGCTGCGCATCTGTTGTTCGATCTCAGCCGTGAACTCATGCGCCTCGTCCAGCAAAATGACCAGCGGTTTCTTTGCCTTCTTGACCAATTCCTCAATATCGTATAGGGATATCTTTTTGGTCTTGCTGAAACGCCCGCCTTTCAGCTCGCCGACCACGAACCTGAGCATGTCATCAAAATTAAGCGGCGGCCGGGCGATATAGACCGCATGGTTATTAGGTTTAAGATTGTCGGTCAGCCAGCGCAGCAGAGTGGTCTTGCCCACACCCTTGTCTCCGTATACCAGGATATGGCCGCTGCGCGTGTTTATCTTTTCCATGATCGAACCTACCTGAGCCGAATAGCCGGTGAACAAATTGGGCAAGACATCCAGAGTAAAAGGATTGTGCTTCCAGCCGAACTTGTCGAACCATTTTTTCTGGTTGCCGGTAATCCCTGACCAGACCTTGAGTCTGGTGCCGCAAACCTGGCAAAACTCAGCTGTCTCCGGGTTCTTGGTCTTGCAGTCCGGGCAGGTCTGACGCCGGCGGCTGGCAATCGTATCACGGATGATGAAATAAGTCCCGCGGGCGGCAATGATCAGAGTGAAAACAATGACTGTCAGGATCAGCAGCATGATCTGATTAATGGTCGTTTCCATATCGGCAAAATCAGGTGATTTGGCTTGCGGCAGAACGATCGCCGGCGCACCCCTTGATGCGGCGATCGTGGTGGTCGTGACCCGAATGGCCGCCGGCCGCCGGACCGGAGTTGTCCGGACAACAGGTTGAGGCTTGGGGGCCCTGCTGGTCGTCGGCAGTGTGGTTGTCGGTGTTTCGCTCACGCCCATCTCTCGTCTGACAACGCCCAATAATTGCTTTGCCTTATCGTGGGCGGAATCGATCGACAGGACCCTTTCCAGATCAGCCTCTGCTCCAGCCAGGTCACCGCTTAAATATTTCTGGGCCGCACGGCTGTAAAGCTCGTCAGAAGTGATCCCCGCCGCCAGCGAAGCCGTGATGCAGACCAATAACAGTGAAAGCAGCAGCTTTTTCCAGTCCACTTTGATACCCCCTATTATTTCTTTTCCAGTTCCATGATGTTCTGGAGTTTTTTATAAAGCTGGAGCGCCTGAACATTGCCGGGATCTATCTTCAGCACTTCCTGGACCTCTTTCATTGCCTCTGTATAGTTCTCCTCAGCGATATACTTCCTGGCCAGACCTAAGTGATTGGCCGCTTCCTGTTTAACCTGTTCGGCCACTTCCTTTTCCAGGGCTTCCTGGGATTCCCGGATCATTTTAACTGCTTCAGGATGGGACGGAACCACCTTGAGCGCCTTATTAAATTCAGCAATGGCTTCCAGATACTGTTTTTCAGCAAAGAATTTATTGCCGTTATCGATAAAGACCTGGGCTTCTTCCTGCTTCTCAGCTTTAATATCTTTCTCGACCGTGCCTTCTGCCTTTCCAGACAGCGCGTTCTCAGCTTTGGTCAACAATGCCCGGGCGTCGGCATCATTGGGGTCCAGCTCCAGTACGTTCTTGGCCGCGACGATCGCCTCAGAGAACCTGGCTTTATCATAATAAGCCTTAGCCATGGCCAGATATTCCAGTTTGATGGCCTGACGGTCATCCCTGGTGCCGAAAGAATAGCTGAAACTGATCTGATGGGCCGAGCCAAGATCGTCATGGGCCACATAAGCATAATCCAGGCCATAATTGCCGGAACTGATACCTACTCCGGCCCTCATCCGGCCGGCAGCTGAACCATATCTAAGAGCGACCAGACCGCTGAGCAAATATTCCAGACCATAATTGAGCGAAGCAGTTGACCCGGCACTGCTGACATAGTCAATCGCCAGGGAAAGCTTGTTCTCAAGCAGCCGGTTAACCGAAGCTAATCCTAAACGATATGTCTGGGGCAAGGGGGTATTTTCCGAGATGAACTTCAGCGGCGTGCCAACGTTCTGCACGGCCAGGCCAAAGGTCAGGTTCGGATTGAATTCGTAGAGCAAACCGGCGTCAAGGGCTGTGGCAACGGCTGATGAATTCTCCAAATTTTCAGTGATGTTCTTGGCCCCGATCCCCCAAGCAAAACGCTCATTGACCCTGCGACCCCAGGCAATTGCCAGGCCGGTGTCGGTCGCTTTGATCGTGGAGGTCGGCGCGCCGGTCGAGTCATAGCCCTGGATGTTGCCTGAATCAAGGATAGAATAGCTGCCGCCAAAAACACCATTATCGGTCGGATACGCCAGATCAAGGTATTGGTGCTTGACATCAACGAACCACTGGTTATACATGTAGCCGATCTGAGTGAATTCTGTCCTAGACAGGCCGGCAGGGTTCCAGAAAACAGCTGACGATCCTTCTGCCAAAGCCACATAGGCGTCCCCCATGGCGATCGCCCGGGCGCCGCCGCCCAAAAGGAGGAACTGGCCGCCGGCAGTGCCAGCACCGGCCCAGGCAAGATCGATCAGGAGTAATAGCGCGCAACCTGTTATAAATATTTTTTTCATTTGTTTATGATCAACCGTCCTTTCGCTTCCTGGCTCTGGCTCTTGATCAGGTAGAGGTAGATCCCGGAAACGACATCTTCCCCAGCTTGGTTCTTCAGGTCCCAGCTGGCCTGTCCGTCGCCGTCGGTCTCGCTGATCCTGCGCACCAGCGAGCCGTCCAGCATCGTGATCTCGATGGTGCAGACAGCCGCCAGGTCGATAAAAACGACTTCGTTCGATCCCTGTCCCATCACGTACGGGTCAGGGAAGACCTGGCTGGTGGTCACGGTCTCGGTACAACCCGACAGCAGCAGACCGGCGATAAACAATAGACCAATTGTTATAATTAATGGTCTCATTTGATCACCAGCAATTTACCTCTCTTGATATCATTGCCGCTCTTGACCACATAAAGATACAGGCCGCTGGCCAGAGCCTCGCCGCTGTCATTCTGCACGTTCCAGCTGGCCACGCCGTCGCCGTCGGTCTCATTGATCGTCTTGACCAGATCGCCCCGCAGGGTAAAGATCTTGATCGTGCTGACCGAACCCAGGTTGGTAAAGGTCACTGTGGTATGGTTATCAGGTGGATTCGGCTTGAATGGGTTCGGGTAGGCATAGGCAGCTGAAACATCCTCAAAAGCCGTGGCCATCAGGGTATAGACCGAGAAATGGCTGACAACAGCTGAAACACAGTTCTGGTCAGCATCAACGATCGAGTTGGGCATCCTGATCCACAACCCGTGATCCTCATCCAGGCGATAGATCTTGAGCGCCTTTTCCATGATCCGCGGGCTGGTGTTATCAACATAACCGTCATCATTCTCGTCGTCGTAATAAAGACTGATTGTGACCGGTGCCGCAAAATCAGAGGTTATCCGGACATCATCCGTGCCGTAAGCGTTGATCTCGCTGATCGATGAAGTAAAGGGATATTTAAAAGGATCGTTCTCCAGCAGGACCTTGGCATTGGCCTCGGTGATCTTGGCCGGGTCGATCTCCCTGGGATCATTGATCGGGTTGCGGTTGATGTCAATGTAAGCGTCATTGCTGACGGCTCCCAATGACAGGACCACTTTGGTCCGGCCGTCAGCGCTGAAGAAGATATTGCTGATCTGGCGGTCCAACACCGTCCTGAAAGTCCAGGTAAGGTCGAGCGTCAGGTCGTTGCCGTCAAAGTCTTTGACCGGGCCTGACAGTCTGACACGGTAGGTATAACCCTTTGACAGAGTAGCGGCCGGAGTGAAAGTGAGGACACGGTTCCTTGCCCAGCTGAAAGCGCCGCTGACCGGCGTATAAACGAAATTGCCCGAGTTGTCGTAAACAGCTTCCATGGAAAAGACCGCCTGGACTTCCAGTGTGCTCATGTCCCTGTCAAAGGTTACGCTGACCACGGCTTCGGGCGAGACATTGTCAGCTCCGGCGGACGGGAAATACGAGACAACGCCTTCAGGGACCGGCGGCAGGCCGGTAGTATTGGCAGCGTCGCTCAGGTCGGACTGGCTGGTCGTCTGGTCCGCCGCGTCGGAAGTATTGCGGGACTTTACTTTGAAATAATAATCCGAGACCGGATCGCTTAAGCCCGTGACAGTGATCGTCCCCCAGTCAAAGGTCGGCTGCCAGGCCGCACTATCGCCGAGAGTGCCGTCGGTCTGGACATATTTATTATGCGAAGAAACGTAAATGGAATATTCGAGGCCGGCGACCTCGGCCGGATATTTATTTATCTTGACATCGGCAGTTGTCGCTGTCCCATTGCTCACCGTCGGCACCGCCGGAGTATACGGCTTTATATACTGTTTTACTGTGCTGGGCGAAGTGTTCTCATTGTCGCCGATATTGCCGAAATCATCGACCGCGGTGCACTTGACCTGGCTGACATAGTCATTGCCGTCAAGTGTCGCTCCAACGGCCGTGGCCTGCGGCGATGGCGTGGCGGTATTGGCCTCCCCGGTGGTCGGGCTGCCGTACGCGCCGCCATTGAGCGCCAGGTCAAACGTATTGGTATCAGGATTGATCTCGGTAAAGGCCGCGCTAAGCGTTACCGTTGTCTGCCCGGCCCGGGGCTGTGTCTGAATATCTGTCGCGCTGGCCACGGCAGGATCAAGATTGTCAACATTAAAGCCTGTGGGCGAAACTCCGTACGTGCTGTTGCTGCTGCCGTCATCGACCTGGAACCTGATCTGCACGTTCTGACTGTACGCGTCATCGATATATTCCTTGGAATTGTCCCAGACCAGTGTATGCAGAGTGCCGCTCATATCGGAAGCCGAGCTTAAACCCGTCTTGGTCCCGGCCACATCTGCGTCAAGGATATTGTTCCAGCCGCCGCCATTGACCTGATATTGCACACTGCCGCTGACGACCGAACAATCGTCAAGGTCAAGGTCCCGGATCCTGAAAGTAAAGGTTATCCGCCCGCTCCTGTCAGTGGCCTGGACCAGTACCGGCAGCTGGTTCTGCGTTGAACCGTCGTTCAATGCCGGAGCTGTGTTGGCGGAAGAAGCGCCGCCGGACAAACTGCTTTCCGGATTATCGCCGTTGGGGTTGCGGGATTTGGTGCTGAAAACATAATTACTCACCGGAGCCGATAGTCCCGTGACCGTCTTGGTGCCCCAAGCCGCGATGGTCTGCCAGACCGCGGCGCCGCCCAATGTCCCACCGGCCTGGACATATTGACCGCCACTCTCACGGATGGCGTATTCCAGGCCGCTGGCTTCACTGGCATTCTTGTTAACAGTAACATTGACCGTTGTGACAGTTGGAGTATCGACCGTCGGCGCCGGCGGCGTATACGGTGTCACGCCATCATTTGCCGGCGCCAGTGTTTCATTGATGCCGACATTGCCAAAGTCATCAACAGCTACGCAGCGAACTTTGCTGATATAATCATTGCCATCCAGGGTTGCGCCTGCGGCCACAGCCTGGGCTGACGGATCAGCCGTGTTGCTTTGCCCGGCAGTGCCGGCTCCGTAAGTTGGACCGTTAAGCGCCAAATAAAATGTATTGGTATTCGGATTGGATTCAGTGAACGAACAGTCCAGGATAACCGTTGTACCGCCCGCCTGAGGTCGGCTGGTAATATCCGTGGCAGCCAGGGCCGCCGGATCAAGATTGTCAACATTAAAGCCTGAAGGCGACGTGCCGTCAGCACTGGTCAAGGCGCCGTCGCTGATATTAAAGCGCACCTGGACGTTAGTACTGACCGCGTCATCGATATGTTCTTTTGAGTTATCCCAGACCAGTGTATGAAGTGTGCCGGAATAATCAGTTGCCGAGCTTAAATTTGTTTTTGTGCCGGTAATATCACCATCGGCGATCGGGTTCCAGCCGCCGCCGTTGACCTGGTATTCAAAACTGCCGTTGACCACGCCGCAGGAATCAGCCTCGCCATCCTTGATGCGGAAAGTTATCGCGATTCTACCGGTCCCGTCAGTATATTGTGATAATGCTGGCAGAACATTATCAGAAGAGCCATTATTCAAGATCGGGGCAGTATTGAGAGGAGTATAATCAACTGTTGCATAAACCTGCGTTACATAAGGATTCCTTGTAACATCATTAGTATAAACGCCGTAAGCTTGTAAGGCATTTGAACCAACACCATTGATATCATCCACCGCCCAAGCCAGTCCAGTCTTTGGATTTGTCGCATAGTCATAAGTTCTGGTAGCCCAACTGTTGGCTGTCGGTGTCACTCCAGGATCGACGGTATCATAATTATTCCCGCCGACCAGAAGCGCTGATCTGATATTTGAAGTCTGACCACCCTGTTTCCTTTCATGCCTATATGTAAGCCTTAAGAAATTGATCGTTGAGCCAGCCGGCACGCTAAAAGCGGGAAAACTGAACAGGTTTCGTCCCGTTGCTGTAGCCCAGATATAACTGCCATCATCATCAGCCACAGCTTCGTTCACTTTATCATAGTAACTGCCCGTACTGCCTCCCGGGGGATTAATATAATCAATCCAAGTTCCAGTATGAGAATGATCGCCAGTAGGCCGCTGGGTCTGCGTAACTGAAAGTGAAGGTAAAGCCCAAACACAGAGAATTACAAATACAATCGTTATATGAATAGCCAGCCGGCTCATTTACTTGATATTTTATGCTTATAATAGCGATGTTTCAAGCTGAAATTTCAATGATCCAGGATCAATTATCAGCGGCCTATCAATAAAGCCTTATCAGGAACTGTCAGCCGTTCATTTTCACTGACCACCTGGCTGGCGTGCAGCCAGGCATTGGCCGTTGAGATAATCAGGGTTGACAGGGCTACTGCTTGCCAGCGCATGCCCTGGCCCGGGAACAGCATCTCGGACAGCCGGCGTTCAGCAAAGCTGCTCCAGAGCGCGGCGAACGGCAGGGTCTGCCAGAAAGTGATGTCAAATTCCTGCAGGAAATTGACCTGCCCGGCTTCGCTGGAAACAGCCGTTGCCGGCAGCGTTGGCGCTGTGGTCAGCAGCAGCCAGGCGGCTAGCCACAGGCTCAGCAGGCTTTTCCCCCTGCTGCTCATCGTTCTCTGACCTTCCTGACCAGCCTGCCGTAATAGACCGCCGCGGCCATTTCATCCGCGACAGCCTCAAGCATCTTCTCCAGGTCATGGGTGATATTCAGGCCTTCGCCATGGCTGAACAAAATAAAAAAGCCGACCGTCTTGCGGCGGAAGACCAGTTTTCTGACCAGTTCTTTTTGGATGAATTCCTTGCCCAAAAAGATCCCCTGAACATTATCTAAGACGTCGCTGATTTCTTTGATCTTCTTGCTGCGTAAAGCGGATAGGAATTCTTCCGGAACGCCCATGTTCGCGCCGACCCTGACCACCTTCTTTTTATCCATCAACACGATCAAACCCGAATGCAGTCCCAGGACCGCCAGCATCTTTTCCAGCGCATCTTTAAGCATGACATCGAGATTAAACACGTGGGTAAGTGTCCAAAATATCGAAGTAAAAGCAGAATATTTTCGCTCAACGTCCCTTTCCCTGTTCAAGGCTGACTCAAGGTTGAGCCGTTCCTTCCCCAGGTACTGGATAATAAAGACCTCGCACAGGGAGATACAAAAGAGCACGATAGGCAGTACTATCCCGTTCACATGGCACAGTTTAGGCAGGTATTGCTGGTCGATTATTAATCCGCCGTCTATTTGGACCAGCGGCAGGACACCCAAAGAGACCAGTATCAACATGCTTTCATAAAGACCTATGGTTAAGAGAGCCCAGATCAAGGGGCCATAAGCTGAATACGGCGACCAAAAAGGCACAAGCGCAATAAACAGAACATAAGCGATAACATAAGGGCTTTGCGGCCCGCCGCTGAAATAATTAAATAACGTCATAACGATCAGATCAACAATGCCCAGGAACGTCGAGAGGAAAATTATCTCGTTAAGCGAGATCTTCTGAGTGCGCAAATAATAATAAGTTAACAAGGAATAAAAAAGGATGCCTAAGCCCAGCAGCATCAGCACAAAAACGTTCTCTGAGAGCCTGACACAAAAAATGTTCTGGATGACCAGGATAACAAAAAAAGAACCGCCGAGCAACAGACGGAAATTATTCATCCAGTAGACCCTGTCGATAATCTCTGTCTTGGTGTACCTGGGAAGCATTTGCCGATTATATTAGAACATATCACAGCTAAAAGCAACAAACCTTTCCCCTGCGTTGAAAAGGCCCGGCGGCTGCGCTATAATAATAGTTCAATGTTGCTTACGATACTTAAATCCAAGATACACTTGGCCAAAGTGACCGATAACCAGCTCTATTACGAAGGCAGTATTGGCATTTGCAAGGACCTGATGAAAGCCTGCGGCCTGTTGGCCGGCGAAAAAGTCCAGGTGCTCAATTTCAATAATTCCAACCGTTTTGAGACTTACGTGATCGAAGGCCAGAAAGGCGAGATCTCCCTGCGCGGGCCGGCGGCCAAGCTCGGCAAAAAAGGCGACAAGCTGATCATCCTGGCCTACGCCCTGATGGACCCGAACGAGGCAAAGATGTTCAAGCCCAAGGTCATCAAAGTTGATGACCGGAATGAGTTGAGATGACTGATTCAATAACCAAGAACCAAGATACAATAACCAAGAAGTTTTCAAGACCCAATATCCGATCTCCATTGACTATTGGGTCCTGTTTATTGGTGCTTTCCTGGTTATTGGTGTTTGGTAATTGGTCATTGGCTGCCGCCATGGGCGGCACGCCGCCAAAAGAAGAGGAACCCAAATACAAGCTTGAGATCCTCAAGATGGATATAGTGCCCGCCCAAACCAGCGTCATGAGCACTGAGACCGGTACAGCCAGCTCTGAAGCGAAATATAAGCTGGAGATACTCAAAATGGACTTTATCTCAACCCCTACCTCAGATGAGCCCCAAAGTTCTCCCGCATCCGCTGATTAATTTTCCGGCTTGCGGCCTTTTTTCATTAGTGCTACAATCAAAATCTCTTGATAAGGAGGAAAATCATGTCCAAAATGCTTAAAATAGGCCTACCCAAGGGCTCGCTTCAGGAATCCACTTTTGAATTGTTCAAAAAAGCCGGCTGGAACATCAAGGCCTCTTCACGTTCATACTACCCTTCGGTGGATGACGCTGAGCTGGAAGTCATGCTCAGCCGGGCCCAGGAAATGGCCCGGTATGTTGAGAGCGGCGTGATCGACTGCGGCCTGACCGGCATTGACTGGGTCATGGAATCAGGCTGCAAGGTCAAACAGGTCGCCGACCTAGTCTATGCCAAGCAGGGCTTACGCAAGGTCCGCTGGGTGCTGGCTGTACCGGAAAGCTCAAAATTCAAGACCGTCAAGGACCTGAAAGGCAAACGCATCGCCACCGAGCTGGTCAACGTGACCAAGAAATGGCTCAAGGCCAGCAAGGTCAATGCTTCGGTTGATTTCTCCTGGGGCGCGACCGAGGCTAAACCGCCGGAGCTGGCCGACGCGATTGTCGAGCTGACCGAGACCGGCTCATCCCTGCGCGCCAACAAGCTCAAGATCATTGACACGGTCATGGAAAGCAACACCGTGGTCATCGCCAACCAGGACTGCCTCAAGGACCCTTGGAAAAAGGAAAAACTGGACAATCTTATCACGCTGCTGCAGGGCGCGCTGGTGGCTGAAACCAAGGTCGGTTTGAAGATGAACGTGATCAAGAGCCGCCTGCGTCAGGTGCTCAAGCTTCTGCCGGCACTTCAGACCCCGACGATCTCTGAACTTACCAATGCCGCCTGGGTGGACCTTGACACAGTGGTCGATGAAAGTGTTGTCAGGGAACTTATCCCGAAACTGAAGAAAGCTGGAGCCAAGGGCATCATCGAATACCCGCTGAACAAGGTCATCGAGTGAGGGATCCCGCGACTGAACGTCGCGGATAACTCTAACAGCGAGGTTCACTCGCTTTTAGCTCGAAGAGAGAGCCACGATCCTCTGCCTCAGTTCTTCGGTCAGGGCCTTGTAACCGTCATAAGCCGGACCGCCGTTTAAGCGGTACGCCTCTGGATCAAGCGGCCGGTCAAAACGCACTTCGATCCGCGCCGGCCTAGGCAGTATCGAGCCCGGCCGCAGGACCTTCCAAGTATCTTTGAGATATACAGGAATAATCGGAACAGAGGTCTCGATCGAGAGCAGTCCGACCCCCGGCCTAAAGGGTAAGATAGCGCCGTTGACCGACCTGGTCCCCTCAGGATTGATATAAACAGCTTTACCCGCTAACAGTACCTTGGCCGCTGCCCGCAAGGCAGGGAAAAAATCAGCAACCGTATCAATGCGCACTGCATTAGCTGCCAGCTTGATCCAGAACCGGGTAAAAGCGATGTCATAGAAAAGCTTGGTCGTCAGGGCAAAGAGCTCTTCCCGCCTCTTACCCATGGCCCAGGCAACAACAGCAAAATCCATTGAAGAAGCGTGATTGGCCGCTATTATATAGGGCGGCCGGGGCGGCAGGTTCTCAAGTCCAACGACCTTGACCGGACAATAGCTTCGGAATATAAGTCCGAGCAGATGATAAAATGCCGGCCGCAGACCCGCCTGCCAGACCGGCTTCAGCTTGAACAACGCGGGATTGCCCGGCTCATCAAGGCCGAGCAGTTTCCTCCAGTACGCGGCAGTCCCTTCTTCAGCTTTCACTTGTTAGCCAGAAAAGAAGCGACCATTTCAACGATATCATTGAGCGTCTTAATGTCCTTCAACCTGCCTTCCGGCACATCAAGGCTGTATTTCCTGTCCAGGGAAGCGATGATCTCGACCCCAAGCAGGGAGTCCACCCCAAGATCAGAGAATAGATTGGCGTCAGGCAATATCCTGTCCTCCGGCTGTTTTATTATCCTGGCGACCATTGATCTGATCTCAGCGGTCAATTGTTCCCTGTTCATTAAATTCCCAGCTCCTTTTTCAGCTCAAAACGCTTGATCTTCTTCAGCCTGGTCTTGGGCAGTTCTTCCTGCCGGATAACGAACCTGGCCACCCGCTTGAAATCAGCCAGCTGCTGGTTCAGTTCGGCCACTTGCTGATCAAGCGTCCTTTTGATGAACGCTTCGTCACGGCAGCCCAGTTTATCGAAGTATTCCATGTCCGGCACGATCAGGGCCATGACCTCTTCAGTGTTGCGGCGCGCACCGGCCGTGACCTTATCACCCATAACACAGCATTCGAGCACCGCGGGCAGCTTGTTAAGCGCGAACTCGACCTCTTCAGGATAAACATTGACCCCGGAACCGGTCACGATGACGTCCTTGGACCGTCCGGTGATAAAGAGGAAACCGTCCTCATCGATATAGCCAACATCGCCGGTATAAAGCCAGCCGTTAACAACAACTCGCGAGCTCAGCTCCTTGCGTTTATAGTATCCTTTCATGATATTCGGCCCGAAAGCCAGTATCTCGCCAACCGGATCGGTCCCAGCGATCCTGATCTCGACCCCGGGTATCGGCCGGCCGACCGAGCCCAGCTTATTCTGTTTCAGCGTATTACAGGTCAGCACCGGCGCTGATTCGGACAGGCCGTAACCCTGGAGGATAGTGAAGCCCATCAGGCTAAAATTTGCCGCTACTTCCGGATCAAGGGCCGCGCCACCGGAAACAAAAAAGCGTATCTTGCCACCGAATTTTTTATGTACCGTCTTGAACAGCCAGCTCCCCAAGTTTACGCCGATTATATGCTTAAAGAACCTGGCCAGACCGAACAGAACAGTAAAGGCCCGCTGCAGGCTGCGCTCTTCGACCTCGCGCAAAATACCATCATAAAAAAGCTGGTAAAGGAGCGGCACACCGCACATGATCGTCACGCCGGTCTCCTGCATATTGCGCAGTATCGCATGTGATTTAAGGCTCTCAGCATAAGTGACGCGGCAGCCCATATAGAACGGGCCGAGAAAACCGGCGGTCGTTTCAAAAGTATGGTGCAGCGGCAGGACAGAGAGGAAGTTATCCTTGGGCCCTAGATCGAACAGCGACGCCACGGCCATGACATTCGACATGATATTACGATGGGTCAGAACAACGCCTTTAGGTATGCCGGTCGTGCCCGATGTGTAGACGATCGAGGCAACGTCATCAAGACCGACCTGATCCGGCAGCCCCTGGCCTGCCGGCGGCAAAGTTCCAAGATCTTCCATCCTGACCGCCTGGGCCTGCAAACCGGTCTCTGCCAGATGGCCGATATATTGCGCTGACACGACGGCAGCGACCGCTCCGGAATCCTCGATCAGCGGCTTAAGGTCATCGGGCTGCTGCATGGCATCCAGCGGTACAACAATCGCGCCCATGGAAGTTACCGCCAGATAAGCAATGGCCCATTCCGGCCGGTTCTCAGACAAGAGGATGACCCGCGCCCCCTTGATCACCCCCTGGCCTGCCAGTTTTGCCCTCAGCCTGACGGCCAGATCAGCCACCTGTTGAAATGTGAAGCACTTGTAGCCGTCAGCCTGTCTTATCTGATAGGCCGTCAGGTGGGCGTAACGGCCAGTGTTCTTTTTCAGCATTTCTCGAATGGTGATCAATTCCATGATAATTTGGGTGCTGGGTACTGTGTTCTAGGCACTGGGTTCTAGGATCCCAGAACCCAGCACCTAATAACCTAGAACCTAATAAGCCATCATCCTCAAGTACATCGGCCCGTAGATAAAGTTGATCATGATGATCGAAAAGACAAAACTAACGACGATGGCCAAACCGATCACTGCCAGTGTATAAAGCAATACCCTTTCTGCGGGTGTATCAAGGACCTCTTTCAGACCCAAATATAAAAGATAAAGACCGTACAAGCCCAGAATGGAAAGCACTCCCAGTCCAGGGACAAGCGAAAAGATCCCGACCAGCCAGGCCGGCGTCATTGAGTAAGCAACTACCTTCATGGAGCCTGCCAAGTCTGCCCTGGCTTTAAAGACCGGCGCCAGGACCTTGACCAGCCAGCCAACAGCGAACAGCGCAGCCAGGTTCAGCACATAGCCAATTACCGCTCCTAACAGCGACTGGAGCAGCGGAGCCCGGACAATTCCGCCGACCGGCAGGCTGATGCCGACCAGCGTGATGCCGATCAAGCCGGCAACTGACGGTATCAGCGCCAACGGCGCCGCGTAATTGACAAAAAGAGCCTTGATATCTGTTTTCTCGGCCTTGATCGTCTGCCATTCTTCCTTGGGGTGGATAATGATGTCCCGCGCCCGGTCAAAGATGTTCATTTAGCTTACCTCCTTGAATAATAAACTGATTTTATCATTCATAACTTGTGCAAACAAGCCGGTTTTGTTAGAATTCGAGCGACAGGAGCAAAAGTCCGAGGAGGCTGACAATGAAAAAACTTTTCGTTATGATCCTTTCCCTGGCTCTAATCGGCAACAGCGCGTTTGCCATCTACGCGCCGCGCGCTATGGCTATGGGCGGCGCTTTTACCGCAATAGCTGATGATGCTTTTGCCGCATACTGGAACCCGGCCGGTTTTGCCATTAATCCTGGCGTGGACCTGGCCGGCTCCTACCAGATGACCAACCGCAATGCGCAGATCGGCGACAACACTTTCGCTCTCAAGGGCTGTTTTGAAATTGGCATGAATCCCTTTGCCTGGGTCGCGGGCATCGGGCTGGCTTCGATTGTCGCCTATCAGGGCGCCCGATATCTGGCTGACCAGGATGTGATCAAAAAGAACTGGGGCCGGGCTGAAGAAAAACAGGCCAAGGAAGAATCCATGTCAGAAGAGGTCAAAGAAGAGGACGAAAAAGCCGAAGCAGCAGGCAAGGAACCGGTCAGGGAACCGATCTCCCGGAAGGAAACAGTGAAGAAGGCCGCAAAAAAGGCCGGTGAGGCGGCTATCCATGTGGGAGACCAGTTCATTAATGCTGTGGCCCGGGAAGTTCCCAAACAGACCAACATCTATCTCTACGCGCCCGGCTGGTACCAGCCGAACTATTACCGGCCTAACTATTGGGATAATAGGTATATGTATAAAGAAAAAGAATTGACTCCGCAGGGCAAAGCTCAGTTCGCCATGGGGCTGACCGTTATATCGGATAAAAACGCCGTGCTTGACCAGGATACGGGCTGGTATTCCTTTTCCCTAGCTTCTGGTTACGGCGAAATAGTCGCCCTGGGCGCCAATATCAACGCATACGATCTGAAGATACCAAGCCTTAATGTCAGAGGTATTGGCGCCGGCATGGATGTGGGCGGCCTGATCCGGATCAATGAATCATTGATGTTCGGCGTGGCGGTCAAGGAACTGCTGACGACCGACATCAAGTTCGAGAACGGTTTTATCACGCGCTACCAGATGTCAGTCAATTCCGGAGTGGCCATCAAGCCCATCCCGCAGGTGACCGTTGCCGCCGATGTTCACAATCTTTTTGAGCAGAGCGGCCGGCCAGCGACCATGCACTACGGCGTTGAGATGCGGCCGATCTATGGACTGGCCTTACGCGCTGGCCTGTCAGATACCGATACCAGCCAGAGCAATAAGACCGCCGGCATAAGCGTCGGCTTCGGCCAGATGATCATTGACTACACCTATCTGGGCGGGGAATATAACCGGACCCAGATGATCGGAGCGACCTGGAAGATATAAGGACATGAACCAAAGCTTGCTTGATGCCAAGAGACCCAACACCTGGGCCAATTTAACGCGGCTTAATTACCGCGGTCGCACCGAATGGATCAGGGATAACTTCACTGAGATAATCCGGGCCTTGCAGCGCCTTAACAGCGACAGCTCCGACCCCTGGAACCTGCTCGGCCACATCTGCATTGACGACAATCTGTACCAGGAGGCTGAAAAGATCTACGACGAATTGTTCAAGAAGACCCAGAAGGAGCACGGCGATGTCAGTATCCCGGCCTACCTGCGCGGCATTACCCATTTCCTCCAGGGCCGCTTTCAGGAAGCTTACAAGGATTTCAAGGCCTCGCGCCATTACGAGGTCCAGATAAAGAAAGTCAACAGCGCTTCGGCCAATGCCATCCAGTATATGGAAGAAATGCTCTTCCCCACGCGCGAGATCATCAAGACGAACCAGAGCAAGCTGGTCCACTATCTTAACACGCCAAAGATGCTGGACCGGACCATGGGGGCCTATGCCCTGCGCACGATCCATAAATGGAATTCCGCTTCGCCCCTTTACTCGCAGGGCATCTCACAGGGCGGCGGCTATTTCCTGACCCTCAAGAACCAGCGCGGCCAGACCAAAGGCATTGCTATTGATCCGGGATATGATTTCTTCACTATTTTCCGCGACCTCGGCCTGGGGATCGCTGATATCGACGCCATCATCATCACCCACGACCACGACGATCACACTGAATCGGTCGAAGGCATCCTTTCGCTGCTGGCAAAATACAACGACCACAACGAGCAGCACCAGAGCAAGGTGTTGGACATTTTCGGCTCCGCCGGCGTCCTGCTCAAGTTCCACGGCCTGCTCTCGGCCACCGATCTGTTCGGCAACCGCGAAATAAACTTCAAGCTGCTGGTCCCCGGAGCGGAAGTCACTGAGATCGAAGGCGAATCACTCTTGGAAAAGCACGGCTTCACCCTGTCGGTCAAACCGGCGCACCACACCGAACGCTGGACCAACCAGGAATCTTCGGTCGGGGTCGTCATCAATACCAACATCAGGGACCCCAAGAACAGCGGCTATTTGAAGATCGGCATTACCGGTGATACGCGCTATGAGGTCGGTTTGGGCCGCGAGTACAAGGACGTCCAGGTCCTGCTGCTTAATATCGGTTCGGTCGAGAAAGAAGAAGGCAAATTCCTCAGACAGCATCTTGGCATGCTGGGCTGCATCAATCTGTTGAAAGAAGCCCGTTTAGGCAAGCACTTGCTGGCCATATTAACGGAGTTCGGCGAGGAATTCTCCGGCAAGCGCGAAGCGATCAGCCGGATCATCGAAAGCTGGGCCCAGCCCATGGCCGGCAACCATTCCCAGCTGCTCAGGGTCGTGCCGGCTGACGTGCATCTTGAGGTCAGGTTGAGCGACCTGAACATCCGCGAGACCGAAACTGACGTTTTCTTCCCTTATAATATGATCACGATCGATGAAACTGACCCTGAAATCCTGAGGTACCGCTTTAATGGTTAGTCTAGCGCTGCTGCGAGAATCTAAAACAGACACTAAAGGACGCGAAGTCGAGAACCGTGTCCTTTTTATCCCCGCCCAGATACAAGAGCTCAGCTCGCTCAAGCAGGTCGAATTGTTCGTGGAAAAAGAGGCCGGCGCCAGGATCGACTTCGGTGATAATGCCTATGAAAAGGCCGGTGCTGCGATCATCAGTCATCAAGAGGCTCTGGCCAAGGATATTGTTCTCGGCGTTAAAGAGACCAGGCTGGCTGATATGGACGGCCTCAGGAACAACCTCTGGATCTCCTACCAGCATTTTGCCCAAAGCAAACCGCGCACCGAAGCCGCGCTTCAGGCCAGTAAAAAACTTGGCACGACCTTTTTAGCTCTGGAAACCATGGAGCTCAAAAAGGACGGGCGGTCCTTTTTTCCCTGTTTGGCGCCGATGAGCGAAGCGGCGGCCAAGATCATCGCCCGCCATGCGGACGAATACGCGCTATTAAAGAAGAAGATCATCACGAGCGGCCTGCCCGGGACCGGACTGTGCGGGGTCAAAACCGCTATTCTCGGCGGCGGCAATGTCGGCCGTACCGCGGCTGAGGAGTTCTCAGAGCGCGGCTGCGAGGTCTTTCTACTGGAAAAGACGCCGGAACGGGCCAAAGAACTAACGGAATACTTTAGCGCCAATTCCATCCGTTTTCCCAAGGTCAGAGTGGTTGAGCTGACCCCGGAGAACCTGCGCAACAGCGTGCGCGAAGCGCTCTTCTTGGTCAGCTCCATGTACACTGCCGGCAAAAAACCGGAAAAATTGATCACTGTTGACTTGCTCAAGACCATGACGCCTGGCGGTTGCGTCTATCCGGTGGATATCGACCAGGGCGGCGGGGTAGAAGGCGTGATCGAAACAAGTATCCTGGAACCGTTCGCCCTACCGGTGATCCCGGGCACTGAGGTGTTCTTTTTCGCGCCGCCTAATCTGCCTTCTCTGGGCGCAAAGACCACATCCGAAGCCCTGGGCGCGGCCTTGCTGCCTTATCTGGAAGCGATCATTACCAAAGGTTTGAAAAAAGCCGCGGAAGAGGATCCAACAATAGCCAGCGGGATTAATATCCAGCAGGGCAAGATCATCCATCCTGGACTTGCCTCGGTCTTCCCCACGTTGAAGTAGGGGAAACTCAAAACATCCCACACTAAAGTGTGGGGAATGATTCCCCAGAATTCATTCTGGGGTTCAAAGTGAAAAGACTTATCTTTATGCATCCAGGGGCAGAACCCCAGCGCCAAGATCAAACAGGCGCACAATTCATTTTAGTGAAGAGATCAACTGAGCCACCACTTCCCTATCATCCAGCGCCACTTTCTTGCCCTTAAAATCCTGATACTTCTCATGTCCCCTGCCCGCGATCAGGACCGTGTCGCCTTTCTTGGCCAGTTTCAGCGCAGCTTCGATCGCTTTCTTTCTGTCGGTGATCTTCGTAAGCTTCAACTTACCGGCAACTTCCTTGATAATAGCCTCCGGCCCTTCTGAATGAGGATCGTCGGTCGTAACAATGGCCTCGTCCGCCAGCTCAGCCGCGATCCTGCCCATGATCGGCCGTTTATCGCGGTCTCGGTCGCCCGGACAGCCAAAGACCAGGATGATCCTGCCCGGGGTCAGCGGCCGGTAAGCCTCGATCAGCTTCTGCAGAGCATCGGGAGAATGAGCAAAGTCAACAATGACAGAGAAAGGCTGGCCCAGATCGATGCGCTCGAACCTGCCGGGCACCAGCTTGAGCGCTTCTATGCCCTTTTTGATCGTCTTGTTCGGAATACCGAGAACGAGCGCACACTGGAACGCGGCCACAATATTATAAATATTGGGCAGGCCGATCAGATGGGTCTTGAGCTTGACCGAATTGACCTTAAGCGCCATCTGGTCGGGCTTGACCTGGACCTCGGACACGACCGCGTCGAACTCATTATGCTTGGTGGAACGCAGTTCATGCCTGGCCTGCGCCACTCCGTAAGTGATGGTCTCACCTTTGACCACATTGATGATATGGGAGCTGACCGGATCGTCCACATTGACGATCGCCACCCCTTCGGGCTTAAGCATTTCGAACAAACGCTTTTTGATGCAGAGATATTCTTCTCGGGTATGGTGGAAATCAAGATGGTCATGGGTCAGGTTGGTAAAGATCGCGATGTCAAAATCACAGCCCAGCACCCGGTCCTGGGCCAGGGCGTGAGAAGAAACCTCCATGACCACGTGGGTCACGCCCTGCTCCACCATTCTCGCCAGTAACGCTTGAAGCTCCAGTGATTCAGGGGTTGTCAGACCGGAAGGTATTTCCTCTCCATTGATCCGCGCGCCGACCGTACCGATCAAACCGACCTTATATCCGGCCGCGCGCAAAATTGACTCGATCAAAAAAGCGGTCGTGGTCTTGCCGTTGGTCCCGGTAATACCGATCAGCTTTACTTTTTGCGACGGATGATCGTAAAACATGTTGGCCAGCCGGGCCAGGGCCTGGCGGGCCGACGGCACCAGCTGAAGATCAACATCATCTGGGACCTGGACCTTATGCTCGGCTACGATGGTCGCAGCGCCATTCTCGATCGCCTGCGGGATGAACTCCTCGCCATTAACCATAAAGCCGGGAATTGCAACGAACACATCTCCTGGTTTAACTTTTCTAGAATCGTACGCTATTCCTTTATATTGCATGGCTTTCTTTGACCTAAAGTAAGAGTATCAGAAAATCATAATACCAGAACAAGAGTTCAGAGAATCAGAGTCTCTTCATCTGCTATTCTGCTCATCTCGATCAGATGATCTGATATTCTGATAATCTTTCACTCCTGAGCCCAAAAATACACACAAATCACTCACTCAACGAGTCTGATATCTTACCCTTCTTTATTAGACTATTGATGTTCTTCCACCAGGTCGCGCCGAATTCGAAGAGATTATAGAACAACGGGCTGTAAGGGAAATCATACGCGCCAATGAACCTGACCTGTTTGCCGTTAAAGCCTTTTTTAAAGCGATAGACCCCGTATAAAGGATGCTCCGGCCTTGGATCAACAGGTATGCCCCAAAGATCATATATTTTATAACCCTTGGCTTTAGCCCACTGGATGATATACCAATGCAGCAGATGATTGGGCATTACATTACGGTGCTCGGAGCGCGAGGCGCCGTACATGTACCAGACCCGCGAGCCGAAACAAAAGACAATGACCGCACCGACAGCCCGTTCATTGTAATAAGCGATAAAACAGCTGCCCATATTTTTTTTGAACAGCAGTTCCCTGATCGATTGATAATACTTGAGGGGATGGATCATGAACTTGTCCCGGCCGGCGGTCTCCTGATAGATGTTGAAGAAGAGATTGACGCCTTTTTCGCTCGCATCTTCTTTGATCGTTACGTCTTTCTTGATCGCCAGGCGCACATTGTAGCGGGTCTTTTCCTCAAAACTTTTGAGGATATCGGCGCTGTCCCTGGTCAGATCGAGCAGAAAGGTCGCTCGCGGCTGGACCTGCTTGGCCGAGCGCACGAACCCAAGTGTTTTGAGCGTCTCCAAAGCCGGGCTCTGATCCGCGCTAACGTCCGGCACTTCTGGATCGATCTTCAGGGAAATTGCTTTATACGCATCAGCCTCTTCCTCGATCGCGCTGAGCAGGAATTCGACCTGCTCCCGGTTGGCCAGGCTGACCAGTGGTCCGCGCGGCGCATAAAAGACCGAATAACCGATATAAGGGATCTTCTTTTTGAGGATGGAAACACCGGCGACCAGCTTGCCGTTATCTTCGACCGCGATGCGCAACGGTTCCCAGCTAAAGAGGGATTTTAATTCGCCCCACTCAAATGATTGAAGGATCGGAGATGACCTTGAGGCCGCGACAAAATCGTTCCACAGATCCCTGTCAGCATAAGTTATCAGTCGCTTCTTCATCTGTGCTATAATTATAACATGATTTTAATGATCGATAACTATGACAGTTTTACCTATAATCTAGTCCAATATATGGGTGAGTTGGGCGCGCAGCTTGATGTCTATCGCAATGACAAGATCACCATCGCACAGATAGAAAAACTTAAGCCCGAGCGCATCGTCATCTCGCCTGGTCCGGGCCAGCCAAAGGACGCGGGTATCTCTGAAGAAGTGATCAGGACTTTTGCCGGTAAAGTGCCGATCCTCGGGGTCTGTCTGGGAGAACAAGCCATGGCCGAGACATTCGGCGGCAGGATCGTGCTGGCCAAGAATCTGATGCATGGCAAGACCTCAGAAGTGTATCATGACGGCAAGACGATCTTCAAAGGCCTGCCCGACCCTTTTACAGCCACCAGGTATCATTCACTGATCGTGGAAAAGAAAAGCCTGCCGGATTGTTTTGAGGTCTCGGCCTGGACGGATCAGGATGAGATCATGGGGATCAGACATAAAGAATATAAGCTAGAAGGCGTGCAGTTCCACCCGGAATCTATTTTGACTTCGTCTGGGAAGGCCCTTTTGGCGAACTTTTTGTCTCTGTAGCACCTCGACTTTGCTCGGCGCTAGTTTTCTTTGGCTCTCCTGCTTTCTGCTCTCCACTTTCTACTTTCGACTTTCTAGAATAGTCGGTCACATGAAAGCCTGAACCTTTAAAGACAATGCCGACTGGAGAAATGAGTTTTTTGATCGGTCCCTTGCATTCGGGACAGAACTTAAGCGGCTCTTCTGAGATCTTCTGCATCACCTCAAAAACATGGCCGCATTTCTGGCATTTATAGTCGTAAAGTGGCATGGAATAATTATATCACAAGGGGCAAGCTTTAAATTGCGGGCGTTTCAGGAGTTGCTTCAGTGATATCAAGTGAGGCCAGGGTCTGGGGCGGTTCAGGGTTCATGGTAAAAACACCGGACAGGCCTTCGACCTGTTTCATTCTGGCCTGGGCTGAATCGAACTGATCGCGCAGTATCTGCATAAAATTGCCGTCGCCCGCCCTGGTCACAGGGTTAAGCGAGGTTATCCGAAAACTGTCATGTATGCGTGAGAGTTCCGCAGCCATACATATATTTATCGTGGCAAAGGAGGAAAAACTTGCGTGCTAGGGCTTGATCCGGTCGATCCCGCCCAGGTAAGGCCTTAAGACCTCAGGGATAATGACCGAGCCGTCCTGCTGCTGGTAATTCTCCAGGATGGCGGCAAAACAGCGGCCGACCGCGACCCCCGAACCGTTGAGCGTGTGGACCGGTTCCGGCTTGCCCTTGCTACCGACTTTGAAGCGGATCGCGGCCCGCCTGGCCTGGAACGACTCAAAGTTAGAGCAGGAAGATATCTCCCGGTACTGGTTCTCCGATGGGAACCAGACTTCCAGGTCATAGGTCTTGGCCGAAGCAAAGCCCAGGTCGCCGCTGCAGAGCTGGACCACACGGTACGGCAGACCGAGCTTCTGCAATACGCTCTCAGCGTTCCTGGTCAATGACTCCAGTTCATCATATGAGCTGGCCGGGTCGGTGAACTTGACCAGTTCGACCTTGTTGAATTGGTGCTGGCGGATGATCCCTTTAGTATCCTTGCCGTAGGAACCGGCTTCGCGGCGGAAACAGGGTGAATAACAGCAGTATTTGACAGGCAGCTGTTCGGAATTGAACACTGACTCCCGATGGAGATTTGTGACCGAGACCTCGGCTGTTGGGATAAGATAGAACTCATCATCGCGGCACTTGAACATGTCCTCTTCGAACTTGGGCAGCTGGCCTGTGCCGATCATGGCCTGTTTGTTGACCAATACCGGGGCAAAGACCTCGGTGTAGCCGTTCTCTTTAATGTGGACATCAAGAAAGAAACTGATCAGTGCGCGCTCAAGCGCTGCCCCTACCCCGCGATAGACCACAAAACGCGCGCCGGAGATCTTTGCTGCCTGCTCGAAATTAAGGATGCCCAGTTGTTTGCCGATCTCATCATGCGGCCGGGCCTTGAAATCGAGTTTTTTCTTTTCGCCCCAGACCCTGACCTCGATATTGTCCCTGGCATCAGAGCCCTCAGGCACGCAGTGATGCGGCAGGTTGGGCATTTCATAAGCAATGTCGTTGAGCCGGTCCTCGATCTTCTTCTGCTCCTCGTCCAGCTCTTTGATCCTTGAGGACAGGGTCTTCATCTCAGCGATAACGGCGGTCGCGTCCTCCTTCTTGGCCTTCATCTGGCCGATCTGGTCGGAGACCGCATTGCGTTTCGCTTTCATTTCTTCGATCTCGCTCAGGAGCTTGCGCCACTCCTCATCGACCTGAAGAAAACGGTCGACCAGCGTGGCGTCAGCCTTGCGGCTTTTCAAGCCTTTCTTCACTGCGTCGGGATTATTTCTTATCTGTTTTGGGTCAAGCATTCTTTGTCCACCTCGTCCCGTATTGGGTATCCTCTATTGTAACATTCATTTTGACCAGTTGATCGCGGATCGCATCGGCTTTTTTGAAGTCCCTGGCCTGTTTGGCCGCGGTCCTTTCTGCTACCAGCGTCTCGATCTGTTCATTGCCGGAAACTTTGCCCTCGATCTTCAAGCCGATCAGATCGCAGAGATCGACCACAGTATCGCGCATCACCTGCATGGTCTCTTTTTCAACGCCCTGCTCTCCCTCGATTATCTTGTTGCAGTAATGGATCAGTTCAAAGATCGCGGCAATAGCGCCGGCAGTATTAAAGTCATCGTCCATGGCCTCGCGGAATTTATCCTTGAAGGCCAGCAATTCTTCCTCAGTATCTTCGACCTCGGTCTCCGGCGCCTTTTCCAGGGATTTTTCGATCAGGAAATCAACATCCTTAATGAATTTATTGATCCTGGCCCAGGCTTCTTTGGCGCTTTCGATCTCCTTATCGGAATAATTGATCGGACTGCGGTAATGTGTTGAAAGCAGGAAGAAGCGCACGACCATTGGGTCAAACTTCTTGAAGATATCGCGCAGGGTGAAGAAATTCCCCAGCGACTTGGACATTTTTTGAGAATTTATATTGACGAAGCCGTTATGCATCCAGTATTTGACAAAAGGCTTGCCAGTAAAGGCCTCTGCCTGGGCGATCTCGTTCTCATGGTGGGGAAAGATCAGGTCGCGGCCGCCGCCGTGGATGTCAAAGGTCTCGCCCAATAATTTATTCGACATCGTGGAGCATTCAATATGCCAGCCCGGCCTGCCCTTGCCCCAGGGGGAATCCCAGGATGGTTCGCCTTCCTTGGCCGCTTTCCACAGGGCAAAATCCATCGGGTCCTTCTTGCGCTCGTTAATGCTGACCCGCGCGCCAGCTTTCATATCGTCCAGCTTGCGCCTGGACAGCTTACCGTAATCAGCGAACTTTGAGACCTGGTAATAGACATCCCCGCCGATCTGATAAGCAAAGCCCAGCCTGACCAGGTCCCGGATGACCCGGACCATGTCGCGAATGGCTTCGGTCGCCTTGGGATACATGTCAGCCCGCTGGACATTGAGCTTGTCCATGACCTCAAAATAAGCATTGGAATATATTTTAACGATCTCAGAGAAAGGCTTTTGCTCCTGCTGGCTTTTCTTGATGATCTTGTCATCTATGTCGGTGATGTTCTGGACATAGGTGACCTGATAGCCGGAAGATGTCAGATGGCGCCGCACCATGTCAAAGGTCACATAGGCCCGGGCATGGCCTAGGTGCGTCTCGTCATACGGCGTGATGCCGCAGACATACATCTTGACCTTGGGCGGGCCAAGCGGCTGAAACTCTTCTTTTTCGCCGGATAACGTGTTGAAAAGCCTGAGGGTCATTTTTTGCTTTTTGCTTCCAGTTCCTTGAGCCGGGTATTCAGCTCATCGATGGCTTTGTGGATGGGATCCGGCAGAGCACCGTGTTCCAGCGGAGCAAGCCGCCTGCCTTCCCGCCTGATCGTCCAGGAAGGATTGCCTACAACAGTTGTTTCCGGCGGTACTGATTTCGTGACCACTGCGCCAGCGCCGATCCTGGCATTGTCGCCGATGATAATATTGCCCAGAACGATCGCGCCAGCGCCAATTACCACGCCGTTGCCGATCGTGGGATGGCGCTTGCCCCGTTCCTTGCCAGTACCGCCAAGGGTCACGCCCTGATAAATCACGACATCGTCACCGATCACTGAGGTCGCGCCAATGACTACGCCGTTGCCATGGTCAATAAAGAACCGTCTACCTATCTTAGCACCCGGATGGATCTCGATCAGGGTCAGCAACCTGGAGATCTGCGAGATCAGTCTGGGTAGAATAGGTATATGGAGCCAGTGCAGAAAGTGGGCAATGCGGTGAAAGAACATTGCCCAGATGCTCTGGTACATCCAGATCTCCCAGAGATTGGCTGCCGGGTCCTTTTGAAAAATCGTTTTGATCCCATCAAATAACATTTTATCCTCCTAAAACCAACCTGCGACTGAACGTCGCGGTTGAGTTAGAAAAGAACCGAGACGTTCAGTCTCCTGTTCCTTTCTCTATTTTCGGTCAAAGAACGGATTCTTGCCTGTGGCCGACAGGGGAATGCCATAAGCCAGCTTAACTTTAGGTCCCAGCCAGCCCAGCTCGATCGCTGCTTTGCCCACCGTGTACATGATACGGTTATCCAGCCGGTTGTCCATGGCGACCGAGACCGCCGAACCGATGGCGATCCCCAGATCGCCCGGATTGAAAGCGCACATGCCGCCTGCCTTATCATTGGCCGCGCAGTCGGCATAACCGCACAGACCGCAATATTTCAGCTGAAGCGCCTGGCGCCTGGTCCCTATAATTACAATGGCCGCCGCTTTCAGGATATTCTCTCCATCGCGCAAAAAGGTTTTATGCTCCTGCTGCTGGCCGATGTTGAGCATTTTTTTTGACAGTTCGGCTATATCTTCTTTCCCCTTGATCACGATAACTTCCAGAAGATCCAATCCCCTGGCCTTGGGAGCTGTCCTGGCGGCCAGGCACATTGCCTCAGCTATTTTCTCGATCCTGGCCTGTTTGAATTCGCCGTCCTTCACTATCATTTGATCATCCTTGACAGCAGCTCAAGCTGTTCCTGGGTGCCGATAACTATCAGGATATCGCCGCCTTCGATCGTTGAGACAGCCAGCGGCTGCAGATTGAAGCCGCCGTCAGCCTTGCGGATCGCCAGCACTGTAGCGCCTGATTTCTGCCGGATACTGGCCTCTTCCAGTGATTTGCCGATAAGTTTTGATTTTTCCGGTATCGCTATCTCACGCAGGCTGAACTCAAGATGTTCGCCATGCATCACCGTGTCCAGGAAATCAGAGGCCACCGGCCGCATGATCAGGCCGGCCATGCGGCGGCCGGAAATGAAATAAGGCGAGATGACCCGGTTAGCGCCCGCCAGTTTGAGCTTTTCCTCGGCGTCCTTGCCGCTGGCCCGGGCCACGATATACAGGTCCGGGTTGGCCGCCCGGCCGGACAAGGTGACAAAAACGTTCTCCATGTCCGAATCAGCGCAGGCCACCAGGCCTCTAGCCCGCTGCACGCCGGCCTCTTCCAGTTTACCGTCGGTCGTTGTGTCACCAATGATATAAGGGATACCGGTCTGCTCCAGTTCATCAGCGGTTTCAGGTTTGATATCGATCACTACGTAGGGTAGCTTGGCCGCCGCGAATTCCGCGGCCACTTGATGCCCCACCCGGCCGAAACCACAAATTATATAGTGCTCTTTCATATCCTTGATCTTGTGTTCCATTCTTTTCCTCCTCCTGTAACCGAAGATCTGGCCTTCAATGATCATTTCACCAAAAAGACCGACAGTATAGATAGCCGTGCCGACACCGGAAATAATGATCACCATCGTTAATACGCGGCCGGCGGCGGAAAGTTCATGGACCTCATGAAAACCGACCGTGAACAATGTGATGACAAGCATATAAAGAGAATCGAACACACTCCAGCCTTCAATAACCTCATAACCGATCACCCCTAAGAGAACGATGACCAGCAGTATCAGGAAAGGCAGCATTAATCTCTTGAACGGATTCATTCCCAGCTCTTCTCCTTACTTCGCATTTTTTGCAGGGATCACGGGCCTACTTTAATAAATATACCGTAAAATCACCTGGATGATAATCATGCCGGATAATGAACCGGCTGCTGATAAAACGGCAAAAACTCATGATCTCCTCCGGTTTGAAATAATAATAACGTCCGGAATTCACGTCCTCCGGCACGCTGATCGGCAAAGCTCCCTCGCTCAGGAAATTAGCTGCCACTCCATGCTTAGCCAGGTCGGACATGCGTAGCAGCATTGCCTTGACGAACTCGATATGGCTGCCGCTGTCCGTTGTCCTGATATTGAAAATACCCGAAGCCAAAATATAATCGAATTTCGGCACATGCCTGTCCTCCAGGATGTCCTTTAATTCGAACCTGGCCTCAGGATATTTCTTCCTGGCCACTTCCAGCAATTTTTCAGAGATATCATAGCCAGTGTAGCGGATCTTTTGACGGCCCAGCATTTTCTCCGACTTGAAGAAGCCGTAAAGATCGCCAAAACCGCAGCCCACGTCCAGCACCGAGATATTCGCCGCTTTTTGGGCGTAAATAAATATCTCCCTGAAGACCTGATATCTCAATTTCTGGCTTTCATTGCTGTTCCAGTCAAGCGCCAGGAAATTCTCACCATGCTTGGCCAGCAGGCCTTCGAAATACTCGATCTGTTTGCGTTTATCCGTCATACCGGTTCGGATAATTAGCATATCATTACTAATAACCGTTTTCAACGGAAAAAGTGAAATTAGAAGCGAAAAAACAGGATAAACTAGCGGCATGAGACACCTCGAAAAAATAGGCACTTGCTACAGCGGCCTGCTCAGCCCATCCAACAGCCGATACGGCCGGATTGTACTGGCCACTGCCGGCGCTTTGAGGCGCGTTAAGGCCAGCAAAACTCTTCAGCGGGTCATCCACAATGTCAATGACCCTCATTTCAGTAATTCCCCAGCCTATGCAATGCATTATCTGGTCAAAGAGGATTTTGTCACTAACAGGGGTGTGATCAATGTCGGTCTGCGGCTGGCCAAACCTGAAAGTGAGGCGATCGAGTATCAGACAGCTCTTGATACCCTGATCAGCATGGCCCGGGGCATTCACCGCCGGGTGCTGCTGCTGAGTTTTGGTTTGCAGGTCGCCCCAGAAATAGATACGCTCCGGCCCGACCAATATGCGGCAATCCTGGCGGATATTTCGGAAAGACAGCAAGACCCGACTTTCAAAAACATTGCGGAGATCGGCCTGTCAGAAACCGCGGCTTTTCACGTTATCAAAGGGCCGGAGGAAGCAAAGCAGCTGATCTATTCCATCCAGATGTTGGGCGAGGCGCCGACCTGGGCGCACTGGGAAAAAGTTCAGTAGCCGGCCGCAGCAGCCTGGTCAAGTGCCACGTTCCTGCCTGCCGGGACACCGTCCTGAAGTATTACCACGCCAAACGAGTTATTTACATTACTATGCAGGATAAAGTGGTTCAGTCCGTTGAACGGCCGATAGAGCCAGCCAGCGTCCATATTTGGCGTATGGCCGGACAACAGATATGTATTGGCCGGCCCGCCCCGGAGACCCAGACGGGCGATCGTCGCAATGACATCTGCCTCAGTGTATTTGTCGCTTGAGCCGATCCTGGCCACATGTGAGTTCCATATTAACTGTTGCATCAAACCATTCGTCCGGGCATTGACCAGTTCCGCCTGAGTCACTCCGCCCCTGATCACCGCAGAGTGAGCCAGGAAGCTGGAACCGCGCGAACCCTCAACAATGGCAGCCAAAGGGCAACCATCAAAGAACGATTGATAAGCCGCTCTCACCCGGCTGATATCCTGAGGCGAATAGCCCAAATCCTCAAAGAACTGCTGCAGATGGTCATTGAACATCATGGTCTGCATTACGCCATGTTTAATAATCAAACGATTAGGATCGTTCGGCCTAATCTCGTCATGATTGCCCAACAACAGATTGACCCTATCAGGAAACAGCTGTTTCAACCTGATGATCGTGTTCAGGGCTTCAAGTGACGAGCGCATGTCTCTAAGATTGTTCTCGCCTTCCGGATGGATGATATCGCCTAAAAAGAGGAGGGATATTTCACCGGCCGCCAGGCGCGGGCCGAATTCCTGAAGGATCCGCTCTAACCTGTCCGTATTACCGTGCAGGTCGCCGATGACCACTGTTTCTTTTTCCGGGCTGAGACGGACCAGCGCTCCCTCGCGGCTGAAGAACCGGCCGTTATAGCTGATCTCATTGGCCAGCTGCTGATTGAACAGTAAAAATTCATTGAGCGACAGGGGTCGGAACAGATTCTGGACGGTTAGTTTAGGATATCCCCGGGAGACCTGGTGTCTGGCGCCAATGCTAAAAAAAACTCTTGACGCTGTTCAGCATCCTGGTACCCAGCGGTTGAATTGGTCTAGCTACGTTACCTTGTGCCATATAATGCTCCTCTCACGCCTCTGGGGCGGGAGTCATCTACCATATATATCGGAATTCTATGCCGGAAACTTGAGCGAAATTCTGAAATTTATAATGTTATTTTAAGAAAAAGTATTGGTGATAATGCTATGACCATCGATCCAGTCAGCGGAAAAAGCAGCAGCCGAACGCCCGGCAACAGGCGTTTTGGTTCATATTTTTGCCGTATCGACCATAAAAATAGATTTTCTATGCCTGTGGCTATCAGGCATAATCTGCCGGGGACCGAGCTGGTGCTTGTTCCCAGCCTGAACCGTTTCACCAATAAGAAGGTCCTGCGGGTTTTTTCTTTGACCGAATGGGAAAAAATGATCGATAATTTGAGACCTGAAGAGCGCGATATCTATATCGCCCATAGCCAACTGGCTGAACTGGATAAGATCGGCCGTCTCAGGATACCGAACGATGTCATGCAACGCCTGGAATTCAGGCCGAGTTCAGAGCTGGCCGTGATCCAGGATACGAACCATATAAGGGTCATGCCAAAAAGCGATTTCCAGTCCATACCCCTGCCGACCCTCTGAGATATATATTGTCAGATAATATTTTGTGCTATAATATCGCCATGATAAAAAGAACTTTAGTTTTTTTGCTGCTCATTTCGCTTCTGCCCCTGCCCGCTCTGGCACAGGACCAGGCTGACCAGGAATATATCAATAAACTGAAATACCAGCGCAATAAACTGACGCTGGTGGTCAAACAGCGGGAGGTCGATGAGCGCCGCAGCTACAGTTACACGGACATCGACACTTATACTTACTCTTATGAAGCCTACAGCCATAGTTCGACCGATATCTCGACCACGGGTTATGACCGCTCAGAGAAAAAAGAGATCACCGACTGGTACATATATAAAGGTGATATCAGGAAGCTGTCTGACACGGAATTCCTGGCCCTGGTCGGCGACCAAAAGAAACTGGACTACGTCCTTCAGGAGGAGGAAGCAAAAGGCCGGATGCGCCTGATCGGTAATATCTTTATCGGCGGTGGCCTGCTCGTAATGCTGGGAGGGGCCGCAGCCTCAGCTCCGGAAGGCACAACAACGGCCGGAGCGCTGGGCATGACCGCGGGATTCTTCATCAACGCCTTCAATATGTCGCCGCAGCACTACATCGAACCTGATTACGCCCAGGAAAAGATGGACGAATATAATTTCAAGCTCAAGCAGGAGCTTGGCCTGCCGCTCAATTACAACTGATCTAGATCAGTTTGTCCGTGATCATCTTTTGAGCGATCAGGACAGCGTTGAGCGCGGCGCCGCGGCGCAGGTTATCTGAAACGATCCACATATCAATGCCGTTCTCCTGGGAAATATCCTCGCGAATACGGCCGACAAAGGTCTCATTCCTGCCTTCGCACTCGATCGGCGTCGGATAAATGCCTTTAGCCGGATCATCCATGACCACGCAGGTCGGAAAGCTGCCTATCAGCTTCCTGACCTCGGCTATTGATATTTTCTTTCTGGTCTTGACATTGACCGTTTCCGAATGGCCGATAGCCACGGGTACGCGCACGCAGGTAGCCGTGACCTGGATATTATCGTCCTCAAAGATCTTCCTGGTCTCGTCATACATCTTCATTTCTTCTTTGGTATAGCCGTTGTCAGTGAACTGATCAATCTGCGGCACGCAGTTGAAAGCTATCTGCTTAAAGATATATTTCGCCTCGACCCTGGCCCTGGGATCGGCCAGCAGTTTCTTGGTCTGGTCGTACATCTCGGCGATCGCTTCTTTGCCCCAGCCGGAGGTCGATTGATAGGTCGAGACCACGATCCGCTCGATGCCGGCCTTATCATAGATCGGTTTGAGCGGCAGGACCATTTGGGCGGTCGAGCAGTTCGGGTTGGCGATAATGCCTTTATGGCGTTTGATCGCCTGCGGATTGACCTCGGGCACGACCAGTGGCACACTGGGATCCATGCGGAACTGGCTGGTGTTATCAATGACCACGCAGCCGGCTTTGGCAGCTTCGGGCGCAAAGACCTTTGATACTTTAGCGCCGGCCGAGAACAGGCCGATCTGCATGTCTTTGAACGATCCGGGTTTAGCTTCCTCAACAGTGTATTCTTTACCCCTGAAAGTGACCTTGCTGCCGGCAGTCCTCTCGGAAGCCAGCGGCAGGAAACGCGCGACAGGGAAGTTCTGCTCCTCAAGTATTTTGATCATCTCTTTACCGACCATGCCGGTAGCGCCGAGAACACAAACGTTGTAATTATTGGCCATTCTCACTCCTCCTTAACAAAAAGAACCATGACCCAAAGGCCGCTGGTTCCTTTATTCAGGAAAATTATAGCATAATGTGGTATAATTGCCAATCTGACATGCAGGAAATCATTAAAAAAGAACTTCAGGCCGGTATAAGTCTTAAGCAACAGGTGCTCAACGACCTGGTGCCGCAGATAGAACAAGCCGCTAAAATCATTATCGGGGCGCTTAAAAAGGGCAATAAGATCATGCTCTTCGGCAACGGCGGTTCAGCCGCCGATGCCCAGCACCTGGCAGGTGAATTGGTCGGCCGTTTTCTCAAGGACCGATCTGCCCTGCCGGCAATTGCATTATCTACGGACACTTCCGTATTGACATGTCTGGCCAATGATTTCGGCTATGAGACAGTATTTGCCCGCCAGATCGAAGCTTTGGCCAAGCCAGGGGACATTGCTTTTGGCCTGTCCACCTCAGGTAATTCTCTTAACGTAATGCTGGCCTTGGAAAAAGCCGAACAGATCGGCTGTAAAACGATCGGTCTGCTGGGCAAGGACGGCGGCAAGATCGCCGGAAAAGTCGACCTGGCACTGACGGTCAGGAGCCAGGCCACACCCCGGGTCCAGGAATGCCATATTACTATAGGCCATATTATCTGCGGGCTGGTAGAACAGGAGATCTTTGCCAAGTGAATAAGGCAGTTTTTCTTGACCGTGACGGCACCATCGTAAATGATATCGGTTACATGAATTCCCCTGAACAGCTACAATTCATTCCGGGTTCGATCGCAGCGATCAAAAAGCTCAATGAAGCCGGCTACAAAGTCGTGGTCATCACCAACCAGTCAGGCGTTGCCCGGGGATTGATCACCGAGGATATGCTGCAGACCATTGACAAGACCATGCATAAGAAAATCCTTAGCGGCGGCGCTCATCTCGACGGTATTTATTATTGCCCGCATCATCCGGAGCATGGCGTTTACCCCTACAAACAGGTCTGCGAATGCCGCAAGCCCCATCCCGGCCTGATCAAGCAAGCCGAGCGTGAGCTGGGTCTGGACCTGAAGTATTCCTTCATGATCGGTGACAAAGCCACTGACATCGAGGCAGGCAAACGCGCCGGCACCAGGACCATCATGGTCATGAGCGGCCGGGGCCAGCAGGAAAGGCAGAAGCTCAAGCAACAGCCTGATTATATAGCCGCTGATCTGAGCCGCGCCGTCAACTGGCTGCTGGAACAGAAGAATAGTTGATTTTTCTGGCGCAGCTGCCCAAATTAAGCTATAATTATCTGTCATGGAAAATCTCAAACTGCTCATTCCCAAATTAAAGGGCAAAAAGATCCTTGTCTTTGGGGACCTGATGCTGGATGAACATATCTGGAGCAAGGTTGAGCGGATCTCCCCCGAAGCCCCGGTACCGGTCGCTGACGTTTCCCGGATCACTCATGTACCCGGCGGCTGCGGCAACGTGGCGGTCAACATCGCCGCCCTGGGCGGCATTCCCTACCTGGTCGGGATCATCGGCCGGGACAGTTCCGGAGAAAAACTGAAAAAGGCCCTGAAACAGGCTTTTGTGCCTGTCCAACACCTGGTCCTGGAGCCTTCGCGGCCAACGATCCTCAAATCAAGGATCATTGCCGCTTCGCAGCACGTGGTCCGTGTCGACCGTGAAGACAGGACAGAACTTTCCCCTGCCCTGCTCAAACGTCTGAGTTCTAAACTGAAACAGCTGATCACTGCTGTCGACGCAGTGATAATTTCCGATTACGCCAAAGGCGCGGTCAATCATCAAACTGCTCAATTAGCTATTTCCCTGGCAAAGAAGCATAAAAAGTTCGCGGCGGTCGACCCTAAAGGCAGCAGCTACGCCCGCTACCGCGGCGCCTCGATCATCACGCCGAACCTCAAAGAAGCCGGGGAAGCCTCCGGCCTGGCCATAACTGACGCCGAGAGCGCGGCCCGGGCCGGCAAGGCCCTCCTGAAAAAGTGCCGCAGCGATAACATACTTATCACCCGCGGCGGCGAAGGCATGTCGCTTTTCTCTGCCAGGGAAACCGTCAATATCCCGGCCGTGCCGCGCGAGGTCTTTGATATTACCGGAGCCGGCGACACGGTGATCAGTACGCTAGCTCTGGCCATGGCAGCCGGCGCCCGGATCAAACAGGCCTGCCTGCTGGCTAATACGGCGGCTGCGGTCGTTGTGGGCAAGATCAGCACTGCACCCTGTTTCCGCGAGGAGCTGGAAGAAGCCCTGGAAGGGCACGAACCTATAACCAGAAAGATCAAGCTGCGGCAGGAACTTAAGGCTATCGTCCAGAATCTAAAGAATGACGGCGCCAGGATCGTCTTTACCAATGGCTGCTTTGATATATTGCATCTCGGCCATGTCCGTTACCTGCGCGAAGCCAAGCGCCTGGGTGACACGCTGATCGTGGGCCTGAACAGCGACGATTCGGTCAGGGCGCTGAAAGGCAGGGACCGGCCCTATGTTTCCGAACTGGAACGGGCCGAGATCCTGGCCTCGCTGGAATGCGTCGATTATGTGACGATCTTCAGCGAACTGCGGCCCGATAACCTTATCAAGGTGGTTAAACCTGACATTCATGTCAAAGGCGGCGATTATAAAATTGGCCAATTGCCCGAAAAAAAACTGGTCGAAAAGCTCGGCGGCAAGGTCGTGGTCATCCCGCCGATCAAGGGCCGCTCAACGACCAATATCGTTGAAAGGATACTATCAGGAAAATGAAAAATTATAGATCTGTTATTATATTGCTGATCGCATCACTGATCCTGAGCAGCGCGGCAGGCGCCTGGCGCATCAGCAGGGAACTCCAGCAGGAGCTTGAAGAAAAAAAAGCCGCGGTGACCAAAGAACCTGACAGCGCGGACGCCTTGTTCGATCTGGCCGTCACACAAGCCTATACCAATTACCTGATCGACGGGATGAGCACGATCAAAAAGATCCCTGAGGCTGATCCCACATATAAAGAAAAAGCCCTGACCAAATATATCATCCTGGTGACAGAGAAACCGGGCGACTGGAAACTGCGTTTCAGGCTGGCTTTCGCTTATTACTTCAACGATGACCGGGATGACGCCATCAGGGAGTTCGAGAACGTTCTTAAGATCGATCCTTACAATGTCTGGGCCTACGGTTATCTTGCCCTGCTCTATGGCGAGATTGGCGACGTTGACAAAGCTATGGAAACAACCCGCGCGGGCCTGAAGATCGACAGCAACGTCGCGGCCCTGCACCTGCTCCTCTCGGAAGGCTACTATAAAAAGGGCGACGCCTGGAACGGCTTTTTTGAAAGGATGGAGGCGCTGCGCCTGAAAGCCCTGGGCTATTGAAATGAAGCTGTCTTACCGCATCATCCTGATCGTAGCGGCTGTTTTTTTGATCGGCATCTTCCTTTGGGCCGTCTTTTCTCCCAAACAGGAAATATCCGAGCGCATCTATGAAACACTGAAAGAACAGGAAAAAAGGGCCGACTTGTCCTTTAAGGATGTCGTCTTTGAAGAGGTAGTGGCCGGCATCCGCTACTGGCAGCTCAACGCCAAGAGCGCTGCGGTCAACAATTCGACCAAGATCGCAACGCTCAAGACCGCCCGGGGCACGTTCTTCAAGAACGGCAAAGCCGTGCTGCGCTTCAGGTCGCCAGCCGCTCTCTGGGACATGAAGGAAAAGGAGATCCTGCTGGACGATCCGCTCGGTTACGACGTCAATCTGGACAACAAGATCAACAGCTTGGTCAAGGAGCTTAAAGATTCCCGGTTCTCCATCTTCAACCTGCCCCGCCTCTACCAAAAAAGCCTGGGTTACTGGTTCCAGGCCAATAATCTGAGCTGGAAATTATCGGATCAGAAGCTGCTTTGCACCGGCGGTATCATCCTGAACAAAGGCGAGGTCACCGGTTATGCCCAGAAGCTTCAGGGTGACGTTGCCCTGGAAAAGATCAAACTGGAAGGCAAACCAAAACTGGAGATAACCCCGGAGAACAGCGCGACGATCACCCTGGAAGCCGAGGTCTTTGAGGTCCTGAGCACTGAGGACTTGATCCTAGCTTACGGCCAGCCGCTCATTTCCTGGCGTTCGGCCCATATCTGGTGCAACAAATTGACCTATGACCAACGCAACAACCAGCTCAAGCTCGAGGGCAATATCCGGATAGAGTACGGCGACATCCGCGCCTGGGGCAATTCAGCAGATTACCAGACAGACAAGGCACAGATCATCCTTTCCGGCCGAGCCCGCGCAGAGCAGGCCGACAATAAACTAACAGGTGACAAAGTGCTTGTCTCATTAAATGACAGGACCATTTCCCTGCTGGGCCAGGGCAAGGTCGTGATCAAAGAAGAGGACCTGAAGCGATGACCACCCAGGTCAAGGCAAGACCAAAGCCTCAACTAGCAAAAAAGGCCGAACGGCCGGACCTGTTCGATCTAATCATCGTTGGCGGCGGGCCAGCCGGCATGACAGCCGCGCTCTACGCTTGCCGTTCCAGGCTCAAGGTCCTGATGATCGAGAAGATGATCCTGGGCGGCCAGGCGACCACGACATTCTTCATCGAGAACTATCCCGGCTTCCCCGAAGGCATCTCCGGCATGGACCTGGGCAACCGCATGCAGGACCAGGTCAGGCGGCTCGGCCTGGACATCGTCTGGGGCAATGCCACTTCTCTTGAGAACAAGAAAGACCATCGCGAGATCACGGTCGACAACAAGATCTTCAACGCCAAAAGTGTGATCATCGCCACCGGCACTGAAGCCGCCAGGCTGGGAGTGCCGGGAGAAGAGGATCTGCGCGGCCGGGGAGTGTCTTACTGCGCCACCTGCGATGGGCCTTTTTACAAGGACAAGAACATCATGGTCGTGGGCGGCGGCAACTCAGCTATTGAGGAAGCGCTGTTCCTGACCCGTTACGCCAAGAAGATCTCAGTGGTCCACCGCCGCGATGAATTGCGAGCTGACAAGATCCTGGGCGAGCGCGCCCTGGCCGATCCCAAGATATATTTCTTCTGGCACTCGGTCGTCGAAGCGATCAAAGGCGACAAAACCGTTTCAGAGGTCGTGCTCAAGGACAAGAACAGCAATAAAAAGCTCAAAGTACCGGTGGACGGTGTCTTCATCTATATCGGCAGCAAACCGAACTCAGAGCTTGTCAAAGGCGCTGTCAAACTTGATAAGAACGGTTTTATCGTGACCGACAATGAGATGAAGACCTCGATCCCGGGTATTTTTGCCGCGGGCGATGTCCGCGCCAAATCACTGCGTCAGATCGTGACCGCTGCTGCCGATGGGGCGATCGCAGCCGAGGCCGCCAGAAAATCCATTGAACAAGGACCGAAAAAGAAAAGGAACAAATATAAATAATGTCAATATTTGAGATACTTAAGATACTCATCCCGATCATCATTATTGCTTCATTGGGTGCTTTGTTCGGCCGTTTCAGGAAGATCGAGATCAAAGCCCTGGCCGAATATCTTCTTTATATCGGCGTGCCGGCCCTGGTATTCAGCCAGCTGTCGATGCAGCAGGTCCGGCCAGCCTATCTGCTGTTGATCTCACTGGCTGCTTTCTTTGTTATCCTGGGCAGCGGACTTCTGAGCTGGTTCTTGCTGCGTGTTCTCAGGTTCAGGATACCGGACCCGCTCTTCCTGCCCATTATGTTCATGAATTCAGGTTATTTAGGTTTTCCTCTGGCCTTGTTCGCCTTTGGTGAATTAAGCCTGAATTACGCCATAATTTATAATACGGCCATGTCGATCCTGTTATTCACGCTTGGTATATATATACTCTGCCGCGGCACAGATCCCTACCGGGCCCTAAAAATTCCGTTCATTTACGCTGCCCTGGCAGGGCTGATCCTGTCTTACAGCGGCATCAGGCTGCCCCAGCCGTTATATGTGCCTATTTATATTTTAGGCAACACGACCATCCCGCTGGCATTGTTCATGCTGGGCTACCGGCTGGCCAATATGGGACTGACATCCTGGAAAATGCCGCTGCTGGCATCCCTGCTGCGGCTAGGATTAGGCCTGGGACTCGGCTGGCTGGCTGTCATGATCTTTCAGCTGCACGGCATCGCGGCCAAGACGATCATCTTGCTTTCTTGTCTGGCTTCAGCCGTTACCTCATTGCCTCTGGCCGAAGAATATGATTCAGAACCCGAACTGATCGCTTCAAGCATCATGCTAAGCACGCTGGTCTCGTTCCTGGCTTTATTCGCCATTCTGCCCTGGCTGGCCAGCTTGACAATATAGATGAAAGGCGTATACTTGAAAAAAATGTTACGCGGAACGATCGCAATTTTGATCGTAGCTCTGATGGCTTGTTCGGCTTCAGCCGGCCCCAGTTTGAAGATCGGCTCTCCTGCCCCAAGCTTCGACCTTAAACTTACCAGCGGCCAGCCTCTTTCTCTGGAAAAATATCTTGGCCGCGACGTGATAATCCTTTCGTTCTTCGCCTCCTGGAGCAAGACCTGCCAGCAGGAGATCTCTTATATGCAGGAACTAGAGCGGGCCTACGGCCGGAAGGGCCTGAGCATCATCGGCGTTTCTTACGACCGTAAAACAGGGGAGCTAAAGGATTTCCTTAATGACAATAAAGTGGCTTTCCCGGTCGCTCATGACCAGAAGCTCAAGACCCTGCAAACATACCGGGTGATTATCCTGCCCACCCTGATAGTCATAGACAGACAGGGCAATATTTCACAGATATATCTTGACTTTGACGGTAATGTAGAAAAAGCGCTGGACCAGGATATCCAGCGGCTGCTGACCACCCGCCAGGGTTAATTCATTCGTAGCGCAGCGCCTCGACCGGGTCAAGCGCCGCAGCCCGCATCGCCGGATAGACCCCGGAAACAACTCCCACAAAGGTCGCGACAAAAGTAGCTAAAAGTATCGCCCAGAACGAAACGACCAGCGGCATGCCAATGATCACCATGATAAAAGAAGCCAACCCCACCCCACTGCTGATCCCGATCACACCGCCCAACAAGCTGATGATCACTGATTCTGTCAGGAACTGGACCAGAATATCGCGTTTCTTGGCGCCGATTGCCTTGCGCACGCCTATCTCCCTGACCCGCTCATTGACCGCCACCAGCATTATGTTCATAATGCCGATACCGCCCACCAGCAGGGAAATAGCCGCGATCCCGGTCACGATCGCGGTCAAAGCGCTCATGATCGTGTCCATTATGGCCATAGAATTCTCCATGGTATCGACCCGGATATCTTCCTTGCCATGGCGTTCGGCCATCACTGTTTTGATCTCCGCGACCGCCTGAGGCACCAGTTCAATTGACCTGGCTACTGCCCCAATCTCAGCCAGCTTGTCAGTATCAAAAACATCTTCTGCCGCAGTGACCGGGATGGCAACATACTCGTCCATGTTAACACCCATAATCGAGCCTTTCTTCTTGAATAGGCCGATCACCAGGAACTTGGAGCCGTTGATCCTGACCTTTTCTCCGATCGCCGGAAAACCGCCGAAGAGCTTCCTGGCCAGGTCCTGGCCCAGCACTACGACTTTTTTTCTGCCCAGCACATCAACGTCAGAAAGGAACCTGCCCTGGCTCACGCCCCAGTTCATCATCTCCATCAGTGCCGGGCTGCAGCCGGAAATAAAGGGAGAAGTATAGGATTTGTCCAGATAGGTGATCTTTCCGGACTGGATATTGCGCGGATCTACCAGCTCCAGTGAAGGGCATCTGTCCTCGATCGCCTTAGCGTCAGAGAGGGTCATCTTAACCGTAGCCATCGCCGCCAGCTGGCCTTCTTTCCCGCCATGTACTTCCATGTAGGTAGGGCCTGTGCCAAACTTATCGATCTGTTCGTACATGAATCCCTTCATGCCCTCGCCCAGGGTGACCAGGCTGATCACGGAAAAGATGCCGATGATCACGCCCAGCATGGTCAGGAAACTGCGCATCTTCGCCCGCATGATATCTTTCCAGGCCATGGTAATTGCTTCCCAGAAAGTCATCTTAGCCTCTCAATGCCTCCACCGGATCAAGTTTAGCAGCACGTATAGCCGGGTAAACACCGGAAACAACGCCGACCGCGATCGCGACCGTGACCGCCATAATTACCGCGTTAAGTGAGGGGACCAATCTTAAGCCGGCGTAGGCACCCATAAGGAATAAAACCAGCGCCGAAAAGGTGACACCAAGCACTCCGCCAATAAAACCAATGGTAACCGACTCGATTAGGAACTGCAGGAAAATATCGCTCCTCCTGGCACCAACTGACTTTCGGATGCCAATTTCCGCGATCCTTTCTGAAACTGAGACCAGCATGATGTTCATGATGCCGACACTTCCCACTAATAGAGAGATCGCGGCAATGGCCGCGACCACTGCGGTCAAGACCCCTAGGATCATATCGAGCTGATCCAATATTTCTGTGGCCATCCTCAACTGGAAGTCCTCTTCGCCATGGCGGTCCAGCAAGACGGCATGGATCTGATCTTTTGCTTCAGGCACAGAAAATCCCTTGCGCACCGCAGCCCAGCTCTCCATGATCTCGGTCTTTTCAAAAAGGTTCTCGGCGGTGGTAATAGGAATGGCTGTCTCGTCATTCATGTCCATGCCGAACATTGAGCCCATATCTTTCATAATGCCAATAACCTTGAAAGGAACACCATTAAGGCGCACTGTTTCGCCCAGCGCCGGAAAATCCCCGAACAGGTTCCTGGCAACGTTCTGACCAAGAAAGACCACTCGCTTGCGATAGGCAACGTCAACCGGAGTGAAAAAGCGGCCCTCCTTGACCAGGTCAGGGACCATCTTGTCGTAATCCTCATTTGTGCCAAAGACAAAAGGAGTTTCATAGGTTTTATTGCCGTATTTGAACTCTCCAACGCCTGTAATAACCGGCGTGACCGCTTCGACCGCCGGCACACGCTCCTTGATGGCATCAATATCCCGCCTGGTGATCGAAGATTTCATAAAGGCTAGAGTGAACATGCCCATGCTTTCCTGTTCTGTCTCCGGGGCACCGTAAATGCCGATAGTGTTCGCCCCTGCTCCCATTGAAGACATCTGGTCATAAACAAAATTTTTCGCCCCTTCTCCCATACTGACCGTGGTAATAACTATAAAAACGCCTATGATCACTCCCAGCATTGTCAAAAAACTGCGTAGGGGATTAGCTTTTAAAGCCCTTATCGCGATAGGGAAAACCTGAAAGATCCTCATCTGGCCTCCGCTTATGACCTGTCTGCCGGGAGGCAGACCTGTTTTACAGGCTGATCCGCAAGTACCTGGCCGTCCTTTAAATTGATATTCCTTTTAGTGCAGTTGGCAATATCATGTTCATGGGTGACCATAATGATGGTCGCTCCCTCATTATTGAGCCCTTGAAAGATCGCCATTATTTCTTCGCTGGACTTTGAATCCAGGTTGCCAGTCGGTTCATCAGCTAATATAATCGAGGGTTCGACGACCAAAGCCCGAGCAATGGCCACTCTTTGCCTCTCACCTCCCGACATTTCCGGCGGCCTGTGCTCAGCCCGGTGGGCCAAGCCAACCTTTTCTAGAACGGCCATTGACTTCTCTTTCATCTGTCTGGGCGTAAAAAAGCCATAAATCAGCGGCAGTTCCACGTTCTCGATCGCGCTCAGACGGGGCAAGAGGTTAAAAGTCTGGAAAACAAAACCGATCTTTTTATTGCGGATCTCTGCCAGCTGATTATCATTAAGTTTGGAGACATTTATGTCGTCAAGATAGACCGTTCCGGAATCGGGATGGTCCAAACAACCGATCAAATGCATCAGAGTGGACTTGCCGCAGCCGGAGGGGCCGGTAATAGAAACAAATTCTCCTTTGGTTACTTCGAATGAAAGACCCCGTAGGGCTGGAACTTCAACTTTTCCTAAAATATATGTCCTATGCAGATCTTCAACCTTGACTATCCTGCTCATTATTTGTTGTTATCTTTAACGACCAGAACCCTAGACCTGTCTTTCAGATTATCCAGATTAGAAACAGCGACGAGCTGACCGACCTTCAGCCCTTTAATGATCTCAACTTTTACAGCGTCCTTGATCCCCAGATCAACCTCCGCTGCCCTAACCCTGCCGTCATTGAGCACAAAAGCGACCCGCTTGCCTGAACGCAGAGTAATTGATTCGCGCGGAACAGCGACCACATCCTTCTGCTCGCCGGTAATGATCTCAGCGTAGACCGACATGCCCGGCCGCAAATTTTCCCTGCCGTCCTCAAAAGCCACTTTGCCCCGGAAGACCAGGTCTTCCTCGTCCAGCCGGACGCGGCCACCGACCTTCTTGAGCTCAGCCCTGTCGTTGAGCCAGACTATCCTGCCAAAGAACTCTTCATCAGGAAAAGCGTCAGTGGTAAACCTGACCCGCTGACCGACCTTGGCCACTGAAATATCAACTTCATCGACTTGGATCTCCAGCCAGGGGTGGTCGATGTCAACTATGCTCATTATCGGCACGCCGGGTGAGATCGCCTCGCCGGGGGTGACCGCTTTTTCCGTGACCACGCCGGCAAAAGGAGCGACCACTTCGGAATTCTCCAGCGCCTGCTTGGCCCGCTCCAGCTCCAGATCACTGACGAACCCCTGGGCATGCAGTTTCTTTAAACGCTGATATTCTTTCTCCGCCTGATTATAACCGTCCAATTTGACCAGGACCTGCCCCTTGATCACCCTGGCGCCTTCCTCGACCCCGACCCAGTCAACACGGCCGGCCATCCGGGCACTGCCCAGGGCCACTGAATTAGCCCTGACCAGGCCGGAAGCTGAGATGGTGGAGAGGATGTTGGCTTTTTCGACCCGGGCGACCCTGACCTCAACACTACTGCTGCGAACTTTCAAAAACCAGATCCCGGCGAAAGCCAGAACGATCACCAGGATAACTATCCAGAATATCTTGTTCTTCAGCATTGACCCCTCCCTTTAATAGATGTTGTGGCCGATCAGCTTGTTCAGCCTGGCTTGGGCAATCTGCAGGTCATGCTTGGCCTGGAGCTGTTCGGTCCTGGCTTGGGTCAGCGAAACCTGGGCATCAATGACCTCAAGATTGGTCCCAACTCCAGAATCATAACGGAGTCCAGCGATGCGGTAATTCTCGTCAGCCAGCTCTTCGGCTTTAGCCGTGCTGGCCAGGTTCTCGATCGCGCTCTTCAGAGTGAAATTGGCGTCCCGGATCTCCAGTTCGATACCCCTTCTCACCTGCAGTTCATCGGCCTGCTGTGCGGACAACTTTGCCCTGGCTTGTTTGATCCGGTTCCAGGTCGCAGTACCGTCAAAGATGTTCCAGCTGGCGGAGATCAAGGCGGTCCAGGTCTTTAGATCGATCTGATAAGAGGAGTATTTGGTCGAGCCAACATCATACTGCCCGACCAGGGAAACCATCGGCCAGAGATCGCTGTATGCCAGCCCGACCTCATCTGCGGAGATCTGTTTGGCTAGCTGGAACTGCTGCCAGTCCGGCCTTTCGCTGAAAGCGATCCTCTGCAGCTCCTCGTCGCTATAGACCTTGATGTTGGCGGTATTATATTCGACCTCGGCCAGATCAACGTTCGAGCTCAGCTCGCGGCCCAAAGCGTTGTTGAAGCTGTTCCGGGCGATCTCCAGTCCCTGTTTTGCCCTGGTCAGGCCGATCTCAGCCTTGGCCTGCTGGACCTCGGTGCGCAACAGGTCAGCCTTGGTCGACATGCCGACCTGAAGCATGGCTTTGATCCGGTCCATATGCTTGCCGGCCATCTCCAGCGATTGATTGCTGAGCTCGACCATTTTTTGAGCGGTGACCACGCTGAAATAACCATTGATGACATTGAAGCGGACCTCTTCACCGACCCTTTTCAGTTCTTGCTTGGCCGCGGCCAATCTTTTATTGGCCATGCCCAGGCTGTTGGAAAGTTTGCCACCGGTAAATATCGCCTGGCTCAGGCTTGCCTGTAAACTGTTGCTGTCTGCCTGCTCATCAGTCCCCATAATGAAAGTTTGAGGCACGCCGCCGACTGAAACCTGCATTGTCTGGGGCTCGGAGTAATATTTGCCCAAGCCGCCGGAGAGGGAAAGTTGAGGCAAAAAACCGGCAAAGGCCTGGCCGGCACCCCCTTCAGCCGCTTCGACTTCAAACCGCGCTTTTAGGACCAGGGGGCTCTGGGCCAGCGCGATCTCAATGCTCTGCTTAAGGGATAGTTCGGCCCGGGCGGCGGTCAGGCTGACCGCAGTAAATAATATCAGGCAGCATATTAAAGAACGTTTCATCCTCTCACCTCCCGGAGGTATTTTTAACTATTGACGTTCTTAATCGCCGTGGACCAGGCCGTGATAGAACTCGGCATATTTATCTTTTTTCTCGCTTGCCCTGAGCGCCATAGCGGCCCGTGGGTGCTGGTTCAGAATGCCGGTGACCATGTAGGGAATGATGTAGCCCCACTCGATCTGTTCGCGCAACGGCAGGAACTCTTTTTCGATCACTTCCAGGATCGGTTCAAGGTCGAATTTCGGGTTCTTGAGAAAAGCCAGCAGCAACTCCAGGGGGCAGTTGCCGGCCGCGCGGCCGATGCCATAGATCGTGCCGTCAAGATAATTAGCGCCTTTACGGATCGCTTCAATGGTATTGGCAAAGCCCAGCTGCTGGTTGTTGTGCGCGTGCATGCCGACCTCTTTGCCTTTTGGCTTGAGGTATTTTGCATAGAGATCGACCAGGAAATGGACCTGCTCGGAGAACAGCCCGCCAAAGCTGTCAACGATATAAACAGCCTGCGCCGCGCTTTCGGCCAGACCGGCCAGGCCCTCTTCCAGGTCGGGCTGCAGTGCCGTGGATATCGCCATTATGTTGACCGTGGTCTCATAGCCTTTTTCCGCAAAGTGGTTGACCATGTCAATGGCCTTGTCGATATCCTTGACATAGGTCGCCACGCGTATCATATCGACCACGCTTTTTTTCTTGGGTGCAACCTTGTCCATCTCCACTCGGCCGATGTCGACCATGGTCGAAAGCTTGGTCCTTGACTTGATCCCCTCGATCGCTTTTTTAATATGGTCCTCGTCGCAGAATTTCCACTTGCCGTATTTATCAGGGGAAAAGAATTTTTTCGAAGCCTGATAACCCAGCTCACAATAATCGACACCGGCCAGAGAACAAGCTTGATAGACCGCCCTAACGAAGTTGTCTTCAAAACAGTGGTCGTTAATCAAGCCGCCGTCACGGATGCTGCAGTCCAATACTTTGATCTCAGGTCTATACATCATAATCCGCTAATTATAGCTTATTCGAGCTTCTTTTTGAAGCGCAAAATACTGAATGCCAGCAGCAAGACGCCGATCAGGGTCATCGGCCAGACCTGGGGCCAGAGATAGTTCAGCCCAGTGCCTTTGAGAAAGATGTCGCGCACAATGACCAAAAAGTACCTGACCGGGATAAAATAGGTCAACAGCTGGATGAACCACGGCATATTGGCTATAGGAAAAATAAAGCCGGACAGTGTCATTTGCGGCGCCAGGATCAGGTTGTTGGTCATCAACGCCTGGCGCTGGGTCTGGGACACGGTCGAGATGAACAAGCCCATACCAAGCCCGGTCATCATGAACAGGCCGCCCAGGCCGAAGAGCAGAAAGATGCTGCCTTTGAGCGGCACTGAGAACCAGAAATCAGCCACCAGGTAGACCAGCGCGATCTGGATAAAAGCCACAATGGCAAACGGCAGCAGCTTGCCCAGGATCAGTTCATAAGGCTTAAGCGGCGTGACCGCCAGCATCTCCATCGTGCCCGACTCTTTTTCCTTAACGATCGAGGACGCGGACAAGATCATGCTGATGATCATCAACACCTGGGCAAAGACCGCGGGGACCATGAAGTTGATGCTTTTAAGCTCCGGGTTATACCAGATGCGCTGCTGCACATCCAGCAATTCACTGCCGCTGGCCGAGAGGCCTGTCTTGGCCAAACGCTGTTCCAGTATGGCGTTGGCATTATTGAAATTGATCTGGCTGGCATACCCCTGAACGATCGAAGCGGTGGAGGAATTCGTGCCGTCGATCAGCGCCTGAACGGCCGTGCCCTGGTCATTGACCAGTTTCTGGCCGAAATCAGGCGGGATGTGCAGGCCAAGCTTGGCTTCGCCGCCATCGATCAAAGCGGTCAGCTCTTTTATGTCATTAACATAATAATTAAGGTCAAAATAGCCTGAATTAGTAAAGCTGGCCAGGTACTCCCGGCTATAATAAGTGCGGCTCTCGTCAAAGACCGCGGTCGGCACATGTTTGATATCGGTCGAGGCAACGTAACCAAGGATCAGCAGCTGGATCGCCGGCGCGATCAGGGCCACAGCCAGCATGCGCGGATCACGCGTCAGCTGGAGGAACTCCTTCTTCATAAAATGGAACAGCCGGCTGTCAAAGAATTTTTTGATCATTCGATCCTCTTTTTAAATTGCCGCACGCTGGAAACGATATACCAGAGACTGATCAGGAACATCAGCAGGAACTGCGGCCAGAGATAGACCAGGCCGATACCTTTAAGAAAGACGCCGCGCAGGATATCCATATAATACCGCGCCGGGATGATATAAGAGATGGCCTGCAGGAACCAGGGCATGTTCTCCAGCGGAAAGATGAAGCCTGAGAGCAGCAGCGCCGGCAGCATGGTCACCACGGTCGCGGACTGCATCGCCTCGGCGCTTGAACCAGCGTTAGTCGAGACCAGGACGCCGATAGCCATGGCGCCGGTCAGGAAGATCAGGGAACTGACGACCAGTAAAAGGAAGCTGCCGTTGAACGACACCCCGAACCAGAAGATGCCCAGGGCGGTCACGACCAGCACGTCCAGGAACGAGATGATAACATAAGGAATGATCTTGCCCAGCATTAATTCGTTCTTCCTGATCGGGCTAACCACCAGGGCCTCCATGGTCCCCTGCTCCTTTTCTGATACGATGGTCAGACAGGTCAGAGTCGCGGAGATCTGCATCAGAATGACACAGATCAAGCCGGGCACAAAAAAATTCATGCTGCTGAGCGTTTCGTTATACCAGATACGCGTGACCAGGTCGATCGGCAGCTTCAAGCCAGCGGACACACCCAGCTTGATGAACTTGGCCTGGACCAGGTTCTGCTGATATGTCTGCACGATACCGCTGATATAACCAATGACCGACGAGGCCCAGGTCGGGTCCGAGCCATCGATCAGTATCTGGACCTCGGCCTTTTGGCCGGTCTGGACCTTTTTGCCAAAGCCGCCGGGAAGATTGATGATGATCTTAATCCGGTCGCTGTCCATGGCCTCAGCGAACTGCGACTCAGCCGCTAAATTCTCCTGTAGTTTAAAATAGCCGCTGATCGTGAATTTCTCAATAAAGTTCCTGCTTTCGACCGTCCGATCCTGGTCCAGCACGGCCAGCGGGACGTTCTTAACGTCAAGTGAGGCGGCATAGCCGTAAATGAACAATAAGAATATCGGCATAAAAGCCATCAAGGCCAGTGATCTGGGATCGCGGAACAAATGCAAGAACTCTTTTCTTATTATAGTAATGACCCGCTTGATCATTTTTTGGCCTGCGCCTCCACCAGAAAGACAAAAACATCCTCAAGCGACGGTTTGATCCGCTCGATGCGGCTGACCTTGATGCCCTTTCGCGTTAACTCCTGCTTGAGCAGTTCCGCAACTGATCCATCAGGCACCACCGCATGGAGAAAGATACCGTAAAGAGCCACGTCCTTGATCTGAGGCAGCTGGCGCAGGGCTTCCAGCCCGGCCATGACCTGGTCGCACTCGATCTCCAGCAGCACATCGGTCATGAAAGAGGTCTTGAGGTTCTCAGGCGTGTCGCAGGCGATCAGCCGGCCGCTGCTGATCAGGGCGATGCGGTCGCAGTATTCCGCCTCGTCCATGTAATGGGTGCTGACCAGCGTGGTAACGCCGGACCTGGCCAGGTCCTTGATCACGCCCCAGAATTTCCTGCGCGACATCGGATCAACACCGGCGGTCGGCTCGTCCAGAAAAATGATCCTGGGATTGTTGACCAGGGCACAGCCCAGGGCCAGGTGCTGTTTGACAGAACCGGCCAGGTTGGCGGTCAATTCTTTTTCCTTGCCAAAAAGCTCAGCCCGTTTGATGATCTCTTCCTTGTCCCTGGCGCGCGTGGCAACAGGCGTTTGATAAATACCCTGATAAAAGCTGATGTTCTCGTACACGGTCAGGTCATCATAAAGCGAGAACTTTTGCGACATATAACCGATGTTCTGTTTGATCTGTTCTGATTGCGTAGCGACATTGAAACCGCCGACCAGGCCCGTGCCGGACGTCGGGTCAAGCAGGCCGCAAAGCATGCGGATGGTCGTGGTCTTGCCAGCGCCGTTGGGGCCGAGAAAACCGAAGATCTCGCCCTGCTTGACCGAAAAACTGACCCGGTCAACGGCAGTGAACCGGCCGAACTGCTTGACCAGGTCCCTGACCTCAATAGCCTGGGCGTTCATTGCTTGCCCCCAGCCACAGGCGTGCGGCAGCCCTCAATTATATTGATAAAAGCTTCTTCCAGGGTCCTGGCCTGAGCTTGCTGCTTGACGGCCGATGGCGTGTCGCAGGCAAGCAAATGCCCCTCCCGGATCAGGGCCACGCGATTACAGCGTTCGGCCTCATCCATATACGGCGTGCTCACAATGATCGTCAGGTCGGTCAGAGAATACAGAATGCGCCAGAATTCACGTCGGGAAATAGGATCAACGCCGGTGGTCGGCTCGTCCAGAAAAAGCACTTTAGGCGTATGGATAAGATTGCAGGCCAGGCCAAGCTTTTTCTGCATACCGCCGGAGAGGTTGCGCGCCCGGCGCGCGGTAAAAGCCGCCATGCTGGTCGAGCTGAGCAGCTGCTCTTTGCGCTGCTTGCGCTGCTCCTGGGGCACGGAATAAATATCAGCGTAGAACTCGATATTCTCGTCAACGGTCAGGTCGCCGTAAAGGCTGAAGCGCTGTGGCATGTAGCCGATCAGGTCGCGGATCTTCTCTTCCTCATGCCGGGTATCCAGACCCATCACCCTGGCCTCGCCGGATGTCTGGACCATGGCCGTGGCCAGCATGCGCAGTGTCGTGGTCTTGCCCGCGCCGTCCGGTCCGACCAGGCCGAAGATCTCCGCCGGCCTGACCGAAAGTGAAAGCCCCGAAACAGCAACCAGGTCCTTGAACTTCTTGGTCAGCTCGACGGCTTCTACTGCAGATCCCATTTAAAGTCCGCGTCAGCCGGCATGCCGGCTTTTAGCTTCATGCCGGGGTTGTCGATCTCGATCTTAATGCCAAAGACCTGGGTCACACGCTCATCCTTGGTCTGAATAGCTCGGGGCGTGAACTCGGCCTTATCTGAGATGTAAATGACCTTGCCCTGGAATTTTTCATTTGGGTACGAATCGACCGAAATGTCAACGGTCTCGCCCAGCTGGACCTTGCCGACATCCCTTTCAGGGACATAGACCGTGAGCTTGACCTTGCTCAGGTCGGCCAGAGTGACTATCGGCGAGCCGACCGTGGCCAGTTCGCCTTTTTCAATGGCCTTGACCAGGACCGTGCCGGAGATCGGCGCGGTGATCGTGGCATTGTCCAGCTGGATCCTGGCGCTCTCCAGCGCTGAAGAAGCTATCTCCAGGTTGGAGGTTATAGTATCGAATTGCTGGGGGCTGATCAATTTGTCCGCGTATAAGCTCTTATTGCGGTCATAGTTATCTTTGGCGATCTTGTACTGGGCCTGAGCGCTTTTAAAAGTCTGGCTCAGCTGGCTCGTATCCAGTTGGGCCAGCACATCGCCTATCTTGACCTGGTCCCCTTCCCTGACCTTAAGATCGATCACCCGGCCGACGACCTGGCTGCTGACCACCACTTCTGTGCCTTCGATCGTGCCGGAAGCCAGCAGATCCGGGCTCAGGTTGCTTTGATAGAGATACCAGCCCAGGCCAATGATCAGCAGAACAATGACCAGCCCGAGAATGGATAACTTCTTCTTGTCCATGTTTACCCCCTATTCTTTCGCTACTGCCCTGTCGACCGAGCGGCCTGGATAATTTTCTTGGCCAAGGCGACCGCACCGACCGCGTCCATGCTGTAATTTGCGCCGATCCGGTCGGCATAGCCTTTGGTCACGACCGCGCCGCCGACCAGCAATGGTATGTCTAGCCCGGCATCGTCAAGTTCTTGTCTGACAACGCCCATTTCGACCATCGTGGTCGTTAAGAGGGCCGACAAAGCGATAGCGTCCGGCCGCTCCTTCTTTGCCATTGAAACGATCTGTTCCGGCGGCACGTCCTTACCCAGGTCGATCACTTTAAAACCATTGTTCTCCAGGAGCATCTTAACTATATTCTTGCCGATATCGTGGATATCGCCTTTGACCGTGGCCAGCAGGACCTTGCCCGCGACCTTGATCTTACCCTTGGGTATCTTCGCTTTACACAGTTCAAAACCTGTCTTCATGGCTTCAGCTGAACTGAGCACCTGGGGCAGGAAATACTCTTTTTTGTTGAATTTTTTGCCGACTATTTCCATGCCCGGGACCAGTGACTGATCGATGATCTTTTGGGGGTCTTTGCCTTTGTCCAGGGCCTGTTCGGTGAGCTGGCACACAGCCTCAGCATCGCCCTCAATAACCGCAGTCTCGATATCCGCATAGCTTTTGAACTTAAGCTCCTGCAGTTCCACCTCTCTTTTTTTCTCAGCCGGCCTGCCGGAGCGTTTGGCCGCGCTGACAGCGTCCTTGAACACGTTCAGCAGTTTTTCGCGCGGCTGCGGTTTGGCTTTCAAAGCTTTCTTGATCTGCGGATCGGTCAGGTCGATAATAGCCGCGTCCAGGCCGTAAACCCGGGCCAGCTGCAGATAAAGCGCGTTCAATTTGGCACGGTCAGGCATGCCGTGAGACACATTGCTGATCCCCAGGATCGTTTTAACTCCCAGTTTGTCCTTGACCATGGGAATGGCCTTCAGCGCTTCCAGGCAGTCATTTATCCCGACCCCGGCCGTCATGACCAGATTATCAACAAAGATATCAGCGCTCTTGATACCGGCGTCATTGGCCGCGGTCACGATCTTCTCCGCGATCCGCAGGCGGTCGGCAGCGGATTTTGGTATCCCTTGCTCGTCCAGGCACAGTGCAATGACCGCCGCGCCGTACTTCTTGGCCAGCGGCAGGATCTTCTCCAGGCTGTCCTTTTTGCCGTTGACCGAATTGAGCAGGCCGCGGCCGCAAAAGGCTTTCAAGCCCTCTTCCAAAGCATGCGGGTTTGGGCTATCGATCGACAAAGGCAGATCGGAGAATGATTGGACCACCCTGACAGCCGCGGGCATGACCTCGGATTCCTGGATCTCCGGCACAGAGATATTAACATCAAGCAGATCAGCCTTAGCCTTGGTCTGGTCAATTGCCTCAGTCTTGATGATCTGGGTCTTTCCGGATTGGATCTCTTCCCGAAAAGCTTTTCTGCCGGTCGGGTTGATCCTCTCGCCGACAGACAAGAACCTGCCAGGGCAGACATCGATCACTCTGGTCCGGCTGGCGAATTTAATGTTCTGATAGCCTCTCTGGGGACCGGCTTGCGCTTTAGAAGACTTGATCCCTGATTTTACCGCCTTGATATGGTCGGGGGTGGTGCCACAGCAGCCGCCAATGATGCTGACCTGATGGATATGTTCAGGCCCGGTGCCGCCACAGCCGCCAACGATCCGAACGCCAAGCTTAAGGAATTTCTCGGCAAAACCAGCGAATTTGGCCGGCGTCATCTTGTAAACGGCCTTATCATCGATCAGTTCCGGCATGCCGGCATTAGGCATGACCATGACCGGCAACTTCGTTACAGCCAGGTATCTTTTTGCAACTTCCACCATGCCCTCAGGGCCGGTCGAACAATTGGCCGCGATCACGTCAACTCCCAAGGCCTCCAACACAGCTGCCGCGACTTCCGGAGATGTGCCGTAAACCGTTTTTTCTCCGTCATCGTAGGTCATACTGGCAATTACCGGCAAGTTTGTCTCAGTTTTGACCGCGATGACCGCAGCCCTCATCTCTTGGATATCTGAGATCGTTTCGATCGAAACTACATCAGCCCCGCCCTCTTGCAACGCTTTAGCCTGCTCGGTAAAGGCGGCGTACGCCTGATCGAAGGTGATCTCCCCCAGCGGTTCGATCATCTTGCCCAGCGGCCCGATCGAACCGCAGACAAAACCCTTGCTACCGATCGCCTGCCTGGCAAGCTTGGCCGCACTGATATTTATCTCAGCGACTTTGTTATCAAGCTTGTAATCCGCCAGTTTAAGGCGGTTAGCACCGAATGTGTTGGTCTCAATGATATCCGCCCCAGCCTCAACATAAGCCCGGTGGATCGATAATACCAGTTCCGGCCTGTCCAGGTTCTGGGCGTCAAAACAATCCTCAGGCTTTACACCGCCTGCCATCAGCTGGGTCCCCATCGCCCCATCCATGAGCAGGACGCGTTTATTCAATTCTTCCAAGAACGTTGTTCGCATTACGTGTTGCGCGGCTCCTTTTTCATAATATAAGCGTCCTCTCCGTTATCCTGATAATATCCCTTGCGCAGGCCGACCTGTTTGAAACCGAAGTTCTCGTAGAGTTTTTTTGCCGCCTGATTGGAGATCCTGACCTCAAGGAAAAAGACGCTATCATCATCAAGCACTGCTCCGATCAACTTGCCACCGATGCCCTGGCACCGCCTGTCAGGCCGGACCGCCATGTTAATCACATGTCTCTCCCCGGCAATATCTTCAACTCCAATATATCCGACGACACTGCCGCTTTCCCTGGCCACCAGATATTTTTTTTCGTCGTTGCGGAAGATATCCGCGCTCTTGGGCGCTTTAAACGACACGCGCTCGATCGCCACCACCTGATCCAGGTCGTTCTCAACCATATGCTCGATGATCAACATGAAATAATTATAACACATAAAATGATCGCTATTTGACCGACCATCGTTTTCCGTGTTAAAATGCCAAAATCATGCCTCCAATAAAACCCCTGATCCTGGCTGTTGACGATGAAACTGACATGCTTGAAACTTACAGCGCTGTTTTGAGCAAGAAATATCAGGTATTGACCGTTGAGTCGGCGGCCAAGGCGTTGAACTTAATCAAGAGCGAACCGGTCTCGATCGTCCTGCTGGACGTGCGCATGCCCAGGATCGACGGACTGACAGCACTTAAGCGGATCAAGGAACTGAAGCCGGAGCTTAATGTCATCATGGTAACTGCCTCGAAAGACATCGCCTCCGCAGTGGACGCCATGAAGGCCGGGGCTTTTGATTATGTCGGCAAGCCTTTTGATGTGGCCGAGCTCCATACACTGATCGAAAAAGCGCTGGAACGCAAAGAACTATCAAAAGAGGACCCGAAGCTCAGCCAAAGCCTGAAGCAAACACCCTGTTATTGCGGCATGGTCGGCGGTACTGCTGAAATGCAGCGGCTATTCCAAATGATTGAACGGGTCGCCCCGAGCGACAGCACTGTACTGATCAACGGCGAATCCGGCACGGGCAAGGAATTGGTAGCCAGAGCCATCCATCAGAAAAGCGGCCGCGCGGGCCAACCTTTTGTAGCGATCAATTGCGCCGCCCTGCCCGAAAATCTGCTGGAGTCTGAATTATTCGGCCATGAGCGGGGCGCTTTTACCGGAGCGCTTGAACGCAAGCCCGGTAAATTTGAACAGGCGAACCAGGGCACGCTCTTTTTGGATGAGATCGGTTGCATGGCCCCGCCCATGCAGGCAAAGCTCCTGCGAGTCCTGGAAACAAGATCGATTGAACGCATCGGCGGCACAAATACGGTCCCGGTCGACGTCAGGATAGTTTCCGCCACCAACATCAATTTTGATTCAGAAATAAGGGCGGGCAAATTCAGACACGATCTTTACTATCGCCTGAACGTCATCCCGCTCGATCTGCCGCCGCTCAGGCAGAGAAAGGAAGATCTGCCTTTATTCATCGACCATTTCCTGGCAAACTTGAACCGTCGCTTTAATAAGCAAATAACCGGCCTTGAGCCGGCCGCTCTGCTGGCGCTTAAAGGGCATGACTGGCCGGGCAATGTCAGAGAACTGCAAAATTTGATGGAACGCTGTGTTGTCCTGGCCACTGAACGGACGATCAAGCTATCAGATCTGCCGCAATTGCATAGAAACACTTCAGCCAAGGCCGGAACGCTGCCGGAAAACGGCCTGAAAAATGATGTGGAAATCTATGAACGACAGCTGATCCAGCAAGCTTTGGACCAGAGCCAGGGCAACATCAGCCAAGCAGCTAAAGCCCTGAAAATGGCCAGGACCTCTCTTTTGACCAGGATGCGGTCTCTTAAAATGAATTCCCCGTCTTGAACTCCCGCTGATTTTCAAGTACACTAGAAAGGTTGTCTTTTTAGGTTCTGGGCTCTAGGCGCTGGGTTCTGGGATCCTAGAACCCAGAACCTAGCACCCAAATAATAAGGAGGAACAAAAATGGTCAGATTGAAAGGTGAGTATTTTAACATTGGCGGCCGGGCTAAGGCCGGCGCCAGGATCGAAAAAGTCAAAGGCCGGCAGGTACTCGATTCCCGGGGCAACCCGACCGTTGAAGTCGAGCTTTGCCTCAAGGACGGCACTGTCGGCAGGGCCTTGGTTCCGTCAGGCGCCTCGACCGGCGAGCATGAGGCTTTGGAACTGAGGGACAAGGAAGATAAGCGCTACGGCGGCAAAGGCGTTTACACCGCGGTCAGGAACGTCAACGAAACGATCGGCCCAAAGCTCCTTGGGATGCCGGTCCACCAGCAACTCAAGATCGATAACCTGATGCTGGAACTGGACGGCACGGAGTTCAAGAGCAAGCTGGGCGCTAATGCCCTGCTCGGCGTTTCTCTGGCAGCCGCTCATGCCGCAGCCAAGGCCTACGGAATTTCCCTCTTCCAATATATTGGCGGCGACAAAGCCGTCACCCTGCCCGTACCTAACATGAACGTAATGAACGGCGGCGCTCATGCCGGCTGGAACTATGAATTGCAGGAATTCATGATCTCGCCTGCCGGTGTCGCCAGTTTTTCCGAGGCTCTTCGGGTCGGCGCAGAGGTCTACCAGGCGCTGAAAAATGTCCTCAAGGACAAAGGCCACTCAACCGCTGTCGGTGATGAAGGCGGTTTCGCGCCCAGGCTGACCAGGAATGAAGAAGCTATCCAGGTGATCATCGAAGCGATCGAAAAAGCCGGCTACACTCCGGGCAAAGAGGTCTTTATCTCTCTTGACCCGGCCTCAAGCGAATTCTACAAGGACGGCAAATATCAGCTGAAGAGCGAAGGCCGCGCCCTGAGCTCGGAAGAGTTCGTCGCCATGTGGGAAGACTGGGTCAACAAATACCCGATCATCTCCATTGAGGACGGCTGTTCGGAAAAGGACTGGGACGGCTGGAAACTGCTGACTGAGCGGCTGGGCAACAAGGTCCAGCTGGTCGGCGACGACCTATTCGTGACTAATCCGGAAATACTGAAGAAAGGCATCAAGGTTAAATGCGCTAATTCGATCCTGATCAAGCTCAACCAGATCGGCACACTTTCGGAAACCCTGCTGGCCATGGAGATCGCCAGCGCGGCCGGCTATACTTTTATGACCTCGCACCGCAGCGGCGAAACAGAGGATACGACAATAGCGGATCTAGCAGTAGCAACGAACTCGGGACAAATAAAGACCGGCGCCCCTGCCCGGTCCGAACGCGTCTGCAAATACAATCAGCTGCTGAGGATCGAAGAACTACTGGGCAGTAACGCCCAGTACATCGGCCTTAAAGGCTATAATCCTAAAAAGTAAACGGCCTTCGGCTGAACCTGCCTGCCGGCAGGCAGGCGCCGCAGCTTTGTTTAAGCAACAAAAAACTCGGAACCGAGATGTTTACTCCCGTGTTCCGAGTTTTAGTTTATTATTTATTGTTCAGAGCCTGTAAATAATAACGATCAACAACATAACGATCAGGGCTAACAGGGCTATACCAACAGTGCTACACCAGGCGGGAAGCTTTTCGTTCAGCTGCATAAAAACATCTCCTTTTCAGGGCTTTAGCGCCCTTAATGATTCGATCAGCCGTCGGGTATAAATGTCCTGCGGCATCGAGAGCACGGCATTGACCTCTCCTGCTTCCACTACCCTGCCCTGATAGAGGACTATCACCCTCTGACAGATCGCTTTTATTATACCAAAATTATGAGTGATGTAAACAATAGAAAATCCCAGCTCAGACTGCAGCTCTTTGATCAGCTTTAGTATCTCAGCCTGGATCGTCACATCAAGCGCTGTGGTCGGCTCATCCGCGATGAGCAGTTCTGGCCGGCAGGCCAAAGCCATGGCGATCATCACGCGCTGGCGCATGCCGCCGGAGAATTGATGAGGATAATCGGCGATCCTCTCAGCCGGATCCTTGATCCTGACCAGTTCTAGCATCTGGACGGTCTTAGCCAGCGCTTCTTTGCGCCTTAAACCCTGATGCAGCTGGATCGCCTCAGCGATCTGGTCGCCGATAGTATAGACGGGGTTAAGCGATGTAAAAGGATCTTGAAAGACCATGGAGATGCGCGCCCCTCGGACCTTGATCATCTTAGCCTCTGGCAGGCTAAGCAGGTCCTGGCCGTTGAACAGTATTTGGCCGGACACGATCCTGCCCGGCGGCGAGATCAAGCGCATGATCGAATGGGCAATGGTCGATTTACCCGAACCGGACTCGCCCAGGATGCCCAGCACTTCGCCTTTGGCCAGGCTGAAGCTGACATCAGACACAGCCTTAACGACTTGACAGTCCTGACGAAACTCAGTAGATAAGTTCTTAACTTCGAGCATGATACTTCCTCGGATCAAGCGCTTCGCGCAGGCCCTCACCCACAAAATAAAGGCTGAGCACGGCCAAAAGTATCAGCAAACCCGGGATGACCGCCATCCAGGGAGCGTCGCGCATGTAAGCCTGCGCATCCATCAGCATATTACCCCAGGACGGCATGGGCGGCTGAACCCCCATGCCTAAAAACGACAAGGCTGATTCGGTCAGGATCGCTCCAGCCATACCTAAGGTCGCGGCCACGATGATCGGTGCCTGGGCATTGGGCAGCATATGCCGGAAAATTAACCTAAAATGCGAGCAGCCGATCGCCCTGGCCGCTTCAACATACTGGAGCTCCCTGATCTTGAGGTATTCGCCCCTGACCAGGCGCGCCACCCCCATCCATGAGGTCAGGCCGATCACGATCATAACATTATATATATTGGGGGTCAGCATGGCCTGGATGGCCAGGATCAAAAAGATCGAAGGGAACGCCAGCATAACATCAACAAATCTCATGATAACGCCGTCGGTCCAGCCGGAGAAATAGCCGGCCAAAGCGCCCAGCAGCGTGCCGATCAGGACAGAGATCGTTACCGCGACAAAACCGACCGTCAGCGAGATGCGCGCGCCATAGACCGCCCGGCTGAAAATATCCCGGCCCAGGTCGTCCGTGCCAAAGAGATGACTGAGACTTGGCGCCAGCGTGTCAGAGGCCACGATCTCGTCAGGGTCATAGGGTGCTATGACCGGCGCAAAAACCGCTGTCAGAAAGAACAGCAGCAAGACAGCCAGACCGAATTTTGCCAGCCTATTTTTTAGCATATCTTATCAGTCTTATTTCTATACATTTATCAACAAGTGTACAGCTTTAGGGCTGCTTTCACTTTATCTCCGCCAGGAATCTCCCGTTGGAATTGAACTTCTGCACCCGGTCGTTCTCATGGTCGACCACGTAAACATTATCATCAGCATCGACCGCCATGCCTATCGGCCGGCCCGAAACGTCAAAGAGGAATTCGCCTGGACCGCTCCCTTGCCTGCCCCAGCGCTTGACCAAACGGCCGTTGCTCGTGTATTTATTGATCCTGTATTTGCGCCGCTCAGCGATATAGACATAGCCTTTGCTGTCAACCGCGATCCCTGATGGTTCTTCTATGGTCGGCACCATGGCTATTCTGGGCATGATGACCGAGCGATCAATATAAAAGGCCCAAAACAGCTGCTCCTTGATATTATTCCAGCTGATCGGCCAGCGGACCCACCAGCGCTCGCCCCACTTCTTGATGAACTTACCATCTTTGGTGAATTTCTGTACACGCATCTGCTCGTTTAGGTCAAATTTGCCGGGCGGTTCATAGCTGTCAAGCACATAGACGTCGCTATTCCTGGGATCAACGGCTATCCCCATCGGATTCATGAACTCTCCTTCTTCGGTCCCGCGGGCGCACCATTGAGCCAAGAACTTTCCCTCAGGGCTGAATTTCTTGACGCAATACGGGCCCTGATTGGCAATATAGATATTGCCCTCATTATCAGTCGCGATCCCGCGAGGGTTCCAGAGGCCGTAAGGAGTGTCATTATCCGTGAATTCACCAAAAGCCAGGATAGTGTGGCCGTCATTGGGGTCAATAATAGCGGCACGGCCAAATTTTCCGTTGTAGTCATTACCAATTGCATATATGCGATCATTTTCACCTAAAACGAGATGTCTTGGAAAGAATATCTTTTCTTTTAAAGACTCGATATCAGGAGCACAATGAAGATATTCAGCATAGGTAATGATATCTCTAGGGCTAATTTTTTTACCCTTTATTTTAATTTCAGCAACACCGCGATCGGATAAATTGCCAATCATTTTTATCCATGTATCGATTTCGCCTATCTTTTCATTTAACATCCCTTTAAATTCATTTAATGAATCATAAATAGCTATTTTTGAATTATCTAAAATCAATCGATTTCCTGCTTTATTAACCGCCACATCAGATACTCCAGAAATATTAAACTCTCTAGCATATGCAGTTATTCCCATTAACAATAAACCAACCACACCAATTAAAATCGATTTTCTAATCATTTCATTTTCCTCGCTTCCATACTCTTTTCACACAAATAAGCCGGCAAGACAGAATCATGATTATCATCACCTTTATATCTATTGGGAAAGTACAAGTCTTGCTTATCAATACCAATATCAAAATGCTGTTCAGCTGCAATTTTGGACCAGGCCCAAAAAGCGAGCTCACTGCAATAAAATCCGCCTTGATCAGGGCAATACCGGCCCGCCAGGGTTTCTGGCAAATTATATTGAGGGATGGTATGGATCGGTACCTTATAGTTGTGGCCAACCTTACTTTTGACCGCTTCGCAGACCTTAATACGATCAGACTCACTGACCAGTCTCGGGACCTGGACAGCGTAGTAGAAACTATCATTATCCCAGTCATTAAGGCTCCTTGTTTTAACAAACAGCGGCTTTGATTCAGTTACTTGACCATCGCCAGTATAAATGCCGGTGTGATCTGGATCCATGGGAATAGCAGGATGGCCTTTAACTATCCCTTCTTCATCTGGAGAAGTACCATTAAACAGGATGTCTCCTCGACGAAGAACATAAGATAATCCTTTTGATTTAATAGAGAATCCATATGCTGCTATAATATTCTTATTCAGAAGAACACCTTTACTGCCCGAAGCTAATAAATTAATTTGATTTAGTCCTTCCTTTACATTTTCAACCTTCCAATCCGACAGATCAAACGAATCATCTCCTACCACGGAAAAGGAATTTACACCTATCACAATCTCCGTTCCAATAGTAGCTCTACCCCTTACTTTTATTAGGATTTCCATTTTATTAAAGAGTTCATCACTAGCAAACACCTGCCTATCCCTCGGACTGACCAGGATCAGATCCGGTTCACCGCCAGAACCAAGATAGACAGAGGCGTCGCCTGACTCAACTTCCCGGTTATCTGCCTTGCTGATGATGACATTGATCTTGTTATGGCCGGCTTTGAGCTTATTGAAAGTATTTACGACTTCCCAATTATTGCCCATCCAGGTCGGGTTATTGGAGAGCGCTCTGGTCGCTCCATCGGGTGTCGTAATATATATCTTGAGATCAACCTTGTCAGCCGGGTCGGCTGTGCCCTTGATCCGCACAATACCGTCAGTTTTACTGACCCAGATTATATCCGTAATATCCGGCTCGACCGGCCGTTTCATAGGCTCTTTAACAATATTCTGCAACTTCATCATCATGCCGTACTGCTGGCCAACGACTCTGGCGGATTGCCTCGCCAGGAACCGTCGGCTTTCCATATATTCATTGATCGGGGCAAGGGCTTTACTAGCTTCCTTTTTTAGATAGTTGCTAATACCGCCTGTCGTAAGCCCTGAGGCTGAAACAGCTGGATATGGGTCATTGACCGCGACAAGCCCTGTGCCAGTTGTCTGGTCAAGCTCATATGCATCGGCAAATTTAATATCAGAATCATAGCTAAATGTGCCGGAGGAAGGATCGAACCGGCAGACGATCGTTTCTGTTCCCCGGGAAACACTGATATTCAGCCCGCTTACAGAAGAATCTGCCGCTATTGACAGGTCAGCCGGGGCCTTGATCGCGGCTAGATAAACTACCTCATCTACGCTCAGCGTGTTATCCGCCAGATCATAGGACAAACCGATCTTGCCGCAGATCGCTTGCTGATATTTTTGCATCAAGCCTAAAATCACATAATACTGGTCGCGGCCTTCCGGCGCGCCGTACTTCAATATCCTGGTCCCAGCCGAGTCCGTGACCATTATCTCTTCGGTCCTCTTGTTCAATTCATATTTGACCACCGGATATCCGGGCGAAAAGATGGTCAGACGGATCAGATCGCCGCTGATTTCGTTCTTGATAGTCTCCATCTGCGCAGGACAACCAGCCAGATCGACTTTGACCGAAGTAGCATAAGTTAGATTGCCGGCCAGCACGGGTGAGCGGCGGTTTGGGTTATAGGTTGTTCTCAAAGGCGGGATCGAACCGTCGGTGTACAGCGCAACGGATGCAACAGCTAGACCGATTAAAAATAGCACGATCATCACCCAAGATCTATTTTTTAGCATATCTTATCCTCGGATCGACCAGCGCGTAGCCAATGTCCGCCAGCAGATTGCCCAGCATGATCAGGACAGCTGAAAAGACAACGATCCCCATGATCAGCGGATAGTTGCGCTGGAAGATCGCCAAAACTCCCAGCCTGCCCATGCCCGGCCAGGCAAAGATCGTCTCGATGATAAACGCGCCGCCGAACAGGCCCGGCAGAGATAAACCTAGAATGGTCACTATCGGGATCAGCGCGTTGCGTAAAGCATGTTTGTAGATAACTATGCGTTCCGGCAGGCCTTTGGCCCTGGCAGTCCTGATATAATCCTGGTCCAGCACTTCAAGCATAGCTGCCCGCTGATACCGGGTGATCCCGGCCAGACTGAGGATCGTCATAGTGGTCAACGGTAAGATCATGTGACGGAAAACATCAAATACCGTGGCGATCGGCCCATGACTGCCGGACAACACATCGTACATACCGACCGCAGGCAGCCAGTCAAGCTCGACCGCGAACAACAGCATCAGCATCAAACCCAGCCAGAACGAGGGCGTGGCCATGCCGATGAAGGACAAGACCGTGACCAGGTTATCAAACCAGGTCCCCTTTCTCACCGCCGAGATAACGCCCAGAGGGATCGTGATCAATAAGGTCAGAAAATATGACGAGATCATGAGCAGCAAAGTATTGGGCAGGCGCTGGAGTATCTCATGCAGGACCGGCTGTCCTGTCATATAACTATTGCCAAAGTCGCCGCGCAAAACATTGCCCAGCCAGTAGAAATACTGGAGAATGACCGGCTTGTCCAGGCCCCAGTTGGCGCGGATGCGCGCCAGCTCGACCGGATCGATGTTCGGGTCAGTAAAGAGTGAGGTCGGATCGCCCGGCGCCAGGTGCATGACAAAGAAAGAGATCAGGGAAACCCCGATCAGCAGCGGGACAAGTTGAATCAGCCGTTTTAAGATAAATTTTCTCATATGGTTATCCCGACAGTGAACCTGTCGGTTCCTCTATCTAATAAAAGGAACCGAGGCGTTCAGCCTCGGGCTAACTATTTGGTCACAAAAACTTTTTCCAGATGAAGCATCAGGCCGGCAGGACTAGGTTTTGACAACCCCCCGACCCGCTCGCTTACGCCAACGACTGATTTCGGGTACCAGAGGAAAAGATACGGCTGGTCGGAAGCGATGATCTGCCAGAGCTTGGCATAGACCTGCTTGCGTTTTTCTTTGTCCATGGTCAGACGGCCTTTTTCCAGCAGGCGATCGACCTCAGGATTGTGATAATCGATAAAATTAAAGCCTTTGGGATATTGAGAAGAATGCCAGATCGAATACGCGTCAGGGTCCAGGCCTAATGACCAGCCCATCAGGACCGCGTCAAAATCCTTGGGCCCTGTGGGCGCGTTAACGATCTTAAGCAAGGCCGACCATTCCATGACCCGGACATTGACCTTGACCCCGACCTTTTTAAACTGCTGCTGGAGTATCACCGCGGCTTTTTCCCGCTCTTTGTTGCCCTGATTGGTCAGGATAGTGAATTCCAGGTCTTGCGCCCCTGCTTCTTTGAGCAAAGCTTTGGCTTTGGCAGGATCGTAATGATACTTGGCGACCTCATTGGTGTAAGCCCAGGAGATCGGCGCGGACGGCGCGTAAGCAGGAGACGCCAGGCCCTTGAACAACAAGCTGACGAGCTGCTTTTTGTCGGTCGCATAAGCCAGAGCCTGCCTGACACGCTTATCCTTGAACTTTGGGTTCCCCAGATTAAAACCGAGATATGTATAAACGAGATTATCATATTCAAAAACATTGACCCCGGCCATGGACTTCATCCGCTTATAATCCTTGGGCGGGATGCCGGCTGAGTCGATCTCCCCGGCTTCCAGGGCGACCAGTGTAGCGTTCTCATCCGGAATGATCTTGTAAATGATCTCCGCCAGGCGCGGCTTGCCCAGATAATAGCCGGGATTGCGCACCACGGTCAGATAATCGCCGGTCACCCACTCTTTGAACTTGAACGGTCCGGTGCCGATCGGCTTCCGGTTGAACGCCGCGGTGTTGATATCCTTGCCCTTTAAGATATGTTTAGGGATGATGCTCATACCGGAGCGGGTCAGGAAAGGCGCGAACGGTTTGGGCAGGACCGCTTTGACCGTATATTTATCGACCGCTTTGAAAACGATCGGCCGGCCATCGATGATATAGTCCCCGCGGCGGACCGAGTTGACCTTGGGATCGAGGATCGAGTTAAAGGTAAAGACCACGTCATCCGCAGTGAACGGCACGCCGTCATGCCACTTAACGTCCCGCCTCAGCTTAAAGGTCCAGACCTTGCCGTCTTTGGAAACGCTCCAGGAAGTGGCCAGGTCGGGCACCGGCTCCAGGTTCTCGTTAAAAGTGATCAGGCCGGTGAAGATCGTCCCTTCAACAGCTGAAGATGTCGTGTCAGTGGACAGGATCGGGTTCAGGATCGAGACCTCGCCGGCCAGGGAAAGCACCAGCCGGCCGTTTTGATCGGCCTGGGACGGGTCAGGCAATTTGACCGATTTGACCGCCCGATGGCTCTGACCGCTGCAGCCGGCCAGAAACATTACCAGAAGGGACAAGACCAACAACTTGCGCCTCAGGTTATTCATCACAGGTTGGATAGCTCCTGGATTTTCTTGGTGCCTGAGCGGTTATAGGCCGTTAAAATGTATTTATCCGAGTTCGGGTCATAAGTATAAATGATCCTGCCGGCCGCGTCCGTATCCCTATAAGACTGACCTGTAAAGGGATTGGTTGGGACATCGGCAATATAGCCGGCGGCCATCAGATAATTACGGCAGAGGCTCTCCAGCGGCAGGTTATTGTCCAACGGATAGGTCTGGTTCTCCATTTCATAGGCTTCGACAGCCAGCTGGACAGTATGCATGACCGATTTGACCGCCGCCTCTTTGGCTTTGTCCTTGGCTCCCATCAAGCCGGGCACTAAAAAAACGGCCAGCAGTCCGATAATGCCGATAACAACCAGCATCTCCATGATGGTAAAACCGCGTCTCATCTTGTTCACCTCCTTATTATACCTTATTGCAGGCTGGATATCATATTGACCAAAGGCAGGAACATGGCCAGCACAACGACGCCGGCGATCAGTCCCACGAACAATGTCAGGCCGGGTTCCAAGAGGGACAAAAGTCTTTTGACCATCAATTCCCGCTCCCTGTCATAAACTTCGGCCGCCGCCCGGAGCATCACGGCCAGCTGCCCTGTCGCTTCTCCGACCAGGACCATTTGCACAGCCGATCCGTTAAACAGCCTATCCTCAGCTAAAGCGGTGCTGAGTTTTTCTCCGGCTTCGACCCGGTCCTTGAGGAAATTAATTCTCTTTGCAAAGATCGGACAAGCAGCAGCAGAAGCCGACGTGCGCAGGGCTTCACTAATAGCCACACCGCCTTCAAGAAGCGTTGCCAGAGAAAAGAACAAAGAAGAGGCTTGTGACCGGCAATAGGTGCGGCTTCTGCTGGCCAGGGCCTGGCAGGCCTGTCTTAGCCTGTTGTTCGGCCCAAAGCGCGGCATGGCCACAACCAGGCAGCCGAACAGGCCAAGCGGCCAGTACCAGTTATTCGCGGCGGCCTCTCCGAGCCAAAGCATCATGCGGGTCAACCAGGGCAGATCCGCGTTAAGGTCAATGAAGAACGTTTTAAAGCCGGGCAACACCAGAAAGACCAGCAGGCAGACTGTCAGCAGGCAGATCAACAGGACAAAACAGGGATAGATCAGAGCGCTTTTGATCTTGTCCTCGACATCCGCCCTGGCCTCAAAATGCAGACTTAACCTCAGCAGGACTTCTTCCATGCCCCCGCAGGCCTCAGCCCCCCGTAAAGAGGTAAGCGCTACTACCGGCAGGAAACCTTCACTTGCTGCCGAAAGAGACCTACCCTCGCTGACCGCGCTACAAACCTGTTCCAGCCGCGGCCAGCCTGACAAACGCCTGACGATCTGCAAGGCCTGAAGCAAAGGCACGCCTGAGGATAACAGCAACCTGAGCTGGGAGCAGAACCGGGCAGTATCACGTTTTGATAAACACTTTTTGGGCATGCTTACCTGGGAGCAAGGTTATTACCAGGTTATTAGGTTCTGGGTTCTAGGTTTTGGATTTTTATTATAAGAGAAATAAAATATATAATGATCCTAGAACCCAGAACCTAGCGCCTGCCTGCCGGCAGGCAGGCCTAGAACCCAAAAACGTCTTGAATCCGTCACTTCTGGACGCGGGGAAAGAGCGGCTGGCCTTTGGCGACTTTGACACCCATTATCTTTCTATCTATGGAAAAAGGCAAGGATAGATTTAACTGCTCCCACATTTTTTCCGCAGTAGAAGGCATAAATGGAGAAACCAAAACAGCTGCTCTTTTTAATGTTTCACATAAAAGATACATAACAGCAGCAAGTTTATCAGTTTGTTTTTCTTTTGACAGTTTCCAAGGAGCTTCTTTCTCAATGTAAGCATTAGCTAAATTGACAACTTTCCAAATCTCTGCCAGAGCTTCACTAAAAGAAAATTCCTGCATGCGGGCATCAAATTCATCTTCCATTACCCTAACAGCAGCAAGAAGATCCTTGCTTATCTGATCAAACCCAAGTAATTTAAAATCTATAATCTCAGGAATAATTCCTTCAAAATATTTATCAACCATGGATAAGGTCCGGCTGAGCAGATTGCCAAAATCATTGGCCAGATCAGCGTTGTAGCGGTTAACGAACGAAGTCATGGAAAAATTGCCGTCATCGCCGAAGGAGACCTCGCGCATCAGGAAATAACGCACGACATCAACGCTGTATTCCCGGCTCAAGGCCAGAGGATCGACCACATTGCCCTTTGATTTGCTCATCTTCTTGCCTTCGACCGTCCACCAGCCATGGCCGAAAATCTTTTTAGGTAAATGGATGCCCAGGGCCATCAGCATACAGGGCCAGGTCACCGCGTGGAACCGCACGATCTCCTTGCCCATCAGGTGCGCGTCCGCCGGCCAGAATTGTGTGAACTCCTTGCCCGCAGGATAACCGAGCGCTGAGATATAGTTCAGCAAAGCGTCGAACCAGACATAGATCACATGCTTGGGATCGTCCGGCACCCCTATGCCCCAGGGAAAAGCCGTGCGGGTAATGGACAGGTCCTTTAAGCCCTGCTTGACGAACTGCAGTATCTCATTGCGCCGGGACTGCGGCTGAAGAAAGTCAGGGTTTGACTCAAAATGCTCCAATAATTGCTTTTCATATTTGGAAAGTTTAAAGAAATAACTCTCTTCTTTGAGTACTTCAGTCTCGCGGCCGCAGTCAGGACAAAGCATCCGGCCATCAATATCCTCTTTTAACTCAGATTCGTTCCAGAAAGATTCGCAAGGCACGCAATACCAGCCTTCATACGAACCCTTATAAATATCGCCCTGCTTAAGCAGCTGGTGAAAGACTTGCTGGACGACCTTGACGTGGCGTTCATCAGTCGTGCGGATAAAATCATCATAAGAAATACCCAGCACCTGCCAGGCGGACTTAAAACCATCGGCCATTTGATCGACGAACTTCTGCGTCTCGGTTTTTTTCGCTTCAGCCGCGCGCCAGATCTTCTGGCCGTGCTCGTCAGTGCCGGTCAGGAAGTGGACGTCAAAGCCCATTAATCTCTTATATCTGGCCAGCACATCGGCAGCCACAGTGGTATAGGCGTGCCCAATATGCGGCACGTCATTCACATAATATAACGGTGTGGTCAGATAATATGTTTTGCTCATTTTTCCGTCGCTATCACTGGAAATAATATCCTGAAATGCGTCACCCTGTCAAACGCAGAGTTAGCCCAGCGCGGCAGTGGAAAATCGCGGCGCAGAGCGAATACCGGCATAGCCTGCCAGTTGTCCTTGCTTTTTAATTTAACTTCGACCAGATAATGCTGCAGCAGCTTTTCCTGCCAGTCATCAGCTTCAAGGTCAGCCGCGCCGTATTCCGGCTGGATGTAGTAATGGAAGAATGGCGCGATGCCTTCAAGGGATGGGTCCTCGACCGCAGGCGGGCCGACGACCATATACTGGCTCATATGCTTAACGTAATTCATCTCCTGGCCGTGCAAAGCCGGCACTATCTGAAAACCGCCCAGTTCGCCGACAGGAGAAACAGAAACACAGATAACGCCGGCATGATTGGCGCGGATGCGTCCCGGACCAGTATAAGTGCTCCCCTCGAACCGGCCAATACCCGAAACAGGCCGCAGGACCTCGCCGACTACTTTCTGCTGGCCCGAAGGATATTCCAGGGTGATCCTGCCGCCAAAACGGTTCTCAAAGACCAAGGCGCTGGGCCGCTCAGCCGGCCGGTCAACTATTATAATAAAAGTATCATCGACCTGAGGCACGAAACCCTCGGGTAAAAGTTCGATATGGGCGCTGCCCCTTGAGAGCAGCACGACATTGCCTACGAACGGAGCTTCGCCGCTGCCAAAGATCTTCGTGCCAGCCGGGATATCGGTGTAGATCGAGGAGTCCTGGCTGAGAAAAGAACGATAGCGTCCCGGCGGTTTAACAAATTCTTTCGGCAAGAGAGTAAAGATGGTCCGCTCGACCTCGATCGAGCCTGTCTTGATGTGGATCGCGTTGACCGCGGTGGCTGAAACGCGGCCGGGCTTGACCCAGGCAGCGGCAGCATAACCTGTTTTACTGACGCGGTCAGCGGGATAAAGTACGCGGCCCAGCTCCTGCCAGCTGACACCGTGGTCGCGGCTGACAGCGATCAGACCGTCCCGGCGGTTCTCGACCTTAATAAGATAAACTTCCTGAAAAACGGTCTGGTTCTCAGGCTTAAGCTCCGGCGCTACTCCCCTTTCCAGGGTCGTAGCCAAGACCGCTGAGCTTAAGAATAACAGAACACTTATTACGTATCTTAGCCTCATCTCACCTGGTCAGTAGATTGATGAACGTTCTGACCATAACACCGGTCGCGCCATAGGATAGATAGCCGCGCTCTTTACCCAGGAAAGCGGTGCCGGCAATATCAATATGGGCCCAGGCCGCGTTCTCAGCAAAGAGCTGCAGGAACAGTCCGCCGATCGAGGGCCCGGCCATGCCCTGCTCGGTCGCGTTCTTGATGTCAGCGACCTTGCTCTTGGAATAATCCTTATATTCCTCAAGCAACGGCAGCTGCCAGAGCTTTTCGCCGCTTTCCCTGCCAGCTTCGACCAGCTGGTCGATCAATTGCTGATCGTTGCCCATGATGCCGGAAGCCGCATCCCCCAGGGCGGAGATACAGGCTCCGGTTAAAGTAGCCACATCAATGATCTTCTTTACTCCGAGTTTCCTGGCATAGGTGATACCGTCAGCCAGCACCATGCGGCCTTCGGCATCGGTCGAGATTATCTCAATGGTTTTGCCGGAGAGCGAGCCGACCACGTCACCCGGCTTCTGGGCTTCTCCGTCAGGCATGTTCTCAGTACAGGGCAGAATGCCGACCACGTTCTTTCTAACCTTTAGTTTAGAAATGGCCCGCATTGTCTCAAGCACTGCCGCAGCACCAGACATATCGATCTTCATCTCCCAGAGCTTGCGCGAAGGCTTGAGCGAGATCCCGCCGGCGTCAAAGGTCACGCCCTTGCCGACCAGGCCGTATTCCGGTTTGCCCTTGCCGTAACGGATAACGATGAACTTGGCCGGTTCCTTGGATCCTTTGGAAACAGAGTAAAAGGACTCCATGCCCATTTTCCTGGCTTCGGCCAGGCCGATGACTTTGACCTTCACTCCGGTGATCTTTTTAGCGCACGCAGCCAGATAAGTCGGTGTTACCCGGTTGGCCGGTCCGTTGACCAGATCGCGGGCATTGTTGACCGATTCACCGACGACCTGGCCCAAACGAACGCCAGCCTTGATCTGGCCGATCTTCTTCGCGTCCTGCTCCACGATGTTGAGCTCTTCGACCTCAAAAAAAGAATCATCCTTGACCGTAATGTACCCGTTATAGCGATAGGCTCCCAGCATTCCGCCCTCGACCAGCGCCTGAGCAGCCGGTTTGATATCCAGTCCGCCGACACCGGCACCGTGAACGATAGAAGCGACCTTTTTAGCCTTGATGCGTTTGGCTTCAGCCACTACAGCCGCGGCAGCGATCCGCGCCCGATCAAGGGTAAATTCTCCGGCCTTGCCCAGACCAACGACCAGGACCTGTTTGGCCAACAGCTTGCCCTGGGTATGGACAAGGTTGACCTCACCAAGCTTACCCGTGATCTCCCCGCTCTTGATCAGTTCAATGATCGCTCCGGAAAGCTTTTTATCCACTACCGCTGTCGCGCCGCCAGGTTTTTTGATCCCTTCAAAAGCGTTCACGACCAGCAGATCGCCTTTAACATTTAGCACCGACCCTTCACTGACCTTTATCTTCATTGTTATTGACCTCCTTTTTACTCTTCCAGTCACGATACAATTTTAGCATTTCTTTTTCCGCCTGACCCAGCTTGCGCTCAACCCGTCCGATATTGAGCATAAAACCAATTGTTGCACCCAACAGCATGCCCGGAATACCAAAAAAGATGAAGCCAAAGATACCGCCGACGATGGTTCCGAACATGGTCAGGATCGTTCCGCCGTAGATCAGGGTCAGCAGTACTGCTACGGCTGTCAGCGCGAAAAAGACCTTCGATATCTCCTGCCAACCGATCTGCCGGCCTTCGCGCTGGTACTTCGGCCATTCGCTCAACAGATAATTAGCAATGGCCGCCGACCCTAAGAGCGTCGCGTCAGAGATCCGGCCCTCTCCCAGCAAGGGATAGAGCGACATCTCCATTCTCTCTTTGATATCCTGAGAAAAAAGGAAATCTATACCGCTGCCCGGGATTATTTTTACCTCGCGATCGATGATCGAGATAAGCATTAAAACGCCGTGGTCAAGGCCTTCTTCGCTCTGACCAACATCCCAGGCCTTATATAGCCGCTGGCCGTATTCTTCGATCGACAGCGGTCGGGAGGTCTTGATCAAGGCGATGGCCAGGTTGATGCTGGTAACGCTCTTTAATTCAGCTGCCAGCGCTTCTATTCTGGCCCGGGTGGCGATGTTAAGCACTTCAAAGTTATCAGAAACCACGCCCTGGCGCTTTGGCAGATCCACGTTCTGGGCCAGGGAAGGCAGGCAAAGGAACAGTGATATGAGCAGGACCGCGGCTGACCTCATTTAAAGAAAATGGCCAGTTCCCGCCTGGCCGATTCAGGACCGTCAGACCCGTGCACTAGGTTCTTGATGATCCCATCAGCATTAAGGACACTATCTTCTTTGAGATCCCCGCGGATGGTCCCGGCAGCTGCTTCACGCGGATCGGTCGCGCCCATCAACCCGCGAGTGCGTTCGATCGCGTTCTCGCCGCTGAGGCGGCAGAGCACGACCGGGCCTGATGTGATGAATTTGACCAAACCGGTATAGAACGGCTTGCCTTTATGGACCGAATAAAGATCCTTTGCCATGGCCTGGCTGAGCGTATGTTCTGCCTGTTGGATCACTTTCAAGCCGGTCCGTTCTACCCGATCCAATATCTCGCCTTGCAGTCCGCGCGAAACCCCGTCAGGCTTTATCATGAAGAAGGTGTTTTCTGGCATGTTTTATCGCGTCCTTGACCCGGTTCGGTGCGGTCCCGCCGGGCACGTCCTTGCTGTTAACTGAGCTCTGGGCTGAGAGGATGCGCGTTGCATCATAGCTGAACTTATCAGAGAACTGTTTTAGCTGCTTGAGTGAAAGATACTCCAGTTCCATGTTCGATTCTTCACAATAAGCCACTATCTCCCCAACTATTTTATGCGCTTCCCTGAAAGGCACATTGCGCCTGACCAGGTATGAGGCCAGGTCGGTCGCTGTCAGATAACCTTTTTTAGCCGAGCGGCCCATTTGCTCAGCGTTAAAATTAATGCTGGCCAGCATCTCACCGAAAACATCAAGCACTGTCCGGACGGTGTCGACCACGTCAAATACCGCTTCCTTATCTTCCTGCATATCGCGGTTATAGGCCAGCGGCAAACCTTTCATAGTGGTCAGCAGGCCCTGCAGATGGCCATAGACCCGGCCGGTCTTGCCCCGGACGATTTCGGCAATGTCGGGGTTCTTTTTCTGGGGCATGATAGAAGAACCTGTGGCAAACTTGTCGGATAGCTCGATAAAATCGAATTCCCAGGTCGACCAGAGCACTATTTCCTCAGAAAAACGCGACAGATGCATCATCAGCACGGCGCAGGCCGCGATAAAATCGATCACAAAATCACGGTCGGACACGGCATCCATGCTGTTGGCTGAAATGCAGCTGAAGCCAAGTTCCTTGGCCAGCAACTCCCGGTCGATCTTGAAATCATTGCCTGCCAGAGCGCCTGAACCCAGCGGCATCACATCAGCCGCAGCGCCGGCACTAATAAAACGGGCCTTATCCCGCTCGAGCATCTCAAAATAGGCCATTAAATGATGTGATAAAAGTACGGGCTGGGCCCGCTGGAGATGTGTATAACCCGGCATAATGACCTTGATATGCTGTTCAGCCAGGTCCAGCAGGACCGTCTGCATTTTTTTGATCAGCATGATTATCTCGGTGGCCTCGAACTTGAGGTACATGCGCAGATCGGTGGAGACCTGGTCATTGCGGGACCGGCCGGAATGCAGCTTTTTGCCCACATCACCTATCTTACTGATAAGCATGGACTCTATGTTCATATGGACATCTTCCAATGCCGGGTCAAGCTTGACCTTGCCTCTTTCCATGCCTTTCAGAATGGCCTCAAGACCTTTAATGATCCGTTTTGCTTCCTTGGCCGAGATAACATGGGCCTTAAGCAGTGTTTGAGCATAGGCAATGCTCTGGACAATATCCTGCTTGTAGAGCCTGACGTCATAATGGGTGGAACTGGTGAACTCTTCCGCGGACTTAGCCATGGCTTTCTGGAAGCGGCCGGACCAGGCTTTCTTTGATTTGCGGCTCTTGCTTTTCTTAGGCATTTTTCCTCCTTGACCTCCCCGGATCTACTTGCCCTTTTTTATCTGGGCCGCGACCTTCAGCGGCAATCCGAACAGATTGATGAACCCTTCCGCGTCTTTCTGATTATAGATCTCTTCCTTCTCGAAAGAAGCAAGTTCAGGATTGTAAAGCGATCTGGGCGCTTTGCGGCCGACAACGGAACAATTGCCCTTGAACAGCTTCAGTCTGACCACGCCGGTCACGTTCTCCTGCGTTTTTTCGATGAACGAGTCCAGCGATTCGCGCAATGGAGTGAACCATTGGCCGTTATAGATCAATTCAGCGTATTTCTGCGCGACCAGCTGTTTATAATGCATGGTCTCACGGTCCAGCGTAATGGTCTCCAGCGCTTGATGGGCCAGATACAGGGCCGTACCGCCCGGGGTTTCATAAACACCGCGCGACTTGATGCCGACCAGCCGGTTCTCGACTATATCTACCCGGCCTACCCCATGCTTGCCGCCAAGCTTGTTCAGGGCCTTGATCAGCTCGACCAGCGTCATCTTCTTCCCGTTGACCGACCTGGGCATGCCGCGTTCGAACTCGATCTCCACGTACTCAGGTTTAGCCGGGGCTTTGTCCGGCGAAACTGTCAACAAAAACATGTCTTCTTTCGGTTCGTACCAGGGATCCTCTAGAATGCCGCCTTCGTAACTGATGTGCCAGAGGTTGCGGTCGGAAGAATATGGCTTCTTCTTGCTGACGGGTACCGGGATGTTGCGCGCTTTGGCGTAATCAATCTCCTCTTCCCGGCCTTTCAGCTCCCATTCGCGCCAGGGCGCCAGGATCTTCAGTTCAGGGGCCAGCGCCTTAAATGTCAGCTCAAATCTGACCTGATCGTTGCCCTTGCCTGTCGCGCCGTGGGCCACAGCGTCGGCTTTTTCTTTCTTGGCGATCTCGACCTGCTTCTTGGCGATCAGCGGCCGGGCAATCGAAGTACCCAGCAAATAATTACCTTCATAAATCGCGCCGGACTTGATCATCGGTAGCAGGAAATCTTCGGCAAATTCCTTGGTCAGGTCCTCGATATAGATCTTTGAAGCGCCGGTCTTGATCGCCTTTTCCTTAAGGCCGTCCAGCTCTTCCTCCTGGCCGACATCAGCGGCAAAAGCGATTATCTCGCAGCCATATTTTTCCTTGAGCCAGGGGATCATCACAGAGGTGTCGAGCCCGCCGGAATAAGCCAGGACAACTTTTTTGACCATTAGACGCCTCCCAGTAACATCGTCAGAATAGCTTTTTGCACATGCAGGCGATTCTCCGCCTGGTCGAAAACAACGGAATTCGTGCCGTCGAGCACTTCATCGGTGATCTCATCACCCCGGTGCGCCGGCAGGCAATGGAGCACTATCACATCATCTTTGGCCAGCTCGATCAAGCCCTGGTTGACCTGGAACTTGCGGAAGACCTTCTTGCGCTTGGCGCTTTCTTTTTCCTGGCCCATGGAAGCCCAGACATCGGTATAGATGACGTCGGCATCCTTGGCCGCGATCACCGGATCATGCAGGATATTCATCTCAACGCCCGTTTTCTTAGCGTCGGCAAAGGCCCAGTCAACTATAAGCTGGTCCGGCTCATAGCCTTTGGGACAGGCCACGGTCAGGTTAATGCCCAGCTTGGCGCAGGCCAGCATCAGCGAATGGCAGACATTGTTGCCATCGCCGATATAGGCGATCTTAAGCCCTTTGAGCTGGCCCTCTTTCTTTTCGCGGACAGTGAAGATGTCTGCCAGCGCCTGGCAGGGATGCAGCAGGTCTGACAGGCCGTTAATGACCGGCACAGAAGAATTCTTGGCCAGCTCCAGGACCTTTTCATGCTCAAAGGTCCGCACAAGTATGGCGTCAGCATAGCGCGATAGGGTCCGGGCCACGTCCCCGACCGACTCACGCACGCCCAGGCCGATGGCTTCCTGATCAAGGTTGATCGCCAGGCCGCCCAGCTGCCACATGCCGATCTCAAAAGAAACCCGGGTGCGGGTGCTGGGTTTTTCAAAAATCATAGCCAGCGACTTGGCCCAGAGGTATTCGTGCTTTTCACCGCGGCGCTGCTTGTCCTTGAGGTCTTCGGTCAGGCGGAAGATCCCATCGATCTCATCAAAAGAGAGGTCATGAATGCTGATAAAGTCTTTTTGCGCTAATTTGGCCATGGAGCAAACAATATAGCATATTAAGGCTAAAAATACAAACGAAAGAAACTGCGGCGTTCAGCCGCAGGTCAGCCTATTTTAGGGCTTGAAAACCGGCGGCAAAGAACGCTTGTGTTCCGTGGCAGCCAGCTTGCTCTGGACCTTCTTGACCAGTCTGGCATCCAGGCCTTTAGTCTGTCCTGAATCAAGGCCGGCAATTATCTTATCCAGCACTTCGTAAGTGATGCCCATCTCCTGTTCATCGGTCTGGCCGTGCCAGAGCCCGGCTGAAGGCGCCTTATCAATGATACTGCGCGGCACTCCCAACTCCTCGGCCAGCTGCCGGACCTGGGATTTAAGCAGGCTGCCCAGCGGCAGCAGGTCCACCCCGCCATCCCCATACTTGGTAAAATAGCCCATGACCGCTTCCGAGCGGTTGCCGGTGCCGACGACCAGATAGTTCAGCTTATTGGCATGATAATAAAGACTGATCATCCGGAGGCGCGGCCGGAGATTGGCACTGGCCAGGCTTATTGCCTTGCTGTCATATTTTTTGCCTTCGAGCTGAACATAGAATTCATTCTGGACCGGGGTCAGATCGATAAGTTTGGTCGGAATAGAATATTTTTCAGCCAGCTCCTGGGCATGTTTTATATCGGACTCAATGCTGTGGCAAGGCATTAAAAGACCCAGCACGTTGTCCGGAAATGCTGCCTTGCATAATATGCCGACCACAGCAGAATCCAGGCCTCCTGAAAGGCCGAAAACACAACCCCTGGCCCCAGCCTCTTCAATGCGCGTCTTTAACCAATCAATTATTTTTTGTTTCATTCTCCACCTCTTCTTTTTTGTTCTCATCGCGCTCCTTGACCATCTGATCAAAGATCGGCTGAAAATCGCCGAACGCTTTAAACAACACGACAAAATTAGGCTGCAGGTCCTGGACAGCCTGGAAAATATCATCAGCGTTGCGAGAAACCAGGGCCAGGCTCAGAGCCGACAGAGCCTGTTGTTCCTGCCGTACACGGGCCTTGATCGCCGTTACCTTCTCGGGATCAAAGCGGAACAATTCCCGGTTCAAACGCGCCTCGGTCAGGCCGTCGAGACTGTTTTGAGCGTCCTCAAATATCTCCTTGAGCCGCCGCAGGTCGCGCTCGCCCAGGCGGTCCTTGCCGCGCAGGATATCGGCCATTCTTTCCATCGCGTTATTGAAGTCCGTCATGCCGTCAAGAAAATAATCCAAGCCATGGCGATGCCGCATATCCTTGAAAATATAGCGCATCTCTTCCAGCCGGGCGTGGGCCGCGACCAGTTCACCCTGTTCTATCAGCGCTTCGGCGCTGGCGGCCAGATAGTTGAGCCGCTTGAAATCTTCCTGCCAGAATTTATCGACTATGTTCTCCCCGTAACACAGGTCAAGTTTATGATAGTCGTCATAAAAGATCAGCCATTTTTCTTTATAGCGCTGCATGGCCAGTTCAGCCTCGCGCTGTTTGTGGAGATCGGTAAAGACCAGCACCGGGATATAACGCTGGTCAAGCTCCGCCATTGACCTAAGGAGCCTGGGTTTGACCGGCCCTTCCTTGGCACAGCCAAAAAGCAGCAGGCCGGCGCAAATTAATACGGTCAAGGATAAACCTATCGCTTTGGTCCGCATAAGCATCATTATAGCAAAAAACAAATGACTTGAAAAACCGGCGGAAATATCTATAATATGCTCAAGAGGAGGTGCCCCAATGAGCTTTGTTGATATCATTCATCTGCTTTCGATCGGTCTGGAAGCAATTGCCATGTATCTCGGCGTGCGTCTGGCAAGCGTTAAAAAGAAGGAATACGGCTGGTATATCGCTATTACTTTCGCGATCTGGATCTTCTACGATATGATAAATTTTCTTTCCCGCACTAACCTGCTCTGCTGCAATATACCGCAGAGCGTGCTTTACCTGTTCTTTTTCGCCGCGGCATTGTCCATTGTCTACGCCGTCTGGAAGATATATCAGGAAGCTTAGCGAAAGACCGTCAGACGGAACTTATCGAGGATGCGATTCTCGTCCCGGTCAATGATCACGCCGATATAAATGCCGTTGGACACGGTCAGGCCGGCATCGCTTTTACCGTTCCAGGTTATCGTGTTCAAGCCTTTGCGCCCACCCTCTTCGCCTGAAGCAAAGCGTTTTTTCATTATTGTTGAGCCGTCGCCTCCAAAAATAACTATTTCGACGTTAGTCTGCAGGCTGAGAGAATACTGGATCTTGACTTCCTGACCGGTCGCCGGATTATACGGGCTGGGAAAGACCATGGGCGCACCCTCGATCTGGGCCGGCACGGTCACCACCCTGGTATAGGCCTCGCGGCTGATCAGCTGGCCGTAAGCGTTCTCTATTTCAAAAAGAAAATGGTGCTCGCCAAAAGGCAGTTTTTTAGCTGAGGGTATCTTGAGCAGATACATGGCGTAATCAACGTCAAAGCTGGAAGCTTCCTTGTAAGGCTTGACCACGACCAGGCTGAAATCGCCCCAGGCCGCGCTGTACTCGGTCTCATTAATGAACAATCTTGCGCGGCGCCAGATGACGCCCGACGAAGTATTGAGGTCGATCTTTATCTCCGGCACGTCAGAGATCGACATCGGCTCCTTTGCCGAACAGACAGTATCTTCATAATAGCGGTCATCAAAAGCGATATTAAGCCTGGGTTGATAGATCTCGTCCGTTCCCATTGAACTGACCAGGGCCGGCCGATCAGTCACTTTGAACCCCTCTAGAATAAAGCTGCCGCTGACCTTGATCGCCTTGACCTTCTTGAAAACCAGATCAAGATTATCGAACAGGTCCTCATAAAGATCGCGTCGGATCGTTTTATTGTTCTCGCTGATATAGCGGCCGCCCAGCATGATGGTCGCGCTCCTCTGGGCCAGGCTTGCCAGATTACGGCCTTCCTGCGGCAGATAGGTCAGCACGCATTCCTGATCAAGGGAATCGACCACCGTTATCTCGACCTGGTAATCAAGGCCGGCAATGGTCCATTCCACATAATTGCTGGCCGGCAGGTAGTCGCGACCGAGCAAATATCTTTCCGCAATTTTCAGATCAGCCCAGCCATGCGGCAGAGGTTCAAGGCTTGCCGCGGCAGTGATGTCGACCGTAACACTGTCGCTGCTTTCATTGCCATATGGATCCTTGACCGAAACCGTGAAAACATGACGGCCAGGCTGACCTTCCGGCGGTGTCCAGAAAAAAACCTTGCTCAGGGGATCAAAGGTCGCATCATTGCCAGCTGGCCCGCCGCTCAGGCTGTAACGCAAGCTTGGCTCCACTTCAGGTGAGATATAGCTCTGCTGCAACACACAGACCGCCGAGTGAAGCCCGTTGCCGACAACCCTGATCTCCGAAGGAAAAGCCAGGTCGGGTACGATTGCAAGTACCGGGCTGATCAGCAGTGCGGCCAGGATAATTAAAAGAACGAACCGTCTCATGTCTCGATTTTCTCAGGAACCAGGATAAAAAGCAAGCCGGCGGAGATGACCGCCACTACCCCGCCGTAGCTAAAAGCTACCAGCGGACCAAAAGCATCCCAGAGCAATCCGGCGATCAAAGAGGCAGGCAGGTCCATCAAACCGACCAGCATATGGTAGAAGCCGTATGCCGTTCCCTTGACCTCGGACGGCACCATGTCAGGCACCATGGCCCGGGGCACAGCCTCAATGATCGCTACTGCCAGACCGAAGATAATGAACAGCAGCCAGGCCTGATAGCTCTGCGAGGCAAAAGCAAAACCAAGGCACATCAAACCGAACAGCAGATAACCCACTGCCAGCATGGTCTTCTTGCCCACTTTATCTGCCAATTGGCCGAACGGCATGGCCGTGGCCGCGTAAACTATATTGTAAGCCAGATAGACCAGCGGGATGAGCGGCACGATCACGCCGAGCTCCGCGACCCTGAGGATGAACAAAGCGTAGCTGAAGTGCACCAGTTCGAACAGCCCGACAATGATCAGGAACCGGACAAAAGGTTTGGGCAGCGCAGCGCGAAAAGAAAAAAGCTTTTTGCCTTGCTCGACGAACTTTGGCTCTTTAACAAAAAAGACCAGCGTGATGACCGAAAGCAGGCCCGGGATCAGCGCGATCCAGAAGATCGTGCGGTACTGGAGCATCAGCGGCATGGCAAAGTAGCGGCCAAAGACAAAAAGGAACAAAGAAGCCAGCATCGTGCCGACCACCGCGCCCATGGTATCCATCATCCGATGGAAACCGAAATACTTGCCGCGCTCGCGCGCTTCGATCGATTCCGAGATCAGGGCGTCGCGGGGCGAAGTGCGCACACCCTTGCCTACTCGGTCAAGAAAGCGGACCAGCAATACCTGGCCCCAGTTATTGGCCAAAGCGATGAACGGCTTGGTCACCGTTGACAGAGAATAACCTAGTACGACCAGCAGTTTCCTTTTGCCGACCTTGTCGGAGAACCAGCCGGAAAAGGTCTTGAGCAGGCTGGCGGTCGCTTCAGCAATGCCCTCGATCAGTCCGATGGCCGCTTTGCCCGCGCCCAGTGCCGTCAGAAAGAGCGGCAGGAGCGCCAGGATCATCTCAGAAGAAACATCGGTCAAAAAGCTGGTGAAGCCAAGCGCGTAGACGTTCTTTTTCAATTCCTGTTTATCGGTCGTTTCAGCCACAGCGACCACACCTTTCCATTAAGCTATGGCTATTCTACATTCTGGACGGGTTTCGGGCAACTTGAATAAGGTGTAAAAATGGGGTATAATATAAAAAGACTGGAATACCGTCTAGCTGGGAGATTCCTGTTAGGGTGATCTAGAACCAGCGCGTCACGCATATTCCAGTCTATTATTTATCGGCAAACCGATAAAATAATTTCATTTCTGATTGACTAGACTTCTGCCCCATGCTAAACTTTTTCTGTGTTTTGCGGGAGTAGCTCAGTTGGTAGAGCACGACCTTGCCAAGGTCGGGGTCGCGAGTTCGAGCCTCGTCTCCCGCTAATTAATTTTGCACAGCAAAATTAATAGGATTAGGAGAAGGATCAGGATTAGGAAAAGACAAGGAATTAGTGTTTATCTTGATTCCTCATTAAGGCCTATTTCTGTTCCTTCTCCTTTTCCTTTTTATCGGAGCGTAGCTTAGTTTGGTAGAGCGCCTGCTTTGGGAGCAGGAGGTCGCTGGTTCGAATCCAGTCGCTCCGATTTTTACTAGCGATTATCAATTGCTTGTCGCTGGTTGATATGCGCCCATAGCTCAGCTGGATAGAGCAACAGATTTCTAATCTGTGGGTCGCAGGTTCGAGTCCTGCTGGGCGCGTGTCGTGGGCGAGTGGCGGAACTGGCAGACGCGCTGGATTTAGGATCCAGTGGGTAACACCATGGAGGTTCAAGTCCTCTCTCGCCCATTTTAGATTCACAGCGAACCATCGCTGATGGGCGGCGACTTTGAGGCGCCGATAGGTGCCGAGAAGTCGCCGCATCTTTTCCCTCCAACGAAAACTCAGCTTCCGCCGCAGGGTCGCGCAGCGGGCCGGAGGCGGCCTCGACGCT